>DASYMZ010000065.1:0-67102 GCA_036008805.1 Gemmatimonadaceae bacterium
CTCTTCCTGGACATGTTTTCGAGAGCGCGGATACTGCGATCGCCACGATCTCGTCGAGCTCGGGCGATGCCACCGCCACCGTCACGGCGGCAGGCCTCGGAACAACGACCGTGGCAGTCCGCGTCAACGGAATGCGCGCCACCACGACGATCGTTGTGCTGCCGATCGTCAAGTCGGTCACGCTCAGGGCGTCAGCCTCTCAAGCGCTCGTACGTGACACGATCTCGCTCACGGCGGCGGCGCTGGGATGGGACGGCGTCGCGGTCCCTGGTCAGTCGATCACCTTCGCATCGTCTTCGCCGACCGCGACAATCTCGTCGACAGGACGCGTCATCTTTTCGGCACCCGGCACCGCCACTATCACGGCGAAGACGGGCGATGCTTCCGCGACGATCGCACTCGGTGCGCTGGCTCGCGAGTTCATCGGCGGTGGACCCGCTTCGATCTCGTCGGGGCTCGATGCGACGTGCGGGTTGCTGCCCCTCGGACGCGCCTTCTGCTTCGGCAAGGCGCCGGTCACGGGCATCGCAAGGGACACGTCGTGTTTCGACGTCCCCGGCCCCAACGTGGGACCGCACTCTTGCACGCTCATTCCACTTCCCATCGCGGGAGCCCTCCAACTCACTTCACTCGCCGTTGGCGACTCTGTTGCGTGCGGCCTCACAGCGGCTGGGGAGGCATACTGCTGGGGTGATCAGACGAACGGGCAGCTGGGCAACGGTGTCTCGAAGCCGGGCACCGCAGCGCTTCCGGTTCGTGTTACAGGTCCGCTCGCCGACGCTGCCACCTTCACGCAGATAACGGCCGGACACGCGCATGCGTGCGCGCTCACCAGTGGCGGATCCGCGTACTGCTGGGGGCGCGATAACGTGTTTCAGATCGGAGGCAACGGCGACAACATCAACGCGAGCTCGTCGACTCCGATTCCCGCCGGGGGCGGCATCGCGTTCAAGTCGATCGCGGCCGGTCGCGCTCATACCTGCGCGCTGGCGCTGTCGGGCACCGCGTACTGTTGGGGCGACAACAGAAGTGGTCAACTCGGAAGGGGTATCGTGAGCGCGCCGTCGGACGTCGCGCTTCCGGTGATCGGGGCGACATTCTCACAGATCTCCGCGAGTGGAGACAATACGTGTGGCTTGAGCAGCGGTGGCTCCGTGTACTGTTGGGGTGCCAACGCGTTGGGCCAGGCGGGTCAGGCGGTAAGCGCTTCGGTCGCCTCGCCCGCGCAGGTCGCAGGCTCTGGATTTACGTATGTGGCGGTAGGCGGCGATCACGCTTGCGCACTGACCAACACCGGGGCCTCGTGCTGGGGCTCGAACAGCTATGGACAACTCGGTCGCGGAGGTGCGGCCGGCGGCTCATTCCCCGATCCAGCTCCCGTCGCCGGAGCACGAGTCTACACCGCACTCTCGTCGGGGTCGCGAACATCGTGCGCGGTCGGCGTTGATGGGGCGTATTGCTGGGGCTCAACGATCTTTGGTGCAACCGGAAGCCAGATCCAGGCGAGCGCTGTCACGACACCGCAGAAGACGGCACCACCGCAGTGATCGCGCAGTGAGTACGCGAGCGCCGCTGCCGGTTGAGGGCGGCGTTCGTCATTCTGGAACGAACCGCGCGCCTCCCACCATGATGTGGCGCGGACACCAACTGCGGCGTCATCGAAGAGATAGGCGGAGGTGCATCGATCGCACCTTCGCACGCATCCATCGTGAGCCGCCGACGTGGCGACATTGCAAGAGATCCAGCGATCGACGCACACCCTTCAAAGTGGTTGCGCGGTGCGCTATTCACCGACTCATGACGTGGGACTCCCCACGCACATGCCGCAACTGGACGGTCTACGCTGTCTGGCCGTGCTGCTCGTCATCTGGGCGCACGCCGGCCCGGCATGGGCGACGCGGTTCGGCACGTGGGGCGTCGGCGTCTATGGCGTCTGGCTCTTCTTCGTTCTGAGCGCGTTCCTCATTACGGGAATTCTGCTGCGGCTTCGAGAGAGCAGCGCGCCGCTCGGCACCGCGCTACGCACGTTCTACGCGCGGCGATTCCTCCGAATCTTTCCCGCCTACTACGCGGTGATCGCCGCGGCGCGGCTGCTCGAGTTTCCCCTCGGCCCGAAGGCGCTGGTCGCGCACCTCCTGTACCTGTCGAACACGTCGCTCGTGGCGCAGGGGCCCGCGGCGCTCGGACACTTCTGGTCGCTGGCCGTCGAGGAGCAGTTCTACCTCGTGTGGCCACTGCTGGTGCTGCTGGCGCCGGTGCGTTGGCTGCCACGAATCTTCGGATGGGCAATCTTCATCGCTCTGGCCACGAGAGCGGGCTTGCTGCTCTCCGGCGCGACGGTGCGCGAAGCACAGCCACATGTCTTTTCCAATCTGGATAGCCTGGGGCTCGGCGCCCTGCTCGCGTGGCACTGGCACAGCGCGCCTGAGGCCACGGTCGCGCGGCGACGCGCGCTGCGCGTCGCGCTCGGGGCGGGGCTCGCGCTCATGCTCGTGACGCTCGCCCTGACGATGGCGGGAAGACGGTTGCCAGTGCTCGGTATGATCGAATCGACCAGCGCCGCGTTGGTGAGTGTGTGGCTGGTGGATCGGTGCGCACGCGGCGCGAGCGGAATGATGGGCGCGATTCTCACGTGGCGCCCGGTGGCGTACGTCGGCACGATCAGCTACTGCGTCTATCTCGTGCAGACACCCATTCGCTCGATCCTCGGCGAGCTCCTGCATCGCGACGGACTGCGAGATGGCAGCACCGTCATGTTCCTGGAAGTGGCCGCGATGTCGATCGCGATCGCGACGTTGTCGTGGCAATTCTACGAGGGGCCGATCAACAGGTGGAAGCGCCGCTTCCCATATCCCGAAGCCGGCTGAGGTGACCCTGCGTTCGGTGCAACCGGGTCCTCAAAGAGCGTTGCTCTCGTTCGGGAAGCGATGTTCGTCGTTGTTGCGAAGAGAGGCCGGCCTCCGCCCTTGCGGAGCCTGGCTATGGAGCGGATGATTGCGGAAGCCAAGCGGACCCAGCCCGGACGGCTCTCAACCGTAGGAGACGACTTCCATGGCTCATCGATCAACGCCGGAGGGCGCGGCCGCGCCACACATCGCTGTCACCGCGGTGAGCAATCGCGTGCGAACTGCGCTCCGGGACGTCGTCTTCCTGACGATGGCTCTCGGAGGTGTCGCGTGTCAGGAGCCGCCAACCGCAGAGCACCTCTCGTCGTCGCTCGCTCCTACCTCACCCAGTCTGAGTAGCGATGCGGTCGTCGTGACTCACCTGGGCACTCTCGGCGGGCAATTGACATTTGCGACGGCACTCTCGGCGAACGGTCTGGTCGCGGGCTCGAGCGAGCTCGCCCAAGCTCCAGCCGAACACGCCTTCATCTGGTCGAGCGCGAGCGGGATCCACGACATAGGCACTCTTGGCACCGGCGTCACTTCGCTCGCCTTCGGCGTCAACAGCAGGGCGCAGGTCGTAGGATGGAGCGGCGTCGACGTGGCGGACATCGACGTGCATGCGTTCTTCTGGAGCAGGGACGATGGCATGGTCGATCTCGGCGCGCTCCTGGGCGGCGCTTTCAGCGTCGCGTGGGGGATCAACGAGTCGGGGCAGGTCGTCGGACAGACGGATCACAAAGCGTTCTCGTGGACGCGCGCAGGCGGTATCGTCTTTCTGCCGACGCTCGGTGGCCCCTCGTGTGCCGCCAAGCGAATCAACGCCGCAGGACAGATCGTGGGGTGGTGTTACCGACCTGACCTCAGTCTGGCGCCCGTGCTGTGGAACCCAGGGCAGGCTCCGATCGATCTCGGCGGCGGACAGGTCAACGGAGAGGCACGAGCGATCAACGACGCGGGGCAGATCGTGGGCTTGATCTCTTTCCCGGGCAACGTGACGCATGCGATGCGTTGGACTCGGCGCGACGGCATCCGTGATCTCGGCACCCTGGGGGGACCGTCGTCCGTCGCCACTGGGATCACGGGCTCGGGTGAGATCTTCGGTGCCAGTAGCATAGCTGGTAGCGTCCTCGTGGATCGCGCGTTTCGCCTGCGCCCCGGTGGCAGCATGACGAATATCTTTCCGGCCACGGGGTACACCGCAATCTTCAGCGTCAACGACGCGCTCACGGTCGCCGGCGGGACGGAGACGGTCACCCGCCTGCGCTAGCTCGCGGGGGCTGAATCGCGCCGGGCGTCCGCTTCTGTTTTCGCGGACGCCCGGTCATATTGCTCACCCATGACCGATCGCCAGACCATCGTCCTCGACGCGCGCGCCATGGATCGCACGCTTCGCCGGATGGCCGATGAGATCGTCGAGCTGAACGACGGCACGGACGACCTCATCATCGTAGGGATCCAGCGCCGCGGCGTGCAGCTCGCGGCGCGTATCGTATCCTCAATCAAGGAGCGCGAGAAAGCCGACGTCCCCAGCGGGGCGCTCGACATCACGCTCTATCGCGACGACCTGCAGACGGTTGGGCCGCGCCCGGTCGTCGGCCCCACCGATCTGCCGTGGGCGATCGACGGCAAGCACGTCGTCATCGTCGATGACGTGCTCTACACGGGCCGCACCGTGCGCGCCGCGCTCGACGAGCTGGCCGACTTCGGGAGGCCAAGACGCATCGGCTTGGCCGTTCTGATCGATCGTGGGGGCCGAGAGCTTCCCATCCAGCCCGACGTCGTCGGCAAGACACTCGAGGTGGCGAAGCGCGAGCGAGTGGACGTGATGGTCGCCGAGCTCGACGACCGCGACGCGGTCATCCTGGCCGGCGCGGTGGACACGTGACCGAGCCGCTCGGGAAGGATCTGCTCGGACTCGAGCCCCTCTCGGGCGATCAGATTCGCCTCATTCTCGACACCGCCGAGCCGTTCAAGGAGATCAGCGAGCGCGCGATCAAGAAGGTGCCGACGCTCCGTGGCTCCACGATCGTCAACCTGTTCTTCGAGGCGTCCACGCGCACGCGCGTCTCGTTCGAGTTCGCCGAGAAGCGCCTGTCGGCCGACACCGTGAACGTGGCGTCGTCCGGCTCGAGCGTGAGCAAGGGTGAGACGCTCGTCGATACCGCGCGCAATCTCGAGGCGATGCGGATCGACATGGTCGTGATCCGCCACGGTGCATCGGGCGCGGCGCAGTTTCTCGCCGAGCGCATCGAGTCGAACGTGATCAACGCCGGCGACGGCACCCACGAGCACCCCACGCAGGGATTGCTCGATCTGCTCACGCTGCGCGATCACTTCAAGAAGCTGCAGGGTCTCAAGGTCTGCATCTGCGGCGACGTGTTGCATTCGCGCGTCGCGCGGTCGAACATCTGGGGCTTGCAGAAGATGGGCGCCGAGGTCGGTGTCTGCGGCCCGCGCTCGTTGCTGCCGAACTGCATCGACGACTTCGGCGTGACGGTGTTCTCGCGCATCGAAGACGCGATCCAGTGGGCGGACGCGCTCAACGTGCTGCGCCTCCAGCTCGAGCGGATGCAGGCGGGCTACATCCCGTCGCTGCGCGAGTACAACCGCGTCTTCGGCATCTCGAGCGAGCGGCTCGCTCGCGCGCCGAAGGATCTCCTCATCCTCCATCCCGGTCCGATGAACCGCGGCGTCGAGATCGACTCCGACGTCGCGGACGGACCGCACAGCGTGATCCTCAACCAGGTGACCAACGGCGTGGCCGTGCGCATGGCAGTGCTCTATCTCCTCGCCGGCGGCAAGCCGGAGCTCGCCGATGCCGCAAAGGGCGGAGGCGCACGATGACGCGCCAGGCGGCACCCGGGATGCTTCTCCTGCGCGGTGGACGCATCATCGATCCCTCGCAGAATCTCGACGGAGTCGGCGACGTCCTGCTGAACGATGGCATCGTCGAAGCCACTGGCCGACTCGGCGAGATCCGCCGAGACGGAGACGAGCTGCGTGAGGTGGACTGTACGGGACGCGTGGTGAGCCCGGGCTTCATCGACGTGCATTGTCACCTGCGCGAGCCGGGTCGAGAGGAGGTCGAGACGATCGCATCGGGAGCGCGCGCGGCGGCGGCGGGCGGATTCACGGCGGTGTGCGCCATGCCGAACACCGATCCGGTCACCGACAACCAGGCCGCGGTCGGATTCGTCATCAGCCAGGCGCGCCGCGCGGGTGCCGCGCGCGTGTACCCGATCGGCGCGATCTCGATCGGCGAGAAGGGTGAGACGCTCGCCGAGTTCGGCGAGATGGTCGGCGCTGGCGCCGTCGCGGTGAGCGATGACGGCAAGCCCGTCGTCAGCGCGCAGCTCATGCGCACGGCGCTCGAGTACGCGCGCACGTTCGGCATTCCCGTCGCCGATCACTGCGAAGAGCCGACGCTCGCCGCGGGTGGCGCGATGAACGAGGGGATGGTGAGCGCGCGGCTCGGTCTACGCGGCATCCCCGCCGAAGCGGAAGAGATCATGGCCATCCGCGACATTCTCCTCGCGCGATTGACCGGTGGCCACATTCACCTGTGCCACATGAGCACGAAGGGCTCGGTGGAGCTGATCCGGTGGGGCAAGGAGCGCGGGATCAACGTCACGGCCGAGGTGTGCCCGCATCATCTCTCGCTGACGGAGGATGCGATCGGCGCGTACGACACCAACGCGAAGATGAATCCGCCGCTGCGCACCGCGGCAGACGTGGAGGCACTGCAGGCGGCGGTGCGCGACGGAACGATCGACGTCATCGCGACCGATCATGCGCCGCATCACTACGACGAGAAGGAGCGCGAGTTCTCGGACGCGCCCAACGGCATCATCGGGCTCGAGACGGCGCTCGCCGTGAATCTCACCTGGCTGGTGCATCGCGGCATCGTCGATCTTCCCCTGCTCGTCGAGCGCATGTCGTGCGCGCCTGCGCGCCTGTTCAAGCTGCCAGGCGGCTCGCTGCGGAAGGGCGCGCTCGCCGATGTGACGGTCTTCGATCCCGACGCGGCGTGGACGGTCGACGCGGCGAAGTTCCGATCGAAGGGGCGCAACACGCCGTACGCTGGTCAGACGCTGCGCGGCGTCGTCGACCTCACCGTCGTCGGCGGTCGCGTGATCCACCGGCGAGGGGAGTAGCGGGCCGTGCTTCGCGACGAGCTCGCCGAGGAGGTCGTCGCGGTGTGCTGCCGGCTGTACGATCGCGGCCTCATCGCGGGCCAGGATGGGAACGTCAGCGTCCGCCTGCCCGGGGGCAACATCCTGGTCACGCCAGCCGGCCTCTCGAAGGTGGACGTCACGGTCGACGACCTGGTCGAGCTCTCCCCGGATGGGACAATGGTGACGCGCGGACTGAGCGCCTCGTCCGAAGTAGGGATGCATCTTCGCATCTATCGTGAACGGGCTGATGTCCGTGCGGTCGTCCACGCTCATCCACCGATCGCTACGGCGTTCGGTGTGGCGGGGCGCGACTTCATGGACGCCGTCCTACCGGAGGTTATCTTCCACCTGGGCAGCGTACCGCTCGTGCCCTTCGCCATGCCGGGAACACCCGCGCTGGCCGAGGCCATGGCACCGTTTCTGGCGAGCCACGACGCGTTCCTGCTGGCGAGCCACGGCGCAACGACAGTCGGGCCGTCCCTGCGCCTGGCGCACCAGCGGATGGAGAACCTGGAGCATGCGTCCAGGATCCTGCACGCCGCCGCCGCGCTCGGGCCGGCGACACCACTGCACGAACGAGACGTCGCGGTGCTGCGAGAGGCACGGGAGAGAGCTCGCGCAGTGTGGGAAGCAGAAGCAGAACGTATGGAGGCAGGAGGAGACGAATGAGCGACCACACGGCGGACCCGCACGACACGCACGGCGAGGCCTCGGAGTCTGGGGGCTCACCGCTCTCGGCCGTCAGCGCGTTGATGGAAGAGCGGCGGAAGTACGAGAGCTGGCTCGAGGCGCTCGAAGCCAAGCGTGGCGCGACGCCGGAGCGCGTCTTCACGCGCGTGCACGCGGACTACTCTGCTCGGCTCGACGTCGTGCTCAACGAGCTCGTCGCTCACTCGGGTGGACTGCGCGCCGAACTGTCGACGCTGTCGACGAAGCTGGCCGCGCTGGAGGAGGAGCAGCAGCACGAGCGCGACGAGCGCGCCGAAGCCGAGCTGCGCGCGCACGTTGGCGAGCTGTCGGCGGATGCGTGGCAGGAGCTGTCGTCCACGACGGACAGGACGCTCGAGCAGCTCACGGCGCAGCACACCGAGCTGGAGCGCGAGCTCATCCGCACGCGCGAGCTGCTGAGCGAGGCCGAGCGACCCGCGACCCCGCGCGGCGGCGCCGCGGTACCCGCACAGGCCAGCGCGGCGCCGGCGCCCGAGGCCGCGGAGGCTTCGGCTGCATCGGTCACCGACGCGGTTGCGTCGTCGCCGATGGGGCAGGGTGCTTCCGTCGGTGAGGCGACCGTGACGAGCGAGCAATCGGTATCAGCGCCCGGCGCGAGCGATGAGATTCCGTCCGAGCTGCCGCCGTCCGTGATCGCAGCGGAAGCGGCGATCATCGACCAGCCGAATGCAGCCGCGCCGGAGCTGGGCGATGCCGACGTGACCCCTCTCCCGACTCAGCGCGCCGACTCGACGCGTACCTCGGGCGAGACCGCCAACACGTTCGACGAGCTCGCGTTTCTCAGCTCCGTGGTGAACACGCCGACCGGCACGCTCGACGTGCCGGCGCCGACCGACCGTGGAGACGAGCGTGCGCGGCGTGACAGCTTCGCGCAGCGCGCGACGGAGGGCGACATCGTCAATCTGTCGGCCGATCCAGGCACGATGCTCGAAGGCACGGCGCCCGCTCGCAGCTCGCCGCTCGCGATGAACGTGTCTGGCAACATTCCGATCGTGATCAAGGACAAGAGCGCCGAGGCGGCCAAGTCGCTCAAGTGCGGCGAGTGCGGCGCGCTGAACTATCCCACGGAGTGGTACTGCGAGCGCTGCGGCGCGGAGCTGGCATCGCTCTGATCGAGCGAGTGGTGCAGGGGAATGCAAAACGCCGGTCGGCATTCAGCCGACCGGCGTTTTGCATCGAGCGAAGCGAACGATGTCAGGCGGCGGCGACGGCCTTGGCCATCTTGCTCTTCTGACGCGACGCGAGGTTCTTGTGCACCAGCCCCTTCCGGGCGGCGCGATCGAGCAGCGTCACGGCGGCCGCGCGCTCGTCAGCGGTGGCGGTCGGCGACTTCGCCTTCTTGAGTGCGGTGCGAAGCGCGGAGCGCTGGGCGCGGTTCCGCACGGTCGCGGAGCGCGTCTTCCGCATGTTCTTCTTCGCGGATGCGATATTCGGCACGAAAGATCTCCAAAAATTCAGTAGGACTCGCGAGAGTCGCGAACCCTGAACGTACCGGCGCTGTAGGGCGAAGTCAAGGTAGCACAGCGCTTTACTCTCCTCCGGGCCGCCACTACCTTACGCCCCGTGCGCACCCCTGATTCACAGGGAGCACGCCGCCCTCGCCCGCTGCCGTTGCAGACCTTTCTCAACATCCTGCTCTTCGCGCCCGTCCTGCTGTTCTCGGTCATCGCGCACGAGATCGCACACGGCTACGCCGCGCTGAGGCAGGGCGACCGCACGGCCCTCGATGCGGGCCGGCTCAGCTGGAATCCGCTGCGGCACATCGACTTCTTCCTCACGATCCTGCTGCCGATCATCACCTTCACCGGCTCGTCCATCGCCGGCGCGCGGCCGATGATGTTCGGCGGCGCGAAGCCGGTGCCGGTCGATCCGCGCAACTATCGGCATCCCAAGCGCGGCGACATCATCGTCTCGCTCGCAGGGGTCGCCACGAACGCGCTGATCGGCATGGCCTGCCTGGTCCTGATCATTGCGACCGGCATGCTCGGCCACGCGGCGCCAGCGCTCGCACCGACGCTGGGGATCGTGCAGGCGATGCTGCAGATCGGCGTGTTGCTCAACGCGGTGCTCATCGCGTTCAACCTGCTGCCGATTCCTCCGCTCGACGGCTCGCACGTGTTCAAGTATCTGCTGCCGCGCCCACTCGCCGTGCGGTACGTGCAGTTCGGCCGGTTCGGACTGCTCGCACTGATCATCCTGCTCCAGTGGGGTGGCGCCGCACTGAACGTGTGGATGTCGCCGGCGGAATGGGCGGTCAACACGGGGATCACGGCCGTCGCGCCCTGGGTGCTTCCCTCCACCGCGCAGTGGTTCGAATGACGGCAGCCGCTCCGTATCCCACGTACTCGCCCGAGACGGGAACCGCTCCGCCCTCGTTCGTCATCGAGCTCACGGAGTTCTCCGGGCCGCTCGACCTGCTCCTCACGCTCATTCGCGAAGAGCAGGTCGACATCTACGACATCCCGATCGCGCGGGTGGCCGAGCAGTTTCTGCTGCGCATCCGCACGCTGCAGCTCAACGAAGCGGCGGACTATCTCGAGATGGCGGCGCGGCTGCTGCGCATCAAGGCGCAGATGCTCCTTCCGCGCACCGACGGCGAAGAAGCGTGGGACGATCCGCGCGCCGAGCTGGTGCGCCGGCTCCTCGAGTATCAGCAGATGCGCGAAGTGGTGGACGTGCTCGAGCGCGCCGGAGAGGAGCGCCGGAACCGGTTCGCGCGCGCCTACATCCCGCTCGCCGCCGCGCCGCCGGAAGCGCCGCTCGCGCTCTCGCTCAGCGAGCTGCTCGGCGCCGTCGACCGCATTCTCCGCCTCACGCGCGACCCGTCGATTCACGACGTGATCCCTCGGGCGATCGACGTGCCCGGAGCGATCAGCACGATTCGCGCACTGCTCGCGATCCGTGCGCGCGCGAGATGGACGGACCTCGTGCAGCAGGGCGCGGAGCCCTGGCAGGTGCTCTCGACCTTACTCGGTCTGCTGGAGATGGCGAAGCTCGGAGAATGCCGTGTCCAACAGCCTCGCCCCTTTGCCAACGTGGAGATCACGCGTGACGCCGCTAGCGAAGCTGCTTGAAGCGGCGCTGTTCGCCAGCGCTCGCCCGATTCCGACCGAGGAGCTCGCCGCGCTCGACACGGACGCCTCCAAAGCGGCGCTCGCCGCGGCGCTCGACGAGCTGCGCGAGCACTACGACGTCGACGGACATGGAGTGGAGCTCGTCGAGATCGGCGGCGGGTGGCAGATCCTCACCCGCGCCGAGTACACCGAGGCGATCGAGCGCGCGCAGCTCGCGTCGCGCCCCGCTCGGCTCAGCGCCGCCGCGCTCGAGACGCTCGCGCTCATCGCGTACCGGCAGCCGCTGGGGCGCGCCGAGATCGAGGAGATTCGCGGCGTGTCCGTCGGCAGCGTGCTCAAGTCGCTGCACGAGCGAGGGCTGATCGACGTGGTCGGCCGCGGCGAGGGGATGGGACGTCCGCTGCTGTACGGGACGACGCCGATCTTCCTCGAGTACTTCGCGCTCCGCCACCTCGAGGAGCTGCCGCGGTCGGACGAGCTGGCGGTCGCACTGCGCGCCGAGCCGCGCGCACTCTGATGTCGGAGCCGATGCGGATCCAGCGCGCCCTCGCGAGGGCGGGGGTGCTGTCGCGCCGGAAGGCGGAGGAGCTCGTCGCGAACGGGCGCGTCACGGTCAATGGCGTGAAGGCGCAGGTCGGCCAGACCGTCGATCCGGCCAAGGACGTCATCATGGTCGACGGCGACCGCATCGACCGGCCCGCGCCGCTCGAGTGGTTCGTGCTGCACAAGCCTGCCGGCGTCATCACCTCACGCAGCGATCCCGAGGGACGCAAGACGGTGTTCGATCTGGTGCCCAAGCGGCCGGGCCTCACCTACGTGGGACGGCTGGACTATCTCACCGAAGGCGTCCTGCTCCTCACGACCGACGGCGCGGCGGCGCACCGCCTCACGCATCCGAGTCGCAAGCTCGAGCGCACCTACATCGCGTCCGTGCTCGGCGACGCTGAAGGCGCGACGGAGCAGGCGCACCTCGGCGTGCAGCTCGAGGACGGTGTCGTGCGGCCGAAGAAGTTCAAGGCGCAGAAGCTCGGTCGCGGGCGATGGGAGTTGACCATCACGATTGCCGAGGGAAAGAACCGCGAGGTGCGCCGCTTCTGCGAGGCGCTGGGGCTCGAGGTGGACCGACTCGTGCGTGTGAAGTTCGGCCCCGTCGAGCTTGGCGATCTGCCGGTCGGCAAGGTTCGTTCGCTCACCAAACTCGAGGTGAAGGCGCTGGCGAAGCTGTAGCCGAACGGGAGCATTGATCAGTTGCTGGTGTAGTGTCCCTCGTCTCGACTCACCGATCAACCGATTCACTGATCCCTACATGGCCGCCACCCAAGCGTCATCGAGCGCCGATGCCCGCCTGATCCAGGACGTCAGCCGCCAGGTCGCGCTGCGCGTCGTCGGGCAGGAGTACATGATCGACCGGCTGCTCATCAGCCTTCTCACGGGCGGCCACGTGCTGCTGGAGGGAGTGCCGGGTCTCGCGAAGACGCTGACGGTACGCACCCTCGCGGAGACGATCGCGACGAGCTTCTCGCGCATCCAGTTCACGCCCGACCTGCTGCCGGCCGACGTGGTCGGCACTCAGATCTACGATCAGTCGACTGGGCAGTTCATGGTGAAGAAGGGTCCGATCTTCGCCAACATCATCCTCGCCGACGAGATCAATCGCGCGCCGGCCAAGGTGCAGGCCGCGCTGCTCGAGGCGATGCAGGAGAAGCAGGTCACGATCGGCGGCACGACGTACAAGCTCGAGGAGCCCTTCCTCGTGCTGGCGACGCAGAACCCGATCGAGCAGGAGGGCACCTATCCGTTGCCCGAGGCGCAGGTCGACCGGTTCATGCTCAAGCTGCGCGTCGGCTATCCGACGCGCGACGAAGAGCGCGAGATCATGCGCCGCATGGCGGGCGGCCACGCGATCAACGTGCAGCACGTCGCCACGCCCGAGGCCATCCTCGAGGCGCGCGGCCGGATCGCCGATCTGTACATGGACGACCGCATCGTGGACTACATCGTCGACATCGTGCACGCCACGCGCGAGCCGGCGGCAGCCGGCCTGAAAGACCTCGTGCCGCTGATCGAGTTCGGCGCGTCGCCACGCGCGACGATCGCGCTCGCGCAGGCGTCTCGCGCGCACGCGTTCCTGCGCGGCCGCGCCTTCGTGACGCCGGACGACATCAAGGCGATCGCGCCCGACGTGCTTCGTCATCGCGTGCTCACGACGTACGAAGCGGAAGCCGAGGAGGTCACGAGCGACGAGATCGTGCGGCGGGTTCTCGCGACCGTCGAGAGTCCGTGAGCCCTGCGCCCGGCGTCCCCCCGGAGATCCTCCGGCAGGTCAAGCTGCTGGAGCTGCAGACGCGCGGGATGGTGAACTCGCTGTTCACGGGTGAGTACCGCTCGGTGTTCAAGGGGCAGGGGATGGAGTTCGCCGAGGTGCGCGAGTACCAGGCGGGCGACGAGGTGCGCTCGATCGACTGGAACGTGACCGCGCGGATGGGGCGCCCGTTCGTGAAGCGGTACATCGAGGAGCGCGAGCTCACCGTGATGCTCGCCGTCGATCTCTCCGGCTCCGAGCGGTTCGGCACGAAAGGACGCTTCAAGAGCGAGCTCGCGAGCGAGCTCGCCGCCGTGCTCGCGATGTCGGCGATACGGAACAACGACCGCGTCGGCGCGCTGCTGTTCACCGATCGCATCGAGCACGTCGTGCCGCCGAGGAAGGGGCGACGCCATGCGCTGCGGCTGATGCGCGATCTGCTCGTGTTCGAGCCCGAAGGCTCCCGCACCGACCTCGCGGCCGCGCTCGAGTACGTGGGCCGCATGCTCGCGCACAAGGCGATCATCTTCGTCGTCTCGGACTTCCAGTCGAGCGACATCGAGCATCCGCTCAAGCTGCTCGCGCAGCGCCACGACGTCGTCGCCGTCACGGTCGACGATCCGAGCGAGCAGACGCTGCCGGACGTTGGGCTGGCGCGGTTCGTCGATCCGGAGACGGGCGCGACGCTCGACGTGGACACGAGCGACCCGGCGGTGCGCGCGCAGTTCGCGGCCGCGGTGGAGGAAGAGCTCTCCGCGCGCCGGCATCTCCTGCGGCGGCTCGCGATCGATGAGATCCCGGTGCACACAGACGGCGGCGTCGTCGAGCCGTTGATCAAGTTCTTCCGCGCCCGCGAGACGCGCGCCCGCCGGAGATGATCGTGCCCGGTGTGCTCGCCCGCTCGATTCGGCTCGCGACTGCGCTCGCGCTGGCCGGCGTGCCGTCGGCGGCGGTGCTCGCGCAGGACAGCGTGCAGAGCGCGGCGCCCGCATCGAGCTCGATCACGGTGCAGGCGGGCGCGGTCGTCGATCACGACACGGTGGCGGTGGGCGACGTCGTTCGCCTGACCATCCGCGTGCGTGCGCCGCTCGGCGCGACGGTCAACTTCCCCACCGCGACCGATTCGCTCGGACCGGTCCAGGCGATCGAGCCGCCCACGGTGCGTGACGGCGCAGACAGCTCCGCGGTCGATCGCGTGGCGACATATCGGCTCGCGGCATGGGACATCGGGAGGCAGCCGATCCGTCTCGCCGACGTGCTCGTGCAGTCCGAGGACGGCGAGCGCCGAGTCGCGTTGACGCTGCCGACGCTGTTCGTGCGCAGCGTGCTGCCGGCCGACAGCGCGCAGCGCGTGCCGAAGCCAGCGCGTCCGCTGCTCGACGTTCGGGCACCGGTTCCATGGTGGTGGTGGGCGCTCGCCGCGCTCGCAGCGCTCATGATCGGACTCGGCATCTGGTGGTGGCGCCGGCGCAGCCGCGACGCCGAATCCACCGGCGATCCGTTCGCCGACGCTGAGACGGCGTTCGCGCGCATCGAGCGGTTGCGACTGACCGAGGCGGGAGAGCCGGGTCGTCACGCGGCGCTGATGGCCGACGTGGTGCGGCGCTACCTCGCGCAGCGTCATCCCGTCGCGTCGCTCGCGAACACGAGTGGCGAGCTGCTCGCCGCGGTGCGCGGCATCGAGAGCGTGCCGTTCGACAAGCTGCGCCGGCTGCTCGACGAGATCGATCCGGTGAAGTTCGCGGCGGCGCCCGTTCCACCCGCGCGGGCACGCGAGCTCGGAGACGAAGCGCGAACGATCGTGCGCGAGGAGCACGACGCGGCCGCGGCGGCGGTCGCGCGGGAGGATGCGGCATGATCGGCATTGGCGACGTGCAGTTCTACTCGCCCTGGTGGCTGCTGCTGCTTCTGCTCCTTCCGCTGTGGTGGGTCGTCGCTCGGCGGCGCACCCCTCCGGCGATCGTCTTCTCGCGCGTCGCGATTCTCGCGAAGGGGCCGCGCGCCGGGCGAGGGCTCGCGCGCCTGCTCGCGCTGCTGCGCAACCTCGCGCTGGCGAGCGGCATCATCGCGCTGGCGCGTCCGCGCGCCGGAGCGCACGCGGTGACGTCGACGTCGGAAGGCATCAACATCGTCGTCGCGTTCGACATCTCGAGCTCCATGCTCGCGCAGGACTTCCAGCCGCAGAACCGGCTCGAGGTCGCGCGCGACCGGATCAAGCAGTTCGTCTCCGCGCGCTCGAGCGATCGGATCGGCATCGTCGCGTTCTCCGGTGAGGCGCTGACGCAGGTGCCGCTCACGACCGACTATCCCGTCGTCCAGGCCGCGCTCGACAATCTGCAGCCTGGCCAGCTCGAGGATGGCACCGCGATCGGCACGGCGATCGCGACGGCGGCCAACCGGCTGCGCGACGCGCCCGGCAGGTCGAAGGTGATGGTGCTGCTCACGGACGGCGTGAACAACCGCGGCTCGATCGATCCGCGCACCGCGGCGAAAGCTGCCGCGCAGTTCGGGATCAAGATCTACGGCATCGGGGTCGGCACCGAGGGAATGGCGCCGGTGCCGGTCGGGCGTGGGCTGTTCGGGCTGCGCTACGAGATGCAGAAGGTGGAGATCGACGACAAGCTGCTCACCGACGTGGCGAACGCCACGGGCGGACGATACTTCCGCGCGCGCGACCCGGCTGCGCTCCAGCGCATCACCGAGCAGATCGACGCGCTCGAGCGGTCGCCCGTGCGCAGCAAGACGTACGTGCGCTACGCGGAGCTGTTCCGCTGGCCGCTCTCGTTGATGCTCGTCGCGCTCGCGACGGAGCTCATGCTCGTCGCGTGGAAGGGGCCGCTGCCATGATCTCCCTGAATCTGCCGCTCGAATACGTGCAGCTGCCCTGGCTGCTGGCGCTCGCGGTGATCCTTCCGCTCGTGTTCGTGCTGCTGCTCCGTCGCGCACGCACGCATCGCGCGCAGCGGCTGCAGCGGTTGGGCAGTCTCGACGTGGTGCGGCGGCTCGTTCCCGCGAGTGTGTTCAGCGCTGGCGGATGGCGCGCGGCGCGGCTCGCCGCCGCCGCGGCGCTCGCGGGAGTCGCCATCGCGGGGCCCCAGTGGGGAATCGAGCGCAGCACCGTTCGCTCCACGGGCGTGGACCTCGTGCTCGCCGTCGATGCATCGCTCTCGATGATGGCGACTGACGAGCGGCCCAACCGGCTCGAGCGCGTGAAGCAGGAGATCCGGCGCCTTCGCGCGCTGAGCCCCGGCGACCGCGTGGGGCTGCTGGCCTTCGCGGGGCGCAGCTACGTGCTCTCGCCCATCACCGTCGATGGCGGTGCGCTCGATCTCTTCCTCGACAACCTCGACCCGAGCGTGGTGGGTCAGGCGGGTAGCTCGATCGCCCAGGCGATCGCGCAGGGCACGAGCCTGCTCGCGCTCACCAAGAGCGGCGCCGATCGCGCGCTCGTCGTGATGAGCGACGGCGAGGGCTTCGAGCCGCAGGACGAGCTGATCGCGGCGGCGCAGCGCGCGAAGGAGCAGGGCGTCAGCCTCGTGACGGTCGGCTTCGGCACGGCACAGGGCTCCACGATTCCCATTCGCGAGGGGAACGTGACGACGCAGAAGCGGGACGAGAAGGGAGACATCGTCGTGACGCACTATCGCCCTGATCTGCTTCAGGCCGCAGCGACCGCGGGCGCGGGGACGTTCATTCCCGCTGACGCGACGGACAAGGCGGCCCGCATCAAGAGCGCCCTCTCTCGGCTGCGCACCAAGTCGCGCGCGACGCAGGCCGGCGAGGATCGCACACCGCGCTTCCAGTGGTTCCTCCTCCCCGCGATCCTGCTCCTCTGGCTCGACACGATCCTCGCCGGGCGACGGGGTCGACGCCGGCGTCGAGCGGCTGCGGCCGAGACGGCGGTCGCGGCGTCACTGCTGCTCGCGTTCGTCACGGGATGCGGCGGGTCGCGTGAAGCGGTGGACGCGTCGGCGGCCTATCGTGCGAAGGACTATCGCCGCGCCGCCGCGCTGTTCGCGCAGGTCGTGAAGAGCGGCGATGCGTCGCCCGGTGCGCTCTACAACTACGGCACCGCGCTCATCGCCGCCGACTCGCTCCCCGCGGCAGCAGAGATCCTCGACAAAGCGGCGGAGAAGGCCGACCCGGAAGTGCGGTACCGCGCGCGCTTCAACGCGGGTTTCACGCACCTCGTGCGTGGACTCGCCGCGCAGCAGGACTCGGCCGACGCCGAGCTCAAGCCCGCGCTCGCCGACTACAAGCAGGTTCTCCTGCAGCGGCCGGCCGACCCGGACGCCAAATGGAACTACGAGCTCGCGCTCCGCAAGCAGAAGGAGAACGGCGGCGGCGGTGGTGGCGGCGGGCAGTCGAACGCGTCGCCGGCCCCCGCGCAGCAGGAGCCGAAGCCACAGCCCACGCTCGCGCAGCGGCAGGCCGAGCAGCTGCTCGGCAGCGCGGAGCGCGAGGAGCGAGAAGTGCAGGGCAAGAAGCAGCAGCAGAATCGTCCCGAGCCACCACCAGGCGGCAAAGACTGGTGAGACGCCCGTGCTCGTCGTAGCGCTCCTCGCGCAGCTCGCAATCACGGCGAACGGTCCCGACACCGGCTCGGCGTGCATGCCGCTCAATCTCACCGCCGCGCTGCGCGTGCCAGGTCGCGCGTCGGTGTCGATCGAGCCGCCGCGCGGGCCCAGCCTCCAGCTCCTTCGCAGCCGCACCTCCACGCGCGTCGAGCCGGACGGGCGAGGCGCGCTGTCCACGATCGTGGAAGCGTCGGCGCTCGTGACCACGGGACTCACCGGCCGAGTTCAGCTTCCGCCCTTCGTCGCGCTGGTCGACGGACGGCGAGTCGAATCCGCGCCGTTCGTCGTCGAGCTCCATGCGCCGATCGAGCCGGCGCCGGTCGTGCTCGTCCGTGCCCAGCTCGAGAACCTGCCGATGGGAGCGACGATCGACTCACTGATCGTCGGCCAGCAGATCGACTACACGGTGGACGTGCTGCTCAACGAGCCGGCGCGCAATCGTCTGCGGCGCAATCCGACCTTCTTTCCGCCGGAGATGGCTGCGGTGCTCGCGTACGACGTGAGCCTGCCGGCTGGCGCGCCGCGGCAGGGGCGCCGGTGCTTCGAGACGCTCAGCTATCGGCGGGCGCTGTTTCCGCTCTTTCCAGGCCGCGTCGCGATCCCACCCGCGGTTCTCACCTACTCGCTGCCGCTGTCGTCGTCGTTCTTCTCGCGCGAGGAGAGCTTCGAGGTGCGCACCGACAGCGTCTTCTTCGGCGCGGTCGAGCCGCCGCTGCGCGATCGGCCGCGCGACTACGCGGGCGCCGTCGGAACGCTGCGCATCTCGGCACGGCTCCAATCGCCGACGGCGCGCGTCGGTGATCCGATCGTGCTGACCGCGCGAGTGGACGCCGTCGGCAACGTGAAGCTGCTGCCGCGGCCGACGTTGACGCTGCCCTGGGCGACGATCACTCCGAGCGACGAGCGCGTGCGCATCGACTCCGCGACCAGCCACATCAGTGGCAGCAAAGAGTATGACTGGATCGTCTCGCCGCGCAGCCCGGGCGCGCACACGATTCCCGCCATTCGCTACGCGTACTACGACCCGGCGTCGAGCAGGTACGACGTGGCCGAGACGACGCCGCTCACGCTCAACGTCACGGCGGGAGCGCTCGCGTCGAGCGATACGGCGGTCGGGCCACGACTTCCGGTGCGCGTCGTGATGCGCGCCGAGCTCGGCGCTCCGTTCGCGTCGCGGCCATGGTACTGGGCGCTCCTCGTGCTCGCGCCGATTCCCGCGGTGCTCCGCCGAGCCGTGCGGCGCCAGCGCTGGCGCGCCCGTGAGATCTCGCCGCTCAAGCGCCTCCGGCTTCTCGCCGCGGCGCGCGTCCCACCCTCGGCGCCGGAGCTTCGCCGGCTGTTTCTCGACGCGCTGCGCGAGCGCGTGCCATCGGTCGGCCGCGATCACGATCCGCTTGGACGCGTGCTTCGCCGAGCCGGGGTGAGCGACTCGACCGCGCTCGAAGCCGAGGCGCTCCTCGGCCGGCTCGACGACGCCGCGTACTCGCCCGGCGGCGAGCTCGAGCCGCGCGATCTGGGTGAAGCGGCGGAGATCGCCGACATGGTGCAGCGGGAATCGCTCCCGATGCACGCGACTGGTCGCGCGGTCACCGGCGCGAGCGTGCTGCTCGTCGTCGCGGCCGCGACGCTGTTTGGCGCGACGGACGCGGCGGAGCGCAGCTTCGCCGACGGCGTGCGCGCGTATCAGCGCGGACAGTATTCGCTCGCCGAGAAGCGCTTCCAGCGCGCGACGATGGAAGCGCCCCGCGCGGTGGACGCGTGGGCCAACCTGGGCTCGTCGTCGTGGGAAGCGGCGGATTCGGCGCAGGCGTCGCGCGCATGGCATCACGCGTTGCGTCTCGACCCACTCGACGACGAGGCGCGCGAACGACTTGCGGGCGTGCAGCTGCTCGGACCACGCTCGGCGGCGTACGTCGCGCCCGTCTCGGCCGATCTGCTGGCACTGACCGCGCTGGTGCTGTGGCTCGTCGCGTGGGGCGCGCTCGCGCTTCCGGAGCATCTTCGCACCGGACGGGTGCGTCGGCTGGCGGGCGCTGGGATCGTGCTCGCCCTCGTCACGCTCGGTGCGCTCGTCGAGGTCAACGAGCGGCTGGAGGCGCGCGATCTCGGCGTGCTCGTTCGCGGACGCGCGCTGCTGGAGTCGCCGGCGCCGGACGCCCCGATGCTCGTACCGGCCAGCGCTGGCGAAGCGGGCCGGCTCGGTGCGCGTGAGGGCGGTTGGGTGCATCTCACCCTCGATGCGACGCGCTCGGGCTGGGTGCCTGCGAGCAGCGTGATGCCGATCGATCCCGTGCAGCCGGCGCGATTGACCGGATTGGCGCCGCTGCGGTAACGTTCGCTCGATGGCGCGCATCGCAGTTCTTCCGTCGGCCGTGGCCGACCAGATCGCCGCCGGCGAGGTGGTCGAGCGTCCCGCGTCCGCGGTGAAGGAGCTCGTCGAGAACGCACTCGACGCCGGCGCGACGGCGGTCGACATCGCAGTCGAGGAGGGCGGGCGACTGCTCATCCGCGTCAGCGACGATGGAATCGGGATGGAGCGCGCGGACGCCGTGCTCGCGCTCGAGCGGCATGCGACGTCGAAGATCCGGAGCGCGTCCGACCTCGTCGGCGTCACGAGCTTCGGGTTCCGCGGCGAGGCGCTTCCGGCGATCTGCTCCGTGAGTCAGCTCCTCATCGAAACGGCGCCAGCCGATGGCGCCGGCACGTCCGTGCGAGCCGCGGGAGGCGTCGTCCTCGCAGTCACCGACGTGGCGCGACGAAGAGGCACGACGATCACCGCGTCGCAGCTCTTCTACAACGCGCCGGCGCGCCAGAAATTTCTTCGTGGTCCGCGCAGCGAGTGGCGTGGCGTGATGGAGGCCGTCGCGACGATCGCGCTCACCCGTTGCGACGTGCGCTTCACGCTGTCGCACGACGGCAAGACCGCGCTCTCGCTGCCCGCCGCATCGAGCCTTCGCGATCGCGTCGCTGCGCTCTGGGGCTCGGCGACGGCGGACCGGATGCTCGATGTGGAGGACGTCCGCGGAACGGTGCAGGTGAGCGGGCTCGCCGAGCGACCGGGCGACGTCGGCACCGCGAGCCGTCGCACCTTTCTCACCGTGAATGGCCGAGCCATCCGCGACAACGGAATGCTCCGCGCCGCTGAAGCCGCGTATCGGTCCACTCTCTCTGCCGGTCTGCGTCCGTCGCTCCTGCTCGCGCTCGTGGTGCCATCCGACAGCGTGGACGTCAACGTCCATCCGGCGAAGGCCGAAGTGCGCTTTCGTGATCGATGGGCGGTGGAGCGCTGCGTGGAGGAGGCGGTCCGGCGCGCGCTCGGGACCTTCGACGCGAGCGCAGCGCTCGGCGTTCGCCGCTGGTCGGCGGGTGGGCCGATGTGGAGCAGTACGGCGCCAGCCGACGTGGAGCTGCTGCGACCAACCGCGCCCGCTGAGGAGGGTCTGTTCGCGAACGGGAGTGCGCCAGGCGTCGACGTGGAGGATGTGACGAGCGACGCGCCGCTCGACGGCGCTCGTCCGCCCGAGCCGATCTTTCCTCCGGCACCCGCGCCGCCCCGCGATGCGCGCGCGGAGGTCGTCGTGCCGCCACTGCTGCAACTTCGGCGCACGTACATGCTGTTCGAGCACGACGACGGCGTGGTGCTCATCGACCAGCATTCGGCGCACGAGCGCGTGCTCTACGAGCAGTTCATGGGCATGCTCGAGCGCGGTGAGTCGCCGTCGCAGCGGCTGCTCTTCCCGCTCACGCTCCACCTCACGCCAGCCGAGGGGGACGCATTCGAGTCGAATCGGGAAATGCTCGCGCGGCTCGGCTTCGAGGTGGAAGGATTCGGCGGACACACCTTGCTGGTGAGCAGCGTGCCGATGCCGCATCCGCGATTCGACGCGGAGCGCTGCCTGCGCGAGACGCTCGCGACGCTGGCGGGCGATCGCGAGTCCGCGGCGCACGCGCGGCATGAGCGGCTCGCCGCGACGGTCGCGTGCAAGGCCGCGATCAAGGCGGGCGACGAGCTCTCCGCTGGCGAGATGCGCGCGCTGTTCGTCGCACTCGGCGACACGCGACTGCCCGCGCACGACGTGCACGGCCGCTCGACCATCGTGCAGCTCTCGTGGCCGGAGCTCGAGCGTCGCTTTGGCCGCCAATGATCCCGAGGCCGCGGAAGACGCACCGATCGTGCGCGTCATCTGCGGCCCGACCGCCGCGGGAAAGTCCGGTGTCGCGATGGAGCTCGCGAGCCACGTCGCGTTGTCGATCGTGAGCGCGGATTCGCGACAGCTCTATCGCCGCTTCGACGTGGGCACCGCGAAGCCGACCCCCGACGAGCGGCGCCGCGTGCCGCATCTCGGCATCGACGTCCTCGATCCCACCGAGCGCGCTTCCGCCGCATGGTGGAGCGAGCAGGCGGACGGGTGGCTGCGCGAGGTGGTCGCGTCCGGACGGACTCCCGTCGTCGTCGGCGGAACGGGGCTCTATCTGCGCGCCCTCTTCGGTACGCTGTTCGACGAGCCGCCCCTCGATGCGGAGCGCCGCGCGAGCCTGCAGAAAGTGCTCGATGCCATGACGACCGAAGAGCTCCGTCGTTGGGTGGGCGAGCTCGATCCGCCGCGGGCCAGTCTCGGGCGCACTCAGCTTCTCCGTGCGGCGGAGATCGCCCTGCTCTCCGGTCGCCGAGTGAGCGACCTCCACCGCGAGCGAGTCCGCCCGCCGCGGTGGCGCGCGCGATATCTTGTCGTCGATCCGGGAGGGGCGCTCGCTGCGCAGATCGAGGCGCGTGCGATCGCCATGATGGACGGGTGGCGTGCCGAGGTCCGCGCTCTGATGCGCGACGTGCCGCATGATGCCCCGGCGTGGAACGCCTCCGGCTACGGGGCGATTCGTCTGCTCGAATGCGGTGAGCTCACCTACGACGACGCGCTGGAGACCGTGATCATCGAGACCCGACAGTACGCCAAGCGACAGCGAACCTGGTTCCGGCATCAGCTCGCCGGAGCGCACGTGACCCATCTCGATCCGCGCGCGCCCGACCGTGATGCGCGCGCGCTCGCCTGGTGGAACGCATGCAGCGCATGAAGATCGGCATCACCTGCTATCCGACGTACGGCGGCTCGGGCGCCGTGGCGACGGAGCTCGGCATCGCGCTGGCGCATCGCGGGCACGAGATCCACTTCATCACGTATCAGCAGCCGTTCCGGCTGCCTGCCTTTCTGCCGCGAATCTACTTCCACGAAGTGGATGTCGGACGGTACCCGCTGTTCGAGTATCCGCCCTACGACCTCGCGCTCGCCGTTCGCATGCACGAGGTGGTGCTCACGCACAAGCTCGACCTGCTCCACGTTCACTACGCCATCCCGCACGCCACCAGCGCGTGGATCGCGAAGGAGATGCTCGGGCCGGCGCGGCCGGACATCAAGGTGCTCACGACGCTCCACGGCACCGACATCACGATCGTCGGGCAGGATCCGTCGTTCCACGCCATCACCAAGTTTTCGATCGAGAAGTCGGACGGGCTGACCGCGGTCTCGCGCTTCCTACGCGCCGAGACGCAGTCGGCGTTCGGTTGCTCCGGGTGCAACATCGAGGTCATTCCGAACTTCATCGATCCGACGGTCTACGACCGGTCGCGCTACGAGCCGCAGCTTCGCGATCAGGTCGAGGGCGGACGGAAGGTGCTGATGCACATCTCGAACTTTCGTCCAGTCAAGCGCGTTCGCGACGTCGTCGGTGTCTATGCACGCGTGGCGCAGCGGATTCCCAGTGTGCTCGTGATGGTCGGCGACGGCCCCGATCGCATCGACGCGGAGCAGGAGGCGCGGCGCCTCGGCGTGCAGGACAGCGTCTTCTTCCTCGGCAAGCTCGAGTCGGTCGCGCCGCTGCTCGCGAGCGCCGATCTGTTTCTGCTCCCGACGCAGAGCGAGTCGTTCGGTCTGAGCGCGCTCGAGGCGCTCGCGACCGGCGTCCCGGTGATCGGCGTGCGCGCCGGCGGACTCCCCGAAGTCGTGCGCGATGGCGAGACCGGAGCGCTGTGCGCCGCTGGTGACGTGGAGGGAATGGCGGAGGCGGCGGTGAGCTTCCTGGGCGACGACGACCGGTGGAACGCCGCAAGTATCCTGGCCGCCGCCGACGCACGGGAGCGCTTCGCGCTCGAGGAGGTCGTGGCGCACTACGAGGCCTTCTACGAGAGAGCCCTCGGCGCTAGCGTCCGTGCAGCCGAAGCGTAACCTCTTTCACCTGCACATCCACTCGTGATCGCCCTGCAGACCGCTGCCGCCGCCGCGCAGCCCGTGCTCGACGCCTTCCATGCCGTCATCCTCGGCATCGTCGAGGGAGTCACCGAGTTCCTCCCCGTCTCCTCGACTGCTCACCTGATCCTGGCGAGCCGCGCGCTCGGCATTCGAGAGACCGAGTTCCTCAAGAGCTTCGAGATCATCATCCAGCTCGGTGCGATTCTCTCGGTCGTCGTGCTGTACTGGAGGAAGTTCCTCGACTTCGAGGTGTTGAAGAAGCTCGTGGTGGCGGTGATCCCCACCGGGGTGATCGGTCTCACGGTCTACAAGGCGATCAAAGGATATCTGCTCGGCAACGTGACGGTGGTGCTGACCGCGCTCGTGATCGGCGGCATCGCGCTCCTGCTGTTCTCGCGGAGGCAGCGCGCGCCGGATCGGGAGACGGACTTCCGGGAGATCACGTACGGCAAGGCGTTTCTGATCGGGCTGTTTCAGGCGATCGCGGTGATCCCTGGCGTGTCGCGTTCCGCCGCGACGATCGTCGGCGGCTCGCTCATCGGGGTGTCGAAGCGCACGATCGTCGAGTTCTCGTTCATGCTCGCCGTACCCACCATGCTCGCCGCGAGTGGGCTCGAGCTGATCAAGAACCGGTCGGCGCTTCAGGGCAATCTGAGCGTGCTCGGCGTCGGCTTCGTGGTCAGCTTCATCACCGCGATCGTCGCGATCAAGTCCTTCCTGAGCTACATCAAGAACCGCGACTTCTCGCTGTTCGGTTGGTATCGCATCGCGCTCGCGATCGTGTACTACTTTGCGTTCCTTCGCTGACGGCGCGGGCGCGACGTTCGACGGCATCAGCGCGAGCGAGCTGGCCGAGCAGATCGGGGTGCCGCGCGTCGAGCTGCACGCGTCAGTGAGCTCCACGCTCGACGTCGCGCACGCGATCGCAGCCGACGCGCCGAGCGGCACGGTCATCGTCGCCGACGAGCAGACGTCGGGCCGGGGGCGGCATGGACGCCGCTGGGCGTCGCCCCCGGGCGCGGGGCTCTGGCTCACCGTGATCGAGCGACCGATGGACGCGCGCGCGCTCGACGTGCTCGCGTTGCGTTGCGGTCTGTTCGCGGCCGAGGCGCTCGACGCGCTCGCGACGGGGCCGATCGGCGTGAAGTGGCCCAATGATCTCTACGTGCGCGGTGCGAAGCTCGCGGGCGTGTTGATCGAGACGCGCTGGCGCGGGACGGCGCCGGACTGGGTCGCGATCGGCTTCGGGCTGAATGTCGCGCGGCCGGCCATCGAGGGCGCGGCCGGCCTCGTCGAAGGGACCACCCGACTGGGGGCGCTCTCGCGGCTCGTGCCGGCGCTCCGTCGCGCCGCGGCGGCCAGTCGCCATCTTTCGGAGGACGAGCTCGCGCGGTGGCGTGCGCGCGACGTCGCGATCGATCGAATGTGCACCGAGCCCGCGGCCGGCCGGGTCGCGGGCATCGCCTCCTCCGGTGAGCTGCTCATCGCGCGCGGCGACGGCACCACCTCGCTGCACCGGACCGGATCACTCACCTTCGCCGAGCCGCTCGAATGCTCCTGACCTTCGACGTTGGCAACACAGAGACGACGCTGGGGCTGTACGACGGTGACACGCTGCGCGCGCATTGGCGGGTGATGACCGGCGTCCCGCGCACGTCGGACGAGATCAACGTGCTGCTGCGGGGACTGCTCGCTGGTGCGGACATCCCCCTCTCCGATGTGACGGGCGCGGTGATCGGCTCCGTCGTGCCGCGAGTGACGGAGCCGCTGGCGGAGGCGTGTCGCCACCTCCTTCCGAAGGGCCGCGTGGAGCTGATCGACGCACGCTCCGCGCTGCCGATCACGCTGGCGGTCGACGAGCCGCTCACGGTCGGCGCGGACCGGATCATCAACACGCTCGCGGCGAGCCGTCGCTACGGCCGCGACGCCATCGTCGTCGACCTGGGCACCGCGACGACGTTCGACTGCATCACGAAGGACGCCGTGTTTCTCGGCGGTGTCATCGCGCCGGGCGTGACCACCTCCGCGGAGACGCTGTCCCGCCGGACGTCGAAGCTCCCTGCGACGGAGCTCGTCGCGCCGGCGCGCGTGATCGGCAAGCGCACCGAGGAATGCATCCGTGCGGGCGTGATGTTCGGCACGGCGGAGTCCATCGACGGCCTGGTGCGTCGGATCAAGGCCGAGTGGCCCAACGCGTCCACGCCGATCGTGATTGGGACCGGAGGCCTCGCCGAGCTGTTCGCGCCGTTGTGCGAGTCGTTCGACGAGGTGGATCCGTACCTGACGCTGTACGGTCTGGCCCTCGCCTTCGACCTCGTGGCCCCCTCGCGATAGCCTCCGGGCCGGGCCCGCGCCAGTGCCGTTCCGCGACGGGTGACGGCGAAACCGAGCTCGGCGCAAGTTATTGCCAATCAATAATTTGGCGCGAGCGGCACCAATCCCCCGCAGCCCTCTTGTCTGTCGGGGCCAGGCCGACTATCATGCAGCCTGTTAGCACTCCACGAGAACGAGTGCTAATCGTCCGAACGAAAGCATGTTCACCGTTTCATCGAGAATGGAGGCGCACCACCTATGGCCACCAAGAGCGCGGCCGGCGTGAAGCTGTCGCCGCTGGCCGATCGGGTTGTCGTGAAGGCGACCGAAGAGTCCGAGCAGATGCGCGGCGGGCTGTACATCCCCGACACGGCGAAGGAGAAGCCGCAGCAGGGTGAGATCATCGCCGTCGGCCCTGGCAAGTACGAGGACGGCAAGCTGGTCCCGATGTCGGTCAAGGTTGGCGACAAGGTGCTCTACGGGAAGTACAGCGGCACCGAGATCACGCTCGACAACGAGCAGTACCTGATCCTTCGCGAGTCGGATGTGCTCGCGATCGTCGCGTAACCCACTGCCACGCATACAGAGGAATTCCCATGGCTAGCAAAGAGCTGCACTTCAACACCGATGCGCGCGCTGCACTGAAGCGCGGCGTCGATCAGCTTGCCGAGGCGGTGAAGGTCACCCTCGGCCCGAAGGGTCGGAACGTCGTCATCGACAAGAAGTTCGGCGCCCCGACGGTCACGAAGGACGGTGTCACGGTCGCCAAGGAGATCGAGCTGTCCGATCCGCTCGAGAACATGGGCGCCCAGATGGTGAAGGAAGTCGCGACCAAGACGTCCGACAACGCCGGCGACGGCACCACGACGGCCACCGTGCTGGCGCAGGCGATCTTCCGCGAGGGCCTCAAGAACGTGACGGCCGGCGCGAACCCGATGGCGATCAAGCGCGGCATCGACAAGGCGGTCGGCGCGGTCATCGAGGAGCTGAAGCGGATCAGCGTGCCGACCACGGGCAAGAAGGAGATCGCGCAGGTCGGTTCCATCTCGGCCAACAACGACACCGAGATCGGCAACCTGATCGCCGAAGCGATGGAGAAGGTCGGCAAGGATGGCGTGATCACGGTCGAGGAAGCGCGTGGCGTCGAGACGACGCTCGAGACGGTCGAGGGCATGCAGTTCGACCGCGGCTACGTCTCGCAGTACTTCGTCACCGACCCGGACAAGATGGAGGCGGTCCTCGAGGATCCCTACATCCTCATCCACGACAAGAAGATCTCGTCGATGAAGGATCTGCTGCCGGTGCTCGAGAAGGTCGCGCAGCTCGGCAAGCCGCTGCTCATCATCGCGGAGGACGTCGACGGTGAGGCGCTCGCTACGCTCGTGGTGAACAAGCTGCGCGGCACGCTCCGCGTCGCCGCGGTCAAGGCGCCTGGGTTCGGCGACCGCCGCAAGGCGATGCTCGGCGACATCGCGGTGCTGACGAACGGTCAGGTCATCAGCGAGGAAGTCGGCTTCAAGCTCGAGAACGCCGTCGTCTCCGACCTCGGCCGCGCCAAGCGCGTCGTCGTCGACAAGGACAACACCACGATCATCGATGGTGGTGGTGAGGACGCGAAGATCCAGGGCCGCATCAAGGAGATCCGCGCCGCGATCGACAGCTCCACGTCGGATTACGACAAGGAGAAGCTGCAGGAGCGTCTCGCGAAGCTCGCCGGTGGAGTCGCCGTGATCAACGTCGGCGCCGCGACCGAGGCCGAGATGAAGGAGAAGAAGGCTCGCGTCGAGGATGCGCTGCACGCCACGCGCGCCGCGGTCGAGGAAGGCATCGTCCCCGGTGGCGGCGTCGCCCTCATCCGTGCGCAGAAGGTCCTCAAGACCCTCAAGCTCGATGAGGCCGACGAGCAGATCGGCGTCGACATCATCCGTCGCGCCATCGAGGAGCCGCTCCGCATGATCGTCCAGAACGCGGGTGGCGAGGGCTCGATCGTCCTCGAGAAGGTTCGCTCGAGCAAGGACGACAAGTTCGGCTACAACGCTCTCACGGACACGTACGAGGATCTCGTCCAGGCGGGCGTGATCGATCCTACCAAGGTGACCCGCACGGCGCTGCAGAACGCCGCGTCGATCGCCTCGCTCCTCCTCACGACGGAAGCGATCATCGTCGAGAAGAAGGAGAAGGATTCCGGCCACCCGGCGCCTGGTGGCGGCGGCGGTGGCATGGGCGGGATGTACTAGGCCCGAGCAGTCTCGGAAATGCGAATGGGAGCCTTCGGGCTCCCATTCGTGCGTTCGGGCGTCGCGTGCTCGAGCTACAACGCCAGCGCGTATTGGGTCGCGGCTTCGGCGCGCGCGGAGCGGGGCAGGAAGGGACCGACCACGTCATGCTGCATCGCGACGCTCACCTGTCCGCGATATCGCGTGCGCCGCAGCGAGCCAGTCGCCGTCGCGTGCGCGAGCCCGTGGTCGTTGCAGTTCTCGCTCAGGTGCGCCAGGACGACGTGCGCCAGGTTCGCGTGCACCACGTCGCGCGCGAGGTCGGCGCACGCGCGATTCGAGAGATGTCCCGTGCGCGATGCGATCCGTGCCCGCACCGAGGGCGGATACGGCCCCGCACGAAGCATCCCCTCGTCGTGGTTGGACTCCACCACCAGCAAGTCCGCGTCGCTGCAGAGCGCGCGGACGTTGTCGCTCACGTGCCCGATGTCCGTGCACACCACCGCGGTGACGCCGCTGCTGGTCGCGCTGAGCCGCACGCCGATCGGGCTCGCCGCGTCGTGCGGGGTGGCGAACGTCGTCATCAGCATGCGCGACAGCGTCACGCCGCTGCCCGGCGCGACCCGCGCGCAGTTCACCTCCTGCAGCTCCGGCCAGGCGTCCACCGTTCCATCGCTCGCGAAGAGCGACCAGCCCCACTTCTTGGCGCCCGCCGCGGCGCCTTTGATGTGGTCGGTGTGCTCATGGGTCACGATGCACGCTTCGATCGACGCGGGCGCGATGCCGATCGCGCGCAGGCGGGTCGCGAGCGTGCGCGTGCCAAAGCCGGCGTCCACCAGCACTCGGCTCTCGCCGCACTCCACGAGCACCGCGTTCCCCGCGCTGCCACTGCCCAACACCCAGAGCTTCACGGCTCCGCCCTCCACCGCTCGTCGAACGCTTGCTGAAGCTGCGCGCGCATCGCGTCGTCCAACGCGACGTGACGGCGCGCCATCATGCGCTCGGCCACTTCGAGGAACTTATCCACGCGGTAGGTCTGATACGAGCCGGTCTCTCCCCACGAGAACGGCGCCACGGCCTTCGGAGGCATCGCAGTGCCGAACACATTCGCTCCGGCACCCAGTACGCAGCCGGTCGTGAGCCGTGTGCCGATTCCCGTCTTCGCGTGATCGCCGAAGAGGGTGCCGAGGAACTGCATCCCCGTCTCACGGAGGCCGTCACGGGTCCAGAGCTGCACCGTGCCGTAGGTGTTCTTCAGGTTGCTCGTGATCGTGCCCGCGCCGAGGTTGACCCATCGTCCCAGCATCGAGTGCCCGACGAAGCCGTCGTGCCCCTTGTTCGAGTGGCCGACGAAGATCGAGTTGCTCAGCTCACCGTGCACCTTGCAGGTGTCGCCGATCGACGACGCGGCGATGCGGTCGGTCGTGACCACGCTGTGCGCGCCGATGTAGAGCGGTCCGACGAGACGCGTGAACGCCTGCACGTGCGACGTGGCGCGCAGCAGGATCGGGCCGGCCGTGGTGTCGAAGCAGACGTTGGGCTCCACCACGGCGCCGTCCTCGACGAAGACGGAGTGGTTACCCACCTGGAACGCGCCGCGGGGCAGAGCGGTCGACGCGGCCACACCGAGAAGAGGGATGTCGGCATCGAGCATCGGCACCAGGTGACGGACGTAGTCCCACACCTCGTCCATCCACCAGCCGTCGATCGGCGCGCGCGCACCGGTGCTGCGTGCCACGAGCAGCTCGAGATCGGCCGCGCCATCGTCCACGTCGGCGTTGGTTCCGTCGGCGAGCCGCACTGCGACGACACGCCCGTCCGCCTCGAGCACGTCGGCCTGCGGTGCGCGCGTGAGCGCCGGCGCGAAGCGCGCGTTCACGATCCAACTCCCCGCTGGCATCCACGCGCGCTCGAGCACGGGCGCGGAGCCGGGCTCGGAGAACCCCGCGAGATGCGCCGACGTGACGTGCCCGGCAACGCTCGCGCCGAGCGCATGCTCCCACCGCTCCCGCACGAGCAACGTCCCCGCGCGCAGCTCGCCGATGGGGCGAGTCAGGGCGAACGGCTCGAACGCGCGGGCGCGCGCGTCGTCGTAGAGGTGAACGACGCTCACGACTGCTCGCGAAGCGTCGACGGCAGCGACTCGATGAGCTGCTTCAGATCCGCGGCACGCTCGGTCGTGGTGACGAGCGTGAGCCCGTCGCGCGAGACGACGACGAGGTCCGATACGCCGTACAGCACCACGGCACTCCCGTCCGCGTGCACGACGTTGTTCGTCGCCTCCAGCGCATGCACCACGCCGCTCAGCGCGTTGCCGCGCTCGTCGCACCGGCGCACACGCCGCAGCGCTGCCCACGTTCCCACATCGTCCCAGCCGAAGTCGCCAGGCAGCACGAGGACGCGCGCGCTGCGCTCCATCACGCCGACGTCCACCGAGATCCCGGTCGTGATCGCGGCGAAGAAACTCTCGAGATCGTCGGGATGCGCTTCGAGATGCGGAGCGATCTCCGGGGTCAGCGCCGCGATCTCGTCGAGGAAATCACCGGCGCGCCAGACGAAGATGCCCGAGTTCCAGAGATAGCCTTCGCGCATCATCGTCTCGGCGCGCGCACGGTCCGGCTTCTCGACGAACCGCGCCACGCGCCGCGCGACTGGCCCCACCGCGTCACCGGGCTGGATGTAGCCAAAGCCTGGATCGGGACGCACCGGCACGACGCCGACGGTCACCAGCGCGCGCTGCGATTCGGCCACCTGCGCGGCGGCGAGCAGCGCCGTGCGGAACGCGTCCGCGTCGCCAATCGCCCAGTCGGCATGCACGCTGAGCATCACGTCGTCGCGCGCACCGCGGCGCGCGATCTCGTGCGCCGCCCACGCGAGTGCCGCGGCGGTGCCGGCCGGACGCGGCTCGGCGATCAGGTTCTCGCGCGGCAGCGTCGGTGCGAGCGCGGCGATCGGCTCGACGAGTCCAGCATTCGTCAGGATCAGCGTGCGCTCCGGCGGCACCAGCGGCGCCAGGCGCGCCAGCGCGTCGGCGAGCATCGGCTCCGTCGTGGCGAGCGGAAGGAGCTGCTTGGGACGGTCCGGCGTGCTGATCGGCCAGAAACGCGATCCGACGCCGCCCGCGAGGACGACCGCCCAACACGTCATGCGCTCTCGACGCTTGGCTCGTCGGGCGCCATGCCCGCCAGCTCCGCAGCGCGCGCGTAGAGGCGCTTGGGGCTGAACGGCTTCGTCATGAACTCGCTCGCGCCAAGCTCCATCGCGAGATGATGCTGCTGTTCCTGTCCCGCCGCGGTGAGCACGATCGTGGGTAGATGCTTGAGGCGCTCGTCACGCTTCATCTCGGCCAGCACGTCGAGTCCGCTCAGGTAGGGCATCATCAGGTCCAGCAGCACGAGCCGCACGTCGTCCTCGCGCCGCAGCACGTCGAGCGCCTCGCGACCGTCGTACACGAGCGTGACCCGGAATGGGCCCTGCTCGAGCTTCATCTTGATGATGCGTCCGATGTGCGGCTCGTCGTCAGCGACGAGCGCATGAATGAGCGGCGTGTCGTTCACGATCAGACGAGTGCCGCGATATGCTCGCGATTGCGTCGGAGCTCGAACAGCAGCTGTCCGATGTTGGCCTGCGGGCGGACGAGGACGAACAGGATCGCGTCGGGGCTCAGGACCGAGACCACGGCGAGCCCATCGCGATGCTCCAGTACCGCGGTCGTCAGCGGACCACGTGAAGCCGCAGCTCCGAGTTCGTCCGCCGGTCCTATGATAGCCGGGATGCGCGCCGCGAGATCCTCGGCGTCGAGCCCGGGAATGCTCTGACTGTCGATCAGGAGACCATCGCGACCAAGAATCACCGCTGCCTCGACCCCGTCGCGCTGGCGAATCGCGCCGACGAGGTCCCGAATGCTCGGCATGCCTGAGTACCCTCCAGAAGTGGAGCGGAAGCTTACGGCCGAGGGGGGCGAAGTCAAGCGAGGACATCGGGTTGAGTTTGTCCGCGCCGCGGTCTATCCTACATTCGCCCTCTTCAGTGTCACGACTCGCTTCAGGCCATGCTGCCGACTCGCTTCCTGCGTGTCGCCGCGGTGACCCTCGCGGCCGCGATCGTCGCTTGCGGCGATACGACGCGCCCGAAGGCCACTTCCGCGAACATCCAGATCAACTACTCGCTCTACCCGCTCACCGGGTCGCCCGCGGCCGTGTCCAACGCCGTGAGCTTCTTCGGCGGGCCGACGCGCGCCGACGCCACCTTCAACTTCGACGTCGCCTTCGACGTCGACGCGACGGGCAAGGTGGTCATGTATCCGGTTCGTTCAATCGCCGGCACTCTGGCGGGGGGCCTCGGCACGCGAGCCGGCCTCCAGCCGGTCACGGGCTCGTTCGAGTCGCTGCGTGAAGCGCCCGAGGCGGGATACGACACGATCACGGTGAAGACGATCACGCCCGGCCAGGTCGTCGCCGTCGAGTTGATCGACCTGGTCACCGGACAGTGCATCTATTCGCTCGGTGGCCAGAGGACGTACGCCAAGTTCGTCGTCGACAGCGTCGACTCCGCCAGACGTCTCTATCTGCGCTCCGTGGTCGACCTGAACTGCGGCTACCGCTCGCTCGTCCCCGACGAGATCCCGACGAACTGATGCACGACGTTCGGCTCGTCCGCGAGCGCCTCGACGATTTGCGCGAGGCGATGCGGCGGCGCGACGCGCTCCAGGCGCTCGCCCCTCAGCTCGACCGGTGCGAGGGTCTCGAGCGCGAGCGCCGCGCGCTCATCCAGGCAGTCGAGGAGCGCAAGGCGGCGCGCAACGTGGGGTCCCAGGAGGTCGCGCGACGCAAGCGCGCCGGCGAGCCAGCCGATGATCTCATCACGCAGGGTCGCGCGCTGGGCGAGGAGATCAGTCGGCTCGAGAGCGAGCTCGCCGACGCCGAGCAGCAGCTCTCCGGCATCCTGCTCGAGATTCCGAACATCACCGCGGCCGACGTCCCGGAAGGAGACGAGTCGAACAACGTCATCGTGCGCGACTGGGGCACGCCGCGCCCGTCCGACGGGGTGAAGCCACACTGGGAGATCGCCGCCGCGCACGGGTTGATCGATCTGGAGCGCGCGACGAAGGTCAGCGGGTCGGGTTTCGCGGTGTTTCGCCGCCACGGCGCGCGCCTCGTGCGTGGACTGCTGAACTTCTTCCTCGACACCCACGCGCGGGAGCATGGCTACGAGGAAGTCTGGCCGCCCGTGCTCGTGAACCGCGCGAGCATGACCGGCACGGGCCAGCTTCCCAAGTTCGAGGACGACGCATACAGGATCGCCGGCGACGATCTCTTTCTCATCCCCACCGCGGAAGTGCCCGTCACGAACCTGTACCGTGACGAGATCCTCGACGCTGCCGATCTGCCGATGGCATTCTGCGCGTACACGCCCTGCTTCCGCCGAGAGGCGGGATCGTCGGGGAAGGACACGCGGGGCATTCTTCGCATGCACCAGTTCGACAAGGTCGAGCTCGTGCGCTATGCCAGCCCGGAGCGTTCGGAGGACGAGCTGCAGCTCCTGCTGAGCCACGCCGAGTCGATGCTCCAGCGGCTCGGGCTGCCGTACCGGGTGAAGCTGCTGGCGGCCGGCGACACCGGCTTCTCCAGCGCGAAGACCTACGATCTCGAAGCGTGGGCGCCCGGAGTTGGATCCTGGCTCGAGGTGAGCTCGTGCAGCACCTTCTCGGACTTCCAGGCCAGGCGAGCGAACATCCGCTATCGGCCGGCGAAGGGTGAGAAGCCGCGGTTCGTTCACACGCTCAACGGCTCGGGGCTCGCCTTTCCGCGCGTGATCGCCTGCATCCTCGAGCACTACCAGCAGCCGGATGGCACCGTGATCGTTCCCGAGGTTCTGCGGCCGTATGTAGGATCGGAACGGATCGGCTAGCGCGATGCGCCGCGGCGCTCCCGAGCTGGTCGTGGGCTTCCTGCTCGCGCTGCTCCTCGCCTCGTACGTGGTCTACACGCGGCGCGTCGTGCGCGACCTGCGCGGTGAGGCGATGCGCTCGAGCCTCACCTACGCGCGCGTCTTCAAGGCGCTCAACGACACGAGCGTCGGCGCCGAAGATCCCGCGCTGCTGCTGCTCGACCTCTCGAAAGTCATCGTTGCCCAGGGAGTGCCGGTCGTCGTCACCGACCTGAGAGGAAAGCCCACCGGAACGCAGGCGAACGTGCCCGAAGAGGCGCTGCGGAACGAGGAGCAGCTCCGCGCGTACGTGCACGAGCTCGACCGCCAGAATCCGCCGGTGGTGGATTCCGTCGTCGGGAAGATTCACTTCGGCAACACGCCGCTCGTGAAGTGGCTTCGCATCATCCCGGCGCTGCAAGCGGCGACCGCGTTCATCCTTCTGCTCGCCGGCATCTACATCGTCCGCACCCGCGACCACGCGGCGAGGGAGCGCGTCTGGGCCGGCATGGCGCGCGAGTCCGCGCATCAGCTGGGCACGCCGCTCTCCAGTCTCGCCGGCTGGATCGAGCTGCTCGAGGACCGCGCGAGCGACGAGAGCACGCGGAAGGCGGTGACGTTCATGCGCGCTGATCTCGAGCGTCTGGACCGCGTCGCCCACCGGTTCGAGCGCATCGGGCGCGAGCCACGACGAGACCCGGTCGACGTGAGCGAGCTCGTCGACCGCATCGCGCTCTATTTCCGCGCGCGCGTTCCGACTCTCGCGAACGCCGTGTCCATCGACGTCCGGCCCCACGACGAGCCGATCGGCGTGAACGGCGACGCGGTGCTGTTGGAGTGGGCGCTCGAGGTGCTCGTCAAGAACTCGATCGATGCCCTGGCCGGGCGCGGCGGCAAGATCATCCTCGGTGCCCAGCCGCGCCCCGAGGGGGGCGCAACCCTGCGCGTCGCCGACGACGGGCCGGGAATTCCGCGCGAGATCCGCGGCCGCATCTTCGAGCCCGGCTTCTCCACCAAGACGAGCGGATGGGGCATCGGCCTCTCGCTCGCGCGTCGCATCGTCGAAGAGAATCACGGCGGCACGTTGCAGCTCGCGGCGGTGGACCGCGGCGCGACGTTCGAGATTATCTTACCCTGATGGACATTGCGATTGACGATCCGCTGCTCGAGGGACTCAACCCTGCGCAGCGCGAGGCGGTGCTGCACATCACCGGCCCGCTCCTGGTGCTCGCGGGTGCGGGGTCGGGCAAGACTCGCGTGCTCACCACGCGCATCGCGCGGCTGATCGATCAGCACGGCGTCGATCCGAGCCGCATCCTCTCGGTGACGTTCACCAACAAGGCAGCCGGCGAGATGAAGACGCGGATCGCGCGGCTGCTCGGCCGCGCTCCCGCGGGCATGTGGGTCGGCACCTTCCACGCGATCGGTGCGCGCATGCTGCGCGCCGCGCCGCACCTCGCCGGACGCACCGCCGCGTTCACGATCTACGACCAGGACGACACCCAGAGCGTCGTGAAGCGCGTGATGGAGCGGAACGGCCTGAACGTGAAGCAATTCACGCCGCGCGGAGTGCAGGCCGCGATCTCCGACGCCAAGAACTCGCTCGTCACGCCGGACGAATACGCCAACCTGGCGATGGATCCGTTCTCACGCGCCGTCGCCGTGGTGTATCGCGAGATCGGCGAGACGCTCCGCCTCGCCAACGCGGTCGACTTCGACGACCTGCTCGTGCTGCCCGTTCGAATGCTCGCCGAGAATCCGCAGGAGCTCGAGCGCTATCGCCGCAAGTTCCAGTATCTGCTCGTCGACGAGTATCAGGATACCAACCGTGCGCAGTATCAGCTCGTGAAGCTGCTCGCGGGCGGACACGGCAACGTCTGCGTCGTGGGAGACGACGATCAGTCGATCTACGGCTGGCGGGGTGCCGACATTCGCAACATCCTCGACTTCAACAAGGACTTTCCGGACGCGCACGTCGTCCGCCTCGAGGAGAATTATCGCAGCACCCCCGAGGTGCTCGATCTCGCCAACGTGGTGATCAGCGCGAATCGCACTCGCATGGGAAAGACGCTGCGCGCCACCCACTCGAGCGGCGAGCGCGTGACAGCGACGCGTTGTCTGGACGAGCGCGACGAAGCCGACTTCGTCGTCGAGGAACTGCTCGCGCGACGGGCGCAGTCGTCGTCGCTCACGCTGCGCGACATCGCCGTGCTCTATCGCACGAATGCGCAATCCCGAGCGCTCGAGGAGGCGCTGCGCAAGCGCGCGGTCCCGTACCGACTCGTCGGGTCGGTACGCTTCTACGATCGCCGCGAGATCCGCGATCTCATGAGCTATCTCAAGCTCATCGCCAACCCTGCCGACGACGAGGCATTCCGCCGCGCGGTCGCCGTGCCCAAGCGCGGCCTCGGCGACACCACGATCGAACAGCTCTCGGTGCAGGCGCGGTCCGCCGGTGTCCCGATGCTCGCCGCCGCTGTTCGGCCCGATCTGCTCGCCGTGCTCCGTCCCGCCGCTCGTACCGCACTCGGCGAGTTCGCCGCGCTCATTGCGCGTTTCCGCGAGTCGGCGCGAGAGGCGGCGGTGGACGAGCTGCTGCGCGAGGTCGTCGAAGGCATCCGCTACGACGAGTTCCTCCGCGCGGAGGGGCCAGAGTCGGCCGATCGTCTCGACAACGTGCGCGAGCTCATCACCGGTGCGGCCGAGACGGTCGCTGACGAGGAGGGGGAGGTCGGGCTCACGCCGCTCGATCACTTCCTGCAGAAAGCGATGCTGGTCTCGGAGCTCGACAAGCTCGGTCCCGATGCCGAAGCGGTGACGCTCATGACGCTCCACAACGCCAAGGGGCTCGAGTATCCGATCGTCTTCATCACGGGACTCGAGGACGGGCTCTTCCCGCTCGCGAAGGCGTACGATGATCCGGCTCTCCTCGAGGAGGAGCGTCGGTTGTTCTACGTCGGCATCACCCGCGCCGAGCGGAAGCTCTTTCTCACGCACGCGGAAGAGCGGCGTCGCAACGGCGAGTTCATGCCGAGCAAGGCGTCGAGCTTTCTCGTCGCGATCCCGGAGGACATGCTCGAGCAGCGCATGACGATCAAGGTGCGCAGCTCCGGGCGCTCGTTCATGCACTCGCTCGGCGGCGGAAGCCAGTGGGGCAATTCGCGGAAGCGCGGCCCGGCGGAAGGTCTCAGAACTCAGTATCTTGACGACGATGCGGGCTTCCCACCGAGCGCGTCGCAGCGCCGGCCTGGAACGCCGGTCGCGCGGCCATCCAGCTTCGATGACGTCGACGCATCGCAGGATGCGGCGGTCATCGCGGTCGGCGCGCGCGTGCGCCATCGGAAGTTCGGCACGGGCGTGATCGCGGAGCTGGCCGGAGCGGGCAGGGACCTCAAGGCGAAGATCGATTTCGACGACGAGACGATCGGGCGCAAGACGCTCGTCGTCGCGCAGGCCAACCTCGAACGGGACATCGACTAGTGTCGGTCACGATGCACGACGTGCGGCACATCGCCGCGCTCGCACGCCTCGGTCTCACCGACGAGCGCGCCGCGGCGATTGTCGACGAGCTGAACATCATCCTCGGCCACATGGACGAGCTCTCGAAGGTCGACACCGCCGGCGTGCAGGAAGCCATCGGCGTCGGCGCGCAGGGATTGCCAGTTCGCGCCGACCAGGGACCGCCGTTCCCGCTCGAGCGCTCGCTGGACAGCTTCGCTCCGAGCCTGCGCGAGGGATTTCTCCTCGTGCCGCGGCTCTCGACGCACGAGTCGTCGGAGGAGGGATGACGGCTCGCTCGAGCGCCATCGTTAGCCAAGAGGTCGCGGCGGGGCGGGCCACCGCCACGTCGGCCGTGGACGCGGCGATTGCGCGCGCGCGCGAGGTCGATGCCGGGCGAGATGGACTCAACGTCTTCGCGTGGACCGACGACGCCGATGCGCGGAGGCAGGCCGCAGCGATCACCGATCGGCTCGCGGATACCACGCCCGGAGCACTGCTCGGCGTGCCCGTCGCGGTCAAGGACAACATCGCGACCCTCACCATGCCGACCACCTGTGGCTCGCGCATCCTCGAGGGCTACGTCAGTCCATACGAGGCGACCGTCGTCAAGCGGCTGCGCGACGCCGGCGCGGTGATCTTCGGCAAGACGAACATGGACGAATTCGCGATGGGCTCATCCACCGAGCACAGCGCGTACGGGCCGACGCGAAATCCCGTCGCGCCGGATCGCGTGCCCGGCGGATCGTCGGGCGGCTCCGCCGCCGCCGTCGCGTCGGGCATCGTCTCGATCGCGCTCGGCTCCGAGACGGGTGGCTCGGTGCGGCAGCCCGCGTCGTTCTGCGGCATCGTCGGTGTGAAGCCGACGTACGGGCGCGTCAGCCGCTTCGGCCTCGTCGCCTTCGCGTCGTCACTCGATCAGGTCGGCGTCTTCGGCGCGACCGTTGGCGATGCGGCGCGCGGGCTCGGCGTGATAGCAGGGCACGACCCGATGGATTCCACGTCGGCGGACGTTGCGGTGCCGGACTACCTGGCGTCGGCGGATGCGGACGTGAAGGGACTCGTCATCGGTCTGCCCAAGGAGTACTTCCCCGCGTCGCTCGATCCGGCGATTCGCGCGCGCTGTGATGCCGCGGTGGAGAAGCTTCGCGCGCTCGGCGCGACGATTCGTGAGGTCTCGCTCCCACATACCGATCTCGCCATTCCGGTCTATTACATCGTGGCGCCCGCCGAAGCGTCGTCGAACCTGGCGCGTTTCGACGGGGTGCGGTACGGGCTCCGCGTCGAGGGCGACGGGCTGCGCGGCATGTACGAGGCCACTCGCTCCCGCGGCTTCGGACCCGAGGTCACGCGGCGTATCCTGCTCGGCACCTACGTGCTCAGCGCCGGATACTACGACGCGTACTACCGAAAGGCGCAGCAGGTGCGCACGCTCATCGCCGACGACTTTCGCCGCGTCTTCGAGTCCGGAGTGCACGTGCTCTTCACGCCGACGGCACCTACCACGGCGTTTCCGATCGGCGCGATCTCCGATCCCTACGAGATGTATCTGAGCGACATCTTCACCGCGACGGCGAACCTCGCCGGCGTGCCGGCCATGTCGGTTCCCATCGGCCGCGTCGGCGGGCTTCCCGTCGGAGGACAGCTCCTCGCATCGCACTTCGACGAGGCGCGCATGCTCACGGCGGCGTTCGCGCTCGAGCGCGCGATGGGCGCGGAGGCGCACGCATGAGCAGCTCCGCGATCACGCCGCTGCTCGACCGCTGGGAGATGGTCGTCGGCCTCGAGGTCCACGTGCAGCTCAAGGTGCGAACCAAGGCATTCTGCAGCTGCTCGGCGGAGTACGGTGCGTCGCCGAACGCGAACACGTGCCCCGTGTGCCTCGCGTTGCCCGGCGCGCTGCCCGTGCTCAACGAGCACGCCGTGGGTCTCGCGACGCGCGCCGCGCTCGCGCTCAACTGCGACGTGCAGCCGGTCTCGATCTTCGCGCGCAAGAACTACTTCTATCCCGATCTCCCCAAGGGCTACCAGATCTCGCAGTTCGACAAACCGCTCGCCCTGGGCGGATGGATCGAGATCGGCGCGCGCGCGGAGGGCGCGCCGATCCGCATCGGCATCACGCGCGTGCACATGGAGGAGGACGCGGGCAAGTCGGTGCACGACCGCTTCCCGGGTGTCAGCGCGATCGATCTCAACCGGTCCGGCGTCCCGCTCGTCGAGATCGTGAGTGAGCCGGATCTGCGCTCGGCGGAGCAGGCGGGCGCGTACCTGCGTGTGCTGAAGCAGATCCTCGAGTACGTCGACGTGAGTGACGTGAGCATGGAGGAGGGCAGTCTCCGCGTCGACGCCAACGTGAGCGCGCGTCGCCGCGGCGAGACGAAGCTCGGCACCAAGACCGAGGTCAAGAACATGAACTCCTTCTCGGGTGTCGAGCGCGCCCTCGAGGTCGAGTTCGTGCGCCAGGTCGGCGTGCTCGAAGCGGGGGGCTCCGTCGAGCAGCAGACGATGCTCTGGGATGGCCATACGGGTCAGGTGCGGCCGAGCCGCACGAAGGAGGGAAGTCACGACTATCGATACTTCCCCGAGCCCGATCTGCCGCCGCTCGTTCTCGCGCTCGACTGGATCGCGAAGGTGAAGCACGATCTGCCCGAGCTCCCCGCGGCGCGCCGCGCCCGCTTCGCATCCGACTACAAGCTCGGCGAGTATGACGTCGAGGTGCTCACCGCGAACCCCCGCCTCGCCGACTACTACGAATCGGTGGCGCGCACGCACGGCGACGCGAAGGCGGCCGCGAACTGGGTCATGGGTGAGGTGCTCGCGACGCTCAAGACGACCGGCCAGGACATCTCTCGCTTCCGCGTTCGTCCCGCCGACCTCGCGTCGCTGCTCAACCTCGTTCGCGACGGAGTCGTGAGCCACACCGCCGCGAAGCAGATCTTCGGCCGCATGGTCGCGACCGGTGATCCGCCGGCGCAGATCGCCGAGCGCGAAGGTCTCGTCAAGGTCGATGACGACTCACAGCTCGCGGCCTGGCTCGATGCGGTGATCGCCGAGAACCCGGCCGAAGCCGAGCGGTTCCGCAATGGCGAGAAGAAGCTTCAGGGCGTGCTGGTCGGCGCGGTGATGAAGAAGTCGAAGGGCCGTGCCGACCCGAAGAAGCTCAATCAGTTGCTCGTCGCGCGTCTCACGTCGTAGAGCGGCACGTCGAGCGCGCGCGCATAGCCGAGCGTCAGTGACGGCAGTCCGAAGTGTCGCTCCGCTTCGGATTGCACCAGCTCCACGCCGCCCGTGCGCAGCGCATCACGCCGCACTCGCTTCGCGCGTCGGAGCGCCTCGTCTCCCGAGGGATCGAGTCGGTAGGTCGTCGAGGCCTCGAATCTGATCAGGAAGTCCATGATCGAATCGTAGGCGTGGTCGAGATAATGCCCGACCTCGGCGTCACGCAGGTCCCAGCGGCTGTTCTCGGTCATCAGCCCGAAGATGCGCTGCCAACCCTCGTTGTCCGCGACGTGCACCATCCCGCGGAAGATTCTGCGATTGGTCTGCGTGCTGAAGATCGTCGGGCTCAGGATTCGGTCGAGCAGTCCGTCGGCGCGCGAGTGATCGAGCAGGATCAGATCGCGAGCTTGCCGGGCGCACGCGGGACCGAGGTGCGTCTCGAACCGGCTCTCCCAGTAGCTGTGTCCCACAGCCGACGTGCTTGCCGTGACGGCGAGCTGCTTGGGCACGAAGTGATTGTGCGCGATCGCGTCGGCGGCGAGGTGGGCGAGATAGCCGAGACCGAACGCTCGCATCGGCTCGTCGGGTGCTGACGCATGGATCTCGAGCCCCACCGTCCACGAATGGCAGTGGCGGCCGGTCGGCACGTACTTCTTCGCGATGCTCGTGTCTGCCGCGATGGATCCGTACAGGAAGTCGTACGGAAAGGCGCGCAGCAGCTCGGCTACCGCGGCGGGAAGCTGCGGGAGTGACCGCAGCACCGCCTCGCCCAGGTAGACGTGCGTTCCCGGCGTCCACGCGTAGGCGGCGTGCGGTAGCAGAACGAGGAGGAGCAACGCGCCGGCGATTAGACCGCATGCGCGCAGCGCTACGCCGAGCGTGGCGCCTCGGACGTCAGACGCCGAGTCGCTTCCGCTGGCGGCGGAGTGCGCGCCGAAGGTCGCGAAGCTCGTGCTGAACGAATCCGTCGATGCGCTCGCGCGCCTCACCCACGGTGTCGCGAACCTCGCGCTCGATGCGCTCCGCCGGGATGCGGTCGATGAGCTCGCCGCCTTGCTCGCGCGCCCACTTTGCCCCCGCCGTTCCCGCGGCGACGGCGCCGCGCCCGGCCCATCGCGCGCCTCGCACCACGGGCGCCACGGGCCGCTGGCCCGATGGCCCGCGGCGGAACAGAAGCGTTGCTGTCGCACCGATCGCGGCACCGATGAGCGCCGCGGTGAGCAGGTCGTACTGCGCGTCACGCCCAATCCCGGCGTCGGGGGCGGACTCGCGGACGCGTGGCCCCCGCTTCGGGCTTGTCGGGGTCGTCGTAGTAGCCATCGTCGTCTTCCTCCGGCGCAGGACCCGGCGCGCCGCGCGCGTCGTCGTCCTCGTCCTCAGTGTGAAGCGCGGCGGCTCCCGTGCGCACCCCGCGCACCGTCGACGCCGTCGCGATGAACATCCCCTCTGCCTCCTCCTGCACCACCGCCAACAGGGCGTTGAACTCGCCCAATCGCTGCTCCGTCAACGCCACCGCCTGCTGCAACCGGAGATTCGCCGCCGCGATCGTCGCGTTCACCTGCTGCACGTCGGTGCGGACCGACGTGGAGATGTAGTTCACGTTGTCCGCGATCGCGCTCGCATGACGCATCAGCGGATTGATGTCGCCGTACACGCGGTCCAGGAGATCACTGATCTTCGCGTAGCTCTTCCTGAAGTTCCACGCCGCGGGCACGAGCGCGATCGTCAGCACCAGCAGCGCGATCGTCATCAACCCGCTCGCCACCGCCGTCGCCTTCTCGAACCAGCCCGGATCCTGCCCGACCTGTCGCATTACGACGGTGTCGGGAGCTTGCGCCGCCTGCACCAACAACCATGCGCCGGCGCGCGCGAACGAGACGGTCATCACATACCTGGGCTAGTTGAGAGGCCTGGCACACCCGCCGCGCGGATCGTCGAACCGCTCTCGCGGTGTGCAAGGCCGGGGCCACGCCAGAGTGCGCTCGGCCATCGTATCGCGCGCTCCATCCGAGTGTCAAGCACGGTCCCTCTGCAAGCTAATGCCAGCGCATCCCACATCCCGCACTTCGGCGCGAAGGGTGCAGAGAGATCGCGCGCTCTGCGCCACGGACCACCGCCGGCGCTTGACGCGTTCGCTCACCCCGGGGATGTTTCCCGGTTCCCCGTACCTGGCGCCCAGGTCATGCGCCCGTCCATCGCACCACTCCCATGAGCGCACTGCAGTTCGTCGTCCAAGGCGGCAACAAGCTCGCCGGCCGCATCCGCCCCTCGGGCAACAAGAATGCGGCGCTCCCGATCGTCGCGGCATCGCTGCTCTGCGAAGAGCCGGTGCACCTCACCAACGTCCCGCGCATCCGCGACGTCGAGACGCTCGTCAAGCTCCTGCAGTCCATCGGCGCCAGCGCGGAGTGGACCAGCCGCAACGCACTCACCATCCACGCCAAGACCCTCCGCGCCACCGAGCTCGATCCGGAGCTGTGCCGGAAGATCCGCGCGTCCATCCTCCTGGCCGGTCCGCTGCTGGCACGATGCGGCGAGATCGAGCTCCCGCCGCCGGGCGGCGACGTCATCGGACGTCGCCGCGTCGACACGCATTTCCTGGCGCTGCAACAGCTCGGCGCGACGTTCACCCTCGACGAGGCCTTCATTCTGCGCGCCAAGCAGCTGCGCGGCGCGGATGTCTTCCTCGATGAGCCCAGCGTCACGGCGACGGAGAACGCGCTCGCCGCCGCGGTCGCCGCCGAAGGCACCACTGTTCTTCGCAACGCCGCCAGCGAGCCGCACGTGCAGGATCTCGCACGGTTTCTCGTCGCCATGGGCGCCAGCATCGAAGGAATCGGTACCAACACGATCACGATTCACGGCGGGCGCCCATTGCACGGCTGCACGCACGAGATCGGACCCGACCACATCGAGGTCGGCTCCTTTATCGGGCTCGCGGCTGTCACGCGCTCCGAGATCACGATCGAGAAAGCGGGCGTCGAGCACCTGCGGTCCACGCTCATGGGCTTCGAGCGGCTCGGTGTCGTGTGCCGCGTGGAGGGCGAGGATCTGGTCATCCCCGCCAATCAGGAGATGGTGATCCGGAGCGACCTCGGCGGCGCGGTGCCGAAGCTCGAGGATCAGCCGTGGCCCGCGTTTCCCGCCGACACGATGTCGATCGCGCTCGTCACGGCGACGCAGTGCGAGGGCGTGATCGTCATCCACGAGAAGATGTTCGAGTCGCGGCTGTTCTTCGTGGACAAGCTGATCGGGATGGGCGCGCGCATCGTGCTGTGCGATCCCCACCGCGCCGTCGTCGTGGGGCCGAGCAAGCTCCACAGCGGGCGCGTCGAATCACCCGACATTCGGGCGGGCATGGCGATGCTCATCGCCGCGCTCTGTGCGGAAGGTGAGAGCACGATCGACAACGTCGGCCAGATCGAGCGCGGCTACGAGCGGATCGACGAGCGGCTCCGTGCGCTCGGCGCACAGCTCGAGCGAGTCGAGGATCGCCGGTCGAAGTGAGCGCGGCAGCAGATCCGGCGGCGGATCCGCGCCGGGGTGGTGAGATCGTCGAGAGCCTTCGTGAGATCGGGATCGAGGCGTTCACCACCGGCCGTGCAGTCGGCAGCTTCGGTACGCAGTCGGACGAGCCGGTGCGTGAGGTCATGGGACGGTGGAGCGCGCTGCGTGCGTCGCTCGGCGGCTCCGCCCGACTCGCCACGGCGACCCAGGTCCACGGCAACGTGCTGTTGGAGCACGAGGGGGAGTGGCGCGGCTGGCTGCGATGCGATGCGGCCGACGGTCATCTCTCGACGAAGCCACGCACGGCGATGGCCGTCACGGTCGCCGATTGCGTACCGGTGTTCATCGGTCATCCGTCGGGCGCCGGCGCCGTGCTGCATTCCGGTTGGCGCGGCACCGCGGCCCGCATCACCAGCGTGGCGATCAGCCGGCTGTCGGCGTTGGGATTCGCCCCCAGCGAGTTGCGGGTGCACTGCGGACCCGCCATCTGCGGACGGTGCTACGAGGTCAGCGGCGACGTCGCGGCGCAGCTCACGGGCCAAGATCACACAGGCCCGGCGCACGTCGACCTGCGCGCGCTCATCGCCGCGCACGCGAGAGAGCAGGGCGTGCGAGACGTCTCCATCAGTCCACTCTGCACCAGATGTGACAACGACCGCTTCTACTCGCATCGCGCCGGCGATGCGGGCCGGCAGCTCGGCGTGCTCGTGACACGTTCCTGAAGCGGCTCGATTCACGCGCGCCGTCGCCAGGTGCGCACCGCGCGCTCCTGAGCGCGCGGCTGTCGCAACTTGACCCCGCCCCGGGCTCGCCTTACTTTATATGCTTGTGGGCGGACTTCGGGCCGCCCGCGAAATGTGGGGGAGGCTCCCCACATTTTTTTATTCTCTGACGTTACCTAGAGACAACATGAACGACGAGCTGGAACATGTTGTCACGCAAGGTCTTGATGAGGTTGGATTCGATCTCGTCGAGCTGCGGCAGGGAGGGACGCGCTCGCGTCCGGTGCTCGAGGTGCGCATCGATCGGCGCGACGGTGAGAAGGTGACCGTCGACGATTGTGCTCGCGCCTCTCGTGCGCTGGAAGCACGCCTCGATACGGGGCAGCTCGTCGCCGAACGGTACGTGCTTCAGGTCTCGTCACCAGGCGAGCGTCCACTGCGGACGCCGGCCGAGTGGCGTCGCTTCGTCGGTCGCTGGGCCAGTGTGCTCGCGCCCGACGTGGGTGGGCGGTTCGAGGGGGAAATCGTCGAGCTGGAGGGGGAAGATGCCGATGCGGTAGTCACGCTTCGGCCGGAGCGTGGGGAGGCGAAGCGGATTCCGCTCGCCGCGGTCAAGGAGGCGCGGCTGGCGTTTCGCTTCCAATAATCGGTTTTCGGATCGCTCGGAACGAGCGGTCCCTTTTCAGCGAGGTCATAGATGGTCAGTTCCGCAGAGATGTTAGCCGCGTTCCGTGAGCTCTCGAATTCGAAGCAGCTCGACCGAACGGAGCTGTACGGGCTTCTGCAGGACGGCTTCATGGCCGCGCTCGCCAAGAAGTACGGTCCCACCGTCCAGGCCGAGGTGGAGATCGACGACTCCAAGGGCGAGATCAAGATCACGCTGCTGAAGACCGTCGTCGAAACCGTCGAAGACTCGGCACGCGAGATCTCCCTCGAAGAGGCGAAGATCTTCGACGAAGGCTTCGAGCCCGGCGACGTGATGGAGGAGCCCCTCGATTTCACCGTCTTCGGCCGCGCGGCCATCCAGGCGGCGAAGCAGCGCATCATCCAGCGCGTGCGCGAAGGCGAGCGCACCAAGATCCGTGACGAGTTCGCGTCGCGCGTCGGCGATCTGCTCTCCGGCGAGATCCAGCAGATCGAGCGCGGCAAGCTCGTCGTCATGCTGAACAAATTTCGCGAGGCGGAAGCGATCATCCCGTACCGCGAGCAGAATCATCGCGAGCACTTCCACCAGGGCGAGCCGATCCGCGCCGTGCTCAAGCGCGTCGAGGAAACGCCCAAAGGGCCGCGTCTCATCCTGAGCCGCGCCGACGGACTGTTCGTCAAGGCGCTGTTCAAGCTGGAGGTGCCGGAGATTCAGCAGAACATCGTCGAGATTCGCGCGACGGCTCGTGAGGTCGGCAGCCGTACCAAGATCGCGGTGTTCTCGCGTGACGACAGCATCGATCCGGTGGGTGCGTGCGTAGGGCTCAAGGGCTCGCGTGTGCAGACGGTCGTGAACGAGCTCGGTGGCGAGCGCATCGACATCGTGCCGTGGTCGTCCGACCCGGAGCGGTTCGCCAAGCTGGCGCTCGCACCGGCCAAGGTGGCGCGCGTGTTCAGCGATGGGGTCAGCAAGACGATCCAGGCCGTCGTCGACGAGGATCAGCTCTCGCTGGCGATCGGCCGCAACGGACAGAACGTGCGTCTCGCCTCGGAGCTCACCGGCTGGAAGATCGATCTCTACTCGAGCCGCGAGTGGTTGGAGAAGGGCGGCGGCGAGCAGCTCTTTGCTCCGCTGCCGGGCGAAGTCGAGAGCGACGAGGCGGCGGACGTGCCGCTCACCGAGCTCGCCGGCATGCACCCGGCCACGGTCGCGGTGCTGAACGAAGCGGGATATCGCACGCTGAACGACATCATCGATCTCGAGCGAGAGGACTTCCTCCGACTGGCGGGCATCGCCCCCGAAGAGGCGGACCGGATCATCGCGCTGCTCGATGAGCTGACGACGGAAGATGCGCCAACCGAAGGCGAGGTCCACTCCTCCAAGAGCGGCGCCGGCGAGTGACACTGAGCCCCGAGGTCCATGGCCGGCTGCTTCGGCTCGTCGGTCTCGGAGTGCGCGGACGTGGCGCGATCGTGGGTGTGGAGCAGGTGCGGGAGAATGCGAAGAAGAACAAGGTGGCCTACGCCGTGGTCGCGATGGATGCGTCACGGCACAGCCTCGACAAGGTGATCCCGCTTCTCAATGCCAGGCGGGTTAGATTCGTAGAAGTACCGAGTTCCGCCGAGCTCGGCGGAGTGGTGGGGCGCGAATCCACCGCGGTCGTTGGTATCGTCGATCGACAGCTCGCGAAAGGCATTCGCGCGCTCGTGGAGTCGGGCTCCGTTGGGGCCCCATAGGAGGGTGGTTTGAGCAAGCTTCGCGTACATGACATGGCTGGTGAGTTCGGGATCTCCGCCGACGAAGTGATGGGACTACTTCGTCAGATGGACGTTCCCGTGCGTAGCCATCTGAGCCCGCTGACGGACGACCAGGTCGCGCGAGTGCGCGCCCGGTGGGAGCGGGAGAAGCGCGTTCGCGCCGAGAGGCAGGCGGCGCCACCGGCTCCCGCGCGCCGTCGTCGCGGCGCCGCCTCTCCCGCAGCGGTCGCCGCCGAGGTCGCACCGGCCCCGGTCCCCGCCGATGGCGATGGATCACAGGTGCGGCGCCGCAGGAAGGCCGCCGACGTTGCCGCCGCGGCCGCCGAAGTCGCCGCTGAGCAGGCTGCCGCTGATGCGGTCGCCCAGGCAGCCGCCGATGCCGCGGCGGCGGAGCGCGCCGAAGCCGAGCGTGCCGAAGCCGCGCGTCAGGAAGCGGAGCGAGCCCGCGTCGCCCAAGCCCAGGCGCAGGCCGCCGCCGCCGCCGCGGCGCAGGCTGAAGCCGAAGCCGCCGAACCGGCGACCAATGAAGAACAGGGCCCGCCCTCTGGCGACGCGCCATCTCCGAGCGCACCAGCGGATGCTCCGCGCGCGCAGGCACCTCGCACGGTGAGTCCGCTGCCCCCCGCCGCAGCGGGCGGCGATCGCCCGCGGCCTCGGCCGATCACGCCAGGCGCACCGCGTCCTCGGCCCGTCACGGCTGGGTCGCCCTTCCCGCCACGCCCCGTCGCATCCGCGTCGCCGGGCGGCTACGGCGGAGCCACTCGGACACCGGATCGTCGTCCCACGCCTGGGGGCGGTCCGCCGTCCACTGGCGCTGGTGCAGGCGCGGGTGGAGCGGCCAACCGCAACAACCGGAAGAAGGGCAAGCGCGGGTCGGTCGATCAGGAAGTCGTGGATGCCAACATCGCCAAGACGATGGCGTCCATGCGCGGCGCGCCCACGCGTGGCGGGCGGGTCGATCGCCGCGGCATGCGCGAGGAGGCGGAGGCGTCGCGTCTGGCCGAGGTCGAGCGCGAGAAGAAGCTCGTCCGCGTCAACGAGTTCATCACCGTCAGCGAGCTGGCGCAGATCATCAAGGTGTCGCCGACGGAGATCGTCGGCTTCGCGTTCAAGAATCTGGGGCTGATGATCACGGTCAATCAGCGCCTCGACTTCGACCAGATCGAGATCGTTGCCGGCGAGTTCGGCTTCCAGGCCGTGCGCGAGGACGAGTATCAGGCGGAGGAGGTCGGATCTGTCGTGGCCGACGAGCCCGAGGATCTCATCTCGCGTCCACCGGTCGTGACCATCATGGGTCACGTCGATCACGGGAAGACGTCGCTGCTCGACTACATCCGAAAGGCGAACGTCGTCGCGGGCGAGGCCGGTGGCATCACGCAGCACATCGGCGCGTACCACGTCGAGCTGCCCGGCGGGAAGATGATCACCTTCCTCGACACGCCAGGTCACGAAGCGTTCACCGCGATGCGCGCGCGCGGCGCCCAGGTCACAGACGAAGTCATTCTCGTCGTCGCGGCCGACGACGCCGTGATGCCGCAGACGATCGAAGCGATCTCGCACGCCAAGAATGCCGGCGTGCCGATGATCGTCGCGATCAACAAGATCGACCTGCCGCAGGCGAACGTGATGAAAGTGAAGCAGGATCTGTTGCAGCACGGCGTCGTGCTCGAGGAGTTCGGCGGCACCACGCTCAGCACAGAGATCTCGGCGAAGAAGGGCACGAACATCGACGTCCTGCTCGACCAGATTCTCTTGCAGGCGGAACTGCTCGACCTCAAGTCCAACCCGAACAAGCGCGCGACGGGCACGGTGGTCGAAGCGCAGCTCGACGCGGGCAAGGGTCCGGTCGCGACGGTCCTCGTGCAGAGCGGCACGCTGAAGGTCGGCGACGATTTCATCGTCGGCATGTTCTCGGGTCGTGTGCGTGCGCTGCTCGACGAGCGCGGCAAGACGGTCAAGTCGGCTGGACCGGCCATCCCGGTGCAGGTGCTCGGCATGCAGGGCGTTCCAATGGCGGGCGATCAGCTGCTCGTGGTGGAGGACGCAACGGCGGCGCGTGAAGTGGCGCAGCGTCGTGAGCGGCTCGATCGGGAAGCGAAGAGCCGGCGCAGCACGCGTGGCGTCACGCTGGAAGACTTCATGGCGCAGTCCACCGCCGGCGACGTTCGCTCGCTCCGCATCCTCATCAAGGCGGATCAGGGCGGCCCCGCCGAGGCGTTGGCCGACGCGCTCGGACAGCTCGGCACGTCCGAGGTGAAGGTCGAGGTCGTGCACCGCGGCGTCGGCGCGATCACGGAGAGCGACATCCTCCTGGCGCGTGCCTCCGGCGCGATCATCATCGGCTTCCACGTGCGTCCGGACAACAACGCGCGCGCGGCCGCCGAACGCGAGAACGTCGACATCAAGCTCTACCGGATCATCTACGAGGCGGTGGCCGACGTCCGCGCCGCGCTCGAAGGCATGCTGCGTCCGGAGCAGCGCGAGGTCGTCATCGGCGAGGCCGAGGTGCTGGAGACGTTCAAGGTGCCGAAGCTCGGTCTGATCGCTGGCTGCGCGGTTCGCAGCGGCGTGGTGCGTCGCGACGCGCGGGTTCGCGTCATCCGCGACAGCGTCGAGGTGTACGAGGGCACGATTGGCTCGCTGCGCCGCTTCAAGGACGACGTCCGCGAAGTGCGTGAGGGCTTCGAGTGCGGTATCGGCATCGAGAACTTCAACGACGTGAAGGTGGGCGACCGCATCGAGTGCTATCGCACCGAAGAAGTGGCGCGGACGCTCGAGTCGGCTCCGCAGAGCTGACCACGGTTGGCGATGGCGCCGGACACGAGCTCGTGTCCGGCGCGCATCCCACCTCTCGCATCTGGTGACCCGTGTCTCCTGATCATCATCGCTCCGACCGCGTCGCCGCAGCGATGCGTGAGGAGATTGCCACCTTTCTCGCGAACGACGTCAAGGATCCGCGTATCCTGGGGCTCGTCACGGTGACCGGCGTCGAGATCACCCGCGATCTTCGTCACGCTCGCGTGTTCGTCAGCGTCCTGGGCTCCGAAGCGCAGCGCGCCGCCACCTTCGACGGACTGGTCGGTGTCGCGACGCATCTGCGAGGGCGCGTGGGCCGCGCGCTGCGTCTCCGTGTCGCCCCCGAGATCGAGTTTCGCAACGACGAGAGCGTGGCGCACGCTGCGCACATCGAACAGCTGCTCGCGCAGGTGCGGAAGGACTCTGCTCCCGAGCATTCGGATTCTCCTCCCGCGTCCACGGATGAGGGAGACGACGACTGACGGGCTGCTGCTGGTCGACAAGCCCGCCGGCATGACATCGCACGACGTCGTGCTCGCCGCGCGACGCGCGTTCGGCGAGTCGCGCATCGGCCACGCCGGCACGCTCGATCCGTTCGCGACCGGGCTGCTCGTCCTGCTGCTCGGACGCGCGACGCGGCTGCTGCCGCATCTCGACGGCGTTCCGAAGGAATACGAGGCTGTCATCGCTCTCGGCCGCGAGACCGAGACGGACGATCTCGAGGGCGCGACCGTCCGCGAGGCCGATCCACCGAGCGATTCCACCATCGCCGATGCCATCGCGCGCTTGACCGGCCCGCTCGAGCAGGTGCCGCCTGCCTACTCTGCGAAGCGCGTCGCCGGGCGCCGCGCGTACGCTGCCGCCCGAGCGGGCATCGAGCTCGAGCTCGAGCCTTCCCGTGTCGAGGTCTTCTCGTGGACGCACCTCGTGCGCGAAGGCGACACGCTTCGCGCGACGATCGCATGTGGCGGGGGCACCTACATTCGCGCGTTGGCGCGTGACCTCGGAAGGCTCACCGGCAGTGCCGCGCATCTCGCAGCGCTTCGGCGAGTTCGCAGCGGTCCATTCCGTGTCTCGGATGCCGTGTCGCTCGACACACTGCGGGATGGCCTGGCGCATCTTCGTCCGGCGCTCGATGCGTTGCCGACCATCCCACACGTTCGGCTCGATGCCGACGATGCCGAACGCGTCCTTCGCGGCATCGCCGTTGCCCGCAGCGACGATGCACCGCGCGCCGCCCTGATCGACGGCCGTAGCGGAGCGCTCGTCGCGCTCGCGGAAGGGGTGGGGAAGAGCTGGCAGCCGCGCGTCGTCATGCGGAAGGTCGGCTGAACGTGCGCGTTCTCGGAGGAGAGGACGCAAGCGTTCCATCACACGTGACGGCCACGATCGCGACGGTCGGCACCTTCGACGGCGTCCACTGGGGTCACCGCGACGTGCTCTCCCGGCTCGTGGCGCGAGCGCGCACCAGTGGCCTGCCAAGCCTGCTGGTCACCTTCGAGCCTCACCCGCTCGAGGTCGTGAACCCAGAGGCGGCTCCGCTCCTGCTGACCACGCTGGAAGAGAAGATCGCCCTGATCGGCACGACGGGCCTCGACTATCTCGCGGTCCTCAGGTTCACGGCCGAGCTGGCGAGCTATCCGGCCGCGCGCTTCGTCGACGAGGTCCTCCGCGATCGCTTTCGTATGCGCGAGCTCCTCATCGGGCATGATCACGGGTTCGGCCGTGGACGTGAAGGCGACATCACCCTGTTGCGCGAGCTGGGCGCAGATCGCGGCTTCGCGGTCGAGGTTGTCGCCCCGGTTCAGGCCGCCGACGGAGAGCCGGTCAGCAGCACGGCGGTTCGCCGCGCCGTGGCCGCCGCCGATCTGGACCGCTCATGCGCATTGCTCGGCCGGCGATACTCGGTGAGCGGGCACGTCGTGGCCGGGGATGCGCGCGGCCGGCTGCTCGGCTTCCCGACCCTCAACGTCGATCCGAGGGCCCCGCGCAAGCTGTTGCCGCCCGATGGGGTGTATGCGGTGGAGGTGGTGGGATCGCGCGGGCGATTCGGCGGTATGATGAATCTCGGGGGCCGGCCAACGTTCGGTGATGATCGCCGTACTCTCGAGGTGCACCTGTTCGACGCGTCGGGCGACTTCTATGGTGACCAGGTGGAGGTCGTCTTCGTCGCCCGCCTGCGCGAGACGATGCGCTTCGCCGGTCCCGATGCACTGATCGCCCAGCTCCACCGTGACGCGCACGACGCGCGCCTCGCGTTGACGGCACTCGTCGAGCCGGGTAACCTTAGTGGTTCCACGCACTTTCCTCCCTCCACTCCGTAGTCGCATGTCCAACCTGAAGTGGCGCCTCGCGCTGATCGGCGCCCTTGTTCTCGCGTCGGTCTGGGCGCTCTACCCCCGCGACGTGAAGGTCCGCCAGCGTCGCGCCGACGGCACGTTCTTCGACACCACGACCTACCGCGTTCCTCTTCGTAAGGGGCTCGACCTTTCCGGCGGCATGCACCTCGCGCTGGAAGTGGACGAGTCGAAGGGCGTCGTGGCCGACAAGAGCGAGGCGATCGACCGGGCGCTCAAAGTCGTGCGTACGCGCATCGAGGGACTCGGCGTGTCGGAGACGGTGATTCAGAAGTCGGGAAGCGACCGGATCCTGGTCGACATCCCCGGCATCGACAACCGTGAGCGCGCGATCAAGATCGCGCAGGATCAGGCATTCCTCGAGTTCCAGATCACGGACAAGACCAATGCGTTCGAGAAGGCGCTTCCGCGCCTCGACGCACTCGCGAAGGCGCAGAACTTCGGTGGCACGGTCGCGTCGGCATCGCCGGCGACCGGCTCGCCGAACACTGGCCTGGGCGGATTGCTCACGACCGGCAAGGATTCGACGGCAAAGGGTGCGAAGTCGGCGGCGGACAGTGCTGGCGCCGACACCGCGACGTTGCCTGGCGCGAGCGGGGGCCCGATCTCGAAGCTCATCTTGGCGGGGCAGATGCCCGGCCAGTTCATGTTCGAGCGTGCCAACGAGAGTGCGCTCAAGCTGTTCTTCGACTCGCCGGACGTGCAGAAGGTGCTTCCGCCAGGCAAGGTCGTTCGATTCGGCAGCGACTCCACCGTCGTGGCGAACAAGAGCTATCGTTTTCTCTACATGCTCGACGAGCGGCCGATCATCACCGGTGAGTACCTCACGGACGCCAAGCCGAGCACGTCGCCAATCGAGGGGACGGTCGTCGAGTTCACGCTGAACAACGAAGGCGGCCGCCGCTTCCAGCGTGAGACGGCGAAGCACGTGCGCGACTACATGGCGATCGTGCTGGACAAAGTCGTCATGGGCTATCCTCCCGTGATCAACAGCGCGATCGGCACGCGCGGACAGATCAGCATGGGCCAGGGCCGCGACCTCCAGGCAGCGCAGGATCTTTCACTCGTGCTGAAAGCGGGCGCGCTGCCGGTGCCGCTGCGAGTGGCCGAGGTGCGCAACATCGGTCCGAGCCTCGGCGCCGACTCGATTCACAAGGCGCTCACCGCCGGTGCGATCGCGATCATCCTCGTCGTCGGCGTCATGCTCGGCTATTACCGCTTCTCCGGGCTGCTCGCGGTGGGCGGGCTGGCGTTGTACGTCCTGTACACCCTCGCCGCGCTGGCCGGCTTCGACGCCGTGCTCACCCTGCCGGGACTCGCCGGCTTCGTGCTCTCCATCGGAATCGCCGTCGATGCGAACGTCCTGATCTTCGAGCGCATTCGCGAAGAGCTCGATCGCGGCAAGACGGTACGCACGGCGATCGACGAGGGCTTCCGCCACGCGATGAGCGCGATCATCGACTCGAACGTGTCGACGATCCTCACCGCCATGGTGCTCTACCAGTACGGCACCGGTCCGGTGAAGGGCTTCGCGGTCACGCTCATCGCCGGCATCGTCGCCTCCATGGTCACGTCGATCTTCGTCGTGCGGACCTTCTACCTCCTGTGGCTCAACCGCTCGCGCGGCGCCCAGACGCTGAGCATCTAAGGGCCAACATGCTGCGCATTCTTCACGGCACCAACTACGATTTCATCAAGCCCTGGCGCATCGCGATCGGCGCGACGGTCGCGTTCATCGCGATCGGGCTGATCGCGCTGGGCATCCACGGCGGACTCAATCGAAGCATCGAGTTCACGGGTGGAACGCTCGTCCAGGCCGAGTTCGCGAAGAAACCCGACGTGGGCGATCTCCGCGCGACGGTCGACGCCGCTGGATTCAAGGGCGCCGAGATCCAGCAGTTCGGGAGCGATACCTCATTCACTGTTCGCGCCGCGGGTCATCAGGTCTCGGCGGGCGGAAAGGTCGAGAACACGGCGACCGAGATCCAGACCGCGCTCGAGCAGAAGTACGGCAAGGCCAACGTCCATATCGCGCGCACCGAGATCATCGGCCCGCGCGTCGGCGAGGAGCTGAGCCGCAATGCGATGATCGCGATCCTCATCTCGCTCGGCATCACGATGCTGTATCTCGCCTTCCGCTTCGAATGGCGGTTCGGCGTGGCCGCGGTGGTGGCGACGGCGCACGATCTCCTCAGCACGTTGGCATTTCTCGCCATCATGCGCCTCGAGGTCTCGCTCACCGTCGTCGCCGCGCTGCTGACGGTGATCGGTTACTCGCTCAACGACACGATCATCATCTTCGATCGCGTTCGGGAGAATCTGAAGAAGGCGCGACCCGAGCCGCTCTACGATGTGCTGAACCGCTCGATCAACGAGACGTTGCCGCGCTCGATCCTTACGCACGTCACGGTCGCTGCGGCCACGCTCTCGCTGCTGCTGTTCGCGGGCGAAGTCATCCGCCCGTTCTCGTGGATCATGCTGTTCGGTATCGTGACCGGAACCTTCAGCTCTATCTACATCGCGGGTCCGATCCTGCTCTGGATCGAGCGCCGTTGGCCGCGTACGCGCGGCGGCGAGAAGGGGCCGAGTCCGCGCAGCGCGAAGGCGGCGCCGCAGCGCCCGAGCCCGCGAACGCCTGCCGGAGTTCGATAGCACGTGTTGCCGCTCTCGTCTCTCATGAACCGCCGCCTCGCGCGGCGGTTCGTGCATGCATGACCGCCTTCATCGACAGTCACGTCCATCTCGCCGATCCCGCGTTCGACCTGGATCGCGACGCCGCGATCGCGCGCGCACGCCAGACGGGCGCGATGGCGCTGATCTGCATCGGCGAATCGCTCGATGCCGCGCGCCGCGCAGGCGACCTGGCCCGGTCGCATCCGGGCTTCTGCTATCACACGGCCGGTGTGCACCCGCACGACGCGCACGAGTATCAGCCGTCCGACCTGGATGGCATTCGCGCCGAGGTGGCGGGCGGCGCGATCGCGATCGGAGAGTGCGGCCTCGACTATCACTACGATCACTCGCCACGCGAGCAGCAGCGGGCGGCGTTCGGCGCGCAGCTCGCGCTCGCCGCGGAGTTGCGACGCCCCGTCGTCGTGCACACGCGCGAGGCAGAGCCGGACACCCGCGAGATGGTCGTGAGCGCGGCAGCCGCCGGTGTGACCGGCGTGCTCCACTGCTACACGGGAAGCGCCGCGCTCGCGGCGGCGGCGCTGGAGGCGGGCTGGTACATCTCGTTCAGCGGCATCATCACCTTCAAGAAGTGGACGGACGAGGCGCTGCTCCGGATGGTTCCGGCGGATCGGCTGCTCGTCGAGTCCGATGCGCCGTACCTCGCGCCCGTGCCGCATCGGGGGAAGCGCAACGAGCCGGCGTGGGTGTCGTTCACCGTCGCGCGCCTCGCCGCTGCGCGCGGCGTCGGCGCGGGCGAGATCGGCGCGCAGACCGCCGACAACGCGAGACGCCTGTTCGGGCTGGCGGAGCAGCGCCCCTGAGCTAGAATCCGCGCGAGAGAGGCTCGTGCCGTCAGTTCGATTCCCTTCGCGCGGAGATCCGTCGTGCCGATCAAGAACCTCCACACTGACAAGGCGCCCGCGGCGATCGGTCCGTACTCGCAGGCCACCGTGGCGAACGGCTTTCTCTACACGGCCGGGCAGATCGCGCTCGATCCCGCGACAACGCAGGTCATCGAGGGTGACGTCGTTGCGCAGACCGAGCAGGTCTTCCGAAATCTCGGCGCCATTCTCGCTGGCGCGGGTGCTGGCTGGAGCGACGTGGTCAAGACCACCGTCTTTCTCATGGACATGCACGATTTTCCGCGCATGAACGAGGTGTACGCCAACGTGATGGGTGACGCGCGCCCCGCGCGCTCCACCGTGCAGGTGTCTGGTCTACCTCGGGGCGTGCTCGTCGAGATCGATCTCGTCGCCCTGATCCCGTCCGCGTCGTAGTCGCGGACCGTTCTTCTCTCACCGACATCCGATGTCGACGAACAAGACGCGCGCGGAGCTCTTTCGCTTGACGAGCTTCGCGCGCTGCGCTGGTTGAGCCGCCAAACTGGGTCCGGGTGACCTGGCGCAGGCGCTGAGCGGCGTGCCGGTCCACGCCGACCGCCGCGTGATCGTCGGTCGAGAGACCTTCGACGACGCGGGGGTCTTTCTGCTGCGCGACGATCTCGCGCTCATTCAGACGGTGGACTTCTTCGCGCCGATCGTCGACGACCCGTATCTCTTCGGCCAGGTCGCCGCGGCCAACGCGCTCTCGGACGTCTTCGCCATGGGGGGCGAGCCGCTCACCGCGCTCGCGATCGTCGGCTTTCCCTCCGCCTCGCTGCCGATGAGCGTCCTCTCGGACATCATCCGCGGCGGGCAGGACAAGGTGCACGAGGCTGGCGCGGTGCTCGTCGGCGGCCATTCGATCATCGATGAGGAGCTCAAGTTCGGGCTCAGCGTCACCGGTCAGGCACACCCCGACCGACTGCTCACAAACGCGCGCGCGCGCGCGGGCGACCGGCTCGTGCTCACCAAGCCGCTCGGCACGGGACTGCTCGCCACCGCGGCCAAGGCGGGCACGCTACCGGAGGCGGCACGCGAGGCCCTGCACGCGTCGATGTGCGCGTTGAATGCGCTCGCAAGTCGCGCCGCGCTCGCGATTGCTCTTCGCTGCGCAACGGACATCACCGGATTCGGTCTCCTGGGACACGCGTCGCACGTCGCGCGCGCGAGCGGGGTCACGCTGCGCTTCGATGGCGCATCGCTTCCCGAGCTTCCTGGTGCACGCGCCCTCTGGCTGTCCGGCGTCCGCACCGGGGGCGCCGATCGCAACGAGCGCTATCTCGAGTCGCTCGTCGATTGGTCCCGTGCGAGCGCGCCCGATCTGGCGTTGGCGCTCGATCCGCAGACCTCTGGCGGTCTCCTCGTCGCCGTCCCGCCAGAGCGCCTCACGGACTATCTTTCGGCCGTTCCCGGCAGCGTCGAGGTCGGCGTGGTGGAGCCCGCCGGGAACCAGCCCATCGTGTTGGGGTGATCGTTGGGAGTGGATGGGGCCTGGTGGCTTCCGTCGTCTTCAAAACGACTGTGACCTGACTTCGTCGGGTCTGGTGGGTTCGATTCCCATGCACTCCCGCCACACCGCTCGCTACTGGTGCCACGATCGTGATCCTCTCTCCTCGACGCCTTGCGCGCGGAATCGCCATCGCGTGCTCGGTGGGCGCGTCGCTCGTCGTTGCGTCACCGGCGACCGCCCAACGCGCCGACAGCGCGCGCGCCGGTGCTCGTCCTCCCGCTCGCGACTCCACCCGGAAGGCGCTGCCGAAGCCACCGCTCTCACCCCGGCGGGCATTTCTCTACTCGCTCGCCCTTCCCGGCTACGCGCAGTCCGTGCTGAATCGGCCCACCGCCGGAGCGATCTTCGTGGTGACCGAGTCCATCGCGCTCGCAATGCTTCGCGAGTCCGCGGCCGACCTGAGACAGGCGAGACGGTTCGCAACTGACTCGCTGATCGTCGTCGGCTACTCCGAGACCGGCACCCCGATCACCCAGCCCTCTGCGTACACCGAGTCGTTCATCAACACGCGGCGCGGCCACCTGGAAGACTGGATCGCCTTTCTCGTCGCGAATCATCTCTTCGCGGCCGCCGATGCTTACGTGGGAGCGCACCTGTGGGACTTGCCGAGTCAGATCTCCGTCGAGCCGAAGCACAACGGGGCGGTGGTCGCGGCGAGGATTCGCTGGTGAGCGGAATCTCGGTCACATCGCCCTCCACTCAGGCCGATGCGCGCACCGCCGCGGGCTCGTCCGCGCCGATCGGCGTGTTCGACTCCGGACTCGGCGGTCTCACGGTCGCGCACGCGATCATGCGGCGGCTTCCGGGTGAGAGCCTGATCTACTTCGGCGATACCGCTCGAGTGCCGTATGGGCCGAAGTCGCCTGACACGGTGCGGCGCTACAGTCGCGAGATCACTTCGTTTCTGCTGGAGCAGGGCGTCAAGGCCGTCGTCGTCGCGTGCAACACCGCGACGGCGCACGCGCTGCCCATGCTCCGAGACCATCTGGACGTTCCCGTCATCGGCGTCGTCGAGCCGGGTGCGCGAGCGGCAGTGCGCGCAAGTCGCAGCGGCCGCATCGGTGTCATCGGGACCGCCGGGACGATTCGGTCGGGCGCGTACGTCCGCGCGATTCACGAGGAGGCGCCTGATGCGTCGGTCATCGCGCTGCCGTGCCCCCTGTTCGTTCCGCTGGTGGAGGAGGGGTGGACGACGCACGACGCCGCGCGGCTCGTGGCTCGCGAATATCTCGCCCCTTTCATGAATGACGCCGTGGATACCCTCGTGCTGGGCTGCACGCACTATCCACTGCTCAAGCCGCTGATCGCCGAGATCGTGGGGCCCCGCGTGTGCCTGATCGATAGCGCGGAGGAGACGGCGGCCGATACGCGGCGAATGCTGGCCGCGAGCGCGATTCAATCGCCGGATCGTGACGCCGCCTATCGCTTCATCGCGTCCGACGATCCACAGCAGTTCCTCACCTTAGGGCAGCGCTTCTTCGGGGCGTCGATCGAGCGCGTCGAGGTCCGGACTTTCGGCTGAGTCCTGCCAACGGCGCATCGCGATGCGCTCTGGCGTCACGACCAGGTACGTGGGTGCGTCCAGCCAGCTTCCGGCATTCGCGTACACGTTGCCGCTCGGCATCCGCTCCAGTGCGGAAACGTGCGAATGTCCGTACACCAGCAGCTCCAACGCGGGATCCGCCGCGAGCGCGCGCTCCGCGACCTGATGCAAGCCACGACCATTGTCGCTCGGCGCGTAGGTGCGGCTCGCGTGAGAGCTTCCCATCGCCAGCCTGGAGGCGAGATCGGGATGCAGGGCGCCGAACGCGCGTATCGCGAGACGGTTGCGCAGCACGTGACGCAGTGCCCGATAGCCACGATCCTCTCGGTCGCGCAGTCCATCGCCATGCTCGACGCGCGCGCGCCAGCCCGCCAGCGTACCGGTCCACGGTCCGAGCTGAAATTGCACGCCGGCATCGCGCAGGACGTCGCCGCCCCAACAGTCGTGATTTCCGGCGAGCATGTGCACGGGGACACCCGCGTCACGCAGGTCCATCAGCGCGGCGAGCACGCGCACGCCCGAGCGCGGCACCACGCTCTTCCACTCGAACCAGAACTCGAACAGGTCGCCGTTGATCATCAGCGAGCCGGCGCGGCCCGGGAGCGCGCGCAGAAACGAGATCAACGATCGCTCGATCTCCGCGGAGGCGTGACCGAGATGGACATCCGAGATGATGTAGCACGGGGCGTCGAGCACGGAGGGATTCTATACGCGGCCCATCGGCTTTACAAACCACTGCATGGCCGGCAACCTTCGCCCATGTCGACCGCATCGTCCGCCCACCGCTCCCAGTGACGCACACGCACGCGACGGAGCTACGAGTCCGTTACGCCGAGACGGACCGCATGGGCATCGTCTACTACGCGAACTACCTGATCTGGTGCGAGGTCGGACGCGTCGAGTTCATGCGCGCGCTCGGTCGCAGCTACGCGCTGCTCGAGACGGAGGGCTATGGTCTCGCCGTGAGTGAGGCGCGCGTGCGTTATCTATCACCGGCACGCTTCGACGACCGAGTGCGTGTCGAGACCACTCTGGCCTCGGTTCGCTCGCGCGCCGTCACCTTCGATTACGTGATCTCGCATGCCGAATCAGGCACTCGCCTCGCCGTCGCTCACACCGCACTCGTGTCGATCGACTCGGCCGGGCGGCCGGTGTCACTTCCGGTCGAGTTTCGCGCCGCGTTGGAGGAAGTACTCTAGCGTCGCGATCGGCGCTGCGTGCGTCCTGATGGCGTGCCATTCGGTTTCGCTCGCACCCATGGACAGTCGCGCCACCGCGCGCGCGCACCTCATCCGCATCGAGGATACGAGAGCCGACGAGCCAGCCTGGGTAGACTCGGCGCTCGCGTCGTCCGACGCCTCGTTGCGCCGCGCGGCGGTGCTCACGGTCGGTCGGATCGGCGCGCGGGCCCACCGTGCGACGCTTCGGCAGCTCGCCGCCGATCCGGACACGAACGTCGCCGCCGCCGCGCTGTTCTCGCTCGGAATGCTGAAGGACACCGGCGCGGTCACTGTGGCGACGGCCGCAACGCGCGCTGCCCCGAATGTCGCCATCGAAGCGGCGTGGCTGCTCGGCGAGCTTGGCGAGAGCGGGCGTGCGGCGTTGCTCGCGTCGGCGGCGGACACCGCGCTCGGCAGCCGTCGGCGCGGTGCGTCACTGCTCGCGCTCGCGCGACTCAAGCCCGCGCCTGTCGAGCCGATCCTTCCATTGCTCTCCCTTTCCGACAGCGCCCTGGCGTGGCGTACGGCGTACGTCCTCGCGCGCGCGCGCAGTCCGCACGCCGTACGCGCCTTGCTCGCTGCGACGACATCGACATCGGCCGACGTCCGGGACTATGCCGCACGCGGTCTGGCGCGCTCGCTCGCCGGCGATTCACTCGGGGGCCAGGCGCACGACGCCCTCCGTCGATTGCTGCGCGATCCGAGCGCGCGCGTGCGGGTGACCGCGGTGCGCGTGTTGGCCGGCTATGGAGTTCGGAGCGCCGGTGCGATCGCGGACGCGCTGCACGATCCTGACGCCTCGGTGCGCGTCGTCGCGGCTTCGTTCGCGCACCTTGCCGTCGATTCCATGCGCGTCAGCTGGGCGACCCTCTGGCAGGCCGACACGAGTTTCGCCTACCGGCGCGCGCTCGCGGAGTCTGCGCGGCAACGGAACGCGCTGGGGGCAGAGTGGTCACCCTGGCGAAGCGACGCGCGGTGGGGATATCGCGCAGCTGCCGCGGAGCTCGACGGTATCGGGAGCCCTGGCGAGGCCTTGGCGCGACTGGAGCAGGCATTGCGCGACGCCGACGGACGTGTGCGAGCGTCGGCGGCCGGAGCTTTGGCGGCGCTGGCCGACAGCAGCGCAGTGAGCCCCGTCGCACGGACGCGCCTGCGGAGCCTGCTGCTCGATCCGGACTTCCAGGTTCGCGCCACCGCGCTCGGCGCGCTCACGAAGGGCGCGACGCTCGAGGATCTCGAGCGTGCACTCGATTCCTATGCCCTCAGCCGCCAGGATCGGGATCTGGATGCACGCCTCGCCTTCTGGTCGCTCGCGGACTCTGCGCTGAGAAATTCGAGTACGTCGATTTCGAGTGCTCTGGCGCGGCGACTGGACGAGCTTCCACGCCCGGCGGAGCCACTCGAGCGAGGCCGCGCCGCCAGCCTCACCCGCTTTACCGCATGGCGCGACAGCATCGGACGCGCGAGAGAGGCAGGGTGGTATCTCGCCCGGGCGCGGGAGGCGCTCGATGGGACGCCACGCGTCGCGCGAATCGAGACCCACCGAGGAATCCTCGAGCTCGACCTCTTCACGTCGGACGCACCCATGACGGTGGACAATTTCGTCACGCTCGCGCGAAGCGGATATTTCGACGGGCAGCGGTTTCATCGCGTCGTGCCGAATTTCGTCGTGCAGGGCGGCGACCCGCGCGGTGACGGCAACGGCGGACCGGGCCATGCCATTAGGGACGAGATGAATCAGCACCGCTATGTCCGGGGTACGATGGGAATGGCGCTGTCCGGCCCGAACACCGGAGGTAGTCAATTCTTCGTGACGCACTCGCCGCAGCCGCATCTCGACGGCGGGTATACCGTATTCGGTCAGCTGCGCACCGGTGGGGATGTCCTCGATCGCATCGTCCAGGGAGATCGCATTGTTCGTGTCACGATTCAGTAGCCTCTCGTTCGCGTTGCTCGCGCTCGCCGCGGCGTGCGCGCCGCCGCGCGTCAGCTCGCTTCCGGGCACTCTCGCCCCCGCTCGGCGGCTTCCGCAAGGGACTCTTCCGCCAGGTCGCCAAAAAGTCGTGTTCCAGTGGGAGCTGGTCGACGGGGAGATGACGGCCCGTGGCGACGGTGTCGCACGCATCGCGTCGCCCGACAGCGTTCGGATGGACTTCTTTCTGGGTGGAGGTATGGGGAGCGGCGCCGCGGTGCTGATCGGGGACTCGTTGAGCGTTCCTGGTCCTGATCTGATCCGCCGGCTCGTCCCGCCGCGGGCACTCCTCTGGGCGGCGCTCGGTCGGCTCGATCTCCCCTCGGAGCGGGACACCGTCGTCCGCGTTGACGAGGGGATGGTACGGGCTGACATTGGGTCGCCCGTCCGCTGGCGCGTGAGCTTCCGCGGCGACACCCTCACCCGACTGGATCGAGTCGACGGCGGGCGTCTGCAGGAGTGGGTCGAACGGTCCTCCGATCAGCGCGTCAGATACCGCAATGAGAGCTCGCGCCGCTCTCTGTCGCTCGTCATTCAACGCTCGGACCCGGTCCCAAGTGCTTTCGATGCGTCTATCTGGCATCTCTAGGGCGTTCGCCGCGGCCTTGGCCCTGGCCATCGTAGGCTGCGTTCCGCATTACGGGTTCTCGGGCGGGGGCTTGCCATCGCACATCCGCACGATGGCCGTCCAACCGTTCGACAACGAGACCCCCACCCCCGAGATCCAGCGTGAACTGCTCGACGTCATGCGGCGGGACCTCCAGTCGCGCCTCGGCGTTCGAGACGCCCCCGAGTCGAGGTCGGACGCAATCGTTCGGGGGGTCATCCGATCCTACGACTCCGACGTGCCCGTTGCCTACAGCGCCAATCCGGCCCAAGCGGTGACCGCCCGCCGGCGGCTCCGTATCTCTCTCGACGTCCAAATCGTCGATCAGACGACGAACCGCACGATCTGGGAGAAGAAGGGACTCAGCGCCGAAGGCGAGTATGCCGAACGCGACGAGGCCGGAGGACGACGCGAGGCGCTGAAGCGCATCGTGAACGACATCGTCGAGGGAGCACAGTCTCAATGGTGAGTGCGCGTCGCGGCGGGTCGACGCTCGGATGCCTGTTTGCCCTGCTGCTGCTCTCCGCAGCGGGATACTTCGGCGTGAACGTCGGAGAGGTATTCTTCCGCTTTTATCAGTACAAGGACGCGATGCGACAGGAAGTCCGCTTCGCCGCGCACAATTCGGATGCCGTGATTCTCCGGCACCTGCGCGAACAGGCCGACTCGTTGGGACTTCCGGAGGCGGCGGGCGAGGTCACGCTCCAGCGCGACGGCCGTCACATCGAGGTCGAGTCGGAGTACTACGAGCACATCGAGCTCCCCCTCATCGTGCGCGAGTTCCGCTTCAATCCACACGCCGAAGGCATCTTTTGAGCGACGCGGCATCGCCGCGCGATCCCGCTGGCAAGGTGCTCGACTGGCGCTCCGCCGAGCGGTGGCGCGCCGAGCAATCCGGCCGCGTGGCCTTCACGAATGGTGTGTTCGACCTGCTGCATCCCGGACATGTCGACGTCCTGCTCGGCGCGCGACGAACGGCTGACCACCTCATCGTCGCGATCAACAGCGACGCATCGGTGCGCCGGCTGAAGGGTCCTCAGCGCCCGGTCCGGAGCGAAGCCGAACGAGCATACGTCATCGCGGCGTTCGAGATGGTAGACTGCGTGGTCGTGTTCGACCAGGACACACCGCTCGAGCTCGTCGAGCTGCTGCGCCCCGACGTGCTCGTGAAGGGCGGCGACTATCGTGAGGACACGATCGTCGGGGCCGCGCAGGTTCGAGGCTGGGGAGGGGACGTCCGCGTCATCCCGCTCACGCCGGGACAGTCCACCACCAACATCATCCGAGCCCTCCGTGGCGAATCCTCAAGCTGATCCCGTTCGCGTGGGCCGCGCAGCCGACGAGCTGCGACCAATCACTCTCGAGCGTGGTGCAGCTGCGAACGCTGAGGGATCCTGTCTCGTCTCCTTCGGCGCGACGCGCGTGCTGTGCACCGTGTCCGTGGAAGACGGCGTGCCTGGCTGGCGTCGCGGGCGCGGAGAGGGGTGGCTCACGGCGGAGTACGCGATGCTTCCGCGAGCGACCTCCACCCGCACGTCACGGGAACGCGGTCAGATTGGCGGGCGCACTCAGGAGATCCAACGATTGATCGGGAGAAGCGTCCGAGCCATGCTCGACGATTTCGCGTGGGGGGAGTACACGCTCAAGATCGATTGTGACGTATTGCAGGCTGATGGCGGAACGCGGACTGCAGCGATCACCGGCGCCAGCGTCGCCATCGTCGATGCCTTCGCCTGGATGGTATCGAAGGGCAAGCTCAAACGGAGCCCGGTGAAGCGGCGCGTGGCAGGCGTGAGCGTCGGCGTCGTTCGTGGTGAGCCTCGGCTCGATCTCGAATACGTCGAGGACGTCGTGGCCGATGTCGACATGAATGTCGTCATGAGTAGCGAGGGAGGCTTCGTGGAGGTGCAGGGAACGGGCGAGCATGGCACCTTCGACCGCGCCGAGCTTGATCGCCTGCTGGATCTCGCCACCGCCGGCCTCGTGAAGCTCGACGCGTGTCAGCGCAGCGCGCTGGGCATCTGAGCGGTTCGCAGAGTTGGGTCATCGCCACTCGCAGCTCCGGAAAGCTGCGAGAGCTGCGGCCCATCTTCGCCTCGGCCGGGATCGACGTGATCGACCTCGCCGAGGCGATGATCTCCGAGGAGCCGGATGAAGCCGGGATCGAGATATTCGACACGTTCGAAGCCAATGCGCTCGCGAAGGCGAGATATTTTCACGCGCGCTCCGGTGGCCGAGACATCGTCGCTGACGACTCCGGACTAGAGGTGCTCGCACTGGGTGGCGCACCCGGTGTGCGCAGCAAGCGCTGGAGTGAGCGCGAAGACTTGAATGGTGCCGCGCTGGATGCAGCGAACAACGCCTTGCTGATCGAGCGGTTGCGCGACGTCTCGGACCGACGCGCACGATTCGTCTGTGCGGCGGCCTGGTGCGGGGCCGCAGGCTCGCTGGTCGTGCGCGGAACGGCATCTGGCGCGATCGTCGAGCGTCCCGCAGGTACGCACGGTTTCGGATACGATCCGTACTTCTACTCGGATCAGCTCGGTATGACGTTGGCGGAGGCGACCGTCGAGCAGAAGCAACTCGTCAGTCATCGCGGCCGTGCGTTCGCCGAGCTGATCTCGGTACTGCGCGAACGAGGTGTGCTGGACGAACCTCGCGCGTGATGTAACCCGTGTCGACCGAGGGAGTTGACCGTCACCCTGGCACCAGCTATTGTTGGGTTCTCATGCGGGGCGTAGCGTAGCCTGGTATCGCGCCTGCTTTGGGAGCAGGAGGTCCCCGGTTCAAATCCGGGCGCCCCGACCTGGCAGGAGCTCGAGTTCTGGAGCCGACCTGTCGCGGATGAAGCGCCAGTAGCTCAGTTGGATAGAGCAACAGCCTTCTAAGCTGTGGGTCGGGGGTTCGATTCCCTCCTGGCGCGCCACCTGTCGAGTTCGTGTGAGCGCCCTTAGCTCAATTGGTTAGAGCAACTGACTCTTAATCAGTAGGTTCTCGGTTCGATTCCGAGAGGGCGCATTGAGCGGGGACCTGGGGAACCAGGTCCCCGCTCGCGTGTATGACCAGGGCTGCCGACCGAGGCACGGAACTACGTCGCAGATGCGCGGCGGTCCGTGTGCGGCCAGAACACTCGGTCCAGATCGTGCGGCGTTGAAGGACGTGCGAGTACGGTCAGCTGTTGGACGACTGCGAGAGGCCGTGCGTAGCGAAATCGGGCTCCGTTGAGCTCGATTTGCGCCCGTCGAGCCGGGTTGGTTCGGCTTGCGCGAGTCGTGTGATTGAAGGTGTCGGGAAGTTGAGCCGCGGGGGTTGCGGACTCCAGATTGGCTGGGTATTATATGCGGCTCCCCTGCAGGTTTTTCATTGTTTCGGTTTGCACGCTCGTTGAGAGCGGAACCTTGGGAAAATCGGCGAGTATCACAGGGGCGGTCGAGAGCGGGACGCGCTGAAAATGAGCGCGAGAGCACTTGACTGAGAGATTGAAAAGAGTTATAATTGAAGGCTGCCACGGAAATCTTGTGGCGACAGAAAATAGAGCTGTTTGACAATCGAGAGTGGAATCAGAATGTGCGAGGCGAACTCGTATTAGCTCACGGTCTACAGGGGCCGGGAGCCGAGTTCAAATACCTGTACATATTCAATGATTCGGACGCGCTGTCACACGCATAGCACATGCGACAGCGTGAGACAGCAGTTCGATTCAAAGAGCTATATCAATCTCTTGGAGAGTTTGATCCTGGCTCAGGACGA
>DASYMZ010000066.1:0-14322 GCA_036008805.1 Gemmatimonadaceae bacterium
CGGTTCATCACACCCCTTCGAAATCGATGAACCCCTTCCGCATGTCCGTCCTCACGAGCTTCACCCGCACGCGCTCGCCGACGTCCATCCCCTTCTCGCCGCGCATCACTCTCCCCTCGGCCGGCGGCGACAGCAGACGCACGTAGGTGCCGTCCTTGTTCACGCCGGTCACGATCGCGTCGAACGTGCTGCCGATGCGGTGCTCCAGGAGGATCGCCGCCGCGGCTTTCCGCGTCACGCGCTCCACACGGTTCGCCGCGTTCTCGCGATCGGTGCACTGCTTCGCGATCGCCGCGAGCTCGTCGTCGCTGTATGGAGCCGGCGCACCGGTGATCGCCGCCTTCACCAGACGCTGGGTCACCAGGTCCGCATAGCGCCGGTTCGGCGCCGTCGCGTGCGAGTAGTCGTTCGCGGCGAGACCGAAGTGTCCCTGATCGTCCGTGGGGCCCGGCTTGTCGAGCACGTACTCGCCGGGGCCGAGCAGCTTCACGATGCTCAACGACAGATCGGGGAAGCGCAGCGGATCGGCGGCGCGGCGCAGACCGAGAAACGCGGACAGCGCTCGCGGGTCGGCCTTGGCCGGCAGCGTCGTGCCGTACTCCGCGGCGATCGCGACGATCCGCTCCCACCGCCGCGGCTCGTGCACCACGCGCCGAATGGCCGAGCGGTTCTTCTCGGCTAGGATCTGCGCGATGGCGACGTTCGCGGCGATCATGAAATCCTCGATCAGATCGCGAGCGCGATTCTTCCGCGTGACGGCGAGCGACTCGATCTTCCCGTCCTTCGCGACCGGCGTCGCCTCGATCGTCTCGAACTCGAGCGCGCCCGCCGACTCGCGCACGTTCTTGAGGAGGCTCGCGGCGCGGTCCTGCAGCCAGAGCTGCGCCTCGAGCGCATCGTTCGCGACGGACTTCATCGGCTCCGGCCCACGCCCCTCGAGCCACGCGCCGACGTCTTCGTAGGCGAGCTTCGCGTGGTTGGTCGCGAGCGCGCGATACACGTCGTGTCGCCGCACCGATCCGTCCTTCGCCAGCTCGACCTCGATCACGAGCACCAGCCGGTCCTCGCCTTCGTTCAGCGAGGTGAGCCCGGTCGAGAGCTCCTCCGGCAGCATGGGATACACGTGCACGCCGGTGTAGACCGACGTCGCGTTGGCCATGGCATGCTGGTCGATCGCCGAGCCCTTGGGCACGAGCGCGTCGACGTCGGCGATGCCGATGCGCAGCAGGATGCCGCCGCCGGTCGTCTCCTCGGCGACCTCGATCTGATCGAGATCTCGCGAGGTCGCGTTGTCGATCGAGGACCAGAGGAGCGCGCGCAGATCTCTGACGCCCGTTTGCTCGCTGGCTGCTTGCAGGCGCGAGAGCTCCGCTTTCACCGCGTCGCTCTCGTCCGGCTGGAAGCCGTTGGCGAGGAGGGCTTGGCGGGCTACTGCGGAAAGTTCGTTGTCGGGCAAGGGGAATCCAGGATGGAGAGGTCGTGACCGGGATGTGGGATCCAGGTTGTGGGTGACCGGTAACGAGTTGGTAGTTGCGGGTTTAACGGCGTCCGCAGTCGAACCCGTCACCACCAACCCGAAACCGGAAACTCAAAACCTGGATTCCCTTTCCCTCGCCCAGGACTTTCACGCCAGCTCCACCACCCGCCGCGTCTGCGCCGACAGCCTCGCCGCGTCCAGCACTTCCATCATCGCCACGCCCTGCTCCGTCGTCACCGGCGGTTGCACGCCATCACGAATCGCCGCCGCGACGCCCTCGTAGAACTTCAGGTAGTTCCCCGGCTCGCTTCGCAGTGGACGTACCTCGTCGCCGGCGCCGGCGCGGCCCCAGCTCGACTCGGGCTCTTCGCCCCAACCTGCCGAACCAGGGATCCCCCCAGCGAGCAGCGCTTCCTCCTGCGGGTCGATGCCGTGCTTCACGTAGGCGCCCTTGCTGCCGAGCACCGTGAGGCGCGGGCTGAGGATGGCGACGTTCGGGCTGGTGAAGAGATGCGAGAGGACGCCACCGCGATGCGTGATGGCGATGAAGATGTCGTCGATCACGTGCACCAGCGGATTGCGACGCTCGAACTCGGCGTACACGCTGCGTGCGGGGCCGAAGAGCATCAGCGCCTGATCCACGAGGTGTACGGTGAGATCGCCGAGCACCCCTTCGCCGCGATCTCCTGCGCCGGGCTCGGTCCAGCGCGCCTTCGGGTTCGGACGCCACCGCTCGTAGCGCGACTCGAAGCGATGGATGTCGCCGAGGGTGCCGTCGCGCATGAGCTTCTGCAGCGTGAGGATCTCGCTGTCCCAGCGGCGATTCTGAAACGGGATCGCGAGCCGTCCGTGCTTCTTCGCCTCGGCAGCGAGGTCGCGCGCTTCGGCCGAGGTGATCGCGAACGGCTTGTCGACGACGACGTGAGATCCGTGCTCGAGCGCGGCGCGCGCGATCGGCGCGTGCGTCGCGTGCGGCGTGGAGACGACGACGAGGTCGAGCTTGGGCTGCATGGCCCAGAGGTCGTCCGTCTTCGCGACGACGCGCGTGTTCGGGTAGCGCGCGGTGGCTTTGCGCACTCGTTCGGGATCGCTCGTCACGATCGCGGCGAGCTCGAGTCCCGGCGTGGCGGCAACGAGCGGCGCGTGGAAGGTGGAGCCGCCGAGTCCGTAGCCGACGAGTCCGACGCGGAGGGGCTGGGTTTTGCTTGCGGTGGTGATGGTGATCTCTCCTGGTCGGGTTCGGGTTGTTGAAAGGTGAACGGTGATCAGTGATCGGTGATCAGTTGCTACCTCGGGATGCAGGGGCCGCCCGAGGATGGCCGATCACTGATCACTGATCACCCCGTATTTCTGAGTCCCTGCGCAATCCCGCTCAACGTCGTCGCCAGCACGGCTTCCACCTTCTCACGCTCCTCGCTCTCGCCGGCCGGCAGCGAGCGCTTCTTCCGCAGGAGCGCGATCTGCAGCAGCGAGAGCGGATCGACGTACGGATTTCGCAGCCCGATCGCCGACTGCAGCACCGGCGTGTCGCGCAGGAGATGCTCGGTGTTCCGGATCTTGAGCACCGCGTCGACGGTGCGGCCGAACTCTTCCTCGAGCTTGCCCAGCAGCTCCAGGTCGCCGCCGAGCTGCTGCACGTACGTCCGCGCGATCTCGAGATCGGTCTTCGCGCACACCATCTCGATCTTGCCGAGCAGGTCGTCGAAGAAGGGCCACTTGGCCGCCATGCGCCGCAGCAGGGCGACGCCGTCCGCCGTCTGCGTCGCGCTGGCGAGCGCGGTGCCCACGCCGAGCCAGCCGGTGAGCATCAGGCGGATCTGCGTCCAGCCGAAGCCCCACGGGATCGCGCGGATCCCCATGATGCCCGGCGTGGAGCCAGGCCGATACGCGGGACGCGAGCCGAAGCGCGCCTCCGCGAGCTCGTCGATCGGCGTCGCCGTGCGGAACAGCGTGAACAGCGCCTGATGCTCGTGCACGAGATCGCGATAGACGTCGAGCGAGCGGTCGCTCAGATCGCGCATCGTCGCGCGGAACTGCTGCATCTCCTCGGCGCTGATCTGCTTCGGCCAATCGGTGAACTCCTGCAGGAGCGCACCGGCGAGCGTGACCTCGAGCGTCCGCTCCGCCACGGGCAACAGCCCGAACTGCTGCGAGATGATCTCGCCCTGCTCGGTGATCTTGATGCGGCCGTTCACCGTGCCGGGCGGCAGCGCGGCGAGCGCGCGATACACCGGCGATCCTCCACCGCGTCCGACGCTTCCACCTCGTCCGTGAAAGAGCCGGAGTGAGACGCCCGCTTCCGCGAACAGCCTCGCGAGCGCCTCCTGGCCCTCGTACAGCGCCCACGACGCCGACATGATGCCGGCGTCCTTCCCGGAATCGGAGTAGCCGATCATCACCTCCTGCCGGTTCCCGCGCGCGGCGAGCTGCCGCCGGTACACGGGATCGTCGAGCAGCGCGCGCATCACCTTCGGCGCGTTCTCGAGATCGTCGAGCGTCTCGAACAGGGGCACGACGTCGATGCTCGACCGCGGCGGGTCGGCGGCCAGGTCGAGCAGACCCACTTCGCGCCCGAGCAGCAGGACGCGCAGCAGATCCTCGGCGCTCGTGGTCATCGAGACGATGTAGGTGCTGGCCGCGGCCTCGCTCATCTCGTCCTGGATCGTGCACACCGCTCGGAAGGTGTCGATCACGCGCATCGTCGGATCGGACAGCGGGATGTGCGCGCTCACGAGCGGCCGACGGCCCATCAGCTCTCGGCGCAGCGCGTCGCCGTCGAACTCCGGTAGCTCGAGCTGCCTGGCGACGTCGGCGAGCGCCGCGGTGTGATTGTCGGCGTGATCGCGCACGTCCATCAGGAAGCCGTGCAGCCCGTGCGCGCGCAGCGTGGCGAGCAGTGGATCCACCGTCGTGCGGCACGCGTGCATCGCGCCCGCGGCGGCGAGGTTCTCGCGCACGAGCAACAGATCGTGCTCGAGCTCCGCGGCGTGCCGGTACGCAGCGGGCTCCTCGGCGAGACGACCCGCGTCGCGCGCGGCGGTGAGCCGGCGCGTCGCTTCCACGCGTCCGCCCATGAACGAGAGCTTCAGCCGCACCGGCTCGTCGGCGTTGCGGCGGCGGTTCGCCTCCCACACGTCCGGCAGCAGCCGTGCATCAATCTCGAGCGACTCACGCAGCTCGTCGCTCGGCGGCGCCAGCTGCGCCGACACGCTCAGCCGCTCGACGAGATCCTTCAACGCCGTCGCGTAGCGGCCGAGGATCGAGTAGCTGCCTCGGCGCGCGGTGGCGATCGTGACGTCGGGGGTGACGAACGGATTTCCGTCGCGATCGCCGCCAACCCAGTTGCCGATGCGCAGCGGCACCGCGCGCTGCAGCATGTCGGATGTGCAGCCGAACTCCTCCTCGAACGCGTGCACGAGCGCTTCGCGCGCCCGCGCGCCCGCGTCGATCAGCCGAGTCTCGAGGTACCAGAGCACCGTGCTCACCTCGTCGCGCACCGAGGGCCGGTCCTGCCTGATCTCCGACGTCACCCACAGCAGCTCGACCTCTCCGTCGAGCGCCTCCTCGATGCCGTGACGCTCCGCCGCCGGCGTCTGCTCGCGCGCGAGCAGCGCTTCGGCGACGCGTGCCTGCAGGCCGAGCAGGGTGCGGCGGGTGGACTCGGTGGGATGCGCGGTGAGCACCGGGCGGACGTCCAGCCCGAGCATCGCCTGCTCGACTTCGGCGGCGGTGTGGCCGTCGCGCTTGAGGTTGCGCATCGCCCACTGCGCCGACGCCGGCTGCGGCTCGGCGCTCTCGACGGTGCGATACGCGCGCGAGCGCCGGACGCGGTGCACCTGCTCGGCCGTGTTGATGAGCAGGAAGAAGAGGGTGAACGCGCGCGCGGTGACGGCGCTCAGCTCGAGGGACAACCCTTCCACCTGGTGCAGAAGCTCCTCGAGCGACGGAGCCGATGGGTCGCCGTGGCGCCGAGCGCGGCAAGCTTTGCGGAGGCTCTCGATCGTGTCGAACGCCTCCTGGCCTTCGAGCCGGAGGATGACGCGGCCCAGCGCGGCGGCGAGCCAGCGGACGTCTTCGTGGAGTGGAACGTCTTCGCGGCGCACCGTGGGGCCCGGGATGGTCATGGATCCGATCGCGGGGGTGGGGGCGGTCCAGCGAGGGCGAGGCTGGGTGCGCTCGTTCGGGGTGTTCGACAGGGGACGGCTCCGAGGGGGCGATGGTCGGCGCTGGGATCGAATCAATATATGCGGGTCGGGGGCTGGGCACCGGGCTCTGGGCGCCTTGCGCCGGTGGGTCGTCTCATGAGCTTTGCGACATGCCGACGGCCGATGAAGAAGTGTGCGACGTGTGCGGCTCGACCGATCTCTGGTGGCGGAACTGCAAGCTGCTCTGCAAGCGCTGTCACTCGATCGTGAAGAGCTGCGCGGATCTGTGATTCTCGAGCTCTGGCCGAGCTCGGCACGAGGAGCGCGATTCCGCGTGCAAGCGAGTTGATGCGGAGGGCTTTCTTCTTGCGATAGGCGTCGTGGCGCACCACGATCTTCACGCCACGACGACCGGCTCGACGACGACTCGTCACCGCCGATGGCGTACGACATCACACGCCGCCTCACCGACGATGACTCAGCCTCGCGTCTCTTCCCGCACGTCGCTCTCTCACGGTCGGGCGACGCGGAGCGTCGCTCGCGTCGTCATCGTCGCCGCCGCTTCACTCGTTGCGCTCGCGTGCAGCGAGCCGATCGCGCCCAACGCGTCCGCGCCGAGAATCGTGCCGAGCAGCGCGCTTCCCACGCTCACCGGCGGGAGCGGCACCCAGATCTTTCCGTTCGATCCGAACGCCGTCTCGCAGGTGCGAGGCGACGCGCGCGCGCTCAACGACGCCGGCCAGGTCACCGGCGCCGCGCTCAATCTGCCACCGACGACCGACGACGGACGCCCCTACCGCTGGACGCCGGGTTCCGGCGCGGTGCAGCTCGGGCAGCTCTGCTGCGGCACCGCGTGGGGAGCCGACATCAACAGCTCCGGCGTCGTCGTGGGCGAGGCCCAGATCAGCTTCAACTCCGGCAATCGCGCCTTCCGCGCGACCGGCACGACGATGGTGAAGCTCGACACGCTCACCGGCTCCTCCGTCGACGAGAGCTCGGGCGCGGTCGCGATCAACGCGTCGGGCGTGGTCGCCGGCTACTCGGCGTCGCCGACGTTCAATGCTCCGCACGCCGTGATCTGGAACGCGGCCAACGTGATCCACGACCTCGGCACCCTCGGCGGCTCGCGGAGCAGGGCGATCGACATCAACGACGCGGAACAGGTGATCGGCACGAGCACGCTGCCGAGCGACCAGACGACGCACTTCTTCCTCTGGACGGCCGGCACCGGGATGCAGGATCTCACCACGGTGCTCGGCAACAACGTGGTGAGCATCGTCGCGATCAACAACTCGGGCCAGATCGCCGGCCACTACTCGATCAACGGCCAGACCCACGCCTTCCTCTACACGCCGGGCTCCGGCGTGCGCGACCTCGGCACCCTCGGCGGCAACTTCAGCCTCGCCTCGGGATTGAACGACAACGGTCAGGTCGTGGGCAGCAGCCAGGACGCGAACGGGATCACCCACGCCTTCCTCTGGACGCCGAGCGACGGCATGGAAGACGTCACCGGGGTCACCGGCGTGAACGACATCAGGAAGCTGAACAACCATCTGCAGACGCTCACGGGAAGCGCGAACTACGGGCAGGACTTCCACGCGCCCGTGATCGTGCAGCTCACGATCACCTCGTCGAACCAGGCGCCCGTCGCCAGCTTCAGCGTGAGCTGTCCGGCATTGCAGTGCACCTTCGACGCGAGCGGCTCCACGGACGACGCCGGCATCGCGAAGTACACGTGGAGCTGGGGGACGGGGAAGTCGGAGAGCCACGCGTTCCCGGTGTCGAAGCACACGTACGCGTCGGCCGGCAGCTACTCCGTGACGCTCACCGTCACCGACGCGCAGGGACTCACCAACTCCGTCACCAAGTCGGTGCAGGTCCCCACCCCGCCGCCGAACCAGCCGCCGACGGTCACGATCAGCGCGCCGGCCGACGGCGCGACGTACGCGCAGGGACAGAGCGTGACGTTCACCGCCTCCGCGACCGATCCGGAGGACGGCACGCTCAGCGGCGCGTCGCTCGTGTGGTACAGCAACATCGATGGTCAGATCGGAACGGGCAGCTCGTTCTCGACGACCGCGCTGTCGCAGGCGAATCACCTGATCACCGTGACCGCGACGGACGCGCAGGGCGCGCAGAGCGGTGCCGTCGTGCACGTCAGCATCACCGCGCCGCTGCCGCCCGGCAATCAGCCGCCGCTCGCGTCGATCAGCTATCGCTGCACCGCGCAGGCGCGTCCACACCAGTGCTCGTTCGACGGCAGCTTCTCGTCGGACGACGCCGGGATCGTGGCGTACACCTGGGACTGGGGCAACGGCCGCTCGGAGACGCACGCCGGCCCGACGGCGCGGAACACGTGGGCGAGCGCGGGCACCTACGCGGTGACGCTCACCGTGAAAGACGGGGGCGGGCTGACGAACAGCCAGACGGTGAACGTGCAGGTGCCGTAGGGCCACGCGATGTAGGAGGTGCCGTTTTTGCGGGCCGACGGTGAGGCGACGCACGCCGATCACGCCTCACGTCTCCGACGATGTCCGACGCTCACCGCACGTCTCGCGCGCCGACCGCTCGCCGCCGAGCCACTTCGCGCGTCGCGAACGTCGCGCTGCTCGCCGCCGCGTTCGCCGCGCTCGCGGCCGTCGCCTGCAGAGAGCCCGTCGCGCCCGGCGTCGCGCCGCCGCATCGGCTCGCTCCCGCCGGCGTCTCGCGAACCATCTCGAGCGTGAGTGTCATCGACATCTTTCCCGGCTCGCCCGGCAACGGGATCCGCGGCGACGCGCGCGCGCTCAACAGCTCCGGCGTGGTGACGGGTGCGGCGCTCGGCCTGCAACCGAACTCCGCCGACGGACGGCCGTACCGGTGGGACCCGGGCTCGACGACGGCGGTTCAGATCGGCGGGAGCACGGCCGGCACCGCGTGGGGAAGCGACATCAACGACGCGGGCGAGGTCGCCGGCACGACCCAGACCGGCACCGGAGTCACCCGCGCCTTTCGCGCGACCGGCAACGCGATGGTGATCCTCGATACGCTGCCTGGCACTACCGCTGTCTCCGGCTGGACCGCGGCGTACGCGAGCAACAACTCGGGCAAGATCGTCGGGGCCGCCGCGTCGGGGACCTCACCGCCGCACGCCGTGCTCTGGAACGCGGCGAACCAGATCCAGGATCTCGGCACGCTCGGCGGAACGTTCAGCCAGGCGACGGACATCAACGACGCGGGACTCGTCATCGGCACGAGCACCGTCCCGAACGACCCGATCGTTCACTGGTTCACCTGGCTGTTCAGCGGGCCGATGCACGACGCACAGACGTTGTTCGGCTTCACGCCGAGCTTCCTCCTGATCAACAACGCGGGAGAGTACGCCGGCACCTATCCGGTCGCTGGCGGCCAGAGCCACGCCTTCATCTTCACCGCGACCGGCTTCCTGGATCTCGGCACGCTCGGCGGTCAGTTCAGCGAAGTCACCGGATTCAACTCCGCGAACGAGGTCGTCGGCAACAGCACCACCGCGGGCGGCGCGATGCACGCATTCCTCTGGACGCCGCTCTACGGCATGGACGACATCACGGCGAAGTCGGGGATCACGCAGGTGCACGGGCTGAACGTCGTGCGGCAGACGCTCACCGGGAGCGCGAACTTCGCCGTGGATGCCACTCCGCCGAAGCTCGTCCAGCTCACGATCCCCAATCCCAACTATCCGCCGTTCGCGTACTTCACGGTGAAGTGCCCCACGCTGCAGTGCACCTTCGACGCGAGCGGATCGACCGACGACTCGGGCGTCGTGCAGTACACGTGGGACTGGGGGACCGGCCCGTCGGAGAGCTTCTCGACCCCGATCGCGCAGCACACCTTCCCCGCTCCGGGACTCTACACGGTGACACTCACCGTGACCGACGCTGCTGGGCTCACCAGCACGATGCCGCTGCAGTTCACGGTACCGACGCCGGTGAGGAATCAACCGCCGCTCGCGTTTCTCCGGCCAGTGAACTGCACCGGACAGCCGTACCCACACCAGTGCGAGTTCGACGCGAGCCCGTCGAGCGACGACTATGGGATCGTGTCGTACAGGTGGAAGTGGGGCGACGGGCGGAGCGAGACCCACAGCCGGCCGACAGTGCGGAACACGTGGAAGCACGCCGGCACGTATCTCGTGGATCTCCTCGTGGCGGACGCTGAGGGGAAGACGAGTGGCACGCAGCTGTACGTGGACGTGCCCTAGGGCGAATCGCCTATCGCGTCGTCACCGTGAACACACCGCCATCACTCCGCCCGTGCACCGCGGGATTGTACATCTCCTCCACGTGCGCCGGCGGGCGCACGAAGACGCCGGCGGTGGTCGCGCGCGCGATGTACGACAGGTCGTAGCTGCCGCGCCGGAGCGTGCGCGCGAAGTACAGCACCCGGTCGTCGTGCAGCTCCTCGTGCTCCCACGGCGACCACCAGTCGCTCTCACCCGTCGCGCGCCGCCGGCCGTACCGTCCCACGAGGTCCGCCGCCTTGCCTGAGCGCGGGCGCACGAACGACGACGTGCGCAGCGTGAGGTCCACCGCCTCGAGCCCGGCGGGAAGTGGATCCTCCACGGCGACGAAATCGCGATCGCCCTTCACGGTCACGCGAATGCGCACCCGCACGAGCTCAGCCTCGCGCACGGAGACGGTCGGCTTCGCGTCGTCGTACCCTTCGTACCACCGCTCCACGCTGATCCCTTCGTCGTCGGCGCGCACGGGACGCGCGCGCGGCACCTCGAAGAGCGTGGCGGCATAGTAGATCGGCTTCACCGAATCGGCGACGAGACGCAGCCGCGGTACGGCGTCGCTCTTCGCTCCGACCAGCGACGCGAGCGAGACCTCGACCGAGTCGGAGCGTCCAGCCTTGAAGGTCGAGTGCGCGAGCGTGCCCAATGGTCCACGCACATCGACCGTTTCGACTCGTGCGCGGGCGATCAGCTACCACTGTGATCGCGCGTGAAGTGTGGTGACCTCGCCGCACGCCGGTGTGAGTGTGTCGCTACGCTCATGGCGAGCTGTGCACGACATTGAGGATGCGCGCACTGGGAAGGAGCGACGCGACATGCGCAGGACGCACGAGGCGCCGATTTTGCTGCGCTGGATCACAAGCCCAGCGCCACCGGGCTCGCCGCTCGGTGTCAATGATCGTCGTCGTCAAAGCCGCGACGACCTCACACTCCTCACAGAGCCGCGGATGACCAACTCACGCGTTCCGTCCCGCATGTCGGCTGTCTCCGGACGAGCCATGGTCGGCATCGCTCACGTCTTCATCGCGGTCGGGACCTTCGCCGCGCTCGGCTGCCGAGAGCCTGTCGCCCCTGAGGTAGCCGCGCCGCGGCTGACACCGGGCGCTGCGATGCGAACGCTCACCGGCGGGAGCGGCACGATCATCTTCCCCTTCGACCCGAGCGCCAGCAGTCAGGTCAGAGGCGACGCGCGGGGACTCAACTTCTCCGGCCAGGTCACGGGCACGGCCATCGAGTTGCCACCGAACACGGGGGACGGGCGACCATATCGGTGGACGCCCGGATCAGCTGCGGTACAGATCGACGGTGTCTCGGTCGGCACCGCCTGGGGATCCGAGATCAACGACGCGGGGGTCATCGCGGGCACGACCCAGAATGGCGCCGGAGGGCTGCGCGCCTTTTACGCGACTGGCAACTCGTGGGTCCTGCTCGACTCGTTCCCGAACACGACGACTCAGGATGGCTTTACCAGAGCGAACGCGATCAACGCATCGGGGCAGATCGTTGGTTCAGCCGCCGATGCGGTCAGCAGTGCGCACGCCGTTCTATGGAGCGGGTTCGCCGCCATCCAGGACCTGGGAACGCTCGGCGGCTCCTCCAGCATGGCGATCGACATAAACGATGCGGGCCAGGTCATTGGATCGAGCGACACCTTCGGCGACGCGAGCACGAGCTTCTTCATCTGGTCGGGGAGCACCGGGATGCAGGATCTCGCGCCCCTGATCCCGAATGCGACGAGCCTCGTCGCGATCAACAACTTGGGTGAGATCGCCGGCACGTTCACCACGTCTGGGCAGAGCCACGCCTTCGTCTTTTCACCGAACACGGGCTTCCACGATCTCGGCACACTCGGCGGCACCTCGAGCAGCGCCACCGGGCTGAACAACAACGGTCAGGTCGTCGGCAGCAGCACAACCACTGGCGGCGCGACCCACTCATTCCTCTGGACGCCGACCGATGGCATGGAGGACGTCACCGCCATCACGGGCTTCGTCGACGTGCACGCCCTCAACGACAACCTCCAGACGTTGACGGGTCAGATCGGCAACTGGGGCAACGGCGCGAACGGACCCCAGCTCGTGCAGCTCACGGTGGGGCCCACCAACCATCCGCCGGTGGCGGCCTTCACGGTGAACTGTCCGGCGCGGCAGTGCACCTTCGACGCGAGCACCTCGAGCGATGACGCAGGCATCGTGAGATATGTGTGGGACTGGGGGAACGGCCGGTCCGAGAGCCACACGACACCGGTCACTCGGAACACCTTCTCCACGAACGGCACCTATCGGGTGACCCTCACCGTCTACGACGCGAGCGGGCTCACCGGCAGGACGACGCAGCAGGTCCCCGTTCCAACGCAGACGGCGAACCAGCCGCCGACGGCGAATTTCACCTTCACCTGTGTCGGTCAGCCGAATCCGCACCAATGCTCCTTCGACGGGAGCACCTCCACCGATGACTCGGGGATCGTCGCCTCGTACACGTGGGATTGGGGGAACGGGCGCTCCGAGACGCGGAAAGGTTCAACGGCGCGCAACACCTGGGCGAGCGCGGGCACCTACGCGGTGAAGCTCACCGTGAAGGACGGGAGCGGACTCACGGGGAGCAGCACGGTGAGCGTCAACGTTCCGTAGCGCGCACGTCGGCGCGAAGGCTCCCTCGCCCGTGGTCAGTCGAAGGGCATTCCGTCTCAGGGCGGGGTGCCCTTCGTCGTTTCAGAATTTCGTGCGGCGGCTACCAGACGTACGACGCCACAGCGCCAACAGGGAGCGAATGCGTCACTCGTCGTCCACGGAACGCGACGTCGAACTGCTGCGTCGCCTGACCGTCATTCATGACGATGAGCACATGCCGCCCCGCCGGCGTCCGATAGGCGACCTGCACGAGTGCGGCGCCGCCCGAGATCGAGCTTCCCACTCGCACTGATCGGGGCTCGACGAATCGCGACGCATGGCCGACGATGTAGTACGCCACGTTGCGTGTCACCGCGCCGGTTCGTGAATCGATCGTCAGCGCGCCGAGGCAGGTCGTGCATCCGCCAGGCGTATGCGGGCCGAACGTCTCGTCGTTCGCGAGGTTCCACTCGAGCGCGGTGCGGCTCCAGTTGGCCGGCGCGCCGACGATGATGTTCTTGATGTGCCAGCGCAGATCTCCGTCGAAGTGGCCGGTGCTCGACGTCCACTGCTCGGTGAAGTAGACGCCGCGATCGGGATGCGCGTCGTGAACCGTCTTCAGCGCTTCGACCGGCCCACCGTACAGGTGAAACGCCGAGCCCGAGACGAACGCCTTCGCGGCGGGGTCGGCGAGGATCGCGAGAGGATAGTCGGGCCGGTCGGCGTTGTGATCGTAGAGGAGAATCTTCGTCTCGAGGCCGGCGTTCCGGAGCGCCGGACCGAGGTGCTCCTTGATGAACGTCGCCTGCTCCGCGGCGGTCATCACGAGGCTCGGCTCGTTCTTCGGGTTGAGCGGCTCGTTCTGCAGCGTGATGGCGGCGACGGTGATCCCTTCCGCCTTCATCGCCTGGAGATACTTCAGCAAGTACCGCGCATACGCGTCGTAGTAGCGCGGCTGAAGGCTCCCACCCACATAGGACCCGTTGTCCTTCATCCATCGCGGCGCCGTCCATGGAGAGGACAACAGGGTGACGCGAGGGTCGAGCGCGAGGATCCGCTTCAGAACGGGAATCAGGTGCGCGCGATCCGGGTCGATACTGAACTTCGCGAGCGCGGAATCCGACTCGCCCGCCGGCATCTCGTCGTAGGTGAAGGGGGCGGGGTCGAGGTCCGACGAGCCGATGCTGAGCCGCAGATAGCTCACGCCGAGCGTGGTGTCGCTGCGGGTGAACAGCTCGCGGAGCAACGCGTCGCGCGCCGGCCCGGGCATCCTGTCGATCACGAGCGCGCTGCCGCCGGTGAGCGTGTAGCCGAAACCCTCCATCGCCTGATAGTCGATCGCGTCGTCGACGGTGATGGCCGGGTTGCCGCTCGACGCCGGTCCGAACGCGAGCGACGGCTGCTTCGCGAGCAGCGCCCCTCTGTCCCCCGTGGTCAGCCACACGGCGACGGACTCGGCGATTGCCGCGTGGGTCTCGCCTGATGGCGCGAACGGGTCGCGAGCGTGCGGAGAGGCGCACGCGGTGACGCAGACCAGAACCGTCGCAGCGACGGCGACACGCGAGTTCGTATTCATGGTCAACGCTACGACGACGCGAGCGAAGTGGGGAGAGCCGCGTTCGCCGAGCAGAACCTTGGGATCCCGAGCGTCGTCGCCTTGCTCCGGACTCCCGGTGCTCGTACCGTTGCGCACCCTCGCGGGCCACGGCGCCCGCTCCCTCCGACGCCCGGCCACGATGCGCGCGTGAACATCGAACGTGCCGCCACGGCAGAACCTCCGAAGCGCGTCGCCGTCATCGCGGTGCACGGCGTGGGCAGTCCGCCGGCCGGCCAGAC
>DASYMZ010000067.1:0-13818 GCA_036008805.1 Gemmatimonadaceae bacterium
GCGATCTGGAACACGTTGAAGGGCGAGCTGGACAAGGCGGGCCGCGCCGCCCAGGGAGCACTGGACGAGGGTAAGCTTCGGCTCGAGCACCACCGCGCGAAGCAGCGCGCCGAAGCCGCGGCGGCATCGCTGGGATTCGCGGTCTATCGTGCTCGCGTTGCCGGCGCGGAGCTGGAGACGGAGCGCTACACCGTGCTCGCGGCCAATCTCGCGAGCGCCGAAGCCGAGATCGCGCGCATCGAGCGCGAGATCGCGCAGAAGGGCGGGAACCCGGCGGAAACGCCACCCGTCTGACGACGCCGGCGTCGCCGCGGGACGCACGTCAGCCGAGCAGCGACACGTCGTCGGTGCACAGGCCGTCCACGCCCAGCTCGGCCATTCGCTGCGCTTCCTCAGGGTCGTTCACCGTCCAGGCGATCACGCGGCCGCCCGCGGCGTGAACGTCGCGCACGAGTCGAGCGCTCACGGCTCGCCGCTCCGGCCAGAGATCCGTTGCGCCGGCCTGTTCGAGCAGAGATCTCGGATCGTCCGGTGCATCCTCCACCAGGATGCCCAGCCGATTGGGCACGCCGCGCCGAGCGAGGCGGGTGATGAGTGCATGGTCGAAGCTGTGGATTGCCGCGGTGCCGGAGTATCCGCGCAGCACGTCGACGACTGCATCCTCGATACCTGCGCCCTTGATCTCGACGAAGAGCTCGGCCCGAGTGCCGACGAGGCGGCAAACTTCGTCCAGCGTCGGCATCGAAGCACTCGGAGCGCCGGAAACGCCTCTCAGCGCCTGCCACGTGGTTCGCCGGATCTCGGTGCCGTCTCCGAGCCCGGGATCGTGATGGACGACGACCACGCCGTCCGACGTCGCGTGGACGTCGAGCTCTATTCCGTCTGCGCCCAGCGCGATCGCAGCCTCGAACGAAGGCAGAGTGTTCTCCGGATGACGTCGGGGCAGTCCACGGTGGGCGATTCGCAGCATCGAGCGGAGGGCGAGGAATGAGGCGGGCGGCCGGTCGCGGCGGGGCTATCTTATCGGCCGGCCGACGCGCCGCCAGCCTCGCTCGGCGGCCGACTTAACATTGGCCGCGTGCCCGCGTCCAACGAGTGGACCGCATGACAGACGTTGCCCTCAGCACCGATGAGCGGACCGACCTCGACCTTATCGCAAGGTGGAAGGCGGGTGACCAGCGGGCAGCCACGCTCCTCGTCGAGCGGCATGCCGCCGCGCTGGCTCGTTTCGCGTCCAGTGTCGGCGCACGGGGCGAGGTCGACGAAGTGGTACAGGATACGTTCGTTCGGGCGTTCGCGTCGATCGACAGCTTTCGCGGCGAGAGCTCGCTCAGAACGTGGTTGTTCACCATCGCGCGCCGGCTGCTGCTCGACCGGCGTCGGTCCGACCGACGGCGCGGCGAGCAGATCGAGGTACACGAGAACGACGTCACGACCGACTATGACGCGCTCGACACGGTGGTGGCGGAGGAGACGCAGCAGCGTTTGAGATCGGCGATGCAGAAGCTGTCGCCGACCCAGCGAGAAGTGTTCTCGCTGCGAGTGGGAGAAGGGATGTCGTACAAGGAGATCGCCGACTCGGTGGGCACGACGGAAGGAGCGGCGCGCGTGCACTATCACAACGCGATGCGTGCCATCAAGGAGTTTCTCGATGACTGACTGTCCGAATGGCGAGATTCGCGATCTGCTTCCCGACCTGCTGCACGGCCGGCTCGATGCGAGCGACCGCACGCGCGCCGAAGAGCATGTCGCGTCGTGCGACGACTGCCGGGCGGAGCTCTCGCTGCTGCGCGACCTTCGTTCGACGCTTCGGCGCGCACCTGCCATCGACGCGACGGCGATCGCCGCGGCGATTCCGGCGTACCGCGCGCCCGTCCGTCATCGCGGCTGGGGTGGATGGCGCGCGGCGGCGGCGATCGCGGCGATCGCGGTGGGCGGCACGTCGATCACGCTCGTCAATCACGAGCGTGGCACCGCTCCGGTTACGCGTGAGGTCGACGTCCTGCCGAAAAAGACCTCGCCTCACGTTCCACCCGTCGCCATCTCGACGCCGTCGGAGCCGGGCGGACAGACTCCCGCCGGCGCGGAGCGAATCGCGCCGGACGTGGCGCCAGCGTCCGGGGTCACCGAGCCCGTGTCGCTCGCGATGACGGGTGGTGCGACCGGCGAGCTGAGCGATCGCGAGCTCTCGACGCTGCTCAACGAGATCGACACGCTCGACGCGCTCCCTTCCGAGGATGTCGAGGGCGCGGGTGCGGTCGAGCTGGAGAGCACGCGATGAGCTATCGCATGCTCGTCGTCGCCGCGCTGCTGCTGCCCTCTGTGGGAGAGATCGCTTCCGCGCAGGGCGCCCGGCGCAGAGAGCGAATCGCGGAGCAGGGCGGAGCGCAGATCGCGGCGCCGAACGGGCCCGGCCGCCGCCAGCTCGAGCAGCAGTTGCAGACGGGAATGGCCCGCGTGGTGAAGAAGCGCATCGGTCTGACCGACGAGCAGATGTCGAAGCTCGCGCAGACCAACGCGCGCTACGTCGCGCGTCGTCGGGAGCTGGTTCAGGAGGAGCGCACGAGGCGAGTCGAGCTGCGAACGCAGGTGCTCGCCGGGGAGAACGCCGACCAGGCGCGCATCGCGACGGCACTCGACCGCGTGCTTCAGCTCCAGCGTGAGCGCATCGATCTGCAGATGGAGGAGCAGCGGCAGCTCGCGGCGTTCATGTCACCGCTCCAGCGGGCGAAGTATGCCGCGCTGCAGGAGCAGATCCGCCGGCGCGTGGAGGGAATGCGCGCGGGCAGACTGAAGGTGTCCGCCGACTCCGAATGAGGCGGGACGAATCACCGGGATGACGACGTCCCTTCCGCCTTGTATCTTCCCGAGGCACGACGTGCTGCAGGAGCCCGGGTGGCGGAATCGGTAGACGCAGGGGACTCAAAATCCCCCATCCTTCGGGATATACGAGTTCGAGTCTCGTCCCGGGTATTTGCACGACGCTTCAACTGACGCTCGATGCGCTCACGCTGCGCGCGCCGCCCCAGATGGCAGCGCTGACCCTCGTCTCGCGGGCCGGGATTCTCTCCGAATCTCGGCCCGTCGTCGTCGCATGCGCCGAGTCGTTGCGCCCGACGATGAGGCCGTTCGTTCGCTTGCTGTGATTTGTCGTGCCGGGTAGCTTTCCGCGGCTACGCGCACCCATCACAGACACATAGGATCGGAATGGCCAGCTACCGCTACGCGTCCCGTCCCAGCGAGGGCGAGGCGATCGCATTCGAGAAGGGCGCCCTCAAGGTTCCCAACAATCCCGTCATCCCCTTCGTCGAAGGAGACGGCACCGGACCGGACATCTGGCGCGCCTCGGTGCGCGTGTTCGACGCCGCGATCCAGAAGGCATACGGCGGTGAGCGGAAGGTGTCCTGGATGAAGGTCTTCGCGGGCGAGGAATCGCACACGAAGACCGGCGAGTGGCTGCCGGACGAGACGCTCGAGGCGTTCAAGGAGTTCCGCGTCTCCATCAAGGGACCGCTCTCCACGCCGGTCGGCGGCGGCATCCGCTCGCTCAACGTCACGCTGCGTCAGGTGCTCGATCTCTACGCGTGCATCCGCCCCGTGCGCTACTTCGAGGGCGTCGGAAATCCGATGAAGGAGCCCGAGAAGCTCAACGTCGTGATCTTCCGTGAGAACACGGAGGACGTCTACGCGGGCATCGAGTGGAAGGCCGGCTCCCCCGAGGCGAACGAGCTGATCGAGTTCATCCACTCGAAGTTCGGCAAGGACATTCGCCAATCGTCGGCGATCGGCATCAAGCCGATGTCGGAGTTCGGCTCGCGCCGGCTCGTGCACATGGCGGCGAAGTACGCGATCGAGAACAACCGCAAGTCGCTCACGCTCGTGCACAAGGGCAACATCATGAAGTTCACCGAGGGCGCGTTCCGCGACTGGGGCTACGACGAGACCAAGTCCGCGTTCCCCGGTCAGACCGTCACCGAGGCGGAGTTCTCGAAGGCGGGCAACTCGTCGCGCGCGGACTGCCTCATCGTGAAGGATCGCATCGCCGACGCGATGTTCCAGCAGCTGCTGCTTCGTCCCGACGAGTACGACGTGATCGCGACGCCGAACCTGAATGGCGACTACATCTCCGACGCGGCCGCCGCGCAGGTAGGCGGGCTTGGCCTCGCTCCGGGCGGCAACGTGGGCGATGGCGTCGCGGTGTTCGAAGCGACGCACGGGACCGCGCCCAAGTACGCGAACCTCGACAAGATCAACCCCGGCAGCGTGATCCTCTCCGGTGTGATGATGTTCGAGTACATGGGCTGGAAGGAAGTGGGCCAGCTCATCGTCACGGGTCTGGAGAACGCGATCAAGAGCAAGCGCGTGACGTACGATCTCGCGCGCCAGATGCCTGGCGCCACCGAAGTGAGCACCACCGGCTTCGGCGATCAGATCATCAAGGGAATGGGCGCCTGACGCGCCCATTCCGACACCGCACCCCACCCGCACAATGACGCTCAGCCTCTCCGCGGGGCGCGCCGATCTCGGCGCGCTCGACGTCTCTCTTCTGGTCGTCGCGCTTCCCGCGGGTGCCGCGCTCGACGCCCCGCTCGCCGCGCTCGATGCGACGCTCGGCGGTGCGATCGCGCGTCTGCTCGAGCGTCGGGATTTCCGCGGCGGACGCGACGAGACGCTTCATCTGGCTGGCGCCGCGAGGGGACCCTCACGCGTGCTGCTCGTCGGCCTCGGCAAGGCGACCGATCGCGTGTCGGCCCTCCGGCGCGCCGGCGCGATCGCGGCGAGACAGGCGGGCCGCATGGGCGCCGGCTCGCTCGGGTTCTACGCGGGATCGGTGAACGCGTTGGAAACGGAAGCCATCGCGCTCGGGCTTTCTGTCGGCGCATGGGAGTACACGGACACGAAGACCGCGCCGCCTGAAGACGAGCGTCGCGCGCCGCTCACCTCGGCGTCGATCATCGGCGCGGACGAGGGTGGACTTCGCAGCGGGCGGGCGATCGCCGAGGGACACGGGCTCGCGCGAACGCTGGGGATGATGCCGGGGAATCTGTGCACACCCGATTTTCTCGCGCAGACGGCGACGGAGATCGCGGCGCGTCACGGGCTCGAGATCACGATCCTCGGCCGCGCAGAGATGGAGAAGGAAGGGATGGGCAGCTTCCTCTGCGTCGCGCAGGGTTCGCCCGAAGATCCCAAGCTGATCGCGCTCCAGTACAAGGGTGGAGCGCCCGGCGCGAAGCCGGTGGCGCTCGTCGGGAAGGGGCTCTGTTTCGACTCGGGCGGCATCTCGATCAAGCCCGCGCAGGGAATGGAGTGGATGAAGTTCGACATGTGCGGCGCCGCCGGCGTGCTCGGCGCGATGGAGGCGATCGCGCGGCTCGAGCTTCCAGTCAACGTCGTGGGCCTCGTCGGAGCCACCACGAACATGCCGTCGGGCACCGCCGTGAAGCCGGGCGACGTCGTGCGCAGCATGTCGGGCAAGTACATCGAGATCATCAACACCGACGCCGAGGGGCGCCTCGTGCTCGCCGACGTGCTCGCGTACGCGCGCAGGTTCGAGCCGTCGGCCGTGATCGATGCCGCGACGCTGACTGGCGCGTGCGTGATCGCGCTCGGCCACACCGCATCCGGCGTGATGGGCAACGACGCCGCGCTGGTGACCGAAGTGATCGCCGCGGGAACACGAGCGGGGGAACCGGGGTGGGAGCTTCCCATGTGGGACGACTACCGGGAGCTGATCAAGTCCGACGTCGCGGACATCAAGAACTCCGGTGGGCGTCCGGCGGGAACGATCTCCGCCGCGCTCTTCCTCAAGGAGTTCGCCGAGGGCTATCCCTGGGTACACCTCGATATTGCCGGCACGGCCTACACGGAAGCGGATCTCGGCACGGTCCCGCGCGGACCCACCGGGGTCCCGGTCGGAACGTTCGTGGAGTTCGTCAGGGGACGAGCTGGGTGAGCCTGCGCTCGTCGCTGCGCCTTCTGCTCGTCATCGGCCTCGGCGCAGTTGCCGGGGCCGTTTTGCCCGCCCCGCTGTGCGCGCAGGTGCCCGTCAGGCGCGATACCGTGTCCGGCCGTCGCGACACACTCCCCACGAGGGTCGATTCGACCAGAGCGGGAACGCCGCGCGCTCCGGCGGGACGCGACACGATCCGTGTGCCACTGCCGCCGCGCGCGGACACGATCGTGCGAAACGATTCCGCGCGGCGCGGCGGCGCGACCGCGAAGAAGATTCCGACCGATACCATCAAGCCGCCCCTCGCGCGTGCCGAAGCGCCGCCGATCCTCGAGATCGGCGCCCCGCGTATCTTCGACCGCACCGCACTGTTCGCGACCGGCGCGGTGTCGTTGAGCGATCTCCTCGGCCGAGTGCCGGGCGTCACCGAGTTCACGACGGGATGGATCGGCGCGCCGTACGCCATCGCGTCGCAAGGTGATCTTCGCCGCATTCGCATCTTCCTCGACGGCATCGAGCTCGATCCGATGGACCCGCGCGGCAGGGGCGTCGCCGCACCGAACGACCTCCCGATTCATGCGCTCGAAGAAGTGCGCATCGAGCGCGGCGCCGAGGAGGTGCGCGTCTACGCGAGGAGCTGGCGAGTGGACCGCACGACGCCGTACACGCGCGCCGACGTGGCCACCGGAGATCAGAACACGAATCTCTACCGCGCCTTCTTCGGGCGTCGCTTCAAGCACGGAGAGGTGTTCCAGCTCTCGGCTGATCAGTACAACACGCAGCCCGATCGCGCCCTGCCGTCATCCGACGCGCTGAACCTCATGCTCCGCGTCGGTACGACGCATGGTCCCTGGTCGGCGGATCTATTCGCCGAGCGGAGCAGCCGGAATCGAGCCCCGTGGGTGGGAGCGGGCCCGTCGCAGGACCGGCTGGACACGATCCCAGGTTTCGACGCGCGGCGCACGACCGCGTACGCACGCATCGCGAACGGCGACCCCGACCGTGGACGCTGGATCCAGCTCGTCGCCTCCGCGCACAGCTACGATCTGGCGCCCCGCGCATCGAATGCGTTTCTGCCCGACGCGAATCCATCCGCGGGGGACTCCGGCACGGTCACCCCGGACACCAACACGTTCGTGAGCCAGTACCTCGTCACCGGCGGCATCACTCGGGGTCCGTTCAGGGTCAGCGCCGCGGAGCGCGTGCGCACGTCGCTCGGCCTTCGCAAAGTCTCTCCATCGGCGCGCGCCTCGTTCGACTCCCGCCAACTCGGGGTGTCGCTGTTCACCGAAGGCGAGAGTCCGTTGCAGCCGACGCGGTACGAGGGGACCGTGCGGCTCTCGCCCTTGAGCCGGGTCGCGCTCGTGGGCACGGCGTCCCATACGGCACTCGGTTATTTCGTCCGCTTGTTTCCGCAGGGTGTGAGCGGCTCGGTGATCGACTCCAACGCGGTCTTCATCCCAGGAACGATGACGGGAACCGACAGCGGCGAGGTTTCCGGGTACGTGTTGGCGCCGACCACCCATCTTCGCGCCGAGGCCGGGGTTCGGCTGGGTGATCTCTGGCTGAGCGTCGGCATGCTTCGGCGGGGTGCCACGACGCTCCTTCCTCCCTCGGAGCTCATCCCCCGAGACTCGCTTGCGGGATCCGCGGTACGCGTCGAGGGAGCCGCGACGGCACGCACGCTTGCCCTGCGAGGGCGCCTCTATCGTGCGATCAACGCGGATGCCTGGGCGGTCGCCTGGAGCGACTCGACCGGACTCTATCGTCCGCGCTATCAGACACGCAGCGAGCTGTTCATCCAGACCAACCTGCTCGACCGCTTTCCGCGAGGTAATTTCGGTCTGCTCACCTCGCTCGCGCACGAGTACCGGTCATCGACGCGCTTTCCGCTCAAGGACGAGTCGGTGCTCCGGGTGAACGACTCGCGGACGCTGAGCTTCAAGCTCGAGATCCGGATCCAGACCGCCGTCGTGTCCTATCAGTTCCGGAACGTGCTCCAGGAGCGCTACTCGTACGTTCCCGGCTTCACCATGCCGCGGCAGACGCAATTCTATGGAGTGCGATGGGACTTTTGGAATTGACAATGTCGTTGTCAGAGCGTAACTTAAGCGGCTCTATATGATCCGCAGCATGACGGGGTTCGGCGCAGCCGACGGAGTGGTTGGCGGTGGTCGCGTGAGCGTTGAAGTGCGCTCCGTGAACCACCGTTTCTTCAGTCCGTCGATCAAGCTGCCCAACGTCCTCGCGCGGTGGGAAGGCGACGTGCGCGACGCGCTGCGCCGCCGAGTGACTCGCGGGCACGTCACGCTCAGCGCACGGTTCGATCGCGATGCCGAGAGCGTTCCGAGCCCGATCGACGAAGCGCGGTTCGCCGCGTACGTGACGCAGCTGCGCGGGCTGCAGGAGCGCTACGCGCTCGCGGACACGCTCGACGTGGGCACGGTGCTGCGGCTGCCCGACGTGTTTGCCGGAAGCACGCGCGAAGAGCTGCCGCCGGAATCGGGAGCCGAGCTGGTCCAGATCGTCGATCGCGCGGCCGACGCGCTCCTCTCCATGCGCGGCGAGGAAGGTGCTCGCCTGGTCACCTTTCTCGAGGAGCGGCTCGCCGTGATCGAAGGTGCCCTGGGCCGCATCGCGGTTCGCGCGCCCGAGCGGGTGACGGAGCAGCGCGACCGCCTCCGCGCGGCCGTCAGGGAGCTCGCCGAGGGCGTGGCCGTGGACGAGAGCCGGCTGGCGCAGGAGATCGCGCTGCTGGCCGATCGCCTGGACGTGGCCGAGGAGCTCTCTCGATTCCGCGCCCACATCGCGGCCTTCCGTGGCGCGCTGGGCTCTGCCCAGCCCGACGGCGTCGGGAAACGGCTCGGATTCCTCCTGCAGGAGATGCTGCGCGAGGCGAACACCACCGGGAGCAAGGGGAACGACGCCGCGATCGTCGCCGACGTCCTGCAGGTGAAGGAAGAGCTGGAGCGGATCCGCGAGCAGGTCGAGAACCTGGAATGAGCCCCTTTCCGGTCATCCTCAGCGCACCCAGCGGTGGCGGGAAAACGACGATCGCCAAGATGCTCCTGGAGCGCCGGGCGGATCTCGGCTACTCGGTCTCCTGCACGACGCGGTCTCCCCGGCCGACCGAAGTCCCGGGACGCGATTACTATTTCATCAGTCGCGCGGAGTTCCTGGACAAGCGCGAGCAGGGCGCTTTCGCGGAATCCGCCGAGGTGCACGGCAATCTGTATGGCACGCTGCGGGCGGAAGTCGACCGCGTGCTCGCCACCGGACGGCACGTGGTGATGGACATCGACGTGCAGGGCGCCGTGCAGTTCATGCGCGCGTTCCCGCAGTCGGTGACCATCTTCATCCTGCCGCCGTCGGCCGAGGTGCTGCTGGACCGCCTGCGGTCCCGACAGACCGAGAGCCCGGCGCAGCTCGCCGCTCGGTTGCAGTCGGCGCTGCAGGAGCTGCAGCAGGTGGGCGAATACGAGTACGTGGTCGTGAACGACGAGCTGGAGCGCGCCGTCTCGAGCGTGGAGTCGATCGTCGACGCCGAGGTGGTGAGCCGAGAGCGCGTGAAGAATCTGAGACAGCAGGTCGGGCAGCTCATCGAGCGGCTCGAGCAAGAGATCGAGAACACCACACCCTGACCAACGAGTCATGCGAGTATTCACACCGGTCGAGATCGCCGAGCACGCCGCCAACAAGTATCTGGGCGTCCTCGTGGCGGCGAAGTACGCGCGCGCACTGAACGAGTTCCCTGGCGGCTCCGGATCGCGCGACAAGAAGCTCACCACGCGTTCGCTCGAGGAGCTGGCGAAGGGCGACATCGATTATCGCGTCGTCCCACGTCGCCGCACCTCCGAGTGATCCTCCGGGCCGCGCGCGCGTCGCGCGGCCCGACTCCTCGGCACCCGTGACCGAGCCCTCCCTCCGCCCGTTCGCTCGTCGGCGCGTGTTGCTCGGCGTCACGGGCGGCATCGCGAGCTACAAGACCGCCTGGCTTGCGCGGCTGCTCGCGCGAGCCGGTGCCGACGTCGACGTCGTGCTCACCCGTGCGGCGTCGGAGTTCGTTGGCGCCGTCACCTTCGAAGCGCTCACCGGCCGGCCCGTGCACACGGGGCTGTTCGACGCCGGGCGCGCGCTCGACCACATCGCGCTGGCCAAGGCCGCGGAGCTCGTGGTCGTGGCGCCGGCCACGGCGGATTTCATGGCGCGCGCCGCAACCGGTCAGTCGGATGATCTGCTCTCCGCGTGTCTGCTCGCGACCGAGGCGCCCGTGCTGCTCGTGCCGGCCATGAACGATCGCATGTGGGCGCATGCGCAGACGCAGGCGAACGCCGGGCACCTGCGCTCACTCGGCTATACGCTGCTCGATCCGGACGACGGCCGCCTCGCCGCCGGCGAAGGCAGTGGACCGGGACGCATGCCGGAGCCTGAGACGATCTTCGCGCACGTGGGACGTCTGCTCGAACGCCGCGGGGCGCTCGCTGGGCGGCGCGTCGTGGTCACCGCTGGTCCCACCCGCGAGGCGATCGATCCGGTGCGGTTCATCTCGAATCACAGCTCCGGGCGCATGGGTACGTCCATCGCGTCGGCTGCGTGGCGCCGCGGCGCCGACGTCACGCTCATCGCCGGTCCGCTGGCGGTGACCGTACCGATCGGCGTGCAGCACGTTGCAGTCGAGACGACGAGCGAGATGCAGGAGGCCGTGGCGCGTGAGCTGGCCGGCGCGGACGTCCTCGTCATGGCGGCGGCGCCGGCGGACTACCGCCCCGCGAATCCCGCCACGAGCAAGATCAAGAAGTCGGGCGCGTCGCGCACGGTGGAGCTCGTGGAAAATCCCGACATCCTCGTGAGCACGCTGAGCGCCCGCGCCGCGGGCGCCGTCGTCGTCGGCTTCGCGCTCGAGACGGACGACGTCCTCGCCAACGCACGGCGCAAGCTGGCGTCGAAGGGGCTGGACATGATCGTGGTGAACGACGCCACCGAAGCCGGCGCGGGCTTCGGCGTCGATACCAACCGCGTCACGATTCTCACTCGTGGCTCGGACCAACCGGACTCGCTTCCGCTGCTCGCGAAAGGCGAGGTTGCCGACGCGATTCTCGACCGCATCGAGACGTTGCTGAATGGACGCTAGAGACGCGCTACGCCGGTATCTGGAGCAGCGGCGCGACCAGGGTGAGCGCGAGCTCGTCCTCGACTCGATGACCGTGGACGAAGCGCTCGCGCTACTCGGCGCGGCGCGCGCAGGGGCGCCCGCAGTGCGTCGTGAGCAGCCTCGAGGTGAAGCGCCGCAGCGAGAGAAGGCACAGGGTGAGCGCGCCGCTGGCACGCCGCGCGCGGAGCAGGAAGACGTTCCCGCCAGCGCCGACTGGCGGGCCGTCGTGCGGGCCGCAGGCGGCGGTCCCGAGCGAGCCTCCACCTCGGCGTCCCCGGAGTCATCGGAGCCGATGCCACGACGCAGCAGTGCGCCCAAGCCGGCGCCGGCCGCCGAGAGTGACGCCGTTCACGTGCCGACTACGCAGGTCGCGGGCGCGTCGATGGGCTCACCACTGGAGGACGTTCCCGCCGGACTGACGGTGGGCGGAGCGAGCCGCGCGCTCTTCGACGATCCTGCCGCCAAGCTGCAGACGCTCGAGGAGATCGCCGAGGTCGTCGCGGGGTGCCGCCGGTGCCCGCTCTATGCGACGGCGAAGAATCCGGTGCCGGGCGACGGAAGCCCCGTCGCGGACTTCATGATCGTCGGCGAAGCGCCAGGCGCGAACGAGGACGAGCAGGGAAAGCCCTTCGTCGGGCAGGCCGGCCAGCTACTCACGAAGATCATCGGCGCGATCGATCTGAGGCGGGAAGACGTCTTTATTGCGAACGTCCTGAAGCATCGTCCTCCCGGTAACCGCAATCCGACGCCCGACGAGGTGAGTGCGTGCTCGCCGTATCTGGTCCGCCAGATCGAGCTCGTCCGTCCGAAAGTCATACTGGCGCTCGGCACCTTTGCGGCCCAAACTCTTCTCGAGACCAAGCTCACGATCGGCAAGCTGCGCGGCCAGGTTCACCGCTACTACGGCGTGCCGCTCATCGTGACCTACCACCCCGCCGCGCTCCTCCGAAATCCGGCCTGGAAGCGCCCCACCTGGGAAGATGTCCAGCTCGCCCGTCGAATACTCGATCGCGCCCGCCCCGCTGGGGCGTGACCCATACAGCGATCGGCGCCCTCCCTACTCCGAGGACGCCGAACAGGCCGTGCTCGCGGCGATGCTCATCGACCAGGACGCCGTCATGCGGGCCATGGAAGTCGTCGACGACTCCATGTTCTACGCCGAGCGGCATCGCAAGCTGTTCCGCAGCATGCTCTCCATCACGGAGCGCGGCAGCGTCGTCGATCCGCTCACCCTCTCCGACGAGCTGCAGCGAAAGGGCGACCTGGATGGGAGCGGTGGCAAGGATTACATCGGCTTTCTCCTCGACGCGGTGCCGACGTCTGCGAACGTCGAGTACCACGCGAAGATCGTCAAAGAGAAGGCGCTCCTCCGTCGGCTGATCGAAGTCTCCACCGAGATCGTCGGCGAGGCGTTTCGCGGCGGGCAGACCGCCGACGAGCTGCTCGATCTCGCCGAGCAGAAGATCTTTCAGGTGGCGCAGCAGCGGACGTCGGAGGGCTTCTCGCGCATCAAGGAGCTCCTCTGGCCGACGATGGAACGCATCGAGGCCATCCACGCCGGCGGGGAGGCCATCACCGGTGTCGCCAGCGGCTTCTCCGACCTCGACGAGATGACGTCAGGGTTCCAGCCATCCGACCTGATCATCATCGCCGCGCGTCCGTCGATGGGAAAGACGGCGTTCGTGCTGAACATGGCGCAGCACGCCGCGATCGAGAAAGAGCGCAAGGTCGCGTTCTTCTCGCTCGAGATGAGCAAGGAGTCGCTCGTGCAGCGCATGCTCACCTCCGAGGCGCGCATCGACGCGCAGAAGCTCCGGAAGGGAATGCTGAGCGACAACGACTTCCCTCGGCTCGCGCGCGCGGCGGGCATCCTGACCCACGCGCCGATCTGGATCGACGACACCGCCGGCATCACGCTGCTCGAGATGCGCTCCAAGGCGCGTCGGCTCAAGGCCGACCAGGGCCTCGACATGATCGTCGTCGACTACCTGCAGCTCATGCAGGGACCGGCGAACAGTGAGAGCCGCCAGCAGGAAGTGTCCCAGATCTCGCGCGGGCTCAAGGCGCTCGCGAAGGAGCTGAGCGTTCCAGTGATCGCGCTGTCCCAGCTCTCGCGCGCGCCGGAGCAGCGGGCGGGCGACAGCAAGCGGCCGCAATTGTCCGACCTGCGTGAATCTGGTGCCATCGAGCAGGACGCCGATCTCATCATGTTCATCTATCGCCCCGAGGTGTACGAGGGGCCGGTGGACAAAGACGGCAACTCACTCGAGGGGCGCGCCGAGATCATCGTCGGCAAGCAACGCAATGGACCGATCGGATTCGTCAATCTGTTCTTTCACAAGAACTACACGCGGTTCGAGAACTTTTCGGGTCGGCCGCAACCGGGACCGTCGGGGGGCGGGACGGAGGCCGGGCGAATCGGCGCCGGCGGCGACATCAGACGCGTGGGGTAGTTCCTCTCCGGAGCGCGAGGCGGTAGCGCGCGTGCCGACGCACTCCCGAGGTACGCCGAACGCCGATGTACTCTTCACAGAGTACGACCTACACGCGATCCGGCAGCGCACCGCGACCCACGCGCACGGCCTTGCCGCTCCTGGTGTTCGTACGCCGTACTCTGAGCCGGGTACGCGAGCGTACCGCGCACGCCTCGGAATCCCGGGTACGCGCGCGAGAATCTCTTGCCAGGCGCAGTCGTGCGCCCGTCCTCAGCGCT
>DASYMZ010000068.1:0-33810 GCA_036008805.1 Gemmatimonadaceae bacterium
GGTGGAGTCGCGCACGACTTCAACAATCTGCTGACCGTCATCATGAGCTACACCGACTTGCTCATGGAAGGAGTGGCGCCAGAGAATCCGCGCGCCGACGATCTGTCGGAGATCCGGAAGGCCGCTGTGGCCGCGAGCTCACTCACACGGCAGCTGCTCGCGTTCAGCCGGCAACAGGTGATCGAGCCACGCCTGATCAACCTCACCGACATCGTCTCGACCTCCGAGCGGATGCTGCGCCGCGTGATCGGCGAGGATGTCTCCCTTCTGACGAACTACACGCCGGCGCAGCTGCCGGTGATGATCGATCCTGGTCAGCTCGAACAGGTGATCATGAATCTCGCCGTCAACGCGCGCGACGCGATGCCCACTGGAGGCACGCTCACGCTCGAGACATCCACCGTGATGCTCGACTCCGTGTACGCGCGAGATCACTGGCCGACGAAGCCCGGACGCTATGCGATGCTCTCGGTCAGCGACACCGGGATGGGCATGGACGAAGCGACGCGGGCCAGGATCTTCGAGCCTTTCTTCACGACCAAGGAGGTCGGAAAGGGCACCGGGCTGGGTCTCGCGACCGTCTATGGCATCCTGAAGCAGAGCAACGGCTTCATCTGGGTCTACAGCGAGGTCAATCAGGGAACGACGTTCAAGATCTATCTCCCTCTCGTCGCTGGAGTGGTCACACGTCCAACCGAAGAGGTGATCGCCGCCGCGCCGGGCGGGAATGAAACCATTCTGCTCGCCGAGGACGCCGCGGCGGTGCGTGCCGCGGCGCGACAGATCCTCGAGCGGTTCGGCTATACGGTCATCGAGGCGCCGAATGGCACCGTAGCGCTCGGCGCCGCACAGCGGTCCGGGCGGATCGATCTCCTGCTGACCGACGTCGTGATGCCGGAGATGAGTGGGCGCGAGCTCGCCGAACAGTTCGGCCGGATCCGGCCCGAGATCCCCGTGCTGTTCATGTCTGGCTACACCGACGATGCCATCGTTCGACATGGACTGCTTCGCCCGAACATCGCGTATCTGCAGAAGCCGTTTTCGGCGGATGCATTGGCGAGAAAGGTCAGAGAGGCCCTGGACACTCCAGCGCGGTAGCCGACCCGACTACTTCATCGCGGTGACGTGCTCCACCAACTGATCGATGGCGATCTCGGTGCCCTGGTAGAAGCCCGATGCTTTGTTCGTCTCGAGGTCCGCTTCACTCCGGTGCAGCGCCGTGAAAACGTAGCGGGTGCCGGTTCCCACGGTCTCCATCGTCATGATCGCGGTGATCGGAATGTCGTCGAAGACCGCCGGACGATAGCCGGGGAACAACATGGAGGTCCAGACCAGTCGCTCCATCGGAGCGACTTCCAGGATGCAGCCGAGGTTGGGAACCTCTCGACCGTCTCCCACCGCGATGTCGATGCGGAGGATGCCGCCCGGCCGCACGTCCATCTCGGCGTGCGACACCCGCCCCCACGCCTTGGGCATGTACCACTCTTTGAGATGCTCCGGTTTCGTCAGCGCTTCCCACACGAGCCGCGTGGGAGCGTCGATGAACCGTTCGATGGCGAAGTCGAGCTTCGGATCGATCGTGATGTGCGTGCTCATGATTCTGACTCCTTCTCCTTGAGTTGTTTGACGTGCTGATCGAACCGGTCGAGTCGCGCTTCCCACAACCGGCGACGCGCGGTCAGCCAGTCTTCGACGACCTTGAACCGTTCGGGCGCGATCTCATACGTCCGCACTCGCCCGCGCTTCTTCGACTTGACCAGCCGGCTCCGTTCGAGCACCGAGAGGTGCTGCACGAACGACGGGAGCTGCATGTCGAACGGGGCCGCCAGCTCGCTCACGGTGGCCGGTCCGACTGAGAGCTGCTCGAGGACTTTTCGCCGAGTCGGGTTGGACAAGGCGTGAAACACGTCGTCAGCGGCCGCGGATTGAACCATGTCAACACCGGTCGATTGGTTGGGTTGCCCGATCCGACCCGGACATTCTATCGTCGGATAACACTTAGGTCAAGTCCTAAGTATTTTCGCACGGATCAGCGGCGAGCGTGGGCCGTGTGAAAGCTCGAGCCGCCCGGCTCACCGCCCCGTCGACGGCCTCGTGCTCACGGACGAGATGTCACCCACGAGCGATCGTTCGACGCTCACCCCGCGCGCAGCGCCACGGCCGGATCGATCTGCGCCGCCCGGAATGCCGGGATCCAGCACGCGCCGATCCCGACGACGGCCATGATCAGCGCCACGATGATGAGCGTGACGGGGTCGTGCGGAGGCACTCCGAACAACAGGCCCTGCATGAGCCGCGTCAGCGACAACGCGCCCACGACGCCGAGCGCCAGCCCGATGAGCACGAGCCGTCCGCCCTCCGACAGCACCATGCGCTGAACCATGCGGCTGTCGGCGCCGAGGCTCATCCGGACACCGATCTCGTTCGTGCGGGCGCTCACCGAGAACGCCAGCACGCCGGCGATCCCCACCGCCGCGACGATCATGGCGAGAATTCCGAACGACGACACGAGCATCGCGTTCAGCCGCCTCGGCGCCACGCTCTCATCGCGGATCTGCTCCACCGTCAGCACCTTCTCGATCGGTTGCTGCGGGGCCGCCTGGCGCACGACACGCGTCGCTGCCGCGGCGAGCGACGCCGCATTCGTCTTGGTGCGTATCACGAAGCCGCCCGACGGAAAGTCGCCCTGCGCGAAGGGAATGAACGTGACCGGAATCGGCGACGCGTCGAGCCCGCCGTCCTTCGTGTCTCCCACCACGCCGACCACCGTGCGCCAGTCGTCCGAGACACCGATGAACTTCAGCACGTCGCCGGTCCACGCCACCCGCTGGCCGATGGGATCCTGATTCGGGAAGAACTGGTCGGCGAGCGTCTTGTTCAGGATCACGACTCGCGGACTGCCGGCGCGATCGGTGGAGGTGAATGCGCGTCCGTGCAGCAGCGGAATTCCCGCGGCGTGAAAGTAGTCGGGATTCGCCGTGCGATATTCGGAGTGCGGCTGCGCCTGCCCCGGCGCGACCGGATGTCCGTCCGCCTTGATGTCGAGCATGATGCCCGCGACGCGGAGGGGCATCGTGGATCCGACTCCCACCTCCGAAACGCCGGGCAGCGCCGCGAGCTCGCTCTGCATCTGTTCGTACTGCGCGATGGCGGCCACGGGACTCGAACCGTCGAAGTCCTTCGGCACCTCCATCGTCAGCACGTGCTCCGTGCTCATGCCGGAGTCGACGACCGAGAGGCGCTGCATCGTTCGCGTCAGCAGCCCAGCACCGGTGAGCAGCATCATCGACACCGCGATCTGCGCCACGACGAGCGCTTGCTGCAGTCGCTGCCGGCGAACGGTGCCAGTCGTGCGCCGTCCGCCCGCCGACAGCGAGGCGCCGAGCGCCCGCTCGCTGGCGAGACCGGGTGCGAACGAGAGGAGCACCGCCACGACGATGGCGAGCAGGAGGCTGAATGCGAGCACGACGCCATCGATGCGTATCTCGTTCGCGCGCGGGCTGTAGCGCGCCGCGAACGTTGCGAGCATGCGCAGGCCGCCGAACGCGATCAGCAGGCCGAGGATGCTGCCGGCGACGGCGAGCACGAGGTTCTCCGCCAGGAGGAGCCGGCGCAGCCGCGCGGCGCCCGCGCCAAGGGCCGCGCGGACGACGAGCTCCTGCTCGCGGCGCACGCCCCGCATGAGAGTCAGGTTGGCGACATTCGCGCACGCGATGATCAACACGAACGCGGCCGCGCCCATCAGGAGCATCAGCGTGAGCCGCGCACCCTGGCCGAGTACCTCCTTGAACGGCGTCAGCGTCACCTGAAAGCCGGAGCCGGCATCGTAGGCTTCCGGATGGTCGGCGTGCGCGCGCGCCGTGATCGCGGCCACTTCGGCGCGTGCCTGTTCGACGCTCGCGCCTGGCGCGAGGCGAGCGATCATCGCGGTCATGCGGTGCGTGCGTCCCGTCACCATCATCGCGCTCAGATGGTGCTCGCTGTTCACCATGTTCATCAGGGCGTCGATGCGCGCCGGGAAGTACGGTGCCGGCTGCAGCACGCCCACCACGGTGACGGCCTTTCCGGCCACGCGCAGCGTCCGGCCGACGACCGCGCGGTCGCCGCCGAACCGTTTCTGCCAGTAGTCGTAGGTCAACATCATGACCGGCGCGGCGGACTTGCCGTCGTCGCCCTCGGTGAAGCTGCGACCGAGCACCGGCGAGAGCCCCATCACGGAGAAGTAGTTCCCCGTCACGAGCCCCACGTCGATGCGCACCGCATCGTTGTCGCCCACGAGCGTGAGCGTGATGGGCGAATACTCGGCGATGCCGGCGAGCGTCTTCGATCCGGTGCGGAAGTCCGCGATCTCGGGAACGGAGAAGGCGATGTCCTCGCCGCCGGGCCCGCGGATGGACTGCCTCAGGTACATCAGGCGGTCGCCCTCCCGGTGCGGCAGCGGCTTGAGCATGACACCGCGCACCACGCTGAAGATCGCGGTGGTGGCGCCGATGCCGAGTCCGAGCGTGACCACCACGGCGAGCGCGAAGCCTCTGGCGCGCAGCACACTTCGGACGGCGTATCGGAGGTCGGCGACGAACATGGGCGTGTCCTTCGGAAGGTGGGCCGGTCAGCGGCCCGCGGGGCGGCGGCGAGCGTGGGCTCCATCCATACGACGAACGAGAGCTGGCCCAACCTACCGCTCCGAGCTCCTCACGGCGAATTCATGCCGTCAGATACCGACCGTCAGCGCCGCCGTGATCCCCGCCGCGACGTTGCCAGAGCAGGTGGCGAGCTCCAGCGACGCGCCGTCGCTGAACACGTTGTCGCTCGCGAGCGAGATCGACGCGAGGTTGCGCACGCTCGCATCGTAACCCGTCGTGGCGTACACGAGATCACACGTCGCCTTCGGCAGCGCGATCTGCGACGTCGCGATCTTGTTCGACACCTTCGTCGCCGCAGCGAGGTTCGAATAGACCTCGAAGTGGATGTGCGGCCAGCGGCCCGAGTAGCAGCCGGGGAAGATCGACGTGAACGTCACCTTGCCGTTCGCGTCGGCGGCCTGGACGCCGCGCAGATAGTTCTGATTGAGCGCGGCCGAGGTGTAGAGCGAGTAGTTGCCGGCGCGGTCGCAGTGCCAGACGTACACGGCGTAGTCGGCGAGCGGCGCGCAGGTGGACGCCGACACCAGCGTGAGCTCGAGGGCGAGCGGCACTCCGGCCGCCGTACCACTCAAGCCAGCGAAGCTCGATCGGATGTCCTGCCGCACGACGCCCGTCTGATTCAACACGTTGGCGCCATTCGATCCGTCGCCGGGATACGGACCGGCGGTCTCCTGCGGAACTCTCGTCGCGCACGCCGTGCCGCTCGACGAGCTGGTGCCGGTGTCGCCGGTGAGCGCGCTCCCCGCGTCGGCCGCGCAGGCGATGAGCGAGAGCGCGCCGAGCTTGGCCGCGGCACGCAGTGCGCTCCGGCGATCCATCGCCGCGTTCGTGCTCAACAGGTCGCGGTGCAGCCCGCCGTGATCGTCGTGCTGGTCGTGATCGTCGTCGCGATGGTCGGGTCGTCCGATGATGCTGCGCAGCATGTCTGTGAATCTCCCGTTCGGCTGAGAGGATGATCGACGCGAGGCTCCCGCGATTCGCGCTCTCGCATCTTGCTCTCGTCTCGCGGTCTCACTCATCAGACACGCGACAACTGAACTACCCCGTGCGCTGGATCAGCGTTGGCCGAGCCGCCGATGCGCGCGCGTGATCGCGGCGGCGTACCACTCGCCGCCGTAGTCCTGCTCGGACACGTCGTACCAGGCGAGCGCTTCAGCCGGACGATGCAGCGCCTCCAACACCTCGCCGCGCAGATATCGCAGTGGGGGCCCGGGTCGCGAGCCCTGCGGCGAGACGAGCATCGCGAGCCCCTGATCCGGTTCTCCCAACGCGAGCAGTCGCCGCGAGCAGGTCCGCCTTCGTGCGCGCCGGCTCGGCGGTGAACGCGCGTGCGGCGAGTGCGCGCATCGCACCACGCAGCATCGCCGGCGGAAGATCGAGCGACGCGAGCGTCGGCGGCGCGCCAGTCGCCATCCACTCCAGCCAGCCGCCCCATCGCGAGCACCACCTGCGCGCGATCCGGTAACGACACGCCGCCCAACAGCTCGAGCGCGATCGTCGCCGACTCGCGGGCGTGGGGATGCTGCTGGAGGACGCCGGAGGAGAGTCAGAGGATGGTGCTCGCCGAAGTTGCTCGCGACGCGCCAACCGGCAAGCGACTCGACCACCCTTCGACCGGAGAACCACCATGCGCTACCTGCTCCTGCCTCTCGCCCTCGCCGCCTGCAGCGGGCACACTCTCACCGACAGCTCCATCACTCAGGCGCCGCCGCCGCTCGAGTCGCGCAGCGCGATCCACGTTGCCGAGCACAATGTCGTCGGCAATGGCACGCGGCGGATCGCGCCAGGCTTCGCGTACTCGACCGCCGTGCGGGTGCACTCCGACGGGGCTGGACGCGCGACGGGCACGATGCACACCCACATCATCGACCTGTCGGCGTACGGCTATCCCGGCCGGGCCGAGCTCGACGCCAGCGCGACGTGCATGCGAGTCGTGGGCAACACCGCCTACATCGGCGCGCACGGCGGCCCCGCCGCGGTGTTCGACCCGGCCAACCAGATCTGCACCAGTACCCGCCGCTGCTGCCGCCCGACCCGGTCACGTCGGGCGACTACGACGTGCGCTGAGCTCGCGGAGTGCGGGGTGCGGGTGACCGCGCGCACGACCCACTCCGCACCCCGCACCTCCGCTCCTACTGCACTACGTCGAGCGCGACGCTCTTCGTCTGCGCGGAGCTTCCACCCACCATCAGGTCGAACCCGCCCGGCTCGACCACCCACTTGTTCGCCGGCCCGTAGTAGCCGAGCGCCTTCGAGTCGATCGTGAAGCGAACGGTGCGCGTCTCGCCCGGCTTGAGCGAGATGCGTTGGAAGCCGCGCAGCTCCATCACCGGCCGCGTCACGCGGCTCACCCGATCGCGCACGTAGAGCTGCACCACCTCGTCGCCCGCGCGAGAGCCCGAGTTCGTCACGTCCACCGTGAGCGTCGTGCTGCCGTTCGCCCTGATGCTCGGCGCGGCGACGCGTGGCGCGGCGTAGCTGAACGTCGTGTACGACAGACCGTGCCCGAACGGCCAGAGCGGCGTCGTCTCGCCGAAGAGATAGCCGCGCCGCGACGAGGGCTTGCGGTTGTAGAAGATCGGGAGCTGGCCGACGTCGCGCGCGATCGAGACCGGCAGCTTGCCGCTCGGGTTCACGTCGCCGAACAGCATCTCGGCCATCGCCGTCCCCTGCTCCTGGCCCAGGTACCATCCTTCGACGATCGCCGGCAGCGTCGGCGCGAGGTTTGGGATCGAGAGGGGACGGCCGTTCATCAGCACGAGCACCACCGGCTTGCCCGTGGCCTGCACCGCGCGCACGAGCTGCTCCTGCTGGCCGACCAGACCGAGCGACGCGCGATCACCGAGGTGGTTGTCCGCGTACGCCTCGCGCGACGTCTGCTCGTTGTCGCCCAACACGAGGATCGCGACGTCGCTGCTCCGCGCGAGCGCGACGGCCTCCTCGATGCGCCGCGCATTTCCGGCCGAGTCGGCGAGCGCGACGCGATCGGCGCTCCAGCGCGGCATCGATCGCTCGCCGCTCAGATGCGGCTGCGGCTCCTTCGTGAACGTCGAGTCCTCGGTGAGACGCACGCCCTCGGCGTACTCCACCGTCGCGCCGCTCGCGCGCTTCCTGATCCCTTCCAGGATGCTCACCGTGAAGCGCGGACGGCCGGCGTAGCCGCCGAGCATCGTCTCGCCAGCGTGCGGCCCGATCACGGCGATGCGCTTCAGCGCGGTGGCGTCGAGTGGCAGCGCGCCGCGGTCGTTCTTCAGCAGCACGATCGACTGTCGCGCCGCGTCGAGGGCGAGTGCGCGGTGCGCCGCCGCGCCGGAGATGCTGTCGGCCTTGGCCGCGTCCACGTACGGGTTCTCGAACAGGCCGAGCGCGAACTTGGCGCGCAGGAGGCGGCGCACGGCGGCGTCGATCGAGCGCTGCTGCACTCGGCCCGCCTTCACCTCGCCCACGAGCTTCGCGTACGACGCGAGGTCGGGGAGATCGACGTCCACCGTCGCGGTGAGCGCCTGGCGTGCCGCGTCGGCCGTGTCCGCGGCCACGTGATGCCGTCCGACGAGATCGGCGATGGCGAACCAGTCGGAGACGATCGTGCCGTCGAAGCCCCACTCGCCGCGCAGCACGTCGCGCAGCATCCACGCGTTCGCGTGCGAAGGGACGCCGTCCACCTCGTTGTACGACGGCATCAGGCTGCCGACGTGCGCTTCCTTCACTCCCGCCTCGAACGGCGGGAAGAAGTAGTTGCGCAGCGTGTTCTCGCCGAGCGGCGCGGGGCCGGTGTTGGTGCCCGACTCCGGCTGCCCGTGCCCCGTCATGTGCTTGAGCGTGGCGATCGTGCGATCGGCCGGCATCGATGGCGCCGATCCGGTGAGACGCCCGGTCCCCTGGAATCCGCGGATCGCGGCGACGCCCATGCGCGACGCGAGATACGGATCCTCGCCGTAGGTCTCCTCGATGCGTCCCCAGCGTGGCTCGCGCGCGACGTCGACCACCGGCGCGAGCACCTGCTGTGCGCCGCGCGCGCGCACCTCGCTCGCGATGGTGCTCATCACGCGCTCGGCCATGTCCGGGTTCCACGAGCTCGCCAGCGCGATCGCTTGCGGAAAGCTCGTGGCTTCCGGACCCTGCAGTCCGTGCAGCGCTTCCTCGTGAAAGAGCACCGGGATACCGAGCCGGGTGCTGTCGCGCATGAAGCGCTGAATCGCGTTAGTGAACTCCGCTTCCGCGCGCGCGCCGTGCCCGTCGCTCGGCCGCTCGATGCGGCCGATGCCGACGCGGAACCAGCGCGGCGCTCGGGCCGGCTCGAAGCGGCCGTCCGCCGCGGTGATCGTCGCCTTCCCCGTCTGCCAGAAGCTCAGCATCTGAGCGACCTTCTCCTCGAGCGTCATCCGCGCGAGCAGGTCGTCTACGCGCCGCTCGACTGGGAGCTTGGCGTCGCGATAGGGAGCTCTCGCCGAGGAGGCGGGGCTCTGGGCGAGCGCGGGCAGGGCGAGCACGGCCAGGCTGGCGAGGGTGATCGTGAGCGGGGAGCGAAGGGCGGACATGAATCCGTGTCGGGGTTTCGAGATCGGATGACTTTAGGAATTCGGCGCGGTAATTTATGTCGGCGCGCCGAGCGGAGCGCCAGGCACCATCGGTCATTGGAGTCCGGGAAGCAAGCGGACCGCCTCGCTATGGCCTATGTCATGCTCGCTGCGCATGGTCCAGCCGCCGCGCACGTTCCTCACTCACCAGTCCAGCGAACGATGAACCTTCCGAATCCAGCTACGCGTCCCGATGCCGGTCTGCTCGTCCTGCGCCTCGGACTTGGTGGGATCCTGCTCTTCCACGGCATCTACAAGGTGACCCACGGCGTAGCCTGGATGAGCGGACCGCTCTCGGCCGTCGGCCTCCCGGTCCAGCTCGCGTACGGAGCGTACATCGCCGAGGTGATCGCGCCGGCGCTGTTGATCCTCGGGCTGTGGACGCGATTCGCCGCGCTGATCATCGCGTTCGACATGGTGATGGCGATCTACCTCGCTCGGAGCGGCGACATTGGCAAGATCAATCCGATGGGCGGTGGCTGGGCGATCGAGCTCGAGGCGCTGCTGCTCGTGGCGGCGTTGGCGATCGCGCTGGCGGGAAGCGGGCGGTACGCACTTCAGACGTCGGGTGCGACGCAGGGATCGCGTCGCGGGCGATACTAACCCGGGACGGACTCCTGGGGACGGACTCCTGGGGACGGAGTCGACTGCGTCCGCTGGTGCAGTCGCTGACGAGTAGATCCAGCGCCGCAGCCGAACTTCGCTCCCTTCTCGGAGCTCGCCACGCCCGACAGCTGCCGCAGTGCGAATTACCCGTGCGTCTCAGGCGTCGCGCTCCGCCAGCGCCCGCAGCGCTTCGACCTCGGCACTCATGTCTTCCGGCCTCCCGATTCCCGCCCCGATCCTGAGCAGCTGGATGCGCACGTTCTCCAATGCCGCCGAGATCGTCGTGCGGCGCGACCGGGTGGCATCGAGCACCGAGCGCATCTCCGTGAGCAGCTCGCCGCGTCGCAGCTCGAGCGTCGCCTGACTCGGCACGCCGCCCCCCGCCGCTGACGTAGCCAACACGCCGGCGGGTTCGCGCTCGCCTCCGCTCTCGGCGAGCGCACGCGTGATCTCGATCTCACGCAGGCGCATCTCCGCCTGCGACCGGTCGAGCCGCTTCAGCATCGCGGGAAGTTCGGGAAAGCTCGATACGACCGCCGGAGGCATCAGCCCGGTGAGCCGCGGCTCCGCACCACCCTCGGCCGCGCGCGAGCGCGCTTCCGATCGCCCGCGTCCCACGCCCGCTACGCGAAAGAATCCCGTCACGAACCGGCTCTGCCACAGCCATGCGGTGACCCGGAAGAAGCGACGCTCCGCGCGCACCGACGTGTTGAGTGCCACGACGAAGCTCACCGTGTTCACCAGATCATTGAGAATGAACAGGGCGATGACGAGCGCACCGGGTGTCGACTTGACGTTGACGCGCGCGTAGATGAGCTGCAGCGCGAACCTCGTCACCACACCGATCGCCAGTGTCGTCCACGCGCGCCGACGCGTACGTCGCCGTGCCGCGGTGCGCCGCGCGTCATAGAGCTGACGCAGCTCCTCGGCGTGAGCGCGCCGCTCGACCTCGAATCCACGCCGCACGTCGCGCGGGCCGAACCCTTCGCCGAGCAGCTCGCGGGCGCGGCGGACGAGGTCGATCGAGATCACGGCGAGGCCGAACAGCGTGCTTGCCACCACGAGCACCACGCTGCGCGTGGAGGGCAGGCCGTACACCAACGTGAACACCACGACGAGCGACGCCAGCCACATCGTCTGCTCGGCGGCGCGGATGAACGTTCGCACGGGGAGCGCGATGTCCTCCGCGCCCGCGGTGCGCGTCGCCTCTCCGAGCGCCTCGGCGAGCGCTTCACCCGATGCGAACCGGTCGTGCGGATCGCGCGCGAGACAGCGATCGATTGCCGCCGCGAGACCAGGTGGCGTGTCGGGACGCGCCGAGGCGACCGACGGAGCCGCGCGCGTGAAGCGCGCGACCAGCATCGCTTCGAGGGTCGTCGCTTCGAACGGCGCGTGGGCGGCGAGCGCGTAGTAGCCCACGCCGCCGAGCGCGTAGAGATCGCTGCGTCCGTCGACAGGCTCGCCGGCACCCTGCTCCGGGCTCATGAACGCCGCGGTGCCGATGAGCTGGCCCTCGAGCGTGAGCCGCTCCGTGATGCCGGCGCTGCTGCGCGCGTGCGCGATGCCGAAGTCGGTGACGAGCGCGCGTGCACTTCCGCGCTCGATCAGGATGTTGTCGGGCTTGATGTCGCGATGGACGATACCGCGCCCGTGCGCGTACGCGAGCGCCCACGCCACCTCGCGGAGAATGCGCCCCGTCTCGCGCGGCGAGAGCGGACCAGCGCGGCGCACCCGCTCGGCGAGCGTCTCCCCGTCGACGAAGCCCATCGCGATGAACACGATGTCGTCGTGCTCCTCGACGGCGTGGATGGGGACGATGTTCGGATGCGAGAGACCGGCCGCCGTGCGCGCCTCACGCAGGAACCGCTCGCGCAGCACCGGCTGCGCGGCCATGAGCGCGGGCAGCAGCTTGAGCGCGACCGGCCGCTCGAGCGAGAGGTCGCGCGCGAGCATGACGATCCCCATCCCGCCGCGGCCGAGCTCGCGCTCGAGCGCGTACCGGCCGGCGACCGCGCGCTCGAGCGCGAGAACGTCGGGGCTCGCCGGGGAGCCGGGCTGAGAGAGTGGCGCAGCGGTCACGGCACGAATGCGTGGTGGACCGAGGGGCGACGCTGGATACCTTGCTGCTGCGGCTCAGTATACGCATTGCGCATTGGAGATCGAGCTCGCCGCGCTCGTACCGCGCCGGGCGCATTGCGCGCGCATTCTCGCATCCCGCTCTCATGAACGCTCTCTTTCACGCTCACTCCGGGCTTCGCTACCTCGTTCTCCTCGCCGCAGCGGGCTCGCTGGTCGCACTCGGTTACGCCCTCTCGACCGGCCGGGCATCGCGCGCCGCACGGGTACTCCCGATGGCATTCGCCGGGCTGCTCGACCTGCAGATCCTGCTCGGCGCCGGGCTCGTGCTGGGTGGTCTTTTCCCCGACGCCGTGGTGGGACATCTGGTGCTGATGCTGCTCGCGGCCGTCGTCGCGCACGGCAGCTCGATCGTCGCGCGGCGCTCGGCGGATGAGCGGCGGGAAGTCGTCATCCGGCTTGCCGGCGTTGCGCTCTCGCTGCTGCTGATCGTCGGCGGCATCATGGCGATCGGCCGCAGCGTGTTCGGCAGCGCACCGCCGATTGCGGGTTAGTCGAACTGGATCGCCCGGCCGAATGCATTCGAGGGACTTCGGCGGGGACGGACTCCTAGGGACGGAGTCCGGAGTCCGTCCCCAGGAGTCCGTCCCCAGGAGTCCGTCCCCGGGCTATTGGCGCCCCGTCGCGGCCTGAGGGGCGCCCGACCCGTTCACGAACGTCACCGTCAGCGCGATCAGGATCATCTGCTGCGGTTTCGCCTCCTCGTTCCTGAACACGAAGTACACGTCGTGCGCGCCGGTCGTCGCCTTGAGCGCGGCTTTCAGTTGCGCCGGCGGCGTGTTCAGACTCTCCTGCTTCTGCAGCATCTCCGTCTCGCCGAGCAGTGGACCGGTCGCGGAATCCGCGCGCACCTCCACCTTCCCGCCGACGGCGTACTGCGCCGGCGCCGTCGCGGCGATCACGACTTCGGAGATCCCGGTGAGATCGATCTGCTTGAGCCGCGCCCACGAGCCCGACTTGCTCGGCATCGTCATCGTGACCGGCATCTGCGGCACCTGCATCTTCGACACGCCTTCGCTCACATCACCCGTCGCGAGCACGATCGTCGGCGAGCGGAGCACGACCGACTTCTCCGCCGTGGCCCCAGGCAATCCGTTCGCGCCCTGATCGGTGTACGACGCACGCAGCAGCACCGCACCCGGCGCGGCGCCGGCCGCCGGTGCCGGCGGCGTGTACTCGCCCTTCGCGGGCAACGATGGGCCACCGCCCTTCTTCGCGCCGAGGCTCAGCACGTACGCCACCATCCGCGTCGCCTCCACGTCGGTGAGCTGCGGATGCGGCGGCATCATCACGTCGCCCCATACCCCCGAGCCGCCCGACTTCACCTTCGTCACGAGCTTCGTCAGCGCGCTCGCGTCGCCGCGATACTTCTCGGCCACCGCGTTGTACGCCGGCCCGATCGACTTGCGCTCCACCTGATGACACGCGAGGCAGTCGCTGCCGCCGACGAGCTTCTTGCCCTCGGCGTGCGGATCCGCCGGGCCAGGACTCCGATGTCCCGCCGCCGGCTCGGCCGGAGCGCCGTCCTTGAGGTACTCGGCGCTCACCGTCACGCGATCGGCCGAGATCTTTCCACTCTCGAGTGAGCCGTCCTCGCGGTCCGTCACCTTCACCGCGTAGCGGATCGGCGTCCCGGCAAAGTAGAACGACTTGTTGCCGGCGACGTCGACGTCGACGACGGGCGGCTCGTTCCCCGCGACGATCTGCACGCTCGACGTGGAGCGCGCACCCTTCGCGTCGGTGACCGCGAGCGCCGCCGTGTAGACGCCGGGCTTCGTGAAGGTGTACGACGGATTGGCGTCGCTCGTCGTGGTCACCACCGCGCCCTTCGTGCCGGTGATCGTCCACTGGTAGCGCAGCGCGTCGCCGTCGGGATCGTTCGTCCCCTTCGACGAGAGCGCGACTTTCATCGGAAGTGGTCCCGCGTCCCTATCCACCTCGGCGACGACGACCGGCGTGCGGTTGCCGCCGTTGTACTCGATGCGCACCAGCCGCGCGTCGGGATTGCCCTGGAACCATCCGGTCCCGTACTCGAGCATGTACAGGTTGCCGCTCGGCGCGAACTCCAGCTCGATCGGATTGCTGAACTTCTGGCTCGGCATGAAGCGCTCCATGGACGCGAAGTCGCCGTTCTTGTCCATGGTGACCGCCATGATCCAACCGCGCATCCACTCGTACTCGAGCAGCTTGCCGTCGTAGTACGCGGGGAACGCGCTCGGCGCGCCCTTGAAGTCCTCACGGTGGAAGACCGGACCCGCCATCGCCGTGCGACCGCCGCTGCCGACGAGCGGGAACTCGGCCGACTTGCCGGCCGGATACCACACGAACGCCTTCTGCGCGGGCGGCAGATCGTTGAGTCCCGTGTTGTTCGGCGAGTCGTTCACCGGATGCGCCGGGTCGAACTGCTTGCCGGGCGTGTTCGTGGCGAAGTCGTAGTCGAAGTACGCCTTGTTGTCGCCGACGAAGTAGGGCCAGCCGAAGTTCCCCGCCTTGCGCGCCTGGTTCACCTCGTCGTGGCCCATCGGACCGCGCTGGGCGGAGTCGACCGACGCGTCGGGGCCGACGTCGCCCCAGTACAGAAAGCCTGTGTGCTTGTCGACGGAGATGCGATACGGGTTCCGGTGACCCATCGTGTAGATCTCCGGCCGCGTCTTCGGCGTTCCCTTCGAAAAGAGATTTCCCTCGGGGATCGTGTAGCTGCCGTCCGGCTCGGGATGGATGCGCAGGATCTTGCCGCGCAGATCGTTCGTGTTGGCCGACGACTTCTGCGCGTCCCACGGCCCGCGCCCCGCGCGCTCGTCGATCGGCGCGTAGCCGGTGGCGTGCGGGTTGGTGTTGTCGCCGGTGGAGAGGAACAGGTTGCCGTGCGCGTCGAACGTCATCGAGCCCGCGGTGTGACAGCACTGCTCGCGCTGGGTCGGCACCTCGAGCATCACCTTCGGCGACGCGAGATCGATCGAGTCGCCCTTCATGTGAAAGCGCGCGAGCACGTTCGACGATCTGTCCACGGCCGAGTAGTACATGTACACCCAGCCGTTCTTCGCGAAGCTGGGATCGATCGTGAGACCGATCAGCCCATCCTCGGCCGTGCTGCCGTCCGTGTATTTCAAGCTCACCGGGATCGTCCCGAGCTTCCTGATGCTCTTCGTCGCCGGACTGTAGAGGTCGACCTCGCCCTTGCGCTGGATGAAGAGGATTCGCTCGCGCGGCAGCACCGCGAGCTCCACCGGCTCGTCGAGTCCTTCGGCCAGCACGACCTTCGTGAAGCGGTTCTCCTCCGGCCTGGCGAGCGAGTAGTTCAGCGGCTTCGTGCCCATCGCCCACTTGATGCCGCCGGTGAGATGCTTGATGTAGAACGGCTCGGCGTAGGTCGCTTCGGTGTGTCCCATGTTGGTGTACCACGCGCGGCCGCCGTCGTACTCGTGGTACCAGCTCATCGGGTGGTGGTCGCCGTTCGTCCCGCCCTGATAGCTCTTCTCGTCGATGTCGACGAGAACGTGAATATCCGGGTTGATGTACTTGTAGTTGTAGAACTCGTCCTCGTGCTTGAACGAATCGGGAAAGCCGGTCGTCGAGACGTGATTCTTGTCGAGCACGCGGAACGTCGCCGTGCGCACGTTCGGGTCGAGCGGATGGCTCGAGAACCATGCGCCGGCGAGCTTGCCGTACCAGGGCCAGTCGTACTCGGTGTCGGTCGCGGAGTGCACGCCGACCCAGCCGCCGCCCGCCTGGATGTAGCGCTCGAGCGCGTCCTGCTGCACGTCGTTCAGCACGTCGCCGGTGGTGCTCATGAAGACGACCGCGCGGTACTTCCTGAGGTTCGCGTCGGTGAACGCCGTCGCGTCTTCCGTGGCGTCAACGGCGAAGCCCTGCTGCGCGCCGATCTTCTTCACCAGCGCGACGCCGGTCTCGATCGAGCTGTGTCGGAATCCCGCCGTCTTCGAGAAGACGAGCACGCGCTGCTGCTGCGCTTGGGCGGAGGAGACGCTCGCCGTCGCGAGCGCGAGCACGAGGACGACGAGACGGCGTAGCACCACGAAGGAGCGGGTCATGATCGGCTGAGTTGGCGGGGCGGGTGCGCGGCGGTGCGGACGTGAGGCGGCGCCGGAGCGAGTGGCTCCGGCGCCCACCTCAATCGGCGCCTTGGATGGCGAATTGTCCATGGCCCGCGGTGCGCGGGCCGGCGATCTGCTACTTGGCCGCGACCGGCGTGGCGGTGAAGGTGCCGGTCGCATCGAACGGCTTCACGTTGATCGTGCCGGTGAGCTTGCTCGGCGTCTCGAGCTTGCCGGAGTAGATGATCGTGAGCTCCTGGCCCTGGTAGTCGCCGCCATGCTGGAAGGTGACCGAGTCACCCTTCACCGTTCCGGTGATCGGCGTCGGGACGCCGGTGTCGCCGGTGCAGTTGCCGGTGAGGGCGGTGCCGGCCTGCTTGATGTCGCAGAGCGTGTTGAGCGGGTTGCCGGCGACGTCGCCCTTGAGCTGCCACTTTCCGGTGACGGAGTCGGCAGGGGCGGCGTGGAGCGAGGCGAGCAAGGCGAGAGCGAACAGCATGGGAGGGCGGGATGCGGGGTGGGAGACGCGGGGTGCGGGATGCGCGATTGCGTTTGTCGGCTGGCGTGGTTAGATCGTTCCTTCTGAATGAACGATCATTCAGCGCCCGCGAGAGTCTAGGCAGACCTCGCCGACGCGTCAAGCAGGCCCTTCACCAGCATTAGCCACATGGCAGCGGCCGCTACCGCACCTGCATTGGAACGACCCGCCGTGCGAACGGGCGACAAGCGCCAGGCGATCCTCGCCGCAGCGATTCGCCTGATCGCGCGCTCGGGGCTGCACGCCACCCCGATCTCCGCCATCGCCCGGGAAGCCGGCGTCGCCGCCGGCACGCTCTACCTCTACTTCCCGAGCAAAGAGGCGATGATCAACGCCCTCTACCTCGAGGTGCTCGAGGAGCGCGACCGCGCCATCGGCGTCGGCGGTGATGTCGTCGCCGCCGTCTCGGCGCGCGAAGGGTTCTGGCAGTTCTGGCAGAAGCTCGCTCGCTGGCATCTCGACTTCCCCGAGCACGCCAACCTGCTGAACCAGTGCCAGGCGTCATCGATCCTCACTGCCGAGACGCGAGACGCCGAGCAGCGCATGCACGCCGAAGGGATGGTGCACTTCGACCAGGCCGTGGCGCGCGGAACCTTCCGCCCGATCTCGCTCCAGGTGTTCTGGGCCCTGCTCGCCGGCCCGATCTTCGTCCTCTCGCAGATGCGCGCGACGGGCGAGATCGAGATCACGGACGACGTGCTCGAGGCGACGTTCGACGGGGTGTGCAGGAGCGTGCTCGAACAGCGGTGACCGAGTGAGATGGCGCGTTGAATGGTGAGCCGCCTGGTCGCGACGCTTCGCTCGGCCCACGGCGCCTGACTGCGGATCGTCAGTGGCTGGCGGCGTTTGCCGGAAACGCTGCAAGGAACGCCCGCGCGAACTGGGACCGCTCGATCGCCGCCTCGTCGAAGCGTGATTGCCATTGCAGTCCGTCACTGTTCGCGAGCAGGATCAGCGTGACGTGCTCGGCGGGCGTCGCACCGAGCACCTTGAGATAGAGCGCCGAGTACTGCCCCTCCCACAGGCCAGTGTGCCACGCGAGGCGCCGGCCATCGTACTCACCGAGGAACCACCCCAAGCCGTACGGGAGACGTTCGCCCGAGGGTGCCCGCGTCGGCGTCCAGAGCGCCGCTCGCGACGCCGCCGAGAGAAGCCGGTCGCCCGTGAGCGCGATGTCGAAGCGCGCGAGGTCCATCGCGCTCGCGATCACGCCACCGGCCGCTCCGTCTCCCTGCGATGGCGGCGGGTCCGACCGAATGGCGTGGCCCGTCGAGTCGAGGTGATACGGCGTCGCCAGCGCGGCCGCGAGCTCCGGGCGGAGTGGGAGGTCTCGGTGGATCCGCGCCGCGTGCAGCATTCCGGCCGGGCGAAACACGAGTGAGTCGACGAGCGCGGAGAATGGGCGACGGGACACTTCCGCCATCGGACGCGACGCCCACGAGTACGACGGTGGGTTGTACCAGAAGCGCGTTCCCGGCTCGCCGTTGGCGGTCATGGACAGCACGTGCCGGAGGGTGAGTCGGTCGCCTTCGCACGCGTAGTCGCCGAAGAAGATGCCGCCCTCGTGTCGCACCGCATCGCAGAACGCGCCGAAGCCGCGGTAGCGACGCATCGGCCGGTCGAGGTCGAGCACGCCGTCCTGCACGAGACGGAGCGCGATGACCGCCGAGATCGGCTTCGCGACGGACGCGATGTTGAACGGCGTCTCCGGGGTGACCTGGGTTCGGCGCTCCAGATCCGCGAAGCCGAAGCCGCGCGCGAGGACGATGGAGGTGTCCCGCAGGACGACGACGGCGAGACCCGGGATCCCGCTCGCTCGCCGGAGCGAATCGAGCTGCACCGCGAGGATGCGGACGGATTCCTGATCTGCGGCGGCTCCACCGCGGACTGGCGTGATCGAGCCCGCGCTCGCGCATCCGACGCACAGAGCGCCGGCGAGCATGCCGCACACGCCGATCGCGATTCGAGAGAGAGTCGTCACGACTCACTCGTACGTGCACGGTTCCGCATCGGTTACACCTCTGGCGCGTGGTCCAGCACCATCGTGCCGCTCTCGAATCGAAGACCGACGAGGAACATCATCCCGCGCGAGCAGAGCGAGTCGAGGATCTGCACCTCGACTCACCGACTCACCGCTTCACCGACTCACCGCTTCACCGCCGTCATCAGTCCCGCCGTGATCTCATACGACCGCAGCCTCGCCGCATGATCGAAGATCTGCGACGTGATCATCAGCTCGTCCGCCTTCGTCGCCTCGATCAGCGACTCGAGCCCGCGCTGCACCGTCTCCGCCGAGCCGACCGCCGAGATTGCGAGCATCTCCGCGATCTGCGCGAGATCCATCGGCGTGAGCTGCTCCTCGTAGTTCTCCACTGGCGGTGGCAGCAGCCCCGGACGTCCCCGCCGCAGATTCACGAACGCCTGCTCGAGCGACGTGAACAGCCGCCGCGCCTCGGCGTCCGTTTCGGCGGCGAACACGTTGACGCCGAGCATGACGTATGGCTGCGCGAGGCGCTCGGACGGACGGAATCCGCTGCGGTAGATATCCAGCGCCTGGGACAGCATGCGCGGCGCGAAGTGCGACGCGAACGCGAAGGGCAGTCCCATCGCCGCGGCGAGCTGCGCGCCGAACAGGCTGGAGCCGAGGATCCACACCGGCACCTCGAGCCCCGCGCCCGGCACCGCGCGAACCACCTGTCCCGGCTCGGCCGGCTGGAGGAACGCGAGTAGCTCGGCGACGTCCTGCGGAAAGGTGTCGGCCGCCGCAGGATTGCGACGAAGGGCGCGCGACACCGCCTGATCGGAGCCCGGCGCGCGACCGAGTCCGAGATCGATCCGTCCCGGATACAGCGACTCGAGCGTGCCGAACTGCTCGGCGATCACGAGCGGCGAGTGGTTCGGCAGCATGACGCCGCCCGCGCCCACGCGAATGCGCGACGTCCCGGCCGCCACGTGGCCGATCACGACGGCCGTGGCCGCACTCGCGATGCCCGGCATGCCATGATGCTCGGCGAGCCAGTAGCGATTGTAGCCCCACCGCTCGGCGGCGCGCGCGAGATCGAGCGTGTTCCGGAACGCCTGCGCCGCGCTCGAGCCCTCGAAGATCGGCGCGAGATCGAGAACGGAGAACGGGATCACGACGCCACCACCCGGTAGCGCAGCCAGACCACGCCCTCGGCACGCTGCTCCACCGACCCGAGCGTGAGTCGCCGCGGTGTGTAGGTGCCGGCTCGGTCGTTCACGTCGAACAGCGCGGGGGTGCCGATGGTTCCGTCCGCGACGGGCGCGACGAGCACGCTCACCTCGTCGATCAGGCCATCACGCAGCATCGACCCGTTGATCTTGCCCCCGCCCTCGAGCAGCACGGTGCGGATGCCGAAGTTCGTCGCGAGCCGCTCGAGCGCCAACGCGAGATCGACCTCGCGCGCGCCGGCGAGCACGTACGACACGCCCCGCGCGCGCAGGAACTCCAGGTACTCGTCGGACACCCGGCGCGAGAGCACGGTGATGACGTGATCGCCGTCGATGTCGTTCGATTGCCAGGCGAGCCGGCCGCTCGGATCGACGGCGACGGCGTAGCACGGACCGGCATCCGGCGCGATGAAGTCGAGCCGTTCCGTGCCCGGCGACTCGCGCGCGACCTCCTCGTCGCTGCGCATCGCGCCCGCGAACGGCTCCATCGTGATGCGGCCGCACATCCACGCGTCGGCGCCGATCTCCGCGTGCACGCGCTCGTATTCGCGCCGGCCGTCACCCAGATCCGGCCAACGGCGCGGCACGATGCGTCCGTCGACGGAAGTCATCATGTGGCAGATCACGTGCGGCCTGTGTCCAACGGTCATCGAGTCAACTCCGGGTAATCGGATCGCACGCGTTACGACGGATCGGCGCCGAGGCGCGAGTAGTAGTCGATCACGCTCTGGCGCATGCCCGGGCGCGTGTAGACGTCCGGCGCGCGGGTGTCGATCACCTGCGCGATCACCTCCGCCACCTCTTCCACCGGCTGCGCCATCGGCATCGCGCGCGAGTCCACTCCGCCGTACACCGCATTCTTGCCGAACTCGGTCGCGACGATGCCCGGCGACACCAGCGACACCTGGATGCCGGGATGCTGCTCGCGCATCTCGTCGCGCAGGTTCGCGGTGATCGCGTTGAGGAAGTGCTTCGACGCGCTGTACGCCGAGCGCGGAGCGAACATCGGCACGCGGCCGAGCATCGACGACACGTTGATGATGTGGCCCGACCCGCGCTCGATGAAGTGCGGCAGGACCTCCTGCATCCCGTAGAGCGCGGTGCGCACGTTGACCCGCATCATCTCGTCGAGATCGCCGTCGCTGAGCTGCGAGACGAGGCGCGAGATGCCGCGGCCGACGTTGTTGACCCAGACGTCGACGTGGCCGAAGTGCGCGATCGTGTCGCTCACGACCCGCTTCACCGCCTCGCGGCTCGTGACGTCGGCGACATGCGACAGCGCATTCGTGCCGCATCGCGCGGCCACCGCGCGCAGCTCGGCCTCGCGCCGCGCCACCAGCGCAACGCGATCACCGCGCGCGCTCAGCCGCTCGGCGAGCGCGGCGCCGATTCCTGCGCTGGCGCCAGTGATGACGATGGTGCGGTCGGTCATTCAGACTCCTCTACGTTGAGCTCGATGCAAGCATGAGTCGATCACGGAGTGCAATGCACATCACGTGCATCACACGCTGAGCGCAGGGATTGCAAGAGCAATGCGTCTCCGACAACTCGCGCTCGAACCAGACATTGACATGACACCGACACCTCGCCCACTCGGCCGCACCGGCTTCAGCATCGCGCCGCTCGTGCTCGGCACCAACGTCTTCGGTTGGACAATCGACGAACCGACCAGTTTCTCCGTGCTCGACGCATTCGTGGATGCGGGCTTCGATGCGATCGACACGGCCGATTCCTACTCGACCTGGGTGCCGGGCAACAGCGGCGGCGAATCCGAGACGATCATCGGCCGTTGGCTCAAGCGTAATCCGTCGCGCCGCGATCGCGTTCACCTCTTCACCAAGGTCGGTTCCGGCATGCCCGGCTCCGGCGGAAAGAAAACACTGGCGAAGCGCTGGATCGTGCAGGCGGCCGAAGACTCGCTGCGCCGGCTGCAGGTGGAGCGGATCGACCTGTATCAGTCGCACTGGCCCGACCCGGACACGCCGTATGAGGAGACGCTCGAGGCGTTCGCCAACCTGATGCAGACGGGCAAGGTGCGAGCGATCGGCGCGTCGAACCACGACGCGGCGCAGCTCGCCGAGGCGCTTCGGGTAGCCGACGAGAAAGGGCTACCGCGCTACGAGACGCTCCAGCCCGAGTACAACCTCTACGACCGCGACAAGTACGAGGGCCCGCTGCGCGATCTCGCGATCCGCGAAGGGCTCGGCGTCATCCCCTACTTCGCGCTCGCGTCCGGCTTCCTCTCGGGCAAGTACCGATCGCGCGACGACCTCTCCAAGAGCGCGCGCGGCGGAAACGTCGCACGCTATCTCGACGAGCGCGGCATGCGCATCCTCGCCGCGCTCGACGAGGTGGCCGGACGCAATTCGGCGCAGCCGGCCGAGGTGGCGCTCGCCTGGCTGATGCAGCGCGAGGGCGTCACGGCGCCGATCGCCAGCGCGACGAGCCGCGAGCAGCTCGCGAGCCTGGTGCACGCCGCGGAGCTTTCCCTCTCGCCCGACGACGTCGCCCTGCTCGACTCGGCGAGCGCTCCAGTCGCCGCACAGACTGTCTGATCTTGCCAAATCAGGCGGGCAGAGAGCATTGAGTACGGCGGCCGACCACGCTCGGTCGCCGACTCCCTCCGCACTGGGGTGGCGCGCATGAATCGGTTTCTCCTGTTCGTTCTCGTCTCGCGCGGTATCGTGCCGAGCGCTCGTTCAGCGCTCGCGCAGACCGGTGCCGCCGCGCCCTCGACCGCGGCGGCGACGCAAGCTGCTCCCGCGCCCCGCCCTACGCCGCCAACGCGCGATCCGCACACGCGGGGCTACGTGACCGCGACGGAGCTCGCCGATGGCGCCGTTCCGCCGGCGGACGCCAGCGGCAACTTCATCATTGGCCCCACGCACCCGGTCGCGCCGGAGATGATCGTGAAGGACGACGTGCCGCACGGGACGGTCTACAACTTCACGATGAGCTCGGCCGACAGCAGGATCTATCCCGGTGTGGCGCGCGACTCGGGCACCTTTGGCACGCCCGACCCAGGCGATCCGACCAACCTGATCGTCAGGACGAGCCATCCAAGGCCGTACACTCGGCGCGTCGCAGTGTACGTCCCAAAGCAGTACGTCGCCGGTGCCGAGGCACCGTTCATCGTCGGTGCGGATGGGCCCGATCAGCTGCTCTTCACCGCGCTCGACCATCTCATCGCGCAGCGGCGCGTGCCGGTGATGATCGCGATCTCCGTGGGCAACGGGAGTGGCGACGCGCAGGGCAGCCAGCGCGGGCTCGAGTACGACACGATGTCGGGGCGCTACGCCGAGTTCATCGAGAGCGAGGTGCTGCCGCTCGTCGAGAAGCAGTACGCCGTGCGACTGACGAGGGACCCCGACCAACGCGCGACGATGGGTTGCAGCTCGGGCGGCTCCGCCGCGCTGATCATGGCGTGGTATCACCCGGAGTGGTACCACCGCGTGCTGACGTACTCGGGCACCTACGTCAATCAACAGTGGCCGCACAGCGCCGAGACGCCGCATGGCGCGTGGGCATTTCACGAGACGCTCATCCCGAACAGCGCGCCGAAGCCGATCCGCTTGTGGATGGAGGTCGGCGACCGCGACCTGCTCAACCCGAATGTGATGCGCGACGGCATGCACGACTGGGTGGTGGCGAACGAGAACATGGCGAAGGCGCTCGCCGCCAAGGGCTACCAGTATCAGTTCGTGTTCGCGAGGAACGCGGGGCACTGTGATCGTGCCGTGAAGGTGCAGACTCTACCCGCGGCGCTGGAGTGGCTCTGGAGAAAGTGAGTTGGTTGGTCGGTTGATTGTGAGTCGACTGCTCTGTACGCGACCGGCGTGGATGCCTCCTCGAGAAGCATCCACGCCGGTTCTGCTCAGAGCAGCCGATTCACCAACTCACCACCTCACCACTCGCCAACTCACTTCGCGGCAGACTCGGGTGCCGCCGTGAAGGTTCCCCCGGCATCCAGCGGCTTCACGAAGATCGCGCCCTTCTTCAGCGCGCCGGGCTTCTCGATCGTGCCCGAGAAGATGATCGTGATGGCCTGGCCCTGATACTCGCTGGGGTGCTGGAAGGTGACCGAGTCGCCCTTCACTTCACCGGTGATCGCCATCGGCGTGCCCGCGTCGCCGACGCAGCTTCCGCCCACCGTGGCGCCGGTCTGCTTGAACGTGCAGACCTCGGTCCACGAGACGCCCTGAACTTCGTTCGTGAACTTCCACGTGCCGGCGAGCGAGTCCGCCGGCGTGACCGCGTGGAGCGTGGAGAGAAGCGTCAGCGTGAGGAGCATCGTCGTCATTGCCTCGGGCTCGATGAATAGACCTGATCCTGGAAGAGATACCGTGCGCGCGGCTCGGGCTCCGCGCGCGACTCCACGTCGATGCGCATGCGCTGCACGTTGCCGCTCGCGTCGGGGATGCCGCTGGGCCAACTGGGCAGCCCGGTCGCATTTGGATTGCCCGTCTTGATGAAGTTCTCGAAGTAGGCCTGCATCGTCGTCGAGACCTTGTAGTCCTCCGGCCCCCACGAGAACACCTTGTTGAGCGGCAGGTTCCCCATCGCGTACTCGATCTCGGCCGAGTGCACGGCGCCGCGCGCGCGCGGCGGCGGCGGTGCGCTCGTGCTGCCGCGCGTGACGCCGCCCGCGAGGTTCGGCGTCACCCCTGCCTCGACCGGTGCCGGCCGCGGCCGCGCGTACAGATAGCGATACACCGGCTTGCCGCTCGTCTTCGCGTGCACGTCGAGCCACTTCCACGTGCCGAACGCGATGAAGCGGTCGCTGGCCAGGTCGGTGAGAGACTGGAGCGCCTCGTCGGACGTGCTCGCCGGCCAGAGCTTCGCGGCCTCACCCGCCCGGTCGCCGAACAGCCGCGTGAGCACCGCCATCGTGTTCTCCGGGGTCGGCTCCTGCTGCTGCAGCAGGGAGCGCGCGTTGTTCTCCTCGGAGTTCCAGCCGGCGAGGAGCGGCACCTTCGCCTGCTTTCCGGCGACGAAGATCGCCGCGGGGCTCTCGGGGAAGAACCAGCCATCGACGTTCACGCTGAAGCGCGGCATTCCCGGACGGCCCGAAAGCTCGAGCAGCTCGGTCGCGGACAGCGCGCGCAGCGCGGCGAGCGACTTCGCATCGACGGCCGTCGCGAACTTGACGCCATTCTGCTCCGACTCGGCACGCGACTGGGTGGGCGTGGTGGTCGGGAACAGCGCGCCGCTCTCGCCGATCGCGCCGGCGATGAGATCTCTCGACTGTGGCGACGCCATCTGTGCGCTCACGGCGTACGAGCCAGCCGACTCGCCGGCGATCGTGACGCGGCGCGGATCGCCGCCAAACCGCGCGATGTTCGCCTGCACCCACTGGAGCGCCGCGCGCTGGTCCATCAGCGCGTAGTTGCCCGAGGCATGGTTCGGCGACTCGGCGGTGAGCTCGGGATGCGAGAAGAAGCCGAAGATGCCGAGCCGGTAGCTGAGCGTGACGACGACGATGCCGCGCTTCGCCATGCTCTCGCCATCGTAGCGCGGCTCCGAGCCGTCGCCCGCGACGAAGCCGCCGCCGTAGTAGTAGACGAGCACGGGCAGCCCTGCGCTCGGCCGCGCGGTTGCCGGCGCCCAGACGTTCAGATACAGGCAGTCCTCGCTGACACCGGCATTGCGAAACATCATGTCGCCGAATACGCGCGCCTGCATGCACTGGTCGGCGAAGCGGTCCGCCTGTCGTACGCCCGCCCAATTGCGCACGGGTTGTGGGGGCCGCCAGCGGTTCTCGCGCTCCGGCGGCGCGGCGAACGGAATGCCCCGGAACGCCCGCACGCCGCTCGCGAGCGTCACGCCCGCCACCGTGCCGTTGACGGTCTGCGCGCGGGGCGCGGCCGCGCTCTGCGCGGCGAGGGAGGCGATCGGGCTCAGTACGGCCAGCGCGATACAGAAGGTTTTCCGCATGGATTGTCTCTGTCCTGTGAGATGGAGCGCACTCGCTCGTGCGCGATGAAGGTCTCGTGTCGAACGACAGCCAGCTAGAGCAGTCTCCGCCCGTGGCGCACGCGAGGCGAGCGCGACCATCAGTAGCTCAGCCCGAAGCCGAATCGGTACAGCGGATGCGCCAGGTCGTGCGCCACATCCGACTTCTGCGCCGCGACGTCGTCCGCCGACGTAGGCAGGTCGAACGGCAGCTTGCCCATCGGCTTGGCGCGGCCGGCCAGCACGTCGAGCAGCGCGTCGTCGCTCACGCCGAAGTTCGCGACGATCGCGCGCGCCCGGCCCTTGAGCGGCGTGAGGATCGCCGGACGATCGAGGTACACCGTCACGACCGTCGGCACGATCGCGCTCACGCGACGCAGCTCCGCATATGCCTCGTTCCCCTCGGGAAAGGCGAGGCTCCCCTCGTGCTGCATCGCGCCGAACACGTACGCGGGGTGCAGCGTCTCGTAGGGCGCGACGAGCCGCATCAGCGCGACGTCGGCCTGCGCGGGATCGGAGACGACGGTCCACCCCGCGCGCTTCACCGCGGCCGAGTCGATGCCGGCCACGTACACGCGCAGCGCGCCGCTCTTTCCGGTCGCCTTGAGCGGCAGGATTCGAGCGTCGTTCTCGAGCAGCACGAGCGACCGCCGCTGCGCATCGAGGCCGGCGTCGCGCATCGCCTGCGTTCCGACGCGACGCGCCGCCATCAGCATGTCGACGTACGGGTTCTCGAACAGGCCGAGCGCGAACTTCTGCGTCATCACCCGGCGCACCGATTCGTCCAGACGCCCTTCGGTGAGCTCGCCCGCGCGAACGGCGTCCACCAACGTGCGCGCGTCCTCGGTGCCGCCGAACTGATCGACGCCGGCACGCACCGCCTTCACGAACCGCTCGCGCTTCGGCAGCGTCTCCACTCCCCACGGCATGCCGACGTCCGCGAACGACGGACGCTCACCCGCCGGTGCACCGCTCTGGCATCGCTCGTTGCAGTCGTTCGTCACCCCCCAATCGGTGATGACCATCCCGCGATAGCCGTATTGCCCGCGCAGCATGTCGGTGAGGAGCTGCTTGTTGAACGCCGCCCCCACCTGCTCGATCGGCTTGCCCTTCCACGTGGCGCCCTCGAGCACGGAGTAGGTCGGCATCACCCCGGCGACGTTCGCCGCGAGCGCACCGAGAAAGGGACGCACGTGATACTCCAGGTTCGCGCCGCTGAAGCTCGCCCGGCTCCCGTACGAGTTGTGGCTGTCGAGCCCGTTCTTCGCCGCGCCGTAGCCGACCCAGTGCTTCACGACGGTGAGCACTCCCGCGCTGTCCACTCCGCGCGTGCCGTGCTGGAACCCTTCCACGTACGCTCGGACGAGCCGGCCCGCGAGCGCGGCGTCCTCGCCGAACGTCCCGTTGATCCGCGCCCAGCGCGGCTCGGTCGAGAGATCCGCCTGCGGTGACAGCGCCATGTGGATGCCGACCGCGCGATACTCCTGCCGAGCGATGTCGCCGAAGCGGCGCACGAGCGCCGCGTCGCCGATCGCCGCGAAGCCCAGCGCTTCGGGCCACTGCGAGAACTTCCCGGTCGTGACGCTCGCGCCGAGCACGTACTGGAAGTGGTGGCGCGGGTCGGTGCTGATCGTGACGGGAATCCCGAGCCGCGTGCGCTCGGCGACCGCCTGCAGCGCGTTGTCCTGATTCGCGAGCGACGACGGATCGCCGCCGAGCCGGGTGATCATGCTGGTGACGCTCGCCCCGCCGATCAGCGCGACGTTCGCCGCGCTGTCGTAGGCCGTGCCCACTCCCGCCGCTCCCATCGGTCCGCCGCTGCGCGCCGTGCCGTGCATCATCGCGCCGGCCTTCTCCTCGAGCGTCATGCGCCCGACGAGATCGCGCGCGCGCTCGGCCGGCGTCAACCGCCAATCCTCGTACGGATCGAGCGCGCCGTTCCGGTCGAGATCTCGGAAGCGCAGCCCCCCGCGCTCGATGATCGGCGCGGAGCGCGAGCCCAGCGTCGGCTGCGCCCGCATGGAACGCTGCGCGTGCGCGACGGTGAGCGGCGCGATCAGCGCGACGGTGACGATCGCGCCGCGGCGCCGAAGCTGAGACAGATGCATGGTCAGTCCGTTGATGGTGACCTGACGACGCGCCACTCGGCGCGCCGCGGCCTTCGTGCGATGCCGTTCTACTTGCCGGGCGACGTCCTTCCTTCCAGCCGAGGCAGCGTTCTGTTGCCGAAGCTCACGTTGTGCTCCGCGTCGAGCAGCAGGCGATCGCCCTGAAAATGGAACGCCATCGTGGAGTAGAACGGCGTCTCCGGCGCAACGAGCTTCACGGTGAAGGTGCTGTCCGTCGTCCACGCGCCACTCGCCGCAACCGCGGGGTTCGCCGCGACGCTGAGCATGTGGTCGATCCCGTTGGTGAAGCCGCTCGGACTCTGCACCCACCCCACCAGGCCGATCGGCGTGCGCGTCTCGCCGCTCGCCGAGCGCACGAGCAGCGCGGGCCTGGCCGAGAAGTCGAGCGCGACGGCCTTGATCCCGCTCGCGTTCTCGGCGAGGTCGTACCACCGCTTCGATACCCGCGCCGCCACCGGGCTGTTTGGCTTGCCCGCGGGAAGATGGACGGCGAGCCGCGACAGCCTGGCCTGCAGCGCGCCGCGCACGGCGGCGTTCTCGGTGAGCGCGGTGTCCGACATCGCCGGCAGCAGCTTGCTCCAGACGAGGTTCATCACCGCCTGCATGTCGCGCACGCCACTGGTGATCGCCACCACCGCATCGTACTGCGGAAGGATGAGCATGTACTGGCCGAACGCGCCGTCGCCACGGAAGCCATGGCGCGACTGCCAGAACTGGTAGCCATACCCCTGATCCCAGTCGCTCGTTGGCGCCGAGCCATTCGACGTCTGCCGCGCCGTCGCCTCGGCCACCCACGCGGCGGGAACGAGCTGCTTGCCGTTCCACACCCCCTTCTGCAGGTAGAGCTGTCCGAGCTTCGCGATGTCCTCGGTGCGTACGCTCAGCCCATACGCGCCGGCGTTGATTCCCTCGGGGCTCGACACCCACACCGGCTTCTCGATGCCGAGCGGCGTGAGCACCCGCGGCATCAGGTAGGCGAGCACCGTCTGCCCCGTTGCCTTCTGCACGATCGCGGAGAGCATGTAGGTGGCCGGGCTGTTGTAGAGGAAGTGCGTGCCCGGCTTGAACGGGACGGGATGCGCGAGAAAGCGCTTCACCCACGACGCGCTCTTCATCGATGAATCGACCTGGCCGAACAGCGCGGCCTCGGTCTGGTTCCCCGTGCTCATGCGCAGCAGGTCGTGCACGCGCATCGCGCGCAGGTTCGCCGACGGCTGCGCCGGCGCCTCGTCGGGGAAGAACTTCAGCACCTCGTCGTCGAGGCTGAGCTTTCCCTCGGCGATCGCCAGTCCCACGGCGGTGGAGGTGAAGCTCTTGCTCAGCGAGTACAGCACGTGGGGCGTTCGCGCCTCGTACGGCGCCCACCAGCCCTCGGCGACGACGCTGCCGTGCCGCACGATCATCACGCTGTTCATCGCGTCGACGCTCGAGTCGGCGGCGCGCACGAAGTCGAGGATGGCGGCCGAGGAGATGCCCTGGCGCTCGGGCGTGCTGCGCGGCAGAGCGCTCGGGCTCTGTGCGGAGAGCCGCGCGCCGGCGAGGACGAAGGCGAGGACGAGCGTTCTGGCGTGCATTCCCGAGACGGGTGAAGGGTGAGTGAGATCCGTCAACGCATGAGCAGCTCTTGCCGCTCCTTCGCGAGCGGCGCGCGCGGCACGATCTGTTCGCCGAGGCGCAGGACCGTCGGATGATCCTGCGTGAACGCGGGCCAGCGCGGAAGTGCGGCGCCGTTCGGATCACCGGTCGTGGCGAAGTTCGCCCAGTACGACATCACGGTGCGCGACAGCGAGCGGTCGAGATCCGTCCACGGGCGCTGCAGCACGTCGAGCGTCCCGAACACGTACGGCACCTCCGACGTGTGGAACGCGCCGAACTCCGGATGCTCCGGCCACGGGATCGCGCGGTCGAAGAAGTACGCGAACGCCGGCGTGTGCGCGGTGCGAGCCCGCTCGCCGAGCAGGCGCTCGAGGCCGGCCACTCCCAGGTCGCGTCCGCTCTCGATCTGTGCGCGGCGCGCCTCCTCGTCGGAGCCGGCGGGATACGCGGCGAGCACCTGCGCCGCGCGCTCGCCGTAGCGCTGCCCGACCTGCGTGCGGTACGCGTCGGCGGTCGCCTTGCCGTACGTCGGCGAGGCGCTCCCCTCGTCGGCGTTGAGCCCCGTGAGCGTCGGCACGTCGTTCTGCCGGCCGGCCGCGAAGGTCTCGGCGGGATCCTCGACGAGAAACCGTCCATCGACGACGGCACCGAAGCGTCCGCCGCCGATGAACTTCGAGGCTGGCAGCCCGCGAAGCTCGGCGAGGGAGTGCGCGCCGAGCTTCTCGGCGTACGTCACACCTTCCTTCTCGGCCTCGGCGCGCGGGCGCGCGACGGAGCGCGCCGTCGCCACCCCGAACGACGCGAGCCCACCAGGCCCGCTCTCGATCACCGCGCGCTGGAACAGGCCCTTCGCCACCGGCGACGCGGTGAGCAGGAAGACCGACATCGCGCCCGCCGATTGGCCGGCGACGGTGACGCGCGACGGATCGCCCCCGAACGCGGCGATGTTGTCGTGTACCCACCGCAGAGCTGCCACCTGATCCAGCAACCCGTAGTTTCCCGACGCGCCGCTCTCCTTCGTGAGCTCCGGATGCGCGAGGAAGCCGAGCGCGCCGACGCGGTAGTTCATGTTCACCACGACGAGTCCCTTCTCCGCGAGCCGCGAGCCTTCGTACACGGGCACGTCGCCCGAGCCGCTGCTGAAGCCGCCGCCGTAGACGTAGACGAGCACCGGACGCCGCGCACCGGCACGCGCACCGGTCCACACGTTGAGATACAGGCAGTCCTCGCTCGTGGGCCCGAGCAGCAGGAACTCCGACGTCCACGGGCCGAACGGCGTGTTGGGTCCCTGGATGCACGACGCCGAGAAGTGATCAGCGGCGCGAGCTCCCTTCCACGCGGCGACGGGCATGGGAGCGCGCCACCGGAGTGAATCCACCGGCGGCGCGGCGAAGGGGATGCCGAGATACGCGCGAATGTTCGGACGTCGTCCGGCGATGCCGGTGACGAGTCCCGCGCGGGTGCGCACCGGTTCGCCTTGCACACCCTGCGCACCTGTCGACGCCGATGTGGTGCCCGCGAGCACTTCGCTCCGGTCCGCGTCGGCGACGATGCGCGCCGCATCCTCCGGAAGAAGCAGCCGCTCGCGTACGAGCTTCTCCGCCGACGCGCGCACGCCGCGCACGTAGGCGGCATGGGTGCCGTAGCGCTCCTCGAGCGACGGACGTGGATCGCCGCTCGCGAGTCGTTCGGCGCGCGTCGCGGCGAATGGGATGAAGCCGCCGGAGAATCCGCATGGCAGATCCTTCGCGAAGCCGCTCGCCGTGCGATTCCAGCCGGTGTAGGTGCCGAGCGGGTTGGCGACGAGCGGCGACTTCACGCCCGCGACCTCGTTGCCGTCGGCGTCGATTCGCGGCACGAGCGATGGGAGCACGCGGCGGATGCGCGGCGGAACGGAGTCCAGCGCGCCCCGCATGTCGTTGGGCGAGAACGAGGGGCCGAAGTCGTACTCGAGGAATGGCGTGAGCATTCCCGCGGGAGTCGGTGCGCCAGGGACGCGCGGGAAGCGCGCCGCGACGCTCTCGGACGACGTGAGCGTCCCGTCGGCGAGACGCGGATACCGGCTCGGCGGCGGCGGCGTTCCGCGCGTGACCCACGCCGTGAGCGCGCCGAGCAGCGCGCGCTCGTGATCGGTCTCGGGCGCGGGATTGTCCGGCAGCGCGCACACGGCGCGGCTCTTCGGCGGTGTGCGCGTGAACGCGCCGTTCCCGCCGCCATGCGTGGTCGATCCGATGTAGTAGCGGCGCACGTTCGGCGGCAGCGGCACGTCGAGCTTCGCGTCCGTGCCCACGAAATCCGGCGATGCGCGCAGCCCCCAGAACTCCGAGGAGCCGAGCGTGTCGAAGATCTTGGGACACGTGTTGGTTGCGCGGCAGCGGTCGAGCAGACCAGCTGGTGCACGGTGCCTCGCCGTATCCGCGTAGTGCTCCCACCAGACGATCGCGTCGCTCCCTGGGTCGTACAGCCCAGCCGCGCCGCCGGGTCGCGCGAAGCGGAAGTTGATGGGATTCTGCCGCGCGGCGATGTGCGGGTTCGAGCCGTCCCACACGATCCGGCCCCGCGTGCCCGCGTCGTCTTCGTTGAAGCCGTAGTGAATGAACGTGCGCTGGGTATTGCCCGACTGCGACTGTCCCGTCGCGATCACGGCGCGGATCGAGCCGGCGAGCGGGTTCGGCGTGCCATTCGCGTCGCGCGCTTCGTAGCGGAAAAAGGAGCCGACGTCGCGCACCGCGGCGAAGCCGAGCAGCAGCACGAGTGGATCGCGCGCCGTGTAGACGAGCTGATAGAGCCGCGCCGGATCGGCGCCGCCGCGGACGCAGATCTTCGTCGAGTCGCGTGCGCCGGGAAATGGCGTGTGCGTGCAGTCGCCCCACGACCAGCCATCGCTCGGCACCACGCGCACGTCGCTGATCTCGCCGGTCGTCGTCTCGGCGCCGTGCGTCTCCAGGCGCGCGTGCTGTCCGTCGAGCGACACGGGCAGGTACGCGCCGAGCGCGACGGCGTTCACCGAGTAGTAGCCCGCACGGTCGAGCGCGAGCGTCGTCGTGCCGGCGGGGAAGTCGCTCCAGCGCACGACGACCGGTCCGGTGATCGGCGAGCCGTCGGCGTTGCGCACAACCGGCACGCGAACCGTCTCGGGCGCACCGCGCGCGAGCGGATCGGCGGCGGGTGCGAGATCACCCTGCCAGCCGCTCCAGAGAATCGTGTAGCCCTGACGCAGGAGCAGGCCGTCACCCGCTTCGGGATCGCACGGCGCCGTGGATGCCGCGGCGGTGCACGGCTCGTGAAAGGTGGAAAAGAGCAGCTTGCCGCCGCGGTTCACCATGTCGTGAATCAGGACGCCATTGCCCTTGGACGCGTCGAGCGGGCGGAGGATCGTGAAGGTGGCGACGTATTCCACCATCCCGCGATCGTTGCGCGGCGCGAGGAGGATGTCGGCGATCACCGCGTTTCGGCGGTCCTTCGGATCCACTTCGCCGTACGCGCGGCCGACGATGCGCTCGTACTGGCCGACGGTGCCGAACCGTTGCCCGCCGAACGCCGCGCCGCGCGAGACGATCTCGATGCGCACCACGTGCGCGGCGGCGGCGTGCGTCGGCGCGGCGAGCAGGATCGCCGCGCATGCGGCCATCGCGCAGAGGCGCGTGATCATCGACGTGCGAGTCTCACTCATGTGACTGCAGCTCCTCATCCGGGATCTCCATGCTCAGCAGCGCCGAGCTGAGCGACTTGCCGTGCGCATCCAGTGCGAGTGACCTGGTCACCCCACCGCCGAGCGCGTGCTCGAGCACGAAGTTGAGTGCGGCGAGCCGGGGGAGCTCGTAGCGCCGCACCTCCCCGAGCGCGATCTCCGAAAAGTGCGCCTTCACGCGCTCCGCCGTCACCCGTCGCACCAGCAGCGGATAGTCCGCCGAGTCGTACGCGATCAGCGAGATGTTCGACGTGTCGCCCTTGTCGCCCGTTCGGGAGTGGGCGACGTCGCGGCACCTCGTCCGAGCTGGGCCGACTCCGTGATCGCCGCGTGCCGCGAGGCGGGCTTCGAGCCAGTCGTCGCGCAGGAGGCCATCGAATCGGCCACCGTCGTCAGCTTCGTCGCGGCGGAGATCGGGATCGCACCGATCCCGGAAGGACTCGGCGTGCTCGCACGCCCAGGCGTGGTGTGCCGGCCCATCACGCCGGCCCTCCTGACGCGCCTCGCCGTGGTGCATCGGTCCGGACCGCTGCTGCCGGCGGTGGACGGAGTGATCGGGCTGGTTGGTGAGCTCTGGGGTGGGGAGAGTGAGTGAACTGACGTGCAACTGCGTGTACGCCGGGATGACTGACGTACTCTGGATACTCGGATTGGCATACGGGCCATTCCAATTCGTGGATGGCCGTCCGTGGAGA
>DASYMZ010000069.1:0-21224 GCA_036008805.1 Gemmatimonadaceae bacterium
TCGCGAGCGTGGCCTCGACGCCGCCCACCGTGCTCGTGTCGCAGCAGGGTGATACGGGCTCGAGGCATCCCGTCGTGCGGGCTCCCGTCCTCACCGAGGAGGAGCAGCGCGTCGCGGACGGCATCGTGTTCGCGCCCAGGACCACGGAGCGCTTTCTCGTTGCGGCGCGAAACAAGCGCCTGTTGCTCGACCTCGGTCGCGTCGATCTCGAGGTGAAGCAGAATCCCGCGCTGCTCGCGATGATACGGAAGGTTTCCGCGTCCGTCGGGCCGCTCGCGCACTCCACGCAGATGCGCGTGCACGGGACGTGGGGCGAGGAGGTCGATTCCATCGTGGGCTACGATCTGTGGAACGGTCGCGCAGTCGCGGTGCTCGGCGTGTCGCCGCGGACCGACTCGCTGCTCCGCCGCAACGCGCCCCTCGTGGGCGTCGCGACCCGCACGTCGAGCGACACGACCACCGCTGTCGCGCGCCCAGCGCCGACTGTCGCGCCCTCGACGACCGCGGCGACGGTGCCCTGCGTCCGAGACAGCATTCCGTCCGCGATCCAGACACGGGTCGCGCTCGTGCGCGATTCCCTCGTGCGCTGGATGACCGATTCTCTCAAGCCACCATTCCCTCGTCTCGCGAAGGCGACCACCGTCCGAGGCGACGCCACCACCGGCTGCTTCGCGACCTGGCGAGCCGTGGTGATCGTCACGTCGCGCACGCCGTCGCTCGAGTGGAACGAGGAGCGCGCGCTCCTCGTCGGCGTGAACGGCGCCGTCACCCCGGCGCGGCTGCGCGACCTGCGCCTCCGCGCGCACGAGTCGCTCGTCGCGTTCGACGCGGATGGTGACGGAGTCGACGAGCTCGCCGCGCGAGGTCTCGCGACGCGGATGGGGGCGCAGAGCGTGCTCAAGCTCGACCCCGCGGCAAAGCGCTTCTCGAGGTTCGCGTCCGGTTTCGCCTGGGAGACTCGCTAGGGGCGGGTCGGAACGCGGGATGCGCACAGAGGGTTGATCGGCCATGACGGCGACCTCTCAGGAACTCCCGACCTCCGCCTCGCTTCGCGAGCGCTATCTCGCCGCGCCGGATTTCGTGACGATGCTCGGCTCGGTTGGCAAGAACGCCGATCTGTGGGCCGCGGTATGGCGCCGGGCCGAGGTCGGCGACGAGTACGTGCGCCGAGTGACCGCGCTCGGCGGCGCCTGGCATCTGCTCGTGTTGAGCGAGGATTGGTGCGGTGACGCGGTCAACACCGTGCCGGTGGTGGCGAAGCTCGCCGAGGTCGCGCCGAACCTGGATCTCCGCGTGCTCTCGCGCGACGAGAATCTCGACATCATGGACGCACACCTGACCGGCCAATCGAGATCGATTCCCTGTGTCATCGCGCTCGACGGCGATTTTCGCGAGCACGGCTGGTGGGGACCTCGGCCGACGGTGTTGCAGCGCTGGGTGCTCGGCGAGGGTCAGGCGCTGGAGAGCAAGGAGCGCTATCGCGAGACGCGCATGTGGTACGCGCGCGACCGCGGCCTGACGACGCTGGACGAGGTGGTCTCGATTCTCGAGCGTGCCGCGCGAGCGTCTCGCGCCGAGGGGTGAACGCGCGGGAGGGCAGAGCCGGCGATCGGCTCTGCCCTCCCGCGTCGCGCGCCGCGACTACGATGCGCGCGCGAACCCTACCGGAGTGTCGTCCTTACTGGGCGGACGCCGTGACGCGGTTCGCGTCGGCGTTGGCCGGAGTCTCGATGACGAACACCACGCGGCGGTTCAGCTCGGCGCCCGGCTGATCCTTCGACGCGCCGCGGTTCACGAGGCGGGTCTTGCCGTAGCCGACGGACTCGATGAGCGACGGGTCGAGCCCCTTGCCGGCGACGTACGCCTTGACCGCATCCGCACGCTTCTGCGACAGCGCGAGGTTGTAGCGCTGGCTACCGGCCGGATCCGCGAAGCCTTCCACCGTGACCTTTGCGCCCGTGTAGTGCTTCTGCACGACGTTGGCGAACCGATCGAGCGCGACCGCGTCCTCGGTGCGCACGTTCGCGTCGTTGTACGCGAAGTGAACCGGGAAGGCGAACTGCAGGCCCTGCGACACTTCAGTGATCTTGGCGCCGAACTCGGTGCGGAGACCCTGCAGGTCGGTGCGCAGCGACGCCAACTCGGCGCGCTGAGCTTCGTCGGCGGAGGTGCGTGCAGCGCGCTCCGACTCGAGCGCAGCTGTCTGCGCCTCGAGTCCCTTCCTCAGGGCGCCCTTCGTGGCGCAGGCACTCAGCGAGAAGAGCCCTACTGTGCACAGTGTCAGCGTTCTCATCGGGACGTTCATTATTCACTCCGGGTTTGGGGGTGGAAACTCTCCCGGCGCGTGTAGCGAAAAGCGTTCCTGACCACCCGATCAGCACGCGCAAGCCGGTTTCCTAAGCTGAAACAGGATAACGACTTGCGAACCACGTTCAAGAGTGCGGCATCACAACAGCTTTGTGATTCAGCTCACGTCACTCGTGTGCGCCAGCGGACCCTGCCGCGCGAAAATGCACGTCCGTCGGCGGTCGATACGTGGTCTTGTGTACGTACGTTGCCCAGCCCGCGGTGGCCGCCGCAAGCAGCACGATGAACAGCGCGACGCCCCAGCCTTCCTGCTTGAACGGGACGTACCGGCCGGCGGGTGGAGCAGGATTCTCGTGCATCGAATTCTCCGATGGGAAGCGGTGGTGAGGGAAGCTAGTGAGGCGATGACGCGGGCGCAGGTAGGCCGATGGCAGCTCTGAATGTGCAACTCGCTCTCTCGCACGAGCTGGCGGATCCCAGCAGTACGCCCTACGCGTTCGTACGCAGTAGGCAGCGCCGAGTACCTTCTGCACGGCGAGACACGGCCGCATTGTTGCGCCGGGCATCGAGTGCTCCGTATCTCGTACCGCGTACCACAGTGTGGTCGGTACCGCCGGAGATCCGTGTCGTGACGCTCACGCTCGCGTCGCGCGGCATCATGACGTCGTGAATCCAACCTGACTCTCACCATGCCCGCTGCCGCTCGTACCTCCGCCGCGCCGATCCCCCAACGCCCCTTCGGCCGCACCGGCGTCTCCGTCTCCGCCCTCGGCTTCGGCGGCTTCCACCTCGGGGAGATCGGCACCGAACGAGAGGCGACGTCGATCCTGCATCGCGCCATCGACGCAGGCATCACCTTCATGGACAACGCGTGGGAGTACCACGACGGCGTGAGCGAGAAGCGCATGGGGAAGGCGCTCGCCGACGGGTGGCGCGAGAAGGTCTTCCTCATGACCAAGGTGTGCACTCACGGTCGCGACGCGAAGACCGCGATGCGGATGCTCGAGGAATCGCTGCGGCGCCTCAAGACCGACCACCTGGACCTCTGGCAGGTACACGAGGTCGCGTATTGGGGCGACCCGGAGCGCCACTTCGCCAAGGGCGGCGTGATCGAGGCGCTCGACCGCGCCAAGACACAGGGGAAGGTCCGCTTCGTCGGCTTCACGGGACACAAGGATCCCGCGCTGCACCTGCAGATGCTGTCGTACGGCTATCCGTTCGACAGCTGCCAGATGCCGCTCAACTGCTTCGACGCGACGTTCCGAAGCTTCGAGCAGCAGGTGCTTCCCGAGTGCATCCGCCAGGGGATTGCTCCGATCGGGATGAAGACCTTCGGCGGCGAGGGCGAGGCGGTGAAGAAGCGCGTCGTCGATCCGGTCGACGCGCTGCGCTACGCGATGAGCCTTCCGGTTGCCGTCACCGTCACCGGCATCGACTCCCCCCGCATCCTGCGCCAGAACCTCGGCGTCGCGCGCGGCTTCCGCCCCATGACCGCACTCCAGATGCGGCGGTTGCGCGAACGCCAGGCCGATCAGGCGATCGACGGACGCTTCGAGCTGTACAAGACGACCGGGAAGCACGAGGCCGACGTCGGCCGCACCCAGCGAGGGTTCCCGCTCCAGGCCGAGCTCGGGGGCTAGCGAAGCCTGAGCTCGAAGCCGCTCGACGGAGCGGCGCGCGGTACCACGCCCGCGGGCGCCGGCGCATCGTTCCGGGCATTTCCGCTGTCTGATGGTAGACGCCGCCTCTTTCGGTAGACGCCTCCCTCACGCCCGTGCAGTCTCCTCTCGTCGATCAGCTCGCCGCCGCGCTCGGACCCGCCTACACCATCGAGCGCGAGCTCGAAGGAGGCGGCATGTCCCGCGTGTTCCTCGCGTTCGACGACACGCTGCAGCGGCGCGTCGCGGTGAAGGTGCTGCCCGAGCACATGGCGGCAGCGGTCTCGGTCGACCGGTTCCGCCGAGAGATCCTGCTCTCGGCCGGACTTCAGCATCCGCACATCGTCGGCGTGCTCAGCGCAGGCGTCGCCGATGGACTGCCGTACTTCGTGATGCCCTACGTCGAGGGTGAGTCGCTCGGTACCCGGCTGCTCACGCGCGGGCGGCTGTCCGTGCCGCAGACGGTCTCGGTGATGAAAGACGTCGCGCGCGCACTCGCCTACGCGCACGAGCGTGGCGTGGTGCATCGCGACATCAAGCCGCACAACATCCTGCTCACCAGCGGCGCGGCGACGGTCACCGACTTCGGCGTGGCCAAAGCGCTGAGCAGCGCCCAGCGCAGCAGCGCCGATGGCCGAAACGCCAGCACGCTCACCGACGCCGGCACCTCGCTCGGCACTCCGCTCTACATGGCGCCCGAGCAGGCCGCCGCCGATCCCGATGTCGATCGCCGCGCGGACATCTACGCGCTCGGCGTGACGTCGTACGAGATGCTCGCCGGTCAACCGCCGTTCGCCGGGCTCGCACCGCGTGCGCTGCTCGCCGCACGGATGACCGAGGATCCGCCGCACATCTGCAGCGTGCGGCCCGGCGTGCCGCAGGCACTCGCCGATCTGGTGATGAAGTGCCTGCAGCGCGACCCGGACGATCGGCCGCAGTCCGCGGGCGAGCTGCTCGCCGCGCTCGACGATCCGGCGATGGTGAGCGGCGCGTTCGCCAGCGCGCCGACCATCGACCACTGGCGTTGGCTGCGTGACTGGCGCATCGCGGCGGCGATGGTGCTCGTGCTCGCCGCGCTCGGCGCGCTCGTCACCCAACTGCGCCGCCGCGCCGCCGTCACCAGCGCGGCGGCGAGCGCATCGAAGGCTCCGGTCGCGCATGCCGCGTCGCGCATCGCCGTCCTTCCGCTGGTGAGCATCGGCGGCGACTCGGCAAACGCCTATCTCGCCGACGGCATCACGAACGAGCTGGCCTCGGCGCTCTCGCGCGTGCCGGGCGTGCAGGTCGTGTCGCCGTCGCGCGCCGCGGCGATGCTCGCGTCTGGCAAGTCGCCGAGCGATGTGGGTCGCGAGCTCGCAGTGACGAGACAGCTCGAAGGCACCGTGCAGCGCGAGGGGAAGCGCCTGCGCGTCACGGCACGTCTCGTCGACGTGAAGGATGGCGTGATGGCCTGGTCCGACATGTATGAGCGCGATGCGACCGATCTGCTCTCGGTGCAGGAAGAGCTCGCGCGCGTGATCACCGGCGCGGTGCGCGAGGCGATCGGCGCCGCGGAGCCAAGCGTGGTCGCCTCCGCGCCAGTGCCGGCGGGCCAGGCGTCGAACGTGGCGTACGACCTCTACCTGCGCGGCCGCTATCAGCTCGGGCGACGCGGAGCGGAGCCGCTCAAGCAGGCGATCGTCTACTTCCAGCAGGCTGCGGCGAAGGATCCGCACCTCGCGCCCGCTTTCAGCGGTCTCGCCGCGGCGCAGGGACTGCTGCCGCTCTACACGAGCGCGAATGTCGAACGTTCGCTCGCCGACGGGCTGCGAAACGCCGATCACGCGATCGCGCTCGACAGCGCGCTCGCGGAGGCGTGGGCGGCGCGCGGCGTGCTGCTCGGCCGGAGCTGGCGCTGGTCGGAAGCCGAGCACGACTTCCGTCGCGCCATCGCGCTCGACCCCGCGTACGCGCCGGCGCAGCAGTCGCTCGGCGAGCTGCTCGTAGTGCGGGGCCGTCTGCCGGAGGCGGTCGGCGCGCTCCAGCGTGCCTCGCAGCTCGATGTCGCGTCGCCCGTGGCCGTGGGATCGCTGGCGCTCGCGCTCGGTCTTGCCGGCCGCACGACCGACGCGCTCGCGACGGCCGAGCGCGCCGTCTCCTACGACCCGTCGCTCCTCGCGACGCAGTTCATGCTGGGCACCACACGGTTGTACGCGCGTCAGCCGAGAGCGGCGGTCGAGCCGCTCGAGCGCGCGGTGGGGATCGATCCCACGTCGTCCACCGCGCTCGGCATGTTGGGCTACGCGTACGCGTCCCTCGGCGACACCACGGAGGCCAGGCGCGTGCGCTCGCGCGTCGATGCGCTGCCGGCGGGCGCGGGTGTCGACGTCGCCATCGCGCGCATCGCGCTAGGGCTCGGCGACACGGCGCAGGCAGTGACGCGCCTCGAGCGCGCGGCTCGCGCGAAGGATCCGTTCTTCTCCACCGAGTCGGCCCGCTCGCCGATCTTCGCGCCGCTGCTGGCGAACGCGCGCTACCAGGCGCTGCTGAAGTCGGTCGGGCTCTGAGCATCGTGGGGCGTGGCGCCCTGAGTCGGAGCGCATCTGACGGGCAACGGCGGCGCGAGATACGATAGAGGCCCCCCGCAAGCGTGTCGCTCCACCGCCCAAGGTCGCCCAGGTGCGCAACTCCGTCGCAGTGATCGTCGCTTCCGTCGCCATGGGAAGTGCCACGACGGCGATCGCTCCTCGCGGCGCCGACGACCCGGCGCTCGAGCGCGTCGCGCCAAACGACAACCGCGTGCCCGCGGGCAGACTTCGCGACGGCGTGCTCACGATTCGGCTCGAAGCACGCGTGGGCTCGTGGCACCCGGACGGCGAGCGGGCCCCTGGCGCCGACGTTCCCGCATTCGCCGAGGAAGGGAAGGCGCCGAGTATTCCTGGGCCGCTGATTCGAGTACCCGCCGGCACGGTCGTCTCGCTCGGCATGCGCAACCGGGTGGATGCGCCGCTGCAGCTGTTCGGCGTCGTCGATCGAACGGCGTTCGCCACCGGGCCGAAGGATCCCAGCGTGCGGCTCGCGCCCGGCGAGACGCGCACGATCCGATTCCGTCTCGACGCGCCCGGCACCTACTACTACTGGGGAACCACGACCGGTCGGCCGCTCGTCTACCGCCTGCACGAGGATTCGCAGCTGACCGGCGCGATCGTCGTCGATCCGCCTGGTCCGCGCATCGCCGACCGCGTCATGGTCCTCGGCATGTGGACCGACACCAACTCGCGCGCGTACACCGTGCGGCAACGCATCCTCACGGTGATCAACGGGAGGTCGTGGCCGAACACGGAGCGCCTCCAGTACACGGCCGGCGACACGGTGCGCTGGCGCGTCGTCAACGCCACCATCGACGCGCACCCGATGCACCTGCACGGCTTCTACTTCAGCGTCGACGCACGCGGCGATGGGCTGGTGGACACGCTGTACGCGGCGGGCCGCACCGACCACGTCGTCACCGAGACCGTGCTTCCGGGTGCGACCTACGCGATGTCGTGGGTGCCGGAGCGCGCAGGCAACTGGCTCTTTCACTGCCACATCCCGGACCACTTCGCGCATCGCGGTCCGCTCGGAACCATGCCTCCGGCGTCCGATGCAGCGAGGCACCTGACGAATCACGCGACGGAGGGGATGGGCGGCTTCGTCACCGGAGTGACGGTGCTGCCCGCGCGCTCGGCACGTCGCGGCGGCGCGACGCGCGCGGCGGACGACTCGCGGCGTCGGCACCTTCGGCTGCTCGTGCGGCGCAACATGGGGGGAAGCGACGAGTCACCCTTCTTCGGGTTCGCGGTCCAGCAGAGCGCGATGGTGCCGCCGCTCGACTCGGGCCTCCACTTCGGACCTCCGCTCGTGCTGGTACGTGGCGAGCCGGTGTCCATCACCGTCGTGAACACGCTGGCGGAGCCGACCGCGGTGCACTGGCACGGCATCGAGCTGGAGAGCTACTTCGACGGCGTTGCAGGATTCAGTGGGTCCGCTCGGCACATCTCGCCGGTCATCGCACCCGGAGACTCGTTCGAGGCGCGGTTCACTCCGCCGCGCGCGGGGACCTTCATCTACCACACCCACGTCGACGAAGACCGTCAACTCCTCGCGGGGCTCGCCGGCGCGATCGTCGTCCTGGAGCGCGGCGAGACGTTCGATCCGTCCGTCGACCACATCATCCTCATCTCATCACCGACGAGGTTCGCCGATCAGCAGACCTCGGTGCTGCTCGCGGGCAGCGCGTCTCCCGAACCGCTCGTGCTGCACGCCAACGTGCGCAATCGCATCCGCGTCGTGAACATGACCGTGAGGCGGCCGGTGCTTCTCCTGAACCTGCTGCGCGACAGCGTTCCGGTCGCGTGGCGCCTGCGCGCCAAGGACGGTGCCGACCTGCCGAATCCATTGGCCGCACCTGGAGAGGTCAGGCGCACGATCGGCATCGGCGAGACGCTCGACTTCGAGCTCACGCCCGGTGCGCCGAGCGACCTCCGGCTCGACATACGCATCGGAGGCCCTCGACCTCCTCACGAGCTGATGGGCTCCCTCGCGATTCGCGTCGTCCCGTGACCAGCGTCGCGAGCGTGGCGAACGTCTCGCGCCCCGTCTAGCTTCAAGCCAATGACCGGGGTGCCGGCGACACGTCCGTCGCCGGCTGAGAGAGACCCGTTGAACCTGATCCGGTTCGCACCGGCGTAGGGAGTCCGAAACATGATCATGAGCACGAAGAGCAACACGCAGATGCGTGCCGCGCGCGACGGCGTCATCACCGACGCGATGCGCGTGGTGGCCGAGCGCGAGGCGCTCGCGCCCGAGCTGGTTCGCAGCGAGGTGGCCCGCGGCCGCCTCGTCATCCCCGCCAACATTCACCATCTCGCCGGCTCGCTCGTGCCGATGGCGGTGGGGAAGGTGGCGAAGGTCAAGATCAACGCGAACATCGGCAACAGCGCCGTCACGTCGGATATCGACGGAGAATTGGAGAAGCTCCAGTTCGCGGTGAAGTACGGCGCCGACACCGTGATGGACCTCTCGACGGGCCACGCGCTCGACGAGACGCGCGAGGCGATCATCAAGGCGTCGCCCGTGCCGATCGGCACGGTCCCGATCTATCAGGCGATTCAGCAGGTGAAGGAAGCCACCGACCTCACCGCCGATCTCCTGCTCGACGTGATCGAGCACCAGGCGAAGCAGGGCGTGGACTACATGACCATCCACGCCGGCATCCTGTTCGAGCATCTGCCGCTCGTGTACGGGCGCGTGACGGGCATCGTGAGCCGCGGCGGCTCGCTGCACGCCGTGTGGATGATGCACCATCGCAAGCAGAACCCGCTGTACGAGCGCTACGACGACGTGCTCGACATCCTGCGCAGGTACGACGTCACGATCTCGCTCGGCGACTCGCTGCGTCCGGGCTCGATCCACGACGCGAGCGACCGCGCGCAGTTCGCCGAGCTCGAGACGCTTGGCGAGCTGACGAAGCGCGCGTGGGAGAAGGACGTGCAGGTGATGGTCGAGGGACCGGGCCACATCCCGATGCACCAGATCGAGATGAACGTCCGCAAGCAGAAGGAGATCTGCCACGAGGCCCCCTTCTACACGCTCGGACCGCTCGTCACCGACATCGCTCCGGGCTATGACCACATCACGAGCGCGATCGGCGCGGCGATGATCGGTTGGTACGGTGCGGACATGCTGTGCTACGTCACGCCGAAGGAGCACCTCGGCCTGCCGAACGCTGAAGACGTTCGCAACGGTGTGATCGCTTATAAAATTGCCGCGCACGCCGCCGACATCGCGCGCGGGCGTCCAGGCGCGACGGACCGCGACGACGCGCTGTCGCGCGCGCGCTACCGCTTCGACTGGAACGAGCAGTTCGAGCTCTCGCTCGATCCGGATCGCGCGCGCGAGTATCACGACGAGGCGCTGCCCGCGGAGTACTTCAAGAGCGCGGAGTTCTGCGCGATGTGCGGGCCGAAGTTCTGCTCGATGCACCACACCCGCACCATCGACGAGCAGATCGAGCTGCTGGCGCAGGAGCAGGGGCTCGTGGCCTCGACGCGTGCGCCGCGCGAGACCGAGTACGCCCGGGAGCTGGCGGGCGCCGGAGACTGACCCGGAGGCGGCCGATGCTGGGGCATTGTGCCCCAGTGCCACGGCTGAGGCGACCAGATGGGCGACACTCCAGGTGTCGCCCATCTGCGTTTCGCGCTCCGTATCGTCCGTCCCTCACCCGCACGTCAATGCGCACCGCTACTCTCGCGATCCTCGGGTCACCGTTCGCCTGCTGGGCCCTCTACGGGTGCCTGGTCATTCTCGGCGTCGGTGGCACGCAGGCGATCGCGATGTCGATCGGATGGGGAGTGCTCTGGCTCGCCATCGCGCACCTCGGTCGCAGGAGCTGGCTGGTTCGGCGACGCCGGCGGAGCGATCAGGGGCGCGGTGCTCCTGGCGGCCGGGGGGTGTGGACCGGCGCGGTGCTGGGCACCTTCTTCCTGCCGATCCCGCTCGTTCTGCTGAGCCTCCTGGTCTCGTGGCTCCACATCGCTTCCTCGTCGATGATCCTGCCGCTCTTCGCGATGGTCGCGATTCCGGCGCCGAGCGCGCTCTGGTGGATGGTGCTGCGCCCTACGCCCGAGGTCCCTCAGGAGGCGCTCCGCCCCCTCGGATGGCGGAAGTACACGCCGCACGTTGCGGCCGGCATCATTCCGCCGCGCGGTGGGCCGATCGGCCGAGACTAGTTCGCGTCACCCGCCGGGCGCGAGCGAGGCGAGCGCAGAGCTTCTGGATGACGCAGGAACGGCAGGATTCTCGACGAGCGCCTGGACATCACTAGTGGCGTCGGCAAAGCGGGAGCACGGATGTCACGGACACGGCCTGATACTGCTCTTCCGGGACGCCACTACCGCAACAGATTTGTCACGCGGAGGCGCGGAGATACTGCTGCGCGGAGGCGCGGAGGGCCACTACTGGCCTGCCAATTCCTCACGCGGCCGGCCTGTATTTCTTGGGAATGTGGCGGAGAGATCTCGGCTCCGGACCCTCAAAGCAGTTGCCGTGAAGTTGTCCTTGTAGCTCTCCGCGCCTTCGCGCACCTCCGCGCCTCCGCGTGACAACTGCGGCGGTAGTGGCAGAGGCAGGAGATCCGGCCGTTCCCGTGACATCCGTCTGAGATCCGTGATCCCGTTGTTGGATCGCCACGAGACGCCAGCCCGACCATGGCGACAGAATTTCAATAGAGGTAGAGCCCGGCGCGAGATCGGGCCCGCGCTTGCCTCGCCGCGCATTGCTGATCTGATTACGACGCAATGCTCGCGTCGATCAGAACCTTCTTCGCTCTCGCCGGTCGGCTGAGCCCCGCGCTCGCCGGACGCATCGCCGCGTGGCTGTTCGCGCGGCCTAGAAAGCATCCCAGGCCCGAGCGGGAGCGCGAGCTCATCGCGCGCGGCGCGCCGCTGTCGCTGCCCGACGGGCTGCGTGCCACGGCGTGGGGCGCGGGACCGGCGGTGCTGCTCGTGCATGGCTGGGAAGGACGCGGCGCGCAGCTCGGCGCGCTCGTCGATCCGCTCGTTGCCGCGGGACATCGCGTCATCGCGCTCGATGGCCCCGCGCACGGCGACTCCGTCGGTCGTTCGACGACGGGACCCGAGTTCGCCGCCGCGCTCGAGACGGTGCGACAGAGCATCGGACCGCTCGCGGCCGTCGTCGCGCACTCGTTCGGCGGGTTCACCTCGCTGCTCGCCATCTCGCGTGGGCTCGTGACGGAGCGGCTCGTCATCCTCGCTGCTCCCTCGTCCGTGCCCGAGGTTCTCGATGACTTCGTCCGGCTGATCCAGCTTCCGCGGCGCGCCGTTCCAGCCATGGTGGCCGCGCTCGAGGCGCGCGTGCACGCGCCGATGTCGAGCTTCGACGTCTCCTCGTTCGCGAGCGCCGTGAAGATCCCGGTGCTCATCGTGCACGACACGGACGACAAGGAAGTCTCCTACGAGCACGGTCCTCGTCTCGCCGACCTGCTCGGCGCCCGGCTGCTCACCACCAACGGACTCGGACATCGGCGGATCCTGTTTGCGCCCGAGGTCGTGACGGCGATCGTCGAGTTCGTCGGCGAGGGACGCGCGGTGCGCGCCTCGGTGCGATCGGCGCTGGAGAGCGCATGAAGGCGATTCGCGTTCACGAGACTGGCGGACCCGAGGTGCTGCGGCTCGAGACGGTCGACGATCCGCTGCCAGGGCCGGGAGAGGTGCTCGTCCGCCTCGAGGCGATCGGCGTCAACTTCATCGAGATCTATCAGCGGATAGGCCTGTACAAGCGGAAGCTTCCGTTCACGCCCGGCTCCGAGGGCGCGGGCACCATCGCCGCGGTCGGACCGGGAGTGAGCGAGGTGCGTGTCGGCGACCGCGTCGCGTCGCACGACTTCCGGGGCGCCTACGCCGAGCTCGCGATCGCGTCCGCCGATCGCGTCGTCGCGCTTCCCGATCACCTCAGCGCGCGCGACGGTGCGGCGGCGATGCTCCAGGGCATGACGGCGCACTATCTCGCCACGTCGGTGCACGCGCTCCAGCCGGGCGAGTTCTGCCTGGTGCACGCCGCCGCGGGCGGGGTCGGGCTGCTGCTCTGTCAGATCGCGAGGCGGCGCAACGCCGTCGTGATCGGCACCGTGTCCACGCCCGAGAAGGCGCAGCTCGCGCGCGCCGCCGGCGCAGACGAGGTGATCCTCTACACCCAGCAGGACTTCGTCGCGGAGGTCGCGCGCATCACCAATGGCGCGAAGGTGCGCGTCGTGTACGACTCCGTGGGCGCGACGACCTTCGCCAAGAGCCTCGACTGTCTGGCGCCGCGCGGACTGCTCGCGCTCTTCGGGCAATCGAGTGGACCCGTGCCCCCGATGGATCCGAACATCCTCAACTCGAAGGGATCGCTCTTCCTCACGCGTCCCACGCTCGGACACTACGTGGCCACCCGTGACGAGCTCGTGTGGCGTGCGGGCGAGGTGCTCGGCTGGGTCGAGGACGGCTCGCTCTCGCTGCGCGTCGATCGTGAGGTGCCGCTGGCACTCGCGGTGGAAGCGCACCGCGCGCTCGAGGGACGGCGCACGACGGGAAAGGTCCTGCTCGTTCCATGACGCTCGGTCCACGAGCGACGCCACGCCACGTCCCGCCAGCGATGCGCCGACACGCTCTGTCTCTGCTCTTCACGCTCGTCGCGGCGGGATGCGCGCGTCAGGTGATCGGCGCGCCATCGCCCTCCGCGCCTCGTCCGAGGGCGCAGGTCGCGCGCAGCGAGCCCACCGGCATCGGTGCGCTGTCCAGCTCGGAGACGGTCAACTACATCCTGGCGCGCGGGCTGCTCGTCCCCGTCGCCGGCGTCGCCGTCTCGCAGCTTCAGGACTCGTTCGACGAAGGGCGCGACGGAGAGCGCGTCCACCGCGCCCTCGACATCCTCGCGCCGAGGGGAACGCCGGTGCTCGCCGCGGACGACGGACGGATCCTCCGCGTGCGCCCCAACACGCTCGGTGGCAACACGGTGTACGCGACCGATCCGCAGGGTCGAGTCGTGTATTACTATGCGCATCTCGACGCGTACCAGCCCGGCCTCACCGAGGGTGCGACGATTGCGCGGGGAGACACGCTCGGCATCGTCGGCACGACGGGCAATGCGCCGAAGGACACCCCGCATCTGCACTTCCAGGTGATGCAAATGCCGTCCGACGGTAGGTACTGGGACGGAACGCCGATCAATCCGTACCCGCTGTTTCTCCTCCTGCACGCCGCACGACCATGACCCTGTCGTCCAAGGAGCGCGCCGCGCTGCGCGCCGAAGCGCACCACCTCGATCCCGTCGTGCACGTGGGGCACGCCGGCCTCACCGACGCGCTGCGCCAGGCGCTCGATGACGCGCTTCGCACTCACGAGCTGGTCAAGGTCGCGCTGGCGAAGACGACCGACGTGTCGGCGAAGGACGCGGCCCACCAGCTCGCGGAGCAGCTGGGAGCCGACGTCGTGCAGACGATCGGCCGCACCTGCACGCTCTATAGGGAAAACCCTGACCTCGAGCGCAAGAAGGGGGCGCCGCCGCCCTGGCGCTGAGCGGTCCCGTTGTCGCGTCGGCGAATCGCGTTATCTTGCTCGGACCGACTTCATTTCGCGGGATCATCTGAGGCGAACATGCCCTACGTCATTACCGAAGCGTGCATCAATACCAAGGACAAGGCGTGCGTCGACGTCTGTCCGGTCGATTGCATCTACGAAGGCGAGCAGCAGCTCTTCATCAACCCCGACGAGTGTATCGATTGCGGGGCGTGTGAGCCGGAGTGCCCCGTGACGGCGATCTTCCCGGAAGAGGACGTGCCCGCGCAGCTCAAGCAGTACGTCCAGCTCAACCGGGACGTGTTCACCAGCGACAACCCGCCCGGCCGCCCGACTCGCTGACGGCCGCAGGCGCGCGCCATGCTTCGCGCCCTGACCTTCGATTACTGGGACACGCTCTACGAGGGCGGCGCGCTACCCGAGCGTGTCGCCCTTCGCCGCACCGCGGTCGGCGCCCTACTGGGTGCCTACGGCCGCGCACTCCCGGAGGACCAGCTTCGGCTGCTCTACGAGGAGTCGGGGCGCGAAGCCGAGCGGTGGTGGAGCGAGGAGCAGCGCGGCTACACCACGAACGACCGGCTGCGTTGGATCCTCGAGCGCGCGTCGGTCGCGCCGCGCGAGGGCTGCGAGCACGTCGCGGCGGCGGCCGACGCGGTGGACAACGCGCTGCTCATGCTGCCCCCCGCGATGCTCGCCGGCGCGTGGCCGATGCTGCGGACGCTCCGGCGTCACTTCACCCTCGCCGTGATCAGCGACACGGGCTTCGCGTCCGGTCGCGCCCAGGACCGTCTGCTGGAGAAGGACGGCGCGCGCGACTTCTTCGCCGCGACGATCTACTCGATGGACGTCGGCCACGCGAAGCCGCGCCCGGAGATCTTCGCCACGGCGGTGCAGACGCTCGGCATCCCGGCGCACGAGATCCTTCACATCGGCGACAACGAGCGCACCGACGTGCGCGGCGCGCTGGCCGCGGGGTTCAGAGCGGTGCGGCTGGACGTGGTGCGAGCGGGCGGGCCGAGTGAGGCAGAGTTCGTGGCGCGGAGCTTCGAGGAGCTTCGGGACTATCTCACCGCGCAGGCAACAGTCGAGAGGCCGTGAACGGTGAACGGTGAACGGTGATCGGTGATCGGTGATCGGTGATCGGTTACGGCCTCGGGACGCAAACGCTTCCCGAGGCCGGCCGATCACCGATCACCGATCACGGCAGTCAAAAGGCGCTCCACCCGTACTTCTGCTTCGCCGCAAAGGCAGCAGTGATCACCGCATACTGCAAAAACGTAGAGATCTCACTCCGCCACGCCTCGCCCCAATGGTGCTCGCCTTCCTCGTCCGAGCCGGGCGGACGCGGGATCCAGCGCGGCGTGTGGTGCTTGTAGCGCAGATACTCCCCGCCGAAGATCGACTCGAGCACGCCCTCCTCGTAGCGCACGATCAGCGTGTACTCCACCGCGAACAGCAGCACCGCGATCGGGAGGAACCAGAGCACGCCCGAGATCACGGTGAAGCCGATCCAGATGAGGAAATTTCCCACGTACAGGGGGTTCCGCATCCACGCGAAGATTCCATACGTGACGAGGCGCTGCACCGTGCGCGAGCGGCGCCGCGTCACCGTGCCCGCCGCGGCGACCCCCGCGAGACGGATCGCCTCGCCGAGCACGATGAAGACGAAGCCGAGCACCCAGTTCGTCGCTTCCATCGTGCCGTGCGCGAGCAGCGGCACGAGGAGGAAGGGGACGGGAAGCCAGCCGCGATGCCGAAACAGCACCGCGCCCGCGCGCGCGCTGGCGCTCCGCTCGGCCTCGGAGATCGCTGAGGGAGCAGGGGCGGACGGCGGCGGCGAATCGGACAGCGACATGATGTGCTCGCGACATGGGTGGAACGAGAGCCGAAAGCTCGCCGCCGAGCAGCGATTGCTCAAGCGCCACGTCGCCGCGGATCAGTCGTATACGAGCGTGGCGAGGAACTCGGCGACGACGTGATTGAACGCCGCGGGCCGCTCGATGGGACAGACGTGACCACAGCGCTCGAGCAGCTCGAGCCGGCTGCCGGGAATCGCCGCGGCGAGCGCCTCGAGCTCGCTCGGCAGCGTGAAGGTGTCCTCCGCACCGCCGACCACGAGCGTCGGCACGCCGATCGCCGACAACAGCGCGCTCGAGTCGGGACGCTCCGCCATCGCGCGCAGCGCGCCGATCGCGCCCTCCGCCGGAGCGGACGCCATCATCCGGCGCACCGCTTCGACGAGCTCCGGCTGCTGCTCGAACGTGCTGCGTCCGAGCGTCGGGCGAAGCTGGCGCGCCGCCAGCGCCTCGACGCCGTGCTCCTCGATGAGCGCGATGAGGCGCATCCGGTTCGATCGCACCTCGTCGGTATCCGCGGTCGCACGCGTGTCGGCCAGCACGAGCGCCCTGATGCGGTCGCGATGCCGCCGCAGCATCGCGAACGCGACGTATCCGCCCATCGAGAGGCCGCCGATCACCGCGCGCTCGATACCGAGCGAGTCCATCAGCGCGGCGGCGTCGTCCGCGTACCGATCGATCGTGTACGGCGCGGCGACCGACGAGCCACCGAAGCCGCGCAGGTCAGGCGCGATGCAGCGCGCATGCGTGACGAGACCGCGAACCTGGCCAGCCCACAGCGTTCGATCGTGCGGCCACCCGTGCAGGAGAAGAAGCGGAACCCCCGCGCCCGCGTCGTCGTAGGCCAGCTCGAGGCCGTCGGGCAACAGTGCAATCACGGGCGGGCGCTCTCGCTCTCGTCCGGCCAGTGCGAGAACAGCGTGCGCCATTCGTCGGGAACGCGCACCGCCTTGCCGCTCCGGTCGATCGTCACGTACACGATCGACGCCTCGGCCACGAGCGTGCCGTCGCCGACGCGCCGCACGTCCTGCTTCACGATGAAGCTGGTGTTCTTCACCGCGAGCAGCCCCGAGCGCACCGCGAGATCCTCGCCGGGCAGCGACTGCGCGAAGTAGCCGATGTCGACGTGGCGGACGACGGAGAAGACGGGCAGGTTCGCGAAGTCGGTGACGCCCTGACGCTCGAGCAGCGCCCAGCGCGCGCGCTCGAGAAAGCCGAGCATCGTCGCGTGGTTGACGTGCCCGAGCATGTCGCAGTCGGTGGGGTAGATGTGGAACACGACCTCGGGCAGCGCGCTCGTCATCGAGTCTCTCCACCGTTCGCGGCCTCGCCGGCGTCGTCACGCGCGGAGAGCCATCGTCCATCGAAGGTTAGCCAGAAGAGAACGTGCTCGGCAGGCGCGCGGCGCGCGTGCGACAGCGCTGCCGCGAGCGCCTTCGCGCTGTAGGTGCCGTCGAGCACGGGGCCGCCGCCGCTCTTCACGAACGCGGCGAGCTCGCGCGCTGCGTCGAGCTCGCGTGCGTACGCGCCGCCATAATGTTCGCCGTCGATCGTGAACCGCGTCTCGTCGATCTGCGGAGGTGCGACACCTGCGAGCTTGCCGAACAGGCGCGCGGTGCGACGCGCCAGCCGCAACACGCGTCCGCGATTCGCCACGACGCGCGGCACGACGCGCACGCCGAGCACCCGGATGGGAAGTCCCGCGAGCGCGAGGCCGACGAGTAGCCCGGCCGCCGTGCCGCCGGTTCCGAGCGGCACCACGATCGTGTCGAAAGCGTAGCCGCCGGTCGTGTCCCAATCCGTGAGCTCGAGAGCTGCCGCCGCATGGCCCAGCGTTCCGAGCGGACTGCTTCCGCCCGCCGGAATCCAGCGCACGCGCGAGGTGAGCCGCAGCAGCGCGGCCCGTGCCATCGCCGCTACGGGCGACGAAGCCGCCGTCACGCTCGCGAGCGCGCGCAGCCGCGCGGCGGTCGCGCGGGAGATATCGTGCTCCTCCTGCGGCCAGGTGATCACCCGCGTCGTCGCGCCGAGCCGCGCGCCGAAATGCGCGACCGCGAGCGCGTGGGTGGAGCCGGTGGAGCCGACGGTGAGGAGGGTGTCGCCGGGTTGCACGCCGGCGAGCAGCAGCTCGAGCGCTCGCGCCTTGTTTCCGCCGAGCGTCGGCGTCGACCGGTCATCGCGCTTGACGTTGATCGTCGCGTCGTCGTGCAGCCAGGCGTCGATCGCCGTCTGGGTGACGCCGAGGTCCACGTGCGGCAGCGTCTGCGCGAGACGCGGCCAACGGCGGAACAGCGTCCGCTCGAGGGTCTGCACGCTCAGCCCGCCGCTGCGTCCCCGAGCGCCTCGTCGAGGTCAGGGTCGAATCGCATGCGCGCCGAACGCTCCTTCGCCGGCGCGTCGTCGGCGACGACGTGGCTCTGCTCGATGTAGAGCACCTGCACCATCACCATCACTGTCGCGAGCAGCGGCACGGCGACCATCAGCCCGAGGAATCCGAACACGAGCGCCAGCAGCGCCTGCGTGATCACGGTGAGCGCGGGCGGCAGATCCATCCCGCCCTTCATGAGCAGCGGGATCAGGATGTGGTTCTCGAGGAACTGAATCCCCCAGTAGGCGATCGCCACCGTCGCGGCCTTCTCGGGCGAGTCGAGGAATCCCATGGCGACGCTCGGCACGGCGCTCAGCAGCGGGCCGACTGTTGGAATGAACTCGAACAGGCCGGCGAGCAAGCCGAGCGCGAACGCCGCCTTCACCTTGAGGATCAGCAGCACGACGGTGGTGACGGTGCCGATGACGAGCATCGCGATGAGCTGCGTCACGAGCCATTTCCGCAGCACCACCGTGACGCGGTCCATCACCTCTGCGCCCTGCGAGCGCCGCCGCGCGGGGAGCAGCGCGAGCACGCCGCGCCGATACAGCTGCGGATCGGCCGCGAGGTAGATGCTGAGGAAGACGATGATGAGGAAGCCGCCGAGCGCTTCGACGGTGTGAGTGAGGAAGGGGAAGAGGTAGCGCGTCGCGCCGCTCAGCTTCTCCTGGATCTGGTCGTGCAGCCCGGGCGCTCCTCCGCCCTTCGCGTTGCCGGAGTCCGTCGCGGTGGCTCCGGTGGTGGAGCCGCCGGCGGGTGCGCTCGCCTGCGCTCCGGCGGACGACGCGGGGGTGGTGGACGCGGGGCCGGATGCGGCGGGCGAAGGAGTCCGTCCCCCCGACTCCGTCCCGGCGACTCCGTCCCTACCACTCCGTCCCGACGCGGCTGTCGCGCGTTTGCCCACCGCATCGGTGCCGCCGAGCAGGATCCCGAACATGCCGCTCTGCCGCTTGTTGACCCACTCTTCGACGCGGTCGACCGCTTCGGGGAGCTTCTGCCGCAACTCCGTGCCCTGCGCGCGAAGCGTCGGGGCGAGCCACGCGCCGAAGCCAGCGAGCAGCGCGAAGAAGGAGAGCACGATGATCGCCGCGCCGGCTCCACGAGGGATGCGAAGCCGCTCGAGCCGGTCGGCGCCGGCCGAGATGGCGATCGCGAACAGGATCCCGAGGAAGGTGACCAGGAAGAGCGCGTTGGCGAACCAGATGAGACGGAGCGCCAGGTACATCGCGAGCACGAGCCCCGAGGCGCGCACCACGTCTCGGCTTCGCCATCCAACGGTGCGGCGGTGCCGGACGTCGGCCCGTCCACGCGTGGGCGGGCGGTCCAGGGCGTCCGAGCGTGCAGTGTCGTGTTCGCCAGCGGGTGAGGCACCGCGATCGTGCGTCGCGTCGCGCGTGGAGTCGGACATTCGATGAGCTCGTACGGGTCAGGAGGACGCTCGCCACTCAGGGCTGAGGCGGCGTGACGCGACCGCGCGAGGCGCTACATTACCGCGAGATCCGATCCGCCAACAGAGTGAGGAACCAGCGTGGCAGAGCGCACGAACGCCGCATCGTTCGTCTATCTCGATACCGCCGCCGCGGTCGAGCAATTCACAACCGAGATCGCCGGGGTGCGTGAGATCGCCCTCGACACCGAAGGGGCGAGCTTTCACCGCTTCGTCGACCGCATCTACCTGCTGCAGCTCTCCACTCGCGAACGGCATGCCGTGATCGATCCGCTGCCCATCGGCGCTCCTGGCGGACTCGGCGCGCTGATGGAAGATCCCGCCGTCCAGGTGGTGTTTCACGACGCGGACTACGACCTCCGGCTTCTTCAGCAGGACTACGGCTGGAAGACCCGGAACATCTTCGACACGCGGATCGCGGCCCAGCTTCTCGGCTACACGGCGTTCGGACTTGCGGCGCTGCTCGAGCGCTTCTTCGACGTGAAGCTCGACAAGAAGCACCAGCGCGCCGACTGGTCGATGCGTCCCCTCACGGAGGACATGCTCGACTACGCGGCGCAGGACACCCGCTTCCTCCTGCAGCTCAGGGACACGATGTCGGCGGAGCTGGAGCGGATGGGGCGGATGGAGTGGGCGAGGGAGGAGTTCGCGCTGCTCGAGGGAACGCGGTGGACGGACGAGGCGCCCGGGATGTCGTTCCTCAAGCTCAAGGGCGCGCGAGACCTGAACCGCCGCGAGCTGGCGGTGCTGCGCGAACTGGTCCCCTGGCGCGACACCGTGGCCGGCGCGCTCGATCGCGCGACGTTCCGCGTGCTCGGCAACGAGCAGCTGCTCGACATCGCGCGCACCCAGCCGCAGACGAAGGACGCGCTGGGAAAGATCAAGGGAATGCCGCGCGCGATCCTCGAGCAGCGCGGCGGCGAGCTGCTGGACGCGGTGCGCCGCGCGCTGGCGGTGCCGGACGCGGAGCTCCCGAAGTTTCCACGTGCCGCGCGGTGGGACCGCGATCCGGAGTTCGACTCGCGAGTCAGCGCGCTGAAGACGGCCCGCGATGCCGCGGCCAAGCGCCTCGAGCTCGATCCGGGAGTGCTCTGCTCGCGCGATCGGATGGAAGCCGTCGCTCGGCGAAATCCGTCGTCGGTCGAAGAGGTCGCCGAGGTGGGGGAGCTGCGCCGCTGGCAGGTGCGGGAGCTCGGAGAGGCGTTCGTGGCGGCGCTGGCGCCGCACCGGAAGAAGGGAACGGTGTCGGCCGAAGTCGAGTCGCCGTACCTCGAAGCGTAGCTACGAGGTCGTAGTAGTCTGGCTGCTTCGTACGGCAACGGCGCACGGCAGTACGCGGGTAAACACGGGCGGAGGTAGGAGGATTGGCATCCTACCCCTCCTGATTCTGGCCGCCTTTGGACGGATCGCTGCGCGGCTGCCACAAGGGGACGGACTCCTGGGGACGGACTCCTGGGGACGGACTCCGGGGGACGGACTCCTGGGGACGGACTC
>DASYMZ010000070.1:0-96830 GCA_036008805.1 Gemmatimonadaceae bacterium
CCCCGACTCCGGCCAGCGCCATCTCCGACCGCCGCCTGCTGGGCTGGGGTCTGCTCCTCACGCTGCTCGTCGGTGCGTTCGGTCTGGAGGCGCGGTCGAGAATGTTCGCGAGCGGGCTCGCGCGGGCCGGCCTCAACAACATCTTCTTCCGTCTCTACGCGCTGCACGAGCTGCCCTTTCTCGTGCTGCTCGTCTCGACCACTCTCCTCGCGGCGGTCGTCGCGCTCCGCCGTCCGGGCGCGGACGCGGCGGCGCTCGCCGAGCGGGGTGGACCACCGAGCCTTCGCGCGGTCATGCTCATCGCGCTCGTGGTGTTCGTGGGTGCGCTCGCCTCGTCCTATCTCGTGCACCACTCGCTGCTGTTCGCGATGGACGAGTTCACGACCGAGTTCCAGGCCCGCATCTTCGCGGCTGGCCGGATCCGCGGCATCGTTCCGGAGGCGTGGCGTCCGATCGCGCCGGCCATGACGCCGATCTTCACCAACTATCACCCGGAGACGGGTGAGTGGGTGTCGCTCTACCTGCCGTTCTACGCGCTGATCAAGGCGCCGTTCGTGCTGCTCGGCGCGGGCGTACTGCTCAATCCCCTGCTCTCCGCCGGCTCGGTGCTCGCATTGGCGGCGGTTGCGCTCCGGCTCTGGCCCGACGACGCGATGCGGCGGTGGGTCGCGATCGCGGTGCTCGTCACGTCGAGTCAGTTCGTGCTCGTGTCGGGCACCGGCTACTCGATGCCGGCGCACCTGCTGCTGAACCTGGTGTGGCTCTGGCTGTATCTCCGCGGCGACGCGCGCTCGTGGGCGGCGGCGCTGGCCGTCGGCGTGGTGGCGCTCGGACTGCACAATCCCTTTCCGCACGCGTTGTTCGTCGCGCCGTTCATGCTGCGGCTGCTGCGCGAGCGGCGCTGGGCGCGGCTCGTCTCGGGTGGAGTGGTGTACGTCGCGGCCGCGGCGCTGCTGATGGTGTGGATGCGCATGGTGCATCCGCTCGCTGGCGCGGGCGGGCCAGGGGTGCTGTCGGTGTTCAGCCTTCCCGGCTTCGCGGCGATCTGGCTCCAGCTCGTCCATCTCACGCTGCTCATCTCCTGGCAGGCGCCGCTGGTGGGCGCGCTCGCCATTGCCGGCTACGTGCGCGCGCGGCGAACCGAGCCCGTACTGGCCGATGCCGGCATGGGCGTGCTGATCACGCTCGCGTTCTATGCGTTCTTCCCGCTCACGCAGGGACACGGCTGGGGCTATCGCTACGCGCACCAGATCCTCGGCAACATCGCCCTGCTCGCCGCCGCGGGAGTGCCCGTGCTGATCGGCGCGGTGGGGGCGTCGCGCGGCCGCATGCTGCTCGCCGCGTCGTGCGCGGTCGCGCTGGTGGTGCAGATCCCGCTGCGCCTCGTGCAGACCGAGCGGTTCGTGCGCCCGTTCGCCGCAGGGCACCGGCTCATCGCGCAGCAGCACGCGGACGTCGTGCTCGTGCGCGGCGACTCGGTGTGGTACGGCAAGGACCTGATCCGCAACGATCCATTCCTGCGCGGACCGGTGGTGATCTACCGAACCATGGTGAGCGACTACGGCCGACAGATGCTGGAGCAGGCGCATCCGGGACGCGTGGTCGAGCTGCGCGACGCCGACCTGCTGGCGCTCGGAATGACGCCGTACCACCGCGCCCTGTTCAGCGGAAAGGCTCGATAGCGCGAGCGCGTCGAGCCCTGCTCGACTGGCGCGATCAGCGCCGGCGCATGCCGAGGATGCTGAGAAAGAAGCTGGCGAACACCGTCTGCACGCCGAGGACGGCCAGCATCATTCCGGGAATCGCCCAGCGCATCGTGTAGCGGACGTCGAGCGCGCCGAAGCCGACCGACCACCACTGCCAGACCGCTCCGAACAGCAGCGCGACGCCGGCGAGCAGCGACAGCGCGCCGAGCGTGATGCCGCGCTCGAGCGTGACGCGCTCGAACAGCGTCTGGATGCGCCGATCGACCGGCAGCATCCCCTCATTGATCGCGAACGCCTTCGTGAACACCGCGAAGGTAATCGCCTGGTAGCCGCAGATGACCGCGAGGCTGGCGAAGAGCAGCGTGTGCACGTCGAAGTGGAACGGTCCGATGGCCAGGTTCGGCATCGCCACGGCGTAGCCGACTGCGCCGAGGAGCATGAGCAGCACGCCGGGCAGCAGGAAGAGCCAGCGCGGGCTGAACATCAGGAAGAAGCGCAGGTGCCGCCAACCATCGCGGAAGGTGCGCAGATGCGTTCGCCCGCTCGAGCGGCCGTCGGGCCGCAGCACGATCGGCACTTCGGCGATGCGCACGCCCTTGAGCGACGCCTTGATGATCATCTCGGAGGCGAACTCCATCCCGGTGCAGCGCTGATCGAGGCCGTGCCATGCCGCACGATCGAAGGCGCGCATGCCGCAATGGATGTCGTGGATCGGCGCCCTGAACCAGCGGCGTGCCATCCACGAGAACATCGGGTTGCCCCACCAGCGATGCAGGAAGGGCATCGCGCCCTTCATGACCTGCCCGCCTCCGGTCTCGAGGCGGCAGCCCTGCACCAGGTCGTATCCCTCGCGCAGCCGCTCGAGGAAGCGCGGGATCTGGCTGAAGTCGTAGCTGTCGTCGGCGTCGCCCATCAGGACGTAGCGGCCGCGTGCGGCGGTGATGCCGCCGATCAGTGCCGCGCCATAGCCGCGCTCGGGCACCGGCACGACGCGCACGCCCAACGCGCGCGCGATGTCCTGCGATCCGTCGGTGCTGCCATTGTCGGCGATGACGATCTCGGCGCGGATGCCGGCCTCGGCGATCGCCTTCTGCGCGGACTCGATGCAGACGGCGAGCGTGTCTCGCTCGTTGAGACAGGGCATGACCACGGAGAGCTCGATGTCGCCGGCGCTCGTGAGCTCGCGCGGCGCGGCGGTGTCGAGCGCGGCGCTCGGCGGCGCGCTAACGGATTCCAGCATGGATCTCTCCGGTGTGGACGTCGTACGCTGGCGCATCGCACGTCGCGCACATGGCCTGGCAGTCGGTGAGACGGCAGCTCATGTCTCGGCCTGTTTCACGGCGAACAGGTTGCCGCGCGCGCGGAGGCGCGAGGCCACGCGTTCCACGATGCGCGAATTGCGGAAGTAGCTGTGCCAGCCCAGCGGACCGAGCGCGGCGAGCGAAGCCATGGCACCCGGCAGCCTGGTCCATGATCCGTGTACCGCGGCGGCGAGCGCGATGTCGATCGCGTTGGACACGGCTCCGACGCGGCGCACCGCGCGCCGTCGCGACGGCGATTCGATGGCGGGGATGTGACGATCGAGCACCGTCTCGAGCTGGACGCGGAAGGCATCGAGGTTGGCGCTCCCCGTCATCGTGAGCGAGGACCCGTGCAGGCGGAAGCTCGTCAGCATCTCGTCGAGATAGAGCGTCGTGCCGGTGCGCGCCAGCTTGAGATAGAAATCCCAGTCACCCGTGTACCAGAGCAGCGGGTCGATTCCGCCGACGGCGAGCGCGGCGTCGCGGCGAAAGACGGGCGCGGGAATGGCGACGAAGTTCTGCACCATGAGGTGCTCGAGCAGCGCGTCGGCCGAGTAGATCGTCGGCTCCGGCTCGAGCGGACAGCGCCAGCGACCGACCGTGCGGCCTTCCTCGTCGATGAGCACCGAGGGGTTGAGCACGAGCGCGACGTCGGGATGCCGCTGCAACGCACCTCGTATGGCGGCGGCGCGGCCGGGCAGCCAGCGGTCGTCGGAGTGCAGCATGCAGACATGGTCAGCGGCCGCTTCGCGGAAGGCGAAGTTCGTCTTGCCAACCCAGTTCGGGAATTCCGGGCGCACGAACAAGCGGACGTCCAGCTCCCGAGCGAACTCGTCGATGATGTCGCTCGTGCCGTCCGTCGATCCACCATCGACCACGACGCACTCGAAGCCGCGCTCGTCCTGCTCGGCGAGCGATGCGAAGGTCTCGCGGAGGTATCGCTCGCCATTGTAGGTTGGCATCACGACCGAGAGCCATGGGCGCGTCATGGGATGCCGACCACGCGCGGCGGATCGAACAGGTTGTCGGGACGGACGCCGAATCGCAGCAGATCTCGGCGGCCGTACTCGTCGGCGATCCGTTCGGCGAGTTGGCGGACCGTGGTGGGTACGCCGGAGCAGATGTTGACCGGCCCCGTGACGGTGCCGAGCGCGACGTCGGCGATCATGCGGCCTGCGTCGCGCACGTCGAGGAAATCGCGCACCTGCGTACCACTCGTCAAGTCTGCGGTTTCCCCGACAGCAAGGCGCGCGCGGATGTGCGCGGCGAGACGGCGTTCGTCCTCGCCTTCGCCATAGAGGTAGAACAGCCGGCACCACGCGAGCTGCACGCGCTGCGACGGCAGCCAATGCGCGAGCCCGCAGTACGTCGCCACCTTCGCGGCGGCATACGGCGACTCGGGCAACAATGGCGTGTCGATGGAGAGATCGCCCGATCTGGTGTCGTATTCGGTGCAACTGCCGAGCCCGACGAAGCGCCGCACGCCCGCGCGCGCGGCACCGCTCGCGAGCGCGAGCGAGCCGCGCAGGCAGCTCATGTTGAGCGGCGAGCGGAGATACTGGCCCGGCTCCGCGTACCACGCCGAGTGAATGACGGTGTCGATGCCGGTGCAGGTCTCCACCCACCAGTCGTCGGATTCGGCGAAGAGATCGTGCGTCGTGACGACGCGCTCCGGCGTCAGGTCGCTGGGAAGACGGGCCGCGTCACGCACCACGACGCGCACGCGCACGTCGCTCTCGATCAGCGCGCGCAGGATCTGCCGTCCCACGAAGCCGGTGGCGCCGGTGAGCAGCACGCTTCGGCTCACAGCCGCAGCCCCTCGAATCGGTCGTCGATCATCGGATGTGCATTGTCGCGCGCCGACATCAGCGTGATCGGCCGCGGCCATGCGATGGCGAGCCGAGGATCGCGCGCGTTGAGTCCCGCTTCGGCACTCGGCGCGTGCGGGACGGAGTGCAGGTAGAGCACGTCGCACTCCTCGCTCTGCACCTGGAACCCGTGCGCGAACCCTTCCGGAACCAGCATCGCGCGTCCGTTCTCTTCCGACAGCTCCTCGGCGTGCCAGTGGAGATAGGTCGGCGAGTCGGGGCGCAGATCGACGCCGACGTCCCAGATCGTGCCCCGCAGGCAGGTGACGAGCTTCATCTCGACGTGCTCGCCGCGCTGGAAGTGCATGCCGCGCACTGTGCCCGGACCCCTCGTGACCGAGTGATTGATCTGAGCGATCGGCTTTCTCCACCCCGCAGGGGCGAGCTCGCGATCGGAGAAGACGCGCGCGAGGAATCCGCGCTGATCCGTCAGCAGCGTGCGCCGAACCACCTTCAGCCCGTCGAGCGGTGTGTCGATGATCTCGAGCTGGCTCATCGGCGCCGAGCGTCGCTCGTCGTCGAGCGGCGGCGCCTCACTTCCAGACCTTCCAGGGTGCGGCGCCCGACTGCCAGAGCTCCTCGAGGTGGTTCTTGTCGCGAAGCGTGTCCATCGGCTGCCAGAAACCGCGATGCTCGAAGGCCATGAGCTGCCCGCGCGCGGCGAGGCCGGTCAGCGGAGCGCTCTCCCAGTTCACGTCGTCGCCCTCGATCAGGTCGAGGCAGCGCGGCGAGAGCACGAAGAAGCCGCCATTGATGAAGCCGCCGTCGCCACGGGGCTTCTCGGTGAACCCGGTGACGCGATCGCCGTCGCGCTCGAGCGCGCCATAGCGGCCGGGCGGCTGCACGGCGGTGATCGTGGCCCACTTGCCGTGCGACGTGTGAAACGCGATCGACGCGCCGACGTCGACGTCGCTCACGCCGTCGCCGTAGGTGAAACAGAATGCGTCTTCGTCGGCGAGATGGTCGGCCACACGCTTGAGCCGGCCGCCGGTCATCGTGTGGTCGCCCGTGTCCACGAGGGTGACCTTCCACGGCTCCGCTTTTCGCTGGTGCACCTGCATCTCGTGCTTCGCCATGTCGAAGGTGACGTCCGACATGTGGAGAAAATAGTTCGCGAAGTACTCCTTGATCAGATAGCCCTTGTAGCCGCAGCAGATGATGAAGTCGGTGATGCCGTGGGCGGAGTAGAGCTTCATGATGTGCCAGAGCACGGGCTTTCCGCCGATCTCGATCATCGGCTTCGGCTTGAGGTGCGTCTCCTCGGAGATCCTGGTGCCTAGCCCGCCGGCAAGGATGACAGCTTTCATTTACGGCCCGTAGTTGGTGCGAGGGAGAGCTATATCTGTGGACTTCTCAGGCGAATCGGTCGTAACCGTTCGTCGGTGAACGGTATTTCAGTTTGTCGGCCGACCTCGGGACGCCGATGCTCGCCCGAGGCCGGCCGACAAACTGAAAACCGACGAACCGTTCACGGCGTTACCGCGACGCCAACGGCCTATACAGATTTATGCTGCGGTGCGCCTCGTCGAACAGGAACGCCGTCCGGTCGGGGATCCGCTTCATCAGCGCCGCGTTGGCCGAGTCGCCGCGGTCGTACGCGATCCAGGTGTTCGACCGGGCGAAGTCCGGGTCGTTGACGACCAGGCTCCGGTGCGCCTCGTGGAACTTCGCGTGGCGAACGAACAGCACCGATGGCCCCGGCAGAGCGGCGACCACGTTGCGGAACTCACGCGTGTAGATCGCATTGTTCGCGTGCTGCCCACGATCGAAGCGCACTTCGCGCCGCAGCATCGGGATCGTGAACAGGATCGCGACGCACATCGCGAACGCGGCGCGCGGAGCACCAGACCAGTCCCACGCCCGCTCCGGTTCGCGCGCGATGACCCGGAGCACGAGGGCGAGCCCACACACGGTGAGGAAGTTCAGCACCGGCGCGATCTCCATGTAGTAGATCGTCCAGTTGGGCCAGGTCGGGTGGGCGAGGTAGCCGAAGAACACCACCACCGTCGTCGCGGCGGCCAGGAGCACGGCTGCCGGCGCGAGCGCGAGCCCGACAAGCGCCAACGCGCCCTCCGAGAGCGGATGCCACCAGCTCTGGTCCGCCAGGAACATCCAGCGGTCGTGCGCGATGTTCGGAAGCTCGGCCACGGTGTGACTCCGCTGCACCGAGTCGAGCGACATGTTCACGAAGGCGAGATCGGGGGGCGGCGTCTTCCGCGGCGGGGTGGAGTCGTAGCCGAAGTGCGGACGGTCGAACGGCATGTAGTCGCGCGTGTACACGGCCACCGGCCACACCCGCCAGTCGCCCGTCGTCCGCGCGCTCCAGAGCGGCAGGATCGCCACCACCGCGCTGCCCGCAATCAAACCGAGCCCGAGCTCGCGCCAGCGGCGCGCGCGCCAGACGTCGCGCACCACGACGACAGCGATGGGCAGCGAGAAGAGCACGGCGCTGAACGGCCGCGTGATCGCGCACCAGCCGAGCGAGAGGGCGAGCACGACCATCCAGCGCCCGCGCCGTTCGCCAGCCTCGCGCCAGCGCAGCAGCGCGTACCACGCGAGGAGGAGCAGCGCGCCGGTCGTCGTCTCGGAGAAGAAGCTCGCGGCGAAGTAGAGCGACTGCCCGTGCATCATCAGCACGACGGTACCCAGCGCGATGGCGCCATTGGTGACGCGCCGCGCGAGGGCGAAGGCGAGCCCGGCGCGCAGCGCGCCGAGCAGGATGACGATGAGCGAGGGTGAGCCGACGAGCTCACCGATCGCGAGCAGCAGCGAGTGCCCGGGCGGATACTTCGACGCGACGAGCGGATCGTTGAGCACGTGCGCCTGCGCGAAGAACTCGGGGCTGGGCGGCCCGGGCGCGGTCCAGCGCAGCTGCGCGAACAGCTTCGCCTGGAGCAGGTACGCCAGCTCGTCGTGCAGGTCGGGGAGTGGCTCGCCCGGGCCCCACGTCCACCACACGGCCAGCGCGAAGAGGAATCCGACGACGACCGGCGCGAGGCGCGAGTCGAGCGCGCGGCGCACCGCGTCGACAACCGGATGTCGTGGCGCTTCGCGCCCGCGCTCGGCGAGAGCGACGAGGAACGCCGCGGCCAACACGATCAGGAGGACCATCGTGCCGGAGCTACTTCTCCTCGTGGTAGACCATGTCGAGGTTCACGTCCCACAGATTCGAGTGGTCCGTGCGCCCGTCGACGATGTTGTCCACGGCCATCATCGCCGTGAGCATACTGTGGTCCTGGTTGTTGTACCGGTGCATGCCGTTCCGGCCGATGAGGAACAGGTTCGGGATGCCGAGCGACCAGTCCTTCACCACATCGAGCCGGTCGTAGGTGCCGAAGTAGGCGGGATACGCCTTCGGCATGCGCAGCACGCAGCCGTCGAGCACGTCGCCGCGCTTGATGAAGCCGATGCGCTCCAGCTCGCGCGTGCCGAGGTCCACCAGGTCGGCGTCGGCCATCGACCAGAGGTGGTCGTCCTGATCGACGAAGTACTCGAGGCCGATCCACACCGTGTTCTTGCGGTCGGCCACCATGTACGGGCTCCAGTTGTTGAACACCTGGATGCGCCCGACCTGCACGCCGCCGTCCTGCACGTAGATCCAGTTGTCTTCCACGCGCTCGGCGGGCGTCGCGCCCTTCACCTGCACGTGGAGCTTGTTCAGCAGCAGTCCGACGGTGAGGAAGTCGCGATAGACGAGGCCGCCCGCCACCTCGCGCACCGGCTCCGGCGGCGCGGGCACGGTCTGCTTCACGAGCTCCTTCACCGGCATCGTCGAGAAGAAGTAGTCGCACGCCATGCGCGACTTCTCACCCGTCGCGACCTCCTCCAGCTCGACCTCGACGACCTGATCGTTCTCGGTGAACACGCCGCTCACCTGCTTGCCATAGTGGATCTCGCCGCCGGCCTTCGTGATCTCGCGGGCAACGGTTTCCCACATCTGGCCAGGCCCGAACTTGGGATAGAAGAAGCGCGTGATGAGGCTCGTCTCGCGCTCCTGCTGCGCCTTCTTGAAGTCGCTCGAGAGCAGATCCTTCACGGCGTGCACGACGGCGTTCTTGAGCGAGAGTCCCTTCACGCGCTGCGCGCCCCAATCGGCGCGGATGTGATCGCACTTCACGCCCCACACCTTCTCGGTGTAGTCGCGGAAGAAGGTCTCGTAGAGACGGCGGCCGAACCGGTTCACGAAGAAGGCGTCGAGGAAGGTCTCGTCCTTCAGCGGAAAGAGGCGCGACTTCATGTAGCTGAACCCGATCAGCGCGGTGTTCATCAGCCCCAGTCGCCGCGCGACGGTGAGCGTGATGCCGATGGGGTACGGGAAGAAGTGGCGCCTGTAATAGATGCGGGAGAGGCGGGGCCGGTGCAGCATGACCTCGTCGTCGATCTCCGGGTCAGGGGCGACGCGACGCTCCTCGCGCGTCGGCACGCCCGCCGCCACCGCACAGCCGCCCGCGGCCGACTCGCCCGGCTCGGCGCGTTCCAGGAGCTCTGGCGCGAAGCGGCGCACCACCGACTCGGCCACGTAGTCGATGTCGTGATCCTGCTCCTCGGTATCCGCCGCCGCCGCGCCCTGGCGCGGCAGGATGGAGAACCACCACTTCATCACGCGCTGGTCCTTCGAGAAGAAGCGATGTCCGCCGATGTCGATCCGGTTGCCCTTGTAGTTGTAGGTCTGGGCAATGCCGCCAGTGGCATGCGTGCGCTCGAACACCACGGGGTGGATGTCCGAGCGAGCCAGCAGCTCATAGGCGGCGGTGAGACCGGCCGGACCAGCGCCGGCGATCACCGCGATCGGTCGTGAAGTCATTGCGACGGGACGGAGGCGGAGCGAAGAAAAGGCATGGCGCCTCCCCTCGGCTCAAAGACGCGTCTGCCGCGAGCCGAGCAACAGGAAACCAGGAGCGACAGCAGAGCCGCCGTCGGTCAACAGAGATGCACCGCCGACGCCTTGATACTCGCCACCACCGCGACACCCGGCAACAGGCCGAGCTCCGAGACGGACCCGGCCGTGACGGTGGCGACCAGCGGCTGGCCGCTCACGTCCACGGTCACTTGCGACAGTGCGCCGTGCGTCGCCACTTCCACCACGCGGCCGTCGAGGACGTTGCGCGCCGAGCTCGCGCCCGGCCGCTCGCGTGCGAGGGTCACGTCCTCACCGCGCACCACCGCGTGCGCCGCGCCCTCCCGGTCTCCCATCCCGACGAGTGTCAGCGCGCCACATTCGAAGCGCATCGCCCGCTCCTCGCCGTTTGCGCTCGGCGCGAGCTGCGTGGCGACGCCCGCGTACACGTTCTCGGCGCCGAGAAACTCCGCCGCCGCCGCGGAGACGGGGCGCCCGAAGAGTCGCGCTGGCTCCGCCGCCTGCACGACGCGGCCTCCGTCGAGCAGGATGGCGAGATCGCCGAGGGTGCCCGCTTCGGCGAAGTCGTGGGTCACCTGGAGCACCGTGACGCCGAGCTCGCGCTGGATCGCGCGCAACTCGCGCCTCACCCGCCCTCGGCTGCGCGGATCGAGCGCGGCGAACGGCTCGTCGAGCAGGAGAATGTCGGGGCGCGGCGCGAGCGCACGCGCCAGCGCGACCACCTGCCGCTCGCCACCACTCAGCGCGCCCACCGCGCGCGTGAGCATCGGCTCGACGCCGAGCCGACGCGCGAGGTCGGACGCATACGCCAGGTCCGTTGCGCCGTAGCGCACGTTGTCGGCGACGCTCAGATGGGGAAAGAGGAACGAGTGCTGGTAGACGATGCCGACACGCCGCCGCTCTGGCGGAAGGCGGGTGACGTCCACCCCGCGGAGCGACACCCGGCCCGCGGTGGCGCGACGCACGCCGGCGATCGTCTCGAGGAGCGTCGTCTTCCCCGCGCCCGCCGGTCCCAGCACGATCCCCCACGCGCCCCTGGACAGAGAGAACGCGACGTCGTGCAGCTCGAAGCGGCCCGCGCGCGCGCGGAGCGCTTCGACCTCGATCATCGCGCGGGCTCCCCGAGCGCAGCGCTCGCGCGCAGCGACCGGAGCACGAGCAGCGGCACGAGCGCGAGCACCACGAGCACCGCGGCCACGGGAAGCGCCGCGTCGAGCCCCGCGCCGGTGAAGCGGTCGTAGCTCAACACGCTCGCCACCTTCGGATTGTAGACGAGGATGACGATCGCGCCGAACTCGCTCACGGCGCGCGCCCACATCACGACGGCGGCGGCGAGGAGTCCACGCCCCGCGAGCGGGCGCGTCACGCGCCACGCCGCGCGCAGCGTGGAATCACCGAGCGTGCGCGCGACCGCTTCGTACCGCTCGTCCACGCGCGCGATCGCCTCGCGCGCCGCGCTCACGTAGAGCGGCGCGGCGACGAAGAGCATCGCGAGCACGATCCCCGTGCGCGATCCGACGATCGACAGGCCGAGTTGGCCCAGCGCGGATCCGGCCGGCGTCGCCCGGCCGAACGCGAGCAGCAGCGCCATGCCGGCCACCGGATGCGGGATGAGCAGAGGGAGATCGAGCACCGCGCTCACGAGCGCGCTGGCCGGCACTCGGCCGCGCGCGAGCAGGTAGGCGAGCGGTGTCCCGAGGAGAACGACGACGAACGTGGTGCCGGTCGCCGTGATCGCGGTCAGCCAGAGCGCGGCGCGCAGCTCGGGGTCCGCGCCGAGCTGCGCGAGGCCCGCGAGACCGGCGCGCGCGAGCAGCGCGACGATCGGCACGGCGAGCAGCGCGAGGAGCAGCACCGCGCCGGCCACGACGCCGATCGTCGCACCGTGGTGCGCCGATCGCCGCGCGGCGGTGCTGGCGGTCACGGAGCGGCGCGCCGCGTCAGAAGCGCCGGCACTGAATCGCCGACGAACTCCGGCGAGTCGAGCGCATCGACGGCGCGAGCCCGCAGCAGCGCGCGGCCATCGGCGCCGAGCAGGAACGCGAGCGCACGGACACCAGCGTCGTGATGCGGCGCCGCTCTCGGCACGCTCGCGCCGTAGAGGATCGGCGCGCCCGTGCGAACGACCGTATCTCGCCCCTGCGAGATGCGCACCGACGCACGTGCGTAGTCGGCCGCATGCGCCGCGTCGCCGAGGTCGATCTCCGGCGGCAGCGCGAGATGCCGTAGTCCGACTGCGCGCGCGAGCGACTCGTACTCGACGATGAAATCCAGCTCGCCCGCCGTCAGCAGGGCGGCGAGCTCGCTCGCGTTGCCGCGCATCAATCTCGGCGGCGTGCGCGCCTCGAGCCGCGCCGCGAGCCCTGGGTCGTGATAGAACGACTCGGCCAGCCGATACACCAGCAGGGTGCGATAGCCCGCCGGCGCGAGCGCGGGGTCCGTGCGTCCCACGAGCACGTCGGGACGAAGCAGGATCTGGCGCCAGCTCTCGGGCGCGAGCTCCGACGCGTGGCGAGAGCGATCGGTGTACGCGATCACCATGCGGTTGCGCGCGAACTTCGCGTACCAGGGCGTGGCGCCTGGCACGAGCAGCTGCGGAAAGACTTCCTGGTCGGCGAGGACGACGAGATCGGGAACGCGATGCAGCTCGGTGATGCGCCGGGCCAGCTCGAGCGACGCGCCATTCTCCTGCTGGATCACGGCGCCAGTGCGCCGGGCAAAGCTGTCGAGCGCCGAGCGGAGTGGCACCGCCAGGCTCGCCGCCGAATAGACGACGACGGTGTCTCGCGTCGCCGTGGCGCGCGCGTCGCCGGAGTCGCGGCAGGCAGCGAGCAGGAGCGCGACAGTCAGTGGGACCAGATGGGAGAGGCACACATGGCGAATCTCGTCGCACGACGTCAGTATCAGCAAGAGCGCCGCGCCGCAGCACATCTCCCTCGTGCGACGACTTCGCTCCTCTCCCCTGCCCGACGCCATGTCCGATCTCGCGCTCGACATTCGAAACGTCACCAAGCAGTACGCCGAGCACGTCGCGGTGAGCGACCTCTCTCTCGCCGTCCCTCGCGGCACCGTGTACGGGCTGCTCGGCCCGAACGGCGCCGGCAAGACCACGACCATCCGCATGGTGCTCGACATCATCGTGCCCGACAGCGGGTCGATCACGCTGCTGGGCGAGCCCCATCGCACCAACGGGATGACCGACCGCATCGGCTATCTGCCCGAAGAGCGCGGGCTGTACAAGAAGATGCAGGTCCGCCGGGTGCTGCGCTTTCTCGCGCAGCTCAAGGGGGTGCCCGCCAGGGTCGCGGATCAGCGCATCGGCGAGTGGCTGGAGCGGCTCGAGCTCACGACGGCCGAGAAGGACTGGGGCATGTCGAAGATCGACGAGCTGTCGCGCGGCATGCAGCAGAAGGTGCAGTTCATCGGCACCCTCGTGCACGACCCCGACCTGATCATCCTCGACGAGCCGTTCTCGGGGCTCGACCCGATCAACGCGCAGGCACTCAAGGATTCGATCGTCGAGCTGCGGTCGCGCGGCAAGACGGTGATCTTCAGCACGCACATGATGGACAACGCGGAGCGGCTGTGCGACTCGGTGTGCATCATCGCGCGCGGGCGGAAGGTGCTGGACGGCGGCGTGGAGGAGGTGCGAACGGCGCACAGCGGACGCACCGTCGCGCTCGCGGTGGACGACCGCTCGCGCGCCCTGATCGCGCCGGTGCTCGCCGACCGCGCGCTCGTCTCGCGCGTGGACGACCAGAACCGCTTCTACGAGCTGGAGCTCGCGCCTGGCGCCGATCCGCAGGAGATCCTGCGCCGCGTCGTCGCGTCGGGCGCGTCGGTGAATCGCTTCGAGCTGGTGCTGCCATCGCTGCACCAGATCTTTCTGGAGACGGTCGGCGCTCGCGGCGTCGAGGAGGGGATGTCCGGCAATGGGTAAGCTCTTCGTGGTGTTCGAGCGCGAGTATCTCGAGCGGGTACGATCGAAGTGGTTTCTTCTCGGCACGCTGCTCGGTCCGGCCTTCTTCTTCCTCGTGCTCGTCGGCCCTCGATACATGGGGGGCAGAAGCTCGGTGACGGCCAACGTCGCGCACATCATCGTGCTCGACGCGACGGGGATGAACATGGGCGCGCGGGTGAGTGACGCGTTGCACGAGCGGTTCCCGATGTCGCCGCCTCCAGTGGTGCAGGCCGTGCCGCAATCGGAGCTGCCGCTGGCCGAGGAGCGCGCGGCGTCGCGGGTGCAGCGCTCGGAGGTGCTCGGCTATCTCGTGCTCGACTCGAGCACCGTGACAGGCCGCTCGGCGCGCTACGCGGGCCGCAACGCGAGCTCGCTGAGTGACATCGAGGCCGTGCGAAACCTCGTGCGGCAGGAGGTGCTCGCGGAGCGGATGGAGCGCGAGGGGATCGACTCGAAACGCGTCGCCGCGTTCGCGCGGATCCGCCTGGAGATGCACACCATCAAGATCGGGGACGCGGGCCGCGAGCAGGGAAGCGGATTCGGCGCCGTGATGTTCGGCTACGCCGTCGCGCTCACCCTGTACATGATGATCGTGATCTACGGGCAGACGATCATGCGCGGGGTGATGGAGGAGAAGACGACGCGCGTCGCCGAGGTCGTCGTGTCGAGCGTGAACACGGACACGCTGCTCGCCGGCAAGATCCTCGGCGTGGGCTTCGTCGCGATCACGCAGGTGATCGCGTGGGTGGCGTTGATCCTGGGGATGGCGTTCTACGTCGTGCCGATGCTGCCCAAGCCGCCGGTGAACGAGGATCTGATGACCGGCGCGGCGGCCGCGCCGGGAGTGGATGCGTTCGCGGGGACGATCCCATCGATCTCGCCGGGGACTGCGATCGCGCTGTTCCTCTTCTTCGTGCTCGGATTCGTCTTCTACGCCGCGCTGTTCGCCGCGGTCGGCTCGATGGTGAACAGCCAGGAGGACGTGCAGCAGGCGTCGACGCCGGTGATGCTGCTTCTGGTGTCGTCGGTGATCTTCATGGGGCCGATCATGACGAACCCCGGAAGCAACCTGGCGCGCACGATGTCACTCATCCCCTTCTCCGCGCCGATCCTCATGCCTCTGCGCATGACACTGGTGCCGGTGCCCTGGTACGAGATCGTCGGTGCGATCGCGGGCGTGCTGATCGCGTGTCTGGTGTCGATCTGGCTCTCGGCGAGGATCTATCGGGTGGGGCTGTTGATGTACGGCAAGAAGCCGTCGCTGAGAGAGTTGGCGCGGTGGGTGAGGTATGCGCGGTAGCGGTGAGCTCCGGCGTGGAGACCTCTCGATGAGGCGTCCACGCCGGTAGTGGTTCGGGTCGTGAGCTCACGAGCTCACCGACCAACTATCCAACTATCCAACTCTCCGACCAATCAACTCACCGCGTCTCAGTCCGCCCTGGGCGCCGCGGCCGGTCCATCCCCTGCACCCTGCTGGTAGCCGAGCGAGGAGTTGGCGTTCGTTCCGGCGTTCGCACCCTGTGCGACCGGGGCGCCGATCGCGCGCTTCACGTCGTTCGCGAGCCCTTCGATGCGCTGCTCGATCACGCCGTGGAAGCTCTGCACCACCTGCGAGACGAGCTCGTCGAGGACGTTGCCGATCCGGCCGCTCGCGCCTCTCGTCGCGGTGACCGTCGCGGCGGCCGCCTTGACGTCGGCGCGCGAGCCGCTGAGCAGCACGCCCGCGCCCACCGCGAGCGCGAGCGAGGGCCACGGATTGTCCTTGATGATCTGCGTGACGTTCAGCTTGTGCTCGAGCTCCTCGAGGGTGTCCGAGATCCGATTACGCGTCAGCTCGATGTCGCGCCGGACGTCAGCCGTTGTTTCAGCCATTCCGTGTCCTCCTTGAGCGTCGCGACCGTTTCCTTCGGTGCGAGCGCGGTCGGTGAGAGCGCAGCGCGCCCCCGCTGAGCCAGCCATGCGGCGACGCCGCCGGCGATGAGTGCGACGAGCAAGGCGCCCAGCCAGTACTGATCGCGGGGGAGCCACTGATCGCCGATGAGCAGAATCAGACCGGTGAACGACGCCAGCGTGCCGAGCAGCAGCAGCACACCGCCCATCGCGGTAAAAGCAGTCCCTCGCGCCGCGGCTCCGACCGCGCTGCCGAGCTCGATGCGCGCAAGTCGCACCTCGCCTCGCACGAGCTCGGCGCTCCCCTCCGCGAGATCGCGGAGGAGCGCCCCCAGCCCTCGACGGCCGTCGTTCGAGTGATCGACCGCCATGGTCTCCTCCTACTTCCGGATGGCCTTACCGAGCAGGTAGCCGAGGCCCACCGCGACGGCCAGCGTGCGGCCCGGGTGCTCCTTGACCTGCCGCTCCAGACCCGTCCGCAAGCCGTCGAGATCCGCATCGCGCAGCCAATCGGCCGACGCCTGCAGTCCGCCAGCGACCTGGTTGGAGACGTCGGCGAGCCGGTTCGCGTCGCTCGAGATCATGCCTGAACTACCGCCAGTGGCCGCCGCACCGGCGAGCTGTCCACCGCCCGCACCCTGCTGACGCAGCTTCTCGGCGCCGGACTCGAGTGCATCAGCGAGAGACGACTTGAGGTTGCCCGCCTTGTCGCGCACCGTCGAGCCGGCATCGGCGAGCTTGTCCTTCGCCGTTCCCATCGCGGCGTTCGCGCGATCGGCGATCCCGCCGGAGTGGCTGCCCGCGTCGCGGGAGAAGTTGGCGTCGGAGGTGCCGCCGAAGCCACCCGCCCCGCTCGTGCCGGCCGTGCTGCCGCCGTATCCACCGGTGCCAGAAGCGGTGCCCTGCGAGCCCGCCTGTGAGCCCTGGCCGCTCGTGCCGCCGAAGCCTGCGCCCGACGACGCGTCGCTGGAATTCTGATTGCCGAAGTTGTCGTTTGCGTTGCGCTCCATGTCCCTCTCCGCGGTGTGAGTCCACTGCATGGACTCCGCAGCGAGTGCAGGGCGCGTGCCCGGGGCGCGTGACGCGCGCGCCTGGCACGCCTCGGCGCGCGCGTGCGTCGGTGAGATGGTTGGTGGGTGGATTGGTGAGTCGAAGTGCAGATCCCTCGACTCGCTGCTCTCGCTAGGGATGACACACCTCGCCGTCATCCCGAGCGCCGTCGATCGGTCCGCACCGCGCTCACTCGCGATGCCAGCCCAAAAGCAGAACCGGCGTGGAGACCTCGCAGTGAGGCGTCCACGCCGGTTTGCTGTCAGGGCCGTGCAGCTCACTCGCCAACCTACCAACGAGCAAACGCTCCAACCAACCAGCTCACCCTTCTACCGCCCTCCGATCTCGATCCTCATCACCTTCCGCTCCAATCGCCGCTCTCGAGCCGCATCGAACTGCTCGGCCGCGAGCGTGTTCTCGATCGCCTGCACCGCCTCGTCCACGGCGCGCAGGTAGCCGTCACGCCACGAGCTGGGATAGATCGACTCGTCGCCGCGCAGCTCGAGGCGGTGCATGAGCCGGCGCAGCATGTCGATCGCGTCGGCGAGCCGGCGATGTGAGCGAAGGGCGACGCTCGCCGCCTCGAAGCCGGCGGCCTGGCCGCGGTGGGTGTCGGCGTCGGCCAGCGTCACACCCGGCGGCGGCGTGGTGCCGCTCGCGAACGCCTCCTCACGCACGGCGGCCAGCGCATAGAACTCGGGCAACTTGAGCCGCGGGATGTGCGGCGCGGCACGGCTGGGGTCAGGACCTGTTGCGTCAGCCACGTTCAAGGTTGTCCTCGGCGGAGGGCGGGCGGGGGCACTCGAACTCGTTCGAGTCGAACGCGCACGAAGTTAAGTGACCCCGGTCACACCGCCAGAGGGCGAGGCAGAAATGCGAAGGATGCGGGGTGCGGATGCCCTGAAGTCACGCCCATCACCTGCCACGCACCCCGCATCCCGCAATCACGCCGCGCAGAACCGGTCGAACGCCCCCACCAGATCCTTCGCGATCTCGTCCGCCGAGCGTCCTTCGATCTGATAGCGCTCGAGCATGAACACGAGCTCGCCGTCCTTGAGCAGGCCGATCTGCGGCGAGCTCGGCGCGTAGCCGGTGAAGTACGCGCGCGCCTTCGCGGCGGCCTCGGTGTCCTGACCCGCGAACACGGTGGTGAGATGGTCCGGCTTCACGCCGTGCTGCAGCGCGCTCGCCACTGCGGGGCGGGCGTTGCGCGCCGCGCAGCCGCAGACCGAGTTCACGACGACCAGAGTGGTTCCCGTCGCGTTGCTCAGCTTGGCGTCCACCTCGTCGGGCGTGCGCATCTCCTCGATCCCGAGCCGCGTGAGTTCCTGGCGCATCGGGGTGACGAAACGTTCATCGTACATCATGGCTGCCTCGTGGAAGAATTCAGAGAATCGCTATTCGCGCACGAGGGCGAGGATCGCCGTCTGCGGGACGACGAGATATCGATCGCCCTCGAAGGTGATCTCCACCGCCGCCTTGCGGAAAAAGAGCGCGTAGTCGCCGCGCCGAGCCTGCATGGGAACGAAACGCGCCTCGCGCGCCGGCTCCTTCCATGGATCGTCGCCGGGACTCGCGTCGAACGCCGGCATGGGCTGGCCTGGTCCAGTTGCCACGATCGTGCCGCCTTGCACCGCCTGGCTGTCGAGCGCGGACGAGGGAAGATAGAGCCCGACCTTGGTGCGCTCCTCGCCGTCCTCGACCTTCACCAGCACGCGGTCCCCGACGACGATCAATTCCTTGTCGTTGCGGATCATTGCTCGATCACCATGAGGTTGTCGTTCCCAATATATCCCGGGCCGGCCAGAAGGTGCCCGGCGCGAGACTCACGCCGGAGCGTCCTGATCGGCGGGCTCGCCCTCCACGCCGGCGGCCATCCCGCTCCGGCGGATGAACACGATCACACCGGCGAGCAGGAGCGCCCACAGGCAGATCGTCAGCTCGCTCTGAAGCAGCGCGCGCAGCGTCATGCTCGGCCAATCGTGGAACTCCGCGCGGGCCGTACCCTCCGGCTCGCGGCGCAGCGCGATCAGCAGCAGGCTCGTGCCCATCTCGCCGGCGGTCTCGAGCAGGGAGAACAGCGGCGCGCGCCACAGCCACGAGCGGATCGTCCAGTTCGCGAGGTGTGCCGTCGTCATACCGAGCAGGATCGCCGTGAAGACGAGCAGGGCGGCCCCATAGAAGATCCAGCTCGCGCGACCGTGCGTGAAGGTGAGCGCACGCAGCACCCGCAGCACGACCCCCGTCAGCAGGGCCATCTCCGCCAGCGAGAGGGACAGCCGCCGGAACGCGGGCGGCTCCTCGAGCCGCCATTCGACGGTGTGACGTGGAAAGAAGGAGGACATCGCGCCTCAGGCGTGCGGCGTGGTGGGTGCGGACCGGCCCGGCGCGTCTGCGCGCCTGCCTCCCGGTCGCGGAAGCCGTCCCGATTTCGACACCCTCATTGAGACGATCGTTGCGCCGGCGCCGGCACGTGGCCGCTCGGATCCACTGGCTGATAGGGCGTTCCGCGCATCACCGCGACCAGCGCATCCTCGATCCGATCGAAGCTGAACGGCTTGGTCAGCACGGGCTGCCGCGAGACTCCGCCGCGCGAGCCGGTCATCACGACGTCGCCCGTGATGAACACGGTGCGTGCCGCGAGTCCCGGCCGCTCGGCACGGAGCTGCTCGTGGAACGCATAGCCGTCCATGCCCGGCATCCTCAGATCGCACACCACCGCGTCCACGCCGGTGGCACGCGTGTGCGCGAGCCCCTCGACGCCGTCGGCCGCGGTGACGACGGTGAAGCCGCGCATCCGCCCGAACGCTTCCATGCCGCTGCGCAGCGCGGGCTCGTCGTCCACGAAGAGCAGCCGGATGCCGGCGAGCGGAGAGCGCATCGCGGCGATCATCGGCTCGTTCGGCGTGAGACGCTCGCTCGCTCGCGCCGACGCGGCGGGCAGCGTGACGCGGAACGTCGTGCCTTCGGGGCCGGTCTCCGCCACCTCGATGGTGCCGCCGTGCGCGCTCACGATGCCGTAGCTCACGCTGAGCCCGAGGCCCGTACCCTCTCCTTCGCTCTTCGTCGTGAAGAACGGCTCGAAGATGTGGGCGCGCGCCGACGCGCTGATTCCCGGTCCCGTGTCCGCGATCTCCAGCATCACCGACCCCTCGGCGGCCGTCGTTCGCACGACGAGCCGCCCCCCGCCGCGCGACGCCATCGCCTGCACCGCGTTGGTGACGAGGTTGAGGCACACCTGCTGGAGCTGCCGCGCGTCGCCGAGCACGGAGGAGAGCTCGGTGGCGAGGATCTGCTCGACGCGCACCGACGCCTCGGCGAACTGATACTGCCGCATGCGCAGCGTCCGTGCGACGACGCCGTTGAGATCGATCGGCACCCGCTGGGGCTCGCTGCGCCGCGCGAACGCGAGCAGGTCCTTCACCACCTGGCTCGCTCGCATCGTCTCGGCGCGGATCACGTCGACCGACTCGCGCTGGGTGGCGGTGAGCGATTCGTCGCGCAGCAGAAGCTGAGCGAACGCGCTGATGCTGCTGAGCGGATTGTTCACTTCGTGCGCGACGCCGGCCACGAGCTCGCCGACCGCGGCGAGTCGGTCCGATTCCATCAGGCGCACGCGCATCTCGCGCTCGTGGGTCATGTCGCGTCCCACGAGGAGCGCGCTGGGCGGATCCGCTTCCGGAAGCCGGCTCGCCGCGAGCGCGACGACGCGCGGCGAGCCGCCCGACGACTGCACATGCACCTCGACGCGCGTCTGGATTCCGGCGTATGCCTTGGCGAGCGCGCCCTCGAGCAGCGCGCGGTCCTCGGCGACGACCAGCTCGAGCAGCGTGCGCCCGACCACCTGATGCGGATCGAGCCCGAAGACGGCGCGCACCGCGTCGTTCGCCTCGCGCACGCGGCCCGATGCCTGGAGCACCGTGAGCACGGCGTCGGGCGCGGCGCGGAAGAGCGTGCGGAAGCGCCACTCTGCCTGCCGCATCGTCTCGAACAGCTCGGCGTTCGCGAGGGCGACGGAGAGAAGGTCGGCCATCGCTTCGACGCGCTCGATCTCGAGCAGGGAGAACGCGTGCGACGCTTCGGTCGCGAGCGTGACCGCGCCGATCCGCTCCCCGCGGCGCTGCACCGGGATGATCGCCATCCCATGCAGCGGCCGATCGAGGGCATCGCGCCAGTCGTCGCTGAGCGCCCCGGGATGGTCGTGCACGTCCATCACCGACCAGGTGTCACCGGTGCGGATCACGCGATCGAGCGCGGTCGCGGCGCCGGCGAGCCGGAGTCCGGCGAGCGGCGCGAGCGAGCCGCTCGCCGCCGTGATCTCGATCGTTCCGTCGTTGGCGTGCAGACCGAGCGCCGCGCCGTCCGCCTGCGCGATGTCGGCGGCCGCCTCGAGGAAGCGATCGAGGACGCGGCGCGGATCGAGCTCCAGGGTGATCTGCTGGCCGAGCCACCACATGCGGTGCAGCACGCGCTGCGCGTCGTCGAGCTCCAGCGTGCGCTGCTCGACGCGGTGCTCGAGCGACATCTTGAGCGCGAGCTCGGCCGACATCTGATGCTCGAGCGCGGCGGCGAGGCGGCGCTCCACCGCGAGCGCGTAGATGGCGTAGAGGACGAGGAGCCCATTGAGCGCCGCGATCGTGACGGCCAGCTCGAGCCCCGACGCCTCGCGGAGACCGGTCAGGCCCGCACCGCCGATCGACGTCAGGACGAGCAGCTCGCCGAACGCGGCGGAGAGCACGAGCAGCGCGAAGGCCGCGAACACGGCGCGGAGCATCCCGTGCGCGGAGCGGGCAACGGAGATCGCGGAGGCGGTGAATGCCGCGCAGGCGACGGCGAAGGCGGTGCCGATCGCGGGGCTCGTCGGCGGCGAGGGCCGGAGCAGGAGCACGCCGAACAGCACCACGCAGGCGAGCTGCGAGCTCGCGATCAGCCGGGCGTTGACGCTGCGTGCCGCGTCGGTCGAGGACATCATCGAGCGCGACGTGCGCGCGTCTTCAGTGGATGCGTGTTCCGATTCGTCCCCACCGGATGTCGGTGAGGAACGGGAGCGGGCGGTCGCTGTCGTCGGCCCGGTACGAGTAGTAGACGAACGAGGGCCGTCCCCGGACGTTCTCGCGCGGGACCACTCCCCAGTATCGGCTGTCCTTCGAGTCGTAGCGCGCGTCGCCCATCATGAAGTACGAGCGCGCGGGGATCACGAGCGGGCCCCAGTTGTCATGGGTGGGAACGGCGGGTGCGCCGCCGAAGCGCGACTGCTTCAGCTCGATGCGGTGCTGCCACTCGAACAGCGGGTGCGTCTCGTCTGGCTGCGAGGTGCCGGGACCCGGGTGCGCCTGCGCGCCGTAGCCCTGACGCTGCTGCACGCCGTTCACGAAGAGCATGCCGGCGCGCATGTAGAGCGTGTCGCCCGGCATGCCGACGAGTCGCTTGACGAGTGTCGGGGTGGGATCGTTCCCGATCTGCGCTTCGTCGGCCTGATACGGCGACTTGAACACGACGACCTCGCCCCGCTTCGGCTCGCTGAACGCCGGCATGTGCGCATCGGTGAACGGGAGCGATGCGCCGTAGACGGCCTTGTTGACGAAGAGCCAGTCACCGACGAGCAGGGTGGGGATCATGCTGCCCGAGGGGATGCGGAATGCCTCGAACAGGAACGTCTTGATGACGAGATAGATCAGGACCGCGCCGCCGAGCGACTTGACGTTTTCCCAGACGGTACCGCGCGCGGCCCGAGTCTTCTTCTTTCCGCGAGCCTGTGAGACGACGTTGGCGGCCATTGACGACAGAGAAGTGGAGAGGGAGGAGCGAGTGAAATCTCCCTACGGCGCGCGTGTGGGCAAGGGTTCGCGACGGGCCCGTCACAGGGGAACGGCCGAGGGGGCGTGCCGATGATCGGCACGCCCCCTCGCACAGGACAGACTACAGTGGAGCTACTTCAGGTGCTTGTTCACGAGCTTCGTCATCTCGAACATCGAGACCTGCGCCTTGCCGCCGAAGATCGGCTTCAGGTTCTCGTCGGCGTTGATCTGGCGGCGGTTCTTGGCGTCCTGGAGACCCTTCCGCTTGATGTAGGCCCACAGCTTCTTGGTCACTTCCGTACGCGGAAGCGGAGCGGTTCCGACCACCGCGCCGAGCTGGGGGCTCGGGTTCATCGCCTTCATGAACGCCGCGTTCGGCGCGCGCTTGGCTCCCTTCTTCGCCGTCTTCTTCGCGCCGGACTTCGCGGCCTTCTTGGCGCCAGCCTTCTTCGCGGCGCCCTTCTTCGCGGGGGATTTCTTCGCGGCGCCAGCCTTCTTCGCGGCGCCCTTCTTCGCACCCGTCTTCTTCGCGGCCATGCTTTTCTCCTGGTCTGGTGAACAGGTTCTCGCTCTTGGAGAGAAACGCTGTACGACGGGGCGCAAGATACAAGCCCCAGTAGAGCGCGCAATAGGGAATCTCATCGTGCGCGAACAATTTTCCTCTGCGTGATGCGTCGAGATGCGCGCGTGCGGCGATCGCGTGTTGAGAAGTGATGGACTTCGATTCGATCACGTTGGGAGAGACTTCAGTTCGAACAGCGGTGGGCAGTGGGACGCAGTGAGCGACTGCACGGTCAGGCACGCGTCGGCGTTCCGAGGACGTTGCAGTTCTCGCGACCACCGACTTGCTGCGACCGCTCGCTCCCGCCGCTCAGTAGCAGCGACAGGGTGAGGTCGTCGTAGTTGCAGTCACCTCCGACGCTCACTCTCCACCGATCGTCAGGTGACGCCGACCCTCACTGTGCTCGTCCGTTGCTCTCCCGTCTCCACGTGAGGTACGAGTATACCGCCGGCGCGATCACCGAACCGACGGCTGCAGCGATCATCACGGGCGCACCGAGCGTGGAGGGGAGCACGAGTCCGGTGACGATCATCACGACGCCGGCGACCGTCATCGAGTAGCCGGCCAGCCGATGCGTTCTCTCCCAGACGCGGTCGCTCGAGAGCGTCCACGGGGTGCGCACGCCGAACCACCAGTTGGCGCGAGTGCGGGGCATCACGTTCCCGATCACGACGAACAGCGCGCCGACCAGCGCCGGGACGATACGCCCCACAGGCACGTGGTGACCGAGCGCGATCGCGAGCACGATGCCATGCGTGGCGAGGACGAGCAGCAGCGCGGAGGCGACGATCGTCTCGTACGCCTCGCTGAACCGTCGAGAGTGCTCCTCTCGCGAATCCATGCGCGGCGCGAGGCGCAGGAGGCCCCAGAGGAGGAGGAGGAAGACGGGTGCGAAGAACGCGCCGATGGCGCGCGGCATCCATCCGTTCGGATTGCCATCCAGATCCCAGTGGACGGCGATCGTCTCGGGCAAGCGCGGATAGACGGCGAGCGTCATGAGCACTCCGACCGCGGTGAGGAGCAGCGGATACCACTTTCGCAGTGCGCTAGTCACGACGTCCTCCCGGTCGCATCCAGGAGTGGAGGTGCTCCACGACGTCCTGGAACACGCTCAGGTTGACCTCGTAGACGATCTGCTGCCCCATGCGCGTCGAGATGACCAGCCGCGCATCGCGCAGGATGGCCAGGTGGCGCGAGATGGTGGGCCAAGCGGCATCGAAGTGCTGGGCGATCTCACCCGACGTCCGCGGCCCGTCGCGCAGCAGGCGGAGGATGTCCCGTCTGGTGGGGTCGGAGAGGGCGCGGAAGGCGTTGTCCATTGCGTCATAGGCTAATTAGCTAATTCTCTAATGACAACCACTCCCTCTGGGTACTGACGACCACGCCCTGTCTCGAGACCGTCCGCAGTCATCCCAGGCGCAGTCGAGAGACCTGCGCCTCGCGGTGGCTCGTAGACGCGTCTGCGAGTCCCGCTTCCATCGACTCGCGACGACGCCCCGCTCCCGCTGCTCGCGACCACCTACAGGCGGTGGGAGTTAGAGTCGCGACAGCAGCTCCATCATCTGCACGTCGTACGGATCCGGCGTGTCATCCTCCTCGCCGATCTCCATGTTCAGCTGCGGCGTCTCCAGGATCAGCGGCACCCCGCGCGTCCGCGCATCGGCGATCAGCCAGCCGAACGCCTCCACGCCGATCTGGCCGTCGCCGATCAGCATGTGACGGTCCTTGTTCGAGCCCAGCGTGCCTTCGCTGTCGTTGAGATGGAAGAAGCCGGGCCGCTCGCCCGCTGCCTCCTCGAACGCGTCCAGCACCTTCGCCACCGATGCCTTCGACTCGCGCAGGTCATACCCGCTGGCGAACAGATGGCAGGTGTCGAGCCCGTACCCAGTGCGCGCGCGCAACCGCTTCGGCACGTGCGCGAGGATCGCGCCCACCTCCTCCGCCGTGCGCGCCATCGTCCGCCCCTGCCCCGCCGTGTTCTCCACCAGCAGGCGCGTGTCCCCCTTCACCGTTTCCAGCGCGTGCACGATCGCCGTCGCGATCCGCTCGGCGGCCGCCTCGCGGTCGTCGTCGGTGGCCGCGCCGGGATGGAAGCACACCGCGCCGGCGCCGAGCGCCGTCGACCGCTCGAGCTCCTTGGTGAGGCCGTCGCGCGCACGCGGCCACTTCGTCTCGTCGGGCGTCGCCACGTTCAGCACGTACGCCGCGTGCACGACGACGCGCTCGGGGGCGATCTTCGTGCCGGCCAGCGCCTCGCGGAAGCGCGCCACGCGCTCCGGCTTGATCGACACCTTGTCCCCGTAGTACTTGGGGATCGCGGTGAAGATCTGGAGCGCGCGCATGTCCGCGTTGCCCGCGCGCCGCGCCGCCATGTGGATCCCGCCCGTGTCGATCGTGTGTGCCCCGAAGTAGTGCTCCACGTCTCTCTCGCTCCTGGTACGCGTGCGGGTTGACCGCTAGTCGGTCCGCGCCCGACCCTTCGACAGGTCGATCATGCGCGCGCCGGCGAGATACTCCACCGACTGCGGGTTCTTCAGTCTGGCCAGCCGGCGCACGACGTCGGCGATGCGCGCCGCCTGCTCGCGGATGACCTGAAGCTGCTCGCGTTGATCGCCCGTCAGATCGTCGTCCATCAACAGCAGCTCGGCGTGACCGAGCAGGGCGGACAGCGGATTGTTGATCTCGTGCTCCAGCGCGATCGTCGTCTCGCCGATGCCGGCGAGCCAGCGCGCGCGAGCCAGCTCCGATTCGGCGGCGCGGCGCGCGCGGTCCTGGGTGATCCGCCGCGACGCGATCTCGAGCCGCGCGCGGAGATTCTCCGGCGACGAGGGCTTCATCACGTACTCGTCGGCGCCCGCGTCGAGCACGGCCGCCAGATCGTCGCGCCCGTCGCGCGCGGTGACGACGAGCACGAAGGTCTCCCGCCCCGCTGCATGCGCGCGAATGCGTCGGCACACCTCGAGACCGTCCAGGACGGGCATGTTCACGTCGAGGATGACGAGCGGCGGCGGGTCTTCCTGGAACATCGCCCAGGCGCGCTCACCGTTCGCGGCGCTTCGGGATTCGTGGCCGAGGTGGGTGAGCACGGCAGCGAGCAGCGTGCGGGCGATGGCGTCGTCGTCGGCGAACAGGACACGCATGCAGTGGCGCGATGAAGTCAGTGCAGAGTGCCCGCCCTGATGGCGAGCACGGCGGGAGCGTCGTCGTTGGTTGCGCGCTGCTCCCATGCCACGGCGATGTGACGTCCGCGAACGGCGGCCAGTGGACGCGACGCGGCGCCGTTGTCGCTCGACACGGGGAGGATCCGCTCTTCGAAAATGTGTCCCATCGTACGGGAAAGGGCGAGACCGATGCGCGGTGTCGTGCTGTTGGGATCCTCGAACGCGACGACGACGCGGTCGCCGTCCGCCGCGACGCTCGTGCGGCCGGGCCGCTCTCCGTACACGATCGGCACCGGCTCGTGGAACATGCCGCCCGCGTCCATCGAGTGGGAAAAAAAGAGACCGGGTCCCTCGCGTCCGCGCAGCGCGTACGCCACGTGCACGTAGCCGCTCGCCGAGTCGGCGGCGATCGACGGCGGCGCGCGCCGACAGCCCGAGACGCTCGTGTCGGTAGTGTCGACCAGCACTGCGGCGCCCCAGCGCGCTCCCCCATCGTCCGAGCGCGCGACGAGCAGCCGCGCGCTGCTGTCCGGCCGAACCGTCCACCACGCGGCGAACAGCCGGCTCCCGCCGCGCGCGAGCACGAGCGAGCTCGGACAGCGCGGGCCTGGCACCTCGACGCGGGCCGCGAGCTGCGCCAGGGTGTCGGATACGAGCGTCCCGTCGGCGCGGAGCGCGGGATGCGAGAGGATCGTGGCCGCGGACCGCTCGTTGCTCCAATCGACCGGTGACGCGGCGCACGCGCCCACCATCGCGAGCATCGCGAGCGAACCCAGGCACGACGAGCCGAGCATGCGCATCGCCTGAGAATAGCGAGCACGCCGGAGGCGGAGAAGCCGCGACGTGAGTGCGGCGTGAATTATCTTTCACGAGCCGCGCTCACGCGGCACCGCGTCGCTCCCTGCCTCACCCGCACCGCACTCGTCATGGCTCGCACCGCTTCTCCCGACCGCTCCGCGCCCGCGCGCGCAGCCGCGGAATCGCAGCAGGCTCTCGAAGCGATCGCGCCGCCGTCGGCGCCGCTCGCCGGCTTCACCGGGACGCGCCGCGTGCCGCCGCCGGTGAACGAGCCCGTGCGAGGCTACGCTCCGGGCTCTCCGGAGAAGGCCGCGCTCAAGGAGCGCCTCGCCTCGATGGCGCGGGAGCGTGTCGACATCCCGATCATCATCGATGGGAAGGAGATCCGCACCGGCGATCTCGCGCAGAGCGTGATGCCGCACGATCACCGGCACGTGCTCGCCGACTATCATCGGGCGACGACCCAGCACGTCGAGCAGGCGATCGTCGCGTCGAAGCGCGCCGGCGCCGAGTGGGCGAACTGGGCGTGGGAGGACCGCGCCGCAGTGTTCCTGCGCGCGGCCGAGCTGCTCACGACGACCTGGCGCCAGACGATCAATGCCGCGACGATGCTCGGCCAGTCCAAGACCGTGTATCAGGCGGAGATCGACTCGGCGTGCGAGCTGATCGACTTCTGGCGGTTCAACCCGCACTACGCGCAGGAGCTGTACGACGAGCAGCCGATCAGCAACAACACGATGTGGAACCAGCTCGACTACCGGCCGCTCGAGGGGTTCGTCTACGCGGTCACGCCATTCAACTTCACGTCGATCGCGGGGAACCTGCCGACCGCGCCGGCCCTGATGGGCAATACGGTACTGTGGAAGCCGGCTGCGTCGGCGATGCTGTCGGCGTACTACATCATGAAGCTGCTCGAGGAGGCCGGACTGCCACCGGGCGTGATCAACTTCGTGCCGGGCGATCCGGTGGCGATCTCCGACGTCGCGCTCGCGCATCGGGACCTGGCGGGGGTGCACTTCACGGGTAGCACCGCAGTGTTCAACACGATGTGGAAGACGATCGGGACCAACATGTCCCGGTATGCCTCCTATCCCCGCATCGTCGGCGAGACGGGGGGCAAGGACTTCATCGTCGCGCACCCGTCGGCCGACCCGCAGACGCTCGCGGTCGCGATCGCACGCGGCGGCTTCGAGTATCAGGGGCAGAAGTGCTCGGCGGCGAGCCGCGTCTACGTGCCGCGCTCGCTCTGGCCCGCGGTGAAGGAGCGCGTCGTCGCGATCATGCAGGAGCTGAAGATGGGCGACGTCACCGACTTCAGGAATTTCATGGGAGCGGTGATCGACCAGCGCTCCTTCAAAAAGATCAGCGGCTATCTCGACGATGCGAAGAAGAACGCGAACGTGATCTCCGGCGGCATCGCGAAGGGCGAGGACGGCTACTTCATCCAGCCGACGCTCGTCGAGACGACCGATCCGGGCTACCGCCTGCTCTGCGAGGAGATCTTCGGCCCGGTCGTCACGGCGCACGTGTACGACGACGCGAAGTGGGAGGAGACGCTGCGCATCGTGGACACGACGTCGCCCTATGCGCTCACCGGCGCGGTGTTCGCCAACGACCGGCGCGCGGTGCGCGAGGCGATGATGGCGCTGCGCAACGCGGCGGGAAACTTCTACGTGAACGACAAGCCGACGGGCGCGGTGGTGGGGCAGCAGCCGTTCGGCGGCGCTCGTGGCTCCGGCACGAACGACAAGGCGGGCTCGAAGCTCAACCTGGTGCGCTGGGTGAGCGCGCGCAGCGTCAAGGAGACCTTCTCCCCGCCGACGGACTATCGCTATCCGTTCATGGCCGAGGAGTGACGCGCCTCAGTGGGTCTTCCGGTACTTCTTCGTCCAGATGACGATCAGCCCGCATTCGGCGCGATACTGACCGGGCGCGCCGGCGGCCTCGGCGTACGCCTCGATGGCCGCGACCTCCCTGGGCGGGACGTAGTTGATGTGCCCGTGGTCGGAGCCGTCGATGACGACGTTCGCCTCCCGGCAGTTGGTGCGTGACGCGCGCGCGCTGTTGGAATAGACGACCGCGTCCGGACCCGAGCCGCGCACGCTGAATCCGGCGAGATGCTCGAGGAGCTGACCGACCTCGAGCGCGTGCCGCTGCTCGATCTGGTCGAGCGTGAGAAAGCGGCCGAACGGATTGTTCTTGCGATTCTCCTCGAACTCGGCGTACCGCGCCCGCTGCGCGATGACGCGCATGGAGTCGAGCGACACCACCCGCTGCAGCGTCACGTCCTGGATGACGCTCTTGCCCGGTCGCAGCTCGACGGCCACGTCGCCGATGAGATAGCCGATGCGGCGCACGAGGAGGAGCTGCGTGCCGGCCGGAAGTCCGCCGAGCGTGTAGCGCCCCAGATCGTCGGTGCGGGTGGTGGAGCTCGCGTTCACGACGCGGAGCTCGACGCCGCTCACCGGCCTGCCACCCGCCCCGCGCACGGTGCCCGTGACCGTCGCGGTGCCAGCGAGGCGCAGCGCCGACGACGCATCCTCCGGCGCCGCATCGCCAGCGGGATCGGGCGCGACGGCCCCGATCGAGTCGAGCTTGCCGAGGGTGGGTGAGGCATCGACGCTGAGCGAGAGGTTGCGCATGATCACCCCTTCGTCTTCCGACACCGACACGCGCACCACGTTGCTCGCGCGGCCGGCGTACTGGAGCTGGATGAGCAGCCAGCTTCCGACCGGCACGTTGCAGATGCGGTACTCGCCGCGCGGGCCGGTTCTCACCCAGCCCGTGTGCTCCTCGATGCTCGACCTGAGCGTCTTGCGATCCACGCTCATGTCGGTCCACGAGATGGCGACGTCGGCGTTGGCGAGCGGGAGATCGGTGTCGGCGTTGGCGACGCGGCCGGCGACCGCGCCCGTGCCGGTGGCGAGCGTGAGCCCGCGGCACACCGCGTTGCGCAGCGCGACGCTGCTCGGCAGCGAGAACTGCGCTCGCGCCGTCTGGCCCGCGACGATGTTGACCTCGTCCGTGGGAAGCGCGAGGTCGAGCGAGTCGAGCATCTCGTGGGTGAGCTGGATCATGTACCGGCCCGCCGGCAGCGAGTCGAGCCGGTAGCGGCCGCGGTCGTCCGGCCGCGCCCCGAACGACACCACCGGCTCCGGATCGAGGCGTGCGAGCGTGATCGACGAGCCGCGCACCGGCCGCGAGCGGACGGACTCCTTGATCGTGCCCTCGAGCCGTCCGGTCGGCACCGCGTCCTGCGCGCCGAGCGGCGCGCCCGTGCAGAGCACGACGAGCAGCGCGGCACGCGCGAGCGCCGGGTGCGACGCGCGTGGCGCCGCGGTGGTTGCGGCGCAGCCGTGGATCCATCGCCGGTTCATCGTCTCCACCATATCACGATCATCCCACGGCGCCCGTCGTATTCGAGCGGACCCGGCGGACCCCCGCTGGATATGCCTCGATCGCGCCGACGCTGTTCGGGTGGATCAGGTTGATGTCCTGATGCTGCATCCCGTCCATGACGATGTTCACCGGGCATGTCCGGCCATCGACGTGACACCACGCGAGCTCGTCACCTTCGCGTCGATGCCGAGCCGGGACATGCGGAACGCCGGAATGGCGCGGACGAGACCACTCATCTCGAACGGGTCGCGGCTGCCGATCTGATCCGCGTGGAGAGACCGGCCGGACCCGTTACGCTTCCGATGCTCCTCGAAATCTCGATAGTGCGAGCGCCGGGCCAGCACCCGAATCGAATCGAGAGTGGCGATTCGCTGCAGCCGAACATCCTGAGCAACGGTCCGGCCATTCCGAAGTTCCACCGGCTGCAGGGCGCGAAGGTCGCCGATGTGCCGCACCTCGAGGACCTGTGCTCCGGCGGGCGAGTCACCCAGCGAGAACCGGCGCCGGGCGTCCGCGCGAGCCACCGGCGCACAGCGTTCGTCCCGACGGGATGCCGAAGGCGCGCGGAACTGCCTGCGGTGATGAGGCCTTCGATGCGGCCACCCTGCGTGGACTGCGCCGCGAGCGAAGCAGCGAGCAGTGGAAGCGCGACGAACGCGGACAGTGGACGCGTCATCGCATTCCGGCGGTGTGAATCGCATTCCTCAGAGACCCCGCCTGGTCGCGCCGGTTCGGTCCGCCCGATCATCGCTACGCCGTCAGCGCTTGGTCCAGATGACGATCATCCCACACCAGTCCTTGTACTGCAACGGTCCTCCGCCGCGCGGATAGGACTCGATCGCGCCGACCTCGGACGGCTGAACGTCGTTGATGTTCTGCCCCTGGATCCCGTCGATGACGATGTTCACCGGGCACAGCCCTCCTAAGCCGGAGGAGCGCAAGTTCATCACGATCGCGGGTCCGCCGTTCTCCTGCACCACGAAGCCGGGGAGCATCGCGACGAGGTGCGACATGGAGGTGGGGTGCCGCCGCTCGATCTCCTCCTGGTCGAGGAACTTGCCGTCCACGCTCCATCGGCGACGGCTCTCGAACTCCGGATAGCGAAGTCGTCGCACGATCACGCTCACCGAGTCGAGCGAGACGACGCGCTCCAGCTGCACCTCCGTCAGCGCCACGCCGCCGCCGCGCAGCTCGACCGGCCGACGCACGAAACCGAAACCAAGGTGCCGCACTTCCAGCTCATGGGTGCCGGCCGGAAGTCCGCCGAGCAGGAATCGCCCGTCGCCATCGGTCCGAACGCTGGGCGCGGTGCCGAGGACGCGCACCTGCGCGCCAACGACCGAGGCACCGCCGGCGTCGCGCACGGCGCCGGCCACGCTCGCCGATCCGGCCAGCAACTCCGCATCAGGGTCGACATCGGCCGCCAACCGCCGGGCCCCAGTGGAGCTGAACGACAGCTTGCGCACGAGCACGCCCGCCTCGCCGATCGACGCCCGGAGCGCCGATCCCGCTCGCCCGCCGTGCTGGACCTGCATCAGCAGCGACTCTCCGGCCGGGAGCCCGCACAGCCTGTACTGCCCGACCTCATCAACTTTTGCACGGGCCGAGTGCTCCTTCGAGGCAAAGGTGCGCTTCACGGAATCCACCGAGAGCTCCGTCCAGGCGACCACCACCTCCGCCCCAGCGAGCGGACGTTCCGTGTCGGCGTCGCTGACCACGCCGAGCAGTGCGCCTGTTCCCGGCTGAAAGCTCACGCCCGGACAGGCGGCCGCGCGCAGCGTGGCGCTCGACGGAACCGCGAGCGTGACCTGCACGCTCTTCCCCGCCGCCACGGTCACCTCGGCGACCGGGCCGCCGTACTCCAGCGAATCGAGCATCGCGCTCGTGAAAGTCACCGAGTAGCGGCCCGCCGGAACGCGAGCGAACTCGAAGTGTCCGCGACGGTCCGTCGTCGAGACGAGCGCACTCTCCGGCTCGGCTCCGGCGCGCATCGCGTGCAGGGTGGCGCCGGCGAGCGGCGCGACGTACACGCTGTCGGTGATGGTGCCCTCGATGCGGCCCGGCGGTGCCGCGGTCTGCGCCAGCGATGCGTGCGTCGCGCTCAGCACGAGCACGGCCATGAACAGGAGCCGCATGGTCGCGAACATGCGCCCGGCCGCAATTGCGTGCAAGCGCGCCACCGACGCGGTCGATAGACTCCCCGAACATGCCCAGATACCGCTACCTCACGGCGGACGTCTTCACCGACGCGCCCTTCGGCGGGAACCAGCTCGCCGTCTTCCCGGACGCACGCGGCATCCCCGAGCACCGGCTTCAGGACGTCGCGCGGGAGTTCAACTTCTCCGAGACGACGTTCGTCTATCCGCCCACCGATCCGGCGCACACTCGCCGCGTGCGGATCTTCACGCCCGGCGTCGAGCTGCCGTTCGCGGGTCACCCGACGGTGGGAACCGCGCACGTGCTGGCCACGATCGGCGAGCTGACGCTCGACGGTCCGCTCACCCGGATCGTCTTCGAGGAGTTGGTCGGCCCCGTGCCGGTCGCGATTCGCGCGGAGAACGGACGGCCGACGTTCTGTCAGCTCTCGGTCGCCAAGCTTCCGGAGGAAGGCCCGCCTCCGCCTTCGAACGAAGCGCTGGCGCTGGCGCTCGGTCTCGACGCGTCGGACGTGCTCGACGGCGAGTGGGCGCCGCGCGGCTGGTCGTGCGGCGTGCCGTACCTGTTCGTTCCGCTGCGCGACCGCGGCGCGGTCGCGCGCGCGAAGCTGCGCATCGACGCGTGGGAGCACGCGCTCGGCGGATCGTGGGCGCCCGATCTGTTCATCTTCGCGCGCGGGGGCGAGCGCGCGGGATCGGATGTGCACGCGCGCATGTTCGCGCCCGAGTTCGGGATCGCCGAAGATCCGGCAACCGGCAGCGCCGTCGCGGCGCTTGCCGGCTATCTCGCGAAGCGTGATCCGCGCCGCGACGGTACGCTGCGCTGGATCGCCGAGCAGGGCTTCGAGATGAAGCGGCCGAGCATTCTCGAGCTCGAGGCGGACGTCGCGAGCGGCACGGTCACGGGCGTCCGGGTCGGCGGCGCATCCGTGCTCGTCTGCGAAGGGACGATGGAGATCGCCTGACCGGCTCGGTCAGCGAGGCCGCGGCCTACCCGTCGTAGCTCAGACCGCGCCGGCGATGCGGGCCGCGCGGCGCCGCCACTGATGCAGCGCGGCGGCTGCGACGCTCACGAGGCAGCCCACGCCCACGAGTGCCACGCCGGCGTACGACGCGTATCGCGCCCGGTCGGCGGCGTCGAGCGCGCCTGGCGGGCCTGGGTTCGTCTTGCTGTACAGCGAGATCGTATGGAGCCGGAAGGCGGCGAAGATGTAGAGCGCGGCGCCGCCGGCGATGATCAGCACGGCCGCGAGATCGGCCTGGCGATCGCGTCGAGAGACCTGGGTCATGGTCTCAGAACACGACCGAGCCGGGCCCGTGGTCACGGGCCGGCCGATCACCGCATCACTGATAGCCGTTGTACTTCAGCGTCGTCGCGGGTGCCGGCCCCTTCCCGCCCCCGCTGAACGCCTGCTTCGTCCACATGATGATCAGGCCGCAGGTGGCGCGGTCGGCGTACTTGGCCGGCGCGAGCGAGGCGCTCGTGTACACCTCGAGCCCGCCGATCTGCACTGGGGCCAGCGCGTTCACGAGGGTGCCATCGCGTCCATCGATGATCACGTTGGCGCCCGTGCTCACGCAGTTCGGGTTCTCGATATAGGCCTGCGTCGAGATCAGCTTGGCATCGTTTCCCGTTCCCTGCACGGTGAACCCACCCAGTACCTGGATCAGCTTCGGCGTGCTCGTGAGCTTGTACGCCGCGATCTGGGTGGCCGTCATGAACCGTCCCGCCGAGTGCGCGCGGCGGTCCTCGAACTCGGCGAACTGCGGACGCTTCGCGACGACGCGGATCGAGTCGAGGGACACCACTCGCGAGAGCTGCAGATCGCGAGTGACCGTCGCGCCGGCCCGCAGCTCGACCGGAACCTCCGTGGCGGCGTAGCCGAGCTGCTGCACGAGGAGGATCTGCGTGCCCGACGGAAGATTGTTGATCACGAAGCGCCCGCCCGTGTCGGTCAGGTCGCTCGCGCGCGCGTCGCGCACCCGGACGCGCACGCCCGCGACCGGGAGCCCTTCCGCGCCTCGCACCGAGCCGGTGAGCGACGCCGTGCCGACGAGCTGCAGCTCTGCTCGCGTCGCGACAGTGGTGTCCGCGGCTGCGGCCAGGTCGAGCGAGTCGAGTGCCGCGATCGACGGAGAGCTGGATGGGCTCATCGAGAGGTCGCGTACCACCACGCCCTCCTCCGGCGACACCGACACCCGGACCGCCGAGCTGGCGCGGCCGGAGTGCTGCAACTGGAGCGACAGAAACCGCCCCGTCGGCACGCCGCACATGCGGTATTCCCCCTCCGGCCCACTCTTCACCATCGTGACGCGCTTCTGGGCCGACGACTTGAGCGTCTTCTTGTCGATCGCGACCTCCGTCCATGCCGCCACGACGTCGGCACCCACGAGCGGCTTGTCCGTGTCGGCGTCCGTGGCCCGCCCCGCGACGACGGCCTTCTCCAAGCCGAGGGTGAGGCCGGTGCACACCACGTCGCGGAGGCTGGTCCCGAATGGGAGCGCCAGGTCCAGGTGAGCCGTCTCACCGGCGCCGATCTTCACCTCCTTCGGGGCCAGCGCCACCTCGAGCGAGTCGAGTGTCGGGCTGCTCACCTGAATGAGGTAGCGGCCCGCCGGGAGAGAGTCCAACGCGTAGTGGCCGAAGCCGTCCGGACGCGCATTGAAAGTGACGCTCTTGTCCGACTCGAGCGACACGAGCGAGACCGACGCAGCGCTGACGGCTCGTGTCGCGATCTTCTCCTCGACATTTCCTTCCAGACGGCCCACCCTGGACTGCTGCGCGAGGAGCGGCGCGCAATCGAGAAAGAGAGTGACCGCGGCGGTGACAGCGGTGATCAGGCGCATGCGCGAAGATGTGGGCGTCCTGGATTGTATGCAAGCGTCACGGCACGGGTTGCTTCAGCCGCCACGCCTGGCGAGCTTGCGTTTCGACCCCTCTCTCCGCTCCACATGACCTATCGTATCCTCGTCACGGACGAAATCGACGCCGATGGCGTAGCGCTCCTCACGTCCGAGCCTTCCTTCAAGGTGGACGTCGTGCCGACCCTGCCGGCCGCGGAGCTGCTCGAGCGGATCGGGGAGTACGACGCGTTCGTGGGCCGGAGCGCTACCCGGGTCACCGACGAGCTGCTCCGCCGAGCGACGAAGCTTCGCGTCGTCGGCCGAGCGGGCGTGGGCGTGGACAACATCGCGCTCGACACCGCCACCTCGCTCGGCGTCGCGGTGATCAACGCGCCGGCCGGCAACACGGTCGCCGTGGCGGAGCTGTTCTTCGGCGCGCTGATCGGGCTCATTCGCCACCTGCCGCGCGCCGCCACGTCGATGCGCGAGGGCAAGTGGGACCGCTCCAAGCTGCTCGGCACCGAGATCAAGGGGCGCACGCTGGTGATCGTCGGCGTCGGCCGGATCGGCAGCGAGGTGGCCACCCGAGCGCTCGCCTTCGGGATGGACGTCGCCGGCTACGACCCGTACGTGGGCGACGAGCGGTTCCGCGCGCTGCGCATTCGCCGCATCGACAATCTGGACGAGGCGGTCGAGACGGCCGACGTGCTCACGGTGCACACGCCGCTCACCGACGAGACGCTCGGCATGATCGGAAAGCGCGAGCTGGGCAAGATGAAGAGCGGCGCGATCGTGATGAACCTCGCGCGCGGCGGGATCATCGAAGAGACGGCGCTGCTCGCCGCGCTGGAGAGCGGAAAGCTCAACGGCGCGATCGTCGACGCGTTCTCCAAGGAGCCGCTCGCGCCCGACCATCCGCTGCGCAGCGCGCCGAACACCTTCCTCATGCCGCACCTCGGCGCGTCGACGGCGGAAGCGCAGCGCAACGTCGCGGTGGACGCGTGCGCCGCGGTGCGCGACGCGCTGCTGCACGGCGAGCTCTCGCGCTCCATCAACGTGGCCGGCGCGGGCACGGGCGATTGGAAGGAGCTGCAGAACGCGCTCGTGGTCGTGCGCCGCGCGGCGTCGGTGGCGCGCGCGATCCTCGCCGACCGCGGCGTGAAGACGGTGCAGCGCCTGTCGCTTCGCGTCGGGCCCGAGCTCGCGGGCGCCTCTGCCGCGCTGCTGGCGTCGGCCGCGGCGGGCACGCTCGAGGGAACGATCGACGTCGAGCGGCTCAACCTCATCAACGCGCGCTCCATCGCCGAAGCGCGCGGCATCGAGCTGTCCACGACCGAGTCGGACGCGCTCGGGCATCCCGCGGCCATGCTCGTGAGCGTGAGCGGCGGCGTGCAGCTCATGGCCGTCGCGGCGGTGGCGCCCGAGGGTGCGCCGGCGCGGCTGATCCGCATCGGCGGATTCCACATCGACGTCGCACCGCGCGAGGCGTTGATCATCCTGACCAACAATGACGTGCCGGGCGTGATCGGCCGCGTCGGCACCCTGCTCGGCGACCGCGGCGTGAACATCGCCGAGTATCATCAGGCGCGGCTCGCGCAGGGCGGCGAAGCGCTCGCGGCGATCAGCGTGGACGGCGTCGTGCCCGCCGGCGTGCGCGACGAGCTCCTCGGTCTGCAGGACGTGTGCACGGCGACGATCGTGCACTTCCGCGGCGCCTGATGGCGCGCACGGTCGAGTCGCGCATCGAGCGCGACGAAGGCGTGAGGCGCGCGTACTCGGCCGACGCATCGGGGCTCGTGATGGTGCCCGAAGGCGTCGCGCGGCCCCGCTCGGCCGAGGAAGTCGCGGCGCTGCTCGCGGAAGCGACGTCCAGCGGCACGCCGGTCACCTGCGCCGGCGGGCAGACCAGCACCACCGGCGCGTCGATCACCGACCGCGGCCTCATCCTGTCGTTGAAGGGGATGGATCGTGTGATCGAGCTCGATCCCAAGGCGCGGATCGCGCGGGTGCAGCCGGGCGTGTTCGTGGGTGAGCTCAAGCGCTCGTGCGCGGCGCACGGGCTGCTCCTCGCGCCCGATCCGACGAGCGAGGAGGAGTGCACCGTGGGCGGCGCGGTGGCGTGCAACGCGTCGGGCGCGCGCAGCCTGCGCTACGGCGCCACGCGGCCGCACGTGCGCGCGCTGCGCGTCGCGCTCGCGGACGGCTCCATCGTCGACCTGCGCCGACCCGCGCTCGAGAAGAACACCGTGGGCTACGCGCTGGCCCACGATCCAGTGGACTGGTTCATCGGCTCCGAAGGAACGCTCGGCGTCGTCGTCGAGATCGAGCTCGGGCTGCTGCCGCTGCCCGAGCAGGTGATCGGTCTGGCCATTCCATTTGCCACCGAACAGGATGCCATCGGTTTTGTCGTCGCCGCGCGTGAGAGCGGTGACGTGCATCCGCGCTGCCTCGAGTTCTTCGACCGGCGTGCGCTGGCCATCGCGCGTGAAGCCGAGTCGACGCCGAACTGGGCGAAGGACGCGGATGCCTTCGTGTACCTCGAAGAGGTGCCGCCAGAGGGGATCGCGCCCGCGCTCGACGAGTGGCTCGCGTTGGCCGAGCATCGCAGCGCGCTCACGGATGACGTGAACGTGTACGAGGGCGAGTCCGCGCTGCGCGAGGCGCGCCGCGTGCGCCACGCCGTGCCCGCGACGATGAACGAGCGCGGCTCGCTGCGGCGGCCGCACGGCGGACGGAAGGTCTCCACCGATTGGGCGGTGCCGTACGCGCGGCTCGGCGAGATGCTGGCCAAGGCCCGCACCTTCGCCGACATCGCCGGCATCGAGCAGGCGGTGACGTACGGTCACGCCGGCAACGGTCATCCGCACCAGAACTTCATCGCGCACGACGGCGAGCAGCTCAAGCAGATCGAGAGCGTGGTGGAGACGACGCTGCGCGAGGCGATCGCGATGGGCGGCACCGTCGCGGCCGAGCACGGGATCGGCAAGATCAAGCGGCGCTGGCTGCCGATGCAGATGTCGCCACTGCAGGTGCGCGCGATGCAGGCCGTGAAGCGCGAGCTCGATCCGGCCGGGATCCTCGCGCCGGGCAACGTGCTGTGAGCGGCGCGTGAGCGTGGCGGGCTTCGCGAGCGTGGTGCTCGACGTGGACTCGACGTTGTGCGGGCTCGAGGGAATCGACTGGCTCGCCGCGCGGCGCGGTCCCGAGGCGGGCGCGCGCATCGCCGAGCTCACCGACCGCGCGATGCGCGGCGAGATCCCGCTCGGCGCCGTGTACGGTGAGCGGCTCGGGATGGTGCAGCCGACGGAGGAGGATCTCGCCGCCCTCGCCGAGGAATACGAGCGCACCCTGGCGCCGGGCGCGCGGGACGCGATCGCACGCATGAGCGCCGCGGGGCGGCGTATCGTGCTCGTGAGCGGGGGCATTCGCGAGGCGATTCTCCCCCTCGCGCGGCGGCTCGGCATCGCCGATGCCGACGTGCATGCGGTGAGCGTGGCCGTCGGCGCGGATGGGCAGTTCGCGAGCTACGACGAGAGCTCGCCGATGACGACGAGCGACGGCAAGCGCACGCTCGTCGAGTCGCTCGAGTTGCCGCGTCGCCTCGTCGCGGTGGGTGACGGCGCGACCGATCTCGCGATCAAGCCCGTCGCCGACGCGTTCGCGGCGTTCACCGGGTTCGTGCGGCGCGCGCCCGTCGTCGCGGGCGCCGACCTCGTCGTTCAATCATTCGATCAGCTCGCGGAGCTCGTCCTCGCATGACCGCATCACTTCTCACGCAGGGCACCTTCTTCTTCCCGGGCCCCACCGAGGTTCGCGCCGAGGTGCTCGCGGCAATGACTCGGCCGCTCATCGCGCACCGCGGCAAGGCGTTCGAGTCGCTGTACGCGACGCTCCAGGGCGCACTGAAGCCGATCTTCGGCACGACACGCCCGGTGTACGTGAGCAGCTCGTCGGCGACCGGGCTGATGGAGTCGGCGGTGCGCTGCGCTCCGGCGGGCCGCGTGCTCTCGATCGTGAACGGCGCCTTCTCGGCACGCTTCGCGGCGATCGCGAAGGGGTGCGGCCGCGAGACGGACGTGCTCGAGGTGCCGTACGGCGCGATCGCGACGCTCGACATGGTGAAGGACGCGCTGGCGAAGCAGCGCTACGCCGCGGTGACCGTCGCGCACTCGGAGACGTCGACCGGGGCGCTGCAGGACGTGCGCGGAATCACGGCGCTGGCGCGCGCGGCGGGCGCGGTGTGTCTCGTCGACTCGGTGACCGGCATCGGCGGGGCGGAGCTGAAGTTCGACGAGTGGGAGCTCGACTTCGCGCTGACCGGATCGCAGAAAGCGCTCGCGCTGCCCCCGGGTCTCGCGTTCGCCGCGGCGACGCCGGCGTTCATCGAAGCGGCGAAGGCAACGCCCGGCCGCGGGCTCTACTTCGACCTCGTGGAGTTCGACGCGTACGGCGCGAAGAACCAGACGCCGAACACGCCGGCGATCTCGCTGTTCTTCGCCGCCGAGGTGCAGCTCCCGGCGATCGTCGCGGAGGGGATGCCGGCGCGCTGGGCGCGGCACACGACGATGGCGTTGCAGACGTACGACTGGGTGTCCGGGCTCCGCGAAAACTACGGAGACGCGTTCGGGATCCTCGCGGCGGAGGGCGCCCGGACGCCGACCGTCACGAGCATCACGATCCCGTCGTCGTTCACCGCGTCGACGCTGGTGAAGGCGGTGGCCGAGCGCGGGTTCACGATCGGGAACGGCTACGGGAAGAACCGCGAGACGACGTTCCGGATCGGGCACATGGGAGATCACACGCCGGAGCGGCTCGCGTCGTGTCTGGCGGCGTGCGCGGAGGCGATCGGAGGGCTGGTCTGAGGAAACGACCGGAACGGCTCAGCGCTGGGTGATCGTTCGCTGGGGCTGCGGTCCGTGTTCTGCGAGCACCGGTGACAGCGCCCGCGACATCTGCGGCGCGAGCGACGCCAGCAGCACGGAGAGATGGTTGCTGTCCTGGTAACGTACGCACCGCCCCGGTGATCACGAACGCTGCCGGAAGCCGCCGCCGCCTCAGTTGCCGGCGTACTCCCGGGCGCAGTTCAGTCGTTGCGGGCAACTGAACTTCAGGTCAGACGGTGACCCGTCTACTCCTCCAGCATCACTTCGATCGGCTCCAGCACCGGGATCCTCGAGCCGAGTACTCTGAGCGACGCCAGGATCGGCACGGCGAGGAACGCGCCGGCCACGCCCCACACCATCCACCAGAACATCACGCCGATCAGGATCATCGTCGGGTTGAGCCGAAGCCCGCGGCCGTAGGCGATCGGGCTCACGAGATTGTTCTGCAGCGTGGTCACGACCAGATAGCTGGCCGGCGCGAGAAGCGCATGCCCGACTCCCTGGCTCGTTGCCAGCCCAACGGCGGTGAGCAGCGCGATCATGACGATGCCGCCGAGATATGGGACGAACTCCGCGACGAAGGTCAGCGCGCCCCACAGCAGCGGTGTCGGGATGCCGATGGCCCAGAGCGCGAGGCCGATCACCACTGCCTGGCCGAGGTTGATCAGCAGCGTCACCAGGAGATAGCGCGCGACGACATCGTGCACCTCGGCCGCAATCGAGGGCCAGAGCCGCTCCCGACCAGGCGCGCGCGTGATGCGGCCCAGCTTCTCCATCCATCGCCTGCCCGCCGCGAGGATGAAGAAGACGAGCAGGATCTCCTCGACGATCTCCGTGAGGAGGGACGTCGTCACACCGAACGCGCTGCGCAGCGCGCTCGATACTCGGCTGCCGACACCACTGCCGCCGCCGCTGCTGCCGCCGCTGCCGTTGCCGCCGGAGGTGGGCGCACGCGAGGGCGACGGCGAGTTGGACGCACTCGATTGGGTCGGGGAAGCCGATGGCGCGCTCGCGGAGTCTGCGCTCGCGGAGCCGGCGCCCGCGGAGCCGGCGCCCGCGCTCGGTGTCGCGCCGGCCGGACCAGTCGCGGCCGGCGCCTGTTGCCGCGCGGCGCCCGAGGACAGGTCTCGCAGCCGAGCAGTCAACTCGTCGAGCTTTGCGCGCGCGGTGGCGAGGCTCTTCGGCACATTGGCCGACAGCGATTGCACCGGGCCGCGCAGCGCCACACCGACCCCGCCGACGAGCGCGAGCGTCGTGAGCACCACGATGGCCGCGGCAGCTGGGGCCGGCAGATGCCATCGCTCGAGCCGGCTCACCACCGGACGCAGCACGGTAGCGAGGACGAGCGCCAACGTGATCGGCACGAGCACCTCGCGAGTAAGCCACAGCGCGCCGATGGCAACGAGGACGGCGACGACGATCATCGCGGACTCCGCCGCGCGCAGTCGTCCGCTCTCGCGGGCTGAGGCTGGACGGTCGGCTTCGACGACTGCGCTGCCTTCACTCATGGCGTCCATCTGGGCAATCAGGGGGCCAGCGCTGCTGAACCGCCGCTCCCGCTGGTGGTAGCGGGTGGTGAGACGTTGGCCGCGCGTCGAGCTCGAGCGCAGGTGCGCACCGCAGGCCCAGCTACCAGCCAGCGCTAGTCCCCTCGTCTCGACTTCCGGACGACGAACAACGCGTCTCCCACCGCCCGCTCCCCCGCGGAATCGCTCGGCACGTTCACGACCTGATCGCGCACGAGCATGGTGCTGGACCCACCTCCGTCGAAGTTCATCGCCTGCCACGCTCCCGCCGCGCGCATCGCTCCGGCCAGCTCGCCGAGCGTCATGCCGCCGCTGTTCTCGGAGCGTCCGTCCACGACGAACAGGAAGATCGTCGCGCCGTCCCGCGAGAATCCCACGGCCGTGCGCGGATGACGAAGCTCGGCGTTGCGCGACAACGTCCCTTCCGACGTCGCGGCGTCGCTCGTGACGTCGACTCCGTCGCGGAGGATGCGCGGCCAGCCGCCGATGAGCGTGCGCGGGACCGCGCCGCCGCGTACGCGCGGCATCGTGCCGAGGAGCACGCGCACCGTGTCACCGTCGGCCATCGCCTTCACCTCCGCGGCGCGGAGGCCGGTGCCGAACGCAGCGAGCACGGCACCGTTCGCGGGAATCGCGGAACCCGACTCGAGCACGGCCGCGCCGTGTCTCACGTAGAGCAGCGTGTCGCCGCGACGGCCGATCTGCACCATCGGCGCCTCGACCGTCGCGCGGGTCGTGTCGCGGCGAGTGCGCGCGCCGTAGCGAGAGGTGTAGAGCGCGGTGCCCTCCATCGTTCCGGGCTGTGCGAAGTTCACCGTCATGATCGGCGTCGCCTTGCCACGCACCCACGCGTGTCCGTCGAGCACGAAGCGATCGATCGTCGGCCTGCCGCGTGCGTCGACCGCGAGCTGCGTGTGCGCGTTGTCGAAGGTGTCGTAGGGAGAATCGGTGACCTTGAGGCCCTTCCACCATTCACCTTCGATCACCTGGTTGTTCTCGTTCTCTCCGGTCGTGAGCTCGAAGAAGTCGGAGTTCACCGCCGCAAGCACCTGCACGCCGGCCGACGTCAGTCGTCGCGCCATGTCGGAGGTGCGCTCACGACTGCGCAGGTCGTCGTGGGCACGCACATGCCGGAGCGCGAGGTCGGCGCGCCGGAGATCGACCCGCAGCAGGTGAATGATCCACGGCCCACGGCTGTCGGAGACTTTCCGATACGTGATGCCAGGCGCTACCGCTCGCGCGACGAGCGTGTCCACGCGCCGGGCCTGCGCGCGCGCGGCAGTGCTCGAGCAAAGTGAGAGCGCAGCGATCACCGTCACGATCGCGCACCATTGGTATCGCATCACTCCGAATTCCCGTCGTTGCATGCGTAGCCGCTCCGTGGACCGTTTCGTATACTGCCGCATCCGGCTGGTGTCCGCGAGGCTCCGCGGCGCTCGTGCTCAACCGCGACTCGGTGCCTCGACTCCCTCTCGCAGGAGCATTGTCGCGATGCGACACATGATTCATCGTCTGCTCGTCGCCTCTGCCCTGGCCGTCGCATTCGCTCGGCCGGCATTCGCGCAGAACACGATCACTCTCGAAGGAACGGTGAAGGCCGACGGCGCGCCGTTGGAAGGCGCGCAGGTCAACATCGTCAACACGGCCACGTCGGAGACCGCGCGGTCCATCACGCGAGCCACGGGTGAGTTCCGAACGCTCGGCCTCTTCCCGGGGCGATACCTCGTCACGGTGCGCCTCATCGGCTACAAGCCGAGCGCGCAGACCGTGCAGCTCGGGATCGGCCAGCGCGCACGACTCGAGTTCCTCCTCGAGAAGGGCGTCGCCGAGCTGTCGTCGGAGACCGTGCTCGGTGAGCGCGTGAAGCAGGTGGAGGTGCAGCGGCTCTCCGTGTCCGCGCCGGTGATGAAGGAAGAGATCGAGAATCTCCCGCTCAACTCCCGCGGAGTCATGAACCTCGCGGGCATCGCTCCGGGCATCAAGACGTACGCGCCGCAGTCGGGCCGCACGCTTCCCGCGGGCGGCGCGGCGCCCGACCTGCGCTTCTTCAACGTCTACATGGACGGCGTGGAGATGAAGAGCCTCTACAACGGCAACATCGTGGGGCTCGGTCAGACGGGCTCGCCGTTGCCGCAGGAAGCGGTCGATCAGTTCCGCGTCTACCTCAATCCGTACGACGCGGAATACACGCGTGCCGGCTCGTACGTGATCAGCGCGGAGAGCCGCCGTGGCACCAACGAGTGGCAGGGCTCGTCGTTCGGCTTCCTGCAGAACAAGCCGCTGATCGCGCGCAATGCGTTCCAGGCGGTGAAACCCAACTTCAACCGCCAGCAGTTCGGTCTGAACGTTCGCGGTCCGCTCATCAAGGACAAGCTCTTCTCGGCGACGAGCTACGAGCTCGCCTCGACGGATTTCTACCTCGACGTGAATCCGACGAGCGGGCCCTGGACGCAGTACAAGGGGACGTTCCTGGCACCGAACAAGAACCACACGCTGTACGAGCGGCTCACGTACGTGCACAGCCCTTCGATGACCTACGACGCCATGTTCTCCGGCCGGCTGCTCGACGGCCAGGGGAATTTCGGCGCGAAGGTGGCGCAGTCCGGCGGCATCTCGCAGAAGTACAAGATCTTCACCGGGCAGCTGCGGCAGCGGTATCTCTCCCCGGGCGGCAACTTCGTGAACGAAGCCAGCCTGCAGCTCGTGAACTGGAACCACAACGAGGCGCCGCTCAATCCGGGACCGCAGTTCACCTACCCCGGCGTGACGCTCGGCACCGCCGGCTTTCCGCTGATCCTCAAGGAGACGCACGCGCGCTTCGTCGATCGCGCGACGATGAACGTCGACAAGGGGCCGGGGTCGCACGTGTTGAAGGCGGGCGTGGAGCTGAGCCGAATCGCGGCGAGCCAGGACTTCGCGAACAACAAGGACGGCTCCTTCAACTTTCTCACCGACACGTCGACGCTGCCGAACACCGCGTCCATCGCCGTCGGCTTCACCGATCCGACCGGGACGAGCGACGCGGTCGCGGCGGCCACCGGCTACACCACCGGCGTGTACCTCAACGACGAGTGGCGCATGCGCGAGAACTTCACGCTCTCGCTCGGACTGCGTCATGACGCCGAGTTCAACACGATGGACAACGACTACACGGTGCCGTGGGCGGCGGACCCGGTGCTGAAGGGGATCCCCGCGCTCGCGAACTTCCTCAACACCGGCAACCGGAAGAATCAGCTCGGCAACTTCTCGCCGCGCATCTCGTTCTCGTGGGATCCCACCAACCAGAACAAGACGTTCGTTCGCGGCGGCTTCGGCATCATCTACGATCGCGTCACGAGCTTCATCGGCTTCCAGGAGCGCAAGAACTCCACCTGGCGCACATACAACTTCACCAATCCCGGCACGACGGATCCGGCGGCGCTCCGTGCCCAGGTGATCGCCGGCAAGTCGGGCTCACCGGCGCCGATCCTCATCAAGGAGGACATGAAGACGCCGCACAGCCGGCAGATGTCGCTCGGGCTCGGCCAGCAGATCACGAGTGAGCTGGGATTCAACGTGGACTACGTGCGGCAGCACATGGACAACCTCTACGTGCAGCGCAATCCGAACTATCTCGACAAGAGCGTCACGCCGAACGTGCGCAAGCTCACGCCGGCCTATGGCGACATCATTCTCTGGGACGACATCGGCACGTCCGACTACTCGGCCGTGCTGGTGCAGTCCACCTGGCAGCGCCAACAGACTCGCGTGAACTTCGCGTACACGCTCGGCTGGTATCAGGGCGACTTCGATCTCGCCGGACTGCCCAACTTCCCGCTGCCTTTCCTGTTCAACCGGCAGGCGTCGTCGGGCGACGAGCGTCATCGCTTCGTGCTGTCCGAGGTGAGCCCCATTCCATTCGGCTTCACGCTCTCGTCGGTCACGACGATCGCCAGTCCGAAGCCATTCCTCACCACGGATGGCCGAGACATCAATCTCGACAACGTGACCGGCGACGACTATCTGGGCGGCACGCCGTCGACCTCGGGCATCCGCACGACGCGTCCCTCGAATAGCTGGAGCAACTGGTATCGCACCGTCGACCTTCGCCTCGCGCACCCGCTCTACTCGAGAGGCAGCACGAAGGTGAGCCTGTCGGCCGAGGTGTTCAACCTGTTCAACTGGAACAACGTCCTGTCGTACGGCGCCATCCGCTACACGGCGCTCGGCGCGGAAGTCGCCTCCTTCGGTGTGCCGCAGAGCTCGTACGGCGCGCGGCAGGGCCAGTTCGGGATGCGGCTCGACTGGTAGCGCATTGCGAAGATGACGTGTGATGCACGAAGGGCTGCCCTCGCCGAGGGCAGCCCTTCGTGCATCGGCGTGCATCTCACTGATACAACAGATACGGTCTGATCTGCTCGGCGAATCGCGCGGCGTCGCCGTTCCACGACGCGATGAGCGCATCCACGGTGTTCTGCTCGACCGCGGCGCGCAGCGCGTCCGTCCCCGCGAGGCGATCGATCTGCGCCGTGCGCCACTGGAAGTCGTTCGGGTGCCGCGCGTAGATCGCGCGCAGCATCCGCACGCCGAGCTCCACGGGGCGCACCGCGTCGCGATCGGTGACGCGGATCGCGAGCATCGGGATCGTCTGCCCACCGAACTTGTAGCCCGTCTCGATCGTGCGCGTCGCCGTCTCGAAGCGCACCCCCGGGAGCTTGAGCGCGTTCAGCTCGGCGGCGATCTCGGCGTTGTCGGTCATCCATGACGCGCCGATGAGCGTGAAGGGATCGTCCGTCCCACGACCCTCGGTGACGGTGGTGCCTTCGAAGAACACCGTGCCGGGATACAGCAGCTCGGACTGCCACGTGCGCAGATTCGGCGACGGGCTCACCCGCGGAATTCCAGTGGCGTCGAACCACATGGAGCGCCGATAGCCCTTCATCGGGACGACGTGAATCTCCGCGTCGATCAGCTTCGTGCCGGCGAGAAAGCGCAGGAGCTCGCCCGGAGTGAGACCATAGCGCAGCGCCACCGGATACTGACCGACGAGCGACGCGAAGCGCGGATCGAGGATGTTGCCCTCGATGCGGTCGGCGCGGATCGGATCGGGCCGGTCGAGCACGACGACGGGCTTCTTCGCCGCTGCGGCCGCGAGCGCCAAGGTCCATTCGAAGGTGTACACGCGCGCACCGACGTCCTGAATGTCGTATACCAGCACGTCGATGTCCCTGAACGTCTCGGCCGAGAACGCGCTCGCAGTGCTGTAGAGCGAGGTCACGGTGATCCCCGTCGCCGAGTCGAGGCTGGAGCCGATCTGCTCCCCCGCCTTCGCGATGCCGCGGATGCCGTGCTCCGGGCCGTACAGCGCCACGAGCTTCACGCCGGGCGCTCTGAACAGGAGATCGATCGTGCTCGTGCCGCGACGATCGCGGCCGGAATGATTGGTGAGCAGCCCCACCCGCTTGCCGCGCAGCAGATGGAGCGAGTCCGAGAGCAGGACTTCGACGCCGGGGATGACGCCCGACGTGGACTGCGCGGCGGCGGTGTGGACGCGTGTCTGGAAGGACAACGTCAACGTGAGCGCGGCCGCACGCCCGAGGAGGGGTGCATGTCTCAACATTCGCATGGCGGCAGCGGTGAGTGTTGGTCTATGGCGAGCGAGCGTCGCGTCTGAACTGCGGGTACTGGGTACCGTACTTCGTATCTGCGTACGTCGCAGGGCGACGGACATCCGTGCATCCCCAAAATCTTGGATGCCGCTGTACCGGCGTTAGAGTGCGAACATTGGGGCCAGAGTCGTTGCGGACAAAATAGCTCCGAGTGGCGTCCAATCTTTGAGGATTGCCCGCGGACTGGATCGCGGTACGTCGTACGACTATACGCGCGTACGGTACTCGATACCGCAGTAGCGATCACACCGAAGCCAACACCCGCCCCGTCGCCGCGATCTCCGCTCGCCGCTCGCCCACCTGCTGCCGCCACATCGCGTAGTACAGTCCCTTCCGCTCGAGCAACTCGTCGTGGTGCCCCTCCTCCACGATCCGTCCGCGCTCCAGCACGTAGATCATGTCCGCGTGCAACACCGTGGAGAGACGATGTGCGATCAGCACGGTAATCACGTCGGCGTCCTCGGCCACGTCGCGCATCGTGCGGCTGATCTCCTCCTCGGTGAGCGAGTCGAGCGACGACGTCGCCTCGTCGAACACGAGGAGCTGCGGGTCGCGGAGCAGCGCCCGTGCGATCGAGAGGCGCTGCTTCTCTCCGCCGGAGATCTTCATCCCGCCCTCGCCGATCACCGTGTCGAGCCCTTTGTCGGCGCGCGCGAGCAACGACGTCGCCGCCGCGCGGCGGAGGACGGCCAGGCACTGCTCGTCCGTCGCGTCGGGGCGCACGAAGAGCAGGTTCTCACGGATCGAGCCGCTGAAGAGCTGCGCGTCCTGCGTCACGAAGCCGATCCGCTCGCGGAAGCGGTCGAGATCGATCCGGTCGCTCGGGATGCCGTTGTAGAGAATCCGTCCCGCGCCCGGCCGATAGAGTCCGACGAGCAGCTTCACGAGCGTCGTCTTTCCCGCGCCGGATGGCCCGACGAAGGCGATCGTCTTGCCGCGCTCGACGCCGAAGCTCACACCGGCGAGCGCCGGTCCCGACGCCGTGGCATGGGTGAAGCTCACGTCCTCGAACGCGAGGGTGCGCAGGTCGTCGACCGACACCGGGTTCTCCGGCTTCGGATCGATCGGGATCTGGAAGATCGCGTCGAAGTTCGCGAGCGACGCTTCCGTCTCCCGATAGATGTTGATGACGTTCCCCAGCTCCTGCAGCGGGCCGAAGATGAAGAACGAGTAGATGAGCAGCGAGAAGAACTGCCCGACCGTGATCTGCTTCTCGAAGATCAGGTAGAGCATGAGAAAGAGGATGCAGGTGCGCAGGAAGTTGACCGCCGTTCCCTGAATGAAGGACAGCGAGCGGAGATAGCGCACCTTCTTGAGCTCGAGCTTGAGGATCTTCTCGGTCGTCGCGTTGAGCCGCAGCTCCTCCTGCTTGGCGAGGCCAAGGCTCTTGACGAGCTCGATGTTCCGCAGCGATTCCGTCGTGGCGCCGGCGAGCGCGGTCGTCTCGGCGACGATGACTTTCTGGATCGTCTTGATCCGCTTGCTGAGCACGGAGCTGAGCACGGCGAGCAGCGGCACCGTGAGGAAGAACGCGGGCGCGATGGCCCAGTGCGCCTTGAACGCGTAGACCATGACGAAGATCACGCCGACGAGCGTGGTGAACACCATGTTCACGAAGGCGGCGATGAATCGCTCGGTGTCGGAGCGCACCTTCTGCAGCTTGCCGAGCGTCTCGCCGCTGCGCTGGTCCTCGAACGTCTGGAACGGAAGCGCGAGCGAGTGGCGGATGCCGTCGGAGTAGAGGTCGGCCCCAACGCGCTGCACCACGACGTTCACGAAGTAGTCCTGGAAGTTCTTCGCTACGCGCGAGACGAACGCGACGCCGACCGCCATGCTGAGCAGCAGCGCGACGCCCCGGAAGAACTGCGGTCGGGAGTACTTGTCGTACTGGGTCGCGTAGCTGTCGATGACGTGCCGGAAGATCAGCGGATCGAGCAGCGAGAAGATCTGGTTGATCGCCGCGAGGAAGAGCGCGAGGATCACGAAGCGCCAGTACGGACGCAGGTAGCGGTAGAGGGTCGACATGTAGAAAGAGTAATCCGGGGAGGGGCGGAGGGGGTTCCTTCCCGCCGCCGCGACTCGCCACCACCGACAGCCAGTGGCGGCTCAGCGTGATCTAGAGCACGAACTGCCTCCCCCTCATCTCCTCCGCGCACGACGGCACGGGGGTCGGGTCGGCCTCGAAGCTCCTGGACTCACGCACCCAGCAGTCGTCGAGCACCGAGCAGTAGCAGAAGCGGACGTGAACGCCCGTGAGCCCCTTCTGGAGTCGCCGGAACGGCTCCGCCACCGTCGAGTCGTATCGCACCGTGATCGCGTCGAACCCCTCGCCCGCGGGCAGCACGCGTCCACCGATGTAGCTGGTGACGATCGTGAGCCGGCGAAGCGCCGCGGTGTCGCTGTCGCAGCAGTGCCGACGGAGATCCCGCAAGCTTCCGATCGGTTGACTGTCGAGCGTGACTCGGAAGCTGCGGACCCTGAGCGGTCCGATGCCGGTGTTCCGAAGCGAAAGCACCGCGCGCGGAACGCCGTCGGGGGTCACGTTGCTCGTCGAATACTCCAGCAGTGGCCATACGCTCGCCGCGAGCTGTCGGTCCATCACCTGAGCCTGATGCCGCGCGACGAACAGCGACACGATGGAAACCACGAGCGCGGCCAACCCGACCGACAGCTCCACCCAGCTCCGGCGGCGAGGGATCCCCGCGATGGCGAGGCGCGGGGAATCTGCCCCGGTCCGCTTCTCTGACTTCGGGTCGGACATCGGATCTCGTCGACTGATGATTTCTTGGGACCAGCATGCCAGACCAGGCACCTGGTTCGAGATACCCGCGACCAGGATCGGACGCTAGTGCTCCGAAGCCGACGTCAGCCAGCCGCCGGGCATGCGGAGCGCGGGCCGTCGAAAGATTCCGTGACCCGGTGTCGGACGCCTAGAACCTCCCTTCCAGATAGGCATCCACCCGCCACCCTCGCTGCGTGCTCGGCTGCAGCCCGCGCGCCACGTCGAACCGCACCAGACCGTCCATCACCGACAGACCGGCGCCCGCGCCCGACAACGGCTGCCCGATGTGTCGCCAGTCGTTCCGGTCGCCCGCCCAGCCGATGTCGGCGAACACCACCGGCTTCACCGCGCCGAGTCCATGTCCGACCTCGCCGCGCGCCATCCAGAACGCGTCGCCCACCCCAGTGGCCGGACGAAGACCACGCACCGTCTGAGATCCGCCGAGGAACCAGTTGCGCTGCAGTGGAAGCGCGCCGACCGAGCTTCCCGCCGCGAGCGTGAGGGCCGCGGCGCCGTTGCCGATGCCGTGCGACCCCGTCACGTCGAGCGCGGCGCGGCCGTACGCACCGCTGTCGCCGTGCGCCGCTTCGAGCCGAAGGTCGTTGAACAGGCGGAAGCCCGCCGGATCCTCGCCGACCGACTGCGTCACGCGCGCGCGCCCGCCGGCGACGAAGGCGCGCTGCGTGACGATGTTCGGCTCGAACCGCGAGCCGTGCACCGACCGCGCGAGCGAGAAGGTGGTCCGCTGCCGCGCGTTGCGCTCCTGCTCGGCGAACAGCGACGTCGTGAGGCTCACCGGCCCCGCGCGGTCCGGCGTGCGGCTCAGCTCCACGCCGCTCGCTCGGTAGTAGAACCCTTCGTCGCGGCCGAAGAGAAATGCCGAGATCGAGCTTCCCGTGCTCAACGGATTGCCCCAGTCGCTCGCGGACACGAGCCGGTTGTACAGCGTGAGCGAGAGCGTGTGGCGCAGATCGCTGCGCGCGCCGGTGAGCTCGACGTTCGGCTCGCGATCGGCGACGCCGATGCGTCCCAGCGCGCGCACCGAGTACCCTGCCCCGAGCTGCTGCTCGGCGATGCCGCCCACCGAGAGTCCCTCCACGCGGTTGTAGCGGATCGGCGCGTAGTCGAGCGTGATCGGCTGGGGCGAGAAGCCCGCCTGCGCCCCCATCGAGAGCGCCTGCGACACGAGCGCGTCGATCTCGCCGCTGTTCACCGTCTCCTCACCCGAATCGTAGATCGACGGCGGCAGATCTGGCGAGTTGGCGAGCTTGGTAGAGTCGCATGGAATCCGGATCATCACCGGGTTCGTCGAACCCTCGCTGTTGCGGATGCGCGTGCGATTGCCGGTCTCGTCGCAGCGCATGCGCGCGGCGTGACGCATCGCGCGCGCCGAGTCGCGTGCGGCCTTGCTGTCGCCGATGCTGATCTGCATGCCGTTCCGCTCGCGCATCGAGTCGCTCGGCATCGCGATCGCCGGCAGCGTGTCCGTCGCCGCGTTCACGTGCTCGTACTCGAACTTCTGCTCCAGCTTGAACGGCACTCGCACGAACCCCATCTGGCCGCCACCCTGCGCCACCTGCAGCCGCGGAAGCCAGAAGCGTCCCTGGAACAGGCCGTACTCCACTCCGATCGCGCTGATCTCCGCCTTCATCGGGAAGAGCATCGGCTTGATCAGCGTCGGTACGTCTTTGAACGCGGTGGAGTCGTCCTCCTCCGCGACCGCGCGGATGTCCATCGGCACGCTCATGCGATACGCGGCGCGCACGAGCTGTCCGCCGCTCATGTCGAACCAGAGCGAGCCGACGGCGAGATTCCACTTGGGAACGCGCGGACGGACCTTCAGCTCGCGAAGCCGGATCGCGCGCCCATCGGGCAGGCGGAAGGTGGCCGAGTCGCCACTCTCGTAGGTGTAGTACGCCTCCGATCCATCGGCGAGCGGATGGACGACGCCTTCGTTCTCGTCCACCACTTGCCGCGCCGCGCTCGCGCCGATCCAGAGCGTCTCGCTGCCGGGATAGTAGGGGATCGGCGAGAGGCTCCCCTCGATGTTGACGTTGGCCGACTTGCCGGCGATCGGCACGACGGTGCGTGATCCCGTGACGTCGACATAGGCGCCGATGCCGCGCCGCCACCGAACCCGCGTCGAGCCCTCGCTGCGGAAGGCGAGCCGGTCGCGACCGAGCCGCGTGAGCGCGAGGCCCGCCGAGATGCGCTGATACGTCGTGGCATCGTAGGCGACGAGCGCCGAGTCCTGCCGCATGCGCGCGCCGCGAGCGAGGAGCAGGATCGACCGCGCGCCGGGATCCTTGAACGCGGTCGAGAGATGTTCAGCGGTGACCGCGAGGTGCTTGGGAGGCCTCTTCTCGCGGTGATTCCGCGTCGTGGAGTCACGCTCGGGAGCGGACGCCTGGGGCGCGGCCGGTGCCTGCGGAGCGGTGGGTGCGGGGGTCGTGGCCTGAAGAAGAGCGGCGGCCAGGAATGCGAACATGCCGGAAGACCCTGGGTGGAGGGAGAGATGCTCTCCCCTACGCCGCTCGACGTGTAAGGTTTCTCGTCGCCACTCACGCAGTCGGCGAATAGCTTCTCGGCGGCCGCCGCGCCCACCTTCCGCCTCGCACACTCATGCGTCTCTCCGTCAGGACCGTCCTCGCCACGCTCGTACTGTCGTCGCTTCCCTCGCTCGGCGCCGCTCAGAGCGCGGCCACCACTCGGCCCGTGGATTGGGCTGCGCTCACACGCGAGGGAACGGCGCTGCTGCAGGACTACCTGCGGATCAACAGCACCAACCCGCCCGGCAACGAGCTGACGACGGCGCGCTTCCTCCAGGCATTTCTCGCCAGGGAAGGGATCGAGGCGCGGATCCTCGATACCGCCGAGCTTGGCGCTGGGCGCGCGAACCTCTACGCGCGGGTGAAGGGGAGCGGCGCGAAAAGAGCGGTCGCGCTGGTGCACCACATGGACGTCGTGCCCGCGAACGCCGCGACGTGGACGGTGCCCGCGTTCTCGGGCGAGCTGCGCGACGGCTTCATCTATGGCCGCGGCGCGCTCGACATGAAGGGCGAAGGCATCGCGCAGATCATGGCACTCGTTGCGCTGAAGCGCAGCGGCGTGCCGCTCACCCGAGATCTCGTCGTCATCGCGAACGCTGACGAGGAGTGGGGGAGCACCGGCGCGATCACCTTCGCCGACCGGCACGCCGACCTGCTGCGCGACGTGGAGTATCTCTTCACCGAGGGCGGGAGCAACTCGGTGAGCCACGACTCGCTCCACTACTACGGCATCGGTGTCTCGGAGAAGCGCACGTTCTGGCAGAAGCTCACGGTACAAGGGACGCCGTCGCACGGCTCACGTCCCACGAAGGCCAACCCGGTGCCGAGGCTCGTCGCCGCGCTGGACCGGCTGGCGAAGTACGAGACGCCGCTGCACGTCACGCCGGGAGTGAACCGCTACTTCCGCGACATCAGCCGGCAGTACGCCGGCGAGCAGCGCGCGTGGCTCGCCGACGTCGCGAAGGCGCTCGACACGCGACGTGCGCGCGACTGGATCCTGAGCGACCTCTATTGGAACGCGATCCTGCGCAACACCATCTCACTCACCGGGCTCACCGGCTCGAACAAGACGAACGTCATTCCCGCCGAGGCGAGCGCCGAGGTGGACATCCGGCTGCTGCCCGACGCCGATCCGGACTCGGTGCTCGCGACGCTCAAGGCGGTCGTCGCCGACACGTCGGTGCACTTCTCGCCGCTCATCGTGCCGAAGACACCGTTCGAGAGCCCGACGAACACCGACTTCTTCCGTGCGGTGGAGCGCGTTGCGCACGAGCGCGATCCGGGCGCGTTCGTCACGAGCACGATGCTGACCGGCGCGACCGACCGGCCGATGTACCGCAAGCTCGGCATCATCGTGTACGGCGTGGATCCCTTCCGCACCGAGGACACCGACGAGCAGAAGGGCGTCCACGGGAACGACGAGCGGTTGTCGGTTGCTTCTCTCGGGTTCGGGATCCGGTTCCTGTACGACGTTTTGAGGTACGTGCAGTGACCAGCGAACATCTCTGATCGCCCCACGCGCGCGGCCCTCCTCGGCGCCCTGAAGGGGCCTTTTCGCTGGGGATCCGGCAGCCCCGGCCGGCCCGAGCTTTGACCACGGAAAAGATCAGGCTTGACGAACACGTGCCTCCGCCCCTATCCTGCACGCGTGACCCACACCTCGCGCAGCTTTTATTTTAGCGGCTTCTTTTATTACGGCTTCCCCCTGGCGGGCCGTGACTGGAGACGTACGCGCGAGTAAAGAGAGCTGAACGCCCTCACCGCACACGACACCAGACCGGCCCGTGGAAACTCCACTGGCCTTTTTTGTTGCCGTCGAGCGGAGACGGCGCCCTTCACCCCCAGGCCTTCCCATGATCATCATCACGCGCGTAGACATCACCGACGACGAGCTCGATCACATCCGCGAGCGGGTCGAAGCCGCCGGACTGCACACCCACCTCTCGCGTGGCGAGCGGCGCACGATCATCGGCTGCATCGGTGACGAGGCGAAGCTCGCGGAGGTGCCGCTGCGCTCCCTGCCCGGCGTCGAGAACGTGATGCCAGTGCTCAAGCCGTACAAGCTGGCTTCGAAGGAGTTCTCGGCGTCGTCCACGCTCGTACGCGTCGGTGCGAACGCGACGATCGGGAGCGAGGCGCTGACGATCATCGCCGGACCCTGCTCCGTCGAGAACCGCGCGATGCTGCACGAGACCGCGAACGTTGTGCAGGCCGCCGGCGCGACGATCCTCCGCGGCGGCGCGTTCAAGCCGCGCTCCTCGCCGTACAGCTTCCAGGGATTGGGCAAGCAGGGGCTCGAGCTGCTCGCCGAAGTCCGCGCCGAGACGGGCCTCCCCGTCGTGACCGAAGTGCTCGACACGCGCGACGTGGACATCGTCGCCGAGCACGCCGACATGATGCAGGTTGGCGCGCGCAACATGCAGAACTTCGCGCTGCTCGCCGAGCTCGGACGCGTGCAGCGTCCCGTCCTCCTCAAGCGCGGTCTCTCGGCCACGATCCAGGAGCTGCTGATGTCGGCCGAGTACATCATGGCGCACGGGAACATGCAGGTCGTCCTGTGCGAGCGCGGCATCCGCACCTACGAGCGCGCGACGCGCAACACGCTCGACGTGTCGGCGATCCCGGTGCTGAAGCGTGAGACGCATCTCCCCGTCATCGTCGATCCGAGCCACGCGGGCGGCATCGCGGATCTCGTCGCGCCGCTCTCGTTCGCCGCGGTCGCGGCCGGCGCGGATGGGTTGATCATCGAGGTGCACCCGGATCCGGAGTCGGCGCTGTCCGACGGCGACCAGTCGCTCAACCCGCCGGCGTTCGCCGCGCTGATGGACCGCATCGGCGCGTTCGCCGCCGCGGCGGGCCGGACGTTCGAGGTTCCCGCCGCTGCGGGCGGGCGGAGCGCGTGATCGCCGTGGCCGATCGCGTCGAGGACGAAGAGATCGCGGCCGCACGGTCGGAGCTCGCCGGCTGTCGCTCGGCCATCGAGGAGCTGGACCTGCGGATCATCGCCCTGCTGGCCGAGCGCGTCGCGCTCGGCCAGCGCACGGCGGGGTTGAAGCGTACGGCTGGACTGCCGATCCTGGATCCGCAGCGTGAAGCGGAGGTCATCCGTCGTGCGGTGGTCGCGGCGCGAGCCAAGGATCTCCCGACGGAGTCGGTCCGACAGATCTTCTGGCACATCGTCGGGCTCTCGCGCCGCGTGCAAGAAGAGAAGGAGTGATGCGCTCTCGGCGCGTCGGCGTCATCGGGTTGGGGTTGATGGGCGGGTCGCTCGCGCGTGCGCTCGCCGCGCAAGGCGTTCAGGTGCTCGGCTTCGACCGTGACCAGGGCTCGATGGACGCCGCGGTCGCCGAAGGGATCGTGCACGAGTCGCTCGACGAGACGCTCGCCGGCGTCGAGCGCGCGGACGTCGTCGTCCTGGCGACGCCGGTCCCGGCGACGACGGCGCTCCTCGCGAGATTCGGCAAGAACCTGCAGGGCCCGTCGCTGATCATGGACGTCGCCAGCACGAAGAAGAGCATCGTCGCGGCGGCGGAGGCGGCGGGGCTCGGACCGCGCTACGTGGGCGCGCATCCGCTCACGGGGAGTCATCGCTCGGGCTGGGGCGCGTCGCGCGCCAACCTGTTCGACGATGCGCGCGTGTTCCTCTGTCCGAGCGCGAGCACCACGCCGCAGACGCTCAGGCTCGCCGAGTCGTTCTGGCGTGCGTTGCGCGCGGGGGTGGAAGTGCTCGACGCCGCGGAGCACGACGAGCAGATGGCGTGGCGCAGCCATCTGCCGCAGGCCGTCTCCACCACGCTCGCGCTCACCTTGCGTGAGGCGGGGGTGTCTCGCTCGGCGCTCGGCCCCGGTGGCCGCGACATGACGCGACTCGCGGGTGGCGACGCGGGGCTCTGGACCGGGATCATGAGCGACAACGCATCGGCCATCCTCGAAGCGCTCGCGGCGATGGAGGTGCAGCTCCGGCTCTTTCGCGAACGGCTCGCCGCGGGCGAGGACGGCGTGCGCGAGAGCTTCGCCGACGGTCGCGACTGGTTCGACGGCGAGCCGATGCGCGCGCTCACCCCGCGCGAGCCCGGCGCGTAGCTTTCTCGCATGACAATCAGTGCATCGACCGCTGACGCGCCCATGGGACGCGGTCCGGCGGGCGCGCCGGCGCTTCGCGTCGTCGGCCTGCGGAAGCGCTACGCGGACGTCGTCGCGGTCGATGGGCTCGATCTCACCGTGTCGGCTGGCGAGTGCTTCGGACTGCTCGGCCCGAACGGCGCGGGCAAGACGACGACGATCGAGATCTGCGAGGGGCTGACCGCGGCCGACGAAGGCATCGTCGAGGTGCTCGGCCGCCGCTGGGACGAGGACGAGCACGCGCTGCGCGAGCGACTCGGCATCCAGCTCCAGGAGACCCAGCTCGCCGAGAAGCTCACGGTCGAGGAGACCGTGCGACTGTTCCGCAGCTTCTACGCGCGCGGCCGCGGCGTGGACGAGGTGATCGACCTCGTGCAGCTCGGCGAGAAGCGCGGCGCGCGGGTGGGGAAGTTGAGCGGCGGCCAGAAGCAGCGGCTCGCGCTCGCGTGCGCGATGGTGGGCGATCCGGAGTTGATCTTCCTCGACGAGCCGACGACCGGCCTCGATCCTCAGTCGCGCCGGCAACTGTGGGATCTCATCGTCGAGCTGAAGGAGAGTGGCCGCAGCATCGTGCTGACGACGCACTACATGGATGAAGCGGAGCGGCTGTGCGATCAGGTGGCGATCGTCGACCACGGTCGCGTGATCGCGCTCGGCTCTCCGCGTGAGCTGATCGCGAGTCTGGGCGCGGAGCACGTCGTGGAGTTCACCGCGCCGGCCGCGGCGCCGGGCGCGATCAGCGCGCAGCAGCTCAGGGCGCTGGACGGCGTGCAGGCGGCGCGCGAGCACGACGGCCGATGGACGCTCGAGGTGGTGGAGCTGGCGCGCGCGGTCCCTGCGCTGCTCGACGAGCTCTCGCGGCGCGGTCTGGCGCTCGGCGAGCTGGCGACCCACTCGGCAACGCTCGAGGACGTGTTCGTCTCGCTCACGGGGAGACAGCTTCGCGATGGCTGAGCCGAGCAGAGTGCCCGAGCGCGATGAGGTGGCGTCGGCGCCGGTGAAGCGCACGTCGTTGAAGGCGACGAGCGGCGAACGTCTGCCGTGGAGGGAGAGCTCGCTCGCGCAGCTCACGCTCGTGCGATTTCGCGAGTTCATCCGCGAGCCCGAGGCGGTGTTCTGGACGTTTCTCTTTCCGGTGGTGCTGGCGATCGGGCTCGGCATCGCGTTCCGGAACAAGCCGGCTGATGTGATCGCCGTCGGCGTCGTGCGCGGCAGCGCGGTGTCCGACACGCTCTCGGCGCGGCTCACGCGGGCGGGTGGGCTGAAGGTGATCGCGTTGGCAGACAGCGCGGCGGCCCTGCGTGCGCTGCGCACGGGCGAGGTGGCGCTCGTCGCCGCGACGACGCCCAGCGGCGCGGTGGAGTACCGCTACGACGACACGCGACCGGAGGGACGGACGGCGCGCTTCCTCACCGACGACGCCGTGCAGCGCGGCGCGGGGCGGAGCGATCCGGTGAGCGTGACGGAGCAGAAGGTCCGCGAGAAGGGCTCGCGCTACATCGACTTCGTGATCCCGGGGCTGCTCGGGATGAACATCATGGGCGGCGGCATCTGGGGGCTCGCGTTCGCGATCGTCGATGCGCGGCGGAAGAACCTGCTCAAGCGGCTCGTGTCGACGCCGATGCGGCACACGCACTATCTCGTGTCGTTCGTCCTCTCGCGCTTCGCCTTTCTGATCGTCGAGGTGATCGTGATCGTCGGCAGCGCGGTGCTGCTGTTCGGCGTGCCGGTGCGCGGCTCGCTGCTGCAGCTCGCGGTGGTGTGCGTGGTGTCGTCGCTGGGGTTCGGCGGGTTGGGACTACTGATCGCGTCGCGCGCGCGCACGACGGAGGGGGTGTCGGGGCTGACGAACCTCGTGATGATGCCGATGTGGGTGCTGTCGGGCGTGTTCTTCTCGTCGACGAACTTTCCCGCGGTGGCACAGCCGTTCATCCAGGCGCTTCCGCTGACGGCGACGATCAACGCACTGCGCGCGACGATGCTGCAGGGCGCGGGCTGGGAAGCGGTGGGAGTGCCGCTGCTGGTGGTGGTGGCGTGGGGGTTGGCGTCGTTCTTCGTGGCGCTCAGAATCTTTCGGTGGCGGTGACGCTGCTGGCCATTCGCGTGGCGGAGGCTTCGGAACGGCGGGTACTCGGTACCGTACGCTCGTACCTTCGTACGCCGCACGGCGACCGACATCCAACCAATCCTCAATGATTGGACGCACTTGGATGGGGGTCGGCCCGTGGCGCTGCGACGGTCAGAGCCGATATCCACGGACGGCTCGACACGAATTGGAATGGCCAGTATGCCAATCCGAGTATCCAGAGTACGTCAGTCGTCCTGACGTACACGCAGTTGCCGTTCGGTTGTGGTAGCGGTTACCCGCTCACGACTCCTTCCGCCGTACCTTCCGCTCCGCCGTGCTCATGATCGGAATGTCTTCGCCAGCGAGGACGTGCGCGGTGCGCTCGCCGATGAGGCGGCGTCGGCGCATGACGATCAGCGTCACCGTGAGCGCGATCGCGATGAAGCCGAGTCGGACGTCGTAGCGCGTGGTGAAGCCGAGGAGCGCGAGGGCGGCGCCGCCCGCCTTCCAGCCGAGCAGCGTGAACAGCGTGGCCCACGCCCAGCAGCTGATCCCGCTCGCGATCACGTAGAGCACGATCGGCAGTCTCGCCGCGCCACAGGCGATCGGCACGGGAAGTCGCAGCCCGTAGGCGAAGCGCACGGCGAGCGACGCGCGCCACGGATGCCGGCGCACGATCTCCAGCGCGCCGTCGAGGATGCGCTTACGGTCGGGCCACCGCGCGCGAACCCAATCGATGCGCCAGCGTCCGATGAAGTAGAGCGCGATCGAGAAGATCCAGGTGCCGATGGCGACGGCGACGATCACACCCAGCACGCCGAGCCGTTCGTGGCGGGCCGCGATGCCACCAAAGATCGGATTCGCCTCCTCGAAGACGATGCTCGTCGCACCGAGCACGGCGTACTTCCACAGCCGGGTCAGCATCGGCACGTGCGTCGCCTGGACCGCCGCCGACGCGACGCCTTTCAGTAGCAGCGCTAGGATACGGGCATGCCTCCGGGGAAGGACGAGGAAGGGGGCAATCTATCCGTCGTTCGGGAGGATGGGCCACCGTCAGGACGAACTCCCTGTGGCATGCCGGGTACCATCTGGCCAGGTGCCGTACTGCTGTACCTGGTTCCGACCGGTCCACCTTTGCACTACCGCAACTGGTCGCATCGGACCCGGCACCCGGACCCGGTCCGCTGGCCCGACACATCTTGGACGCTACGGGTAGCGAGCCGAAACGCCGCAGCACAGCGGCCCCGCGTTCTGGGAATTGGATGTCGGTTCGGGTGCCGGATGCAAGAGTACCGAGCGCGGTAGCGCGCCGTCCTTCAAAGGCCTCGATGCCCGTACTGCTCAACGTCTCCCTGCTCGCCACGCTCGCCACGGGCGTCGGCCCCTTCCCTGCCGACACGGTGCGCGAGTACCGCGGCACGTACGAAACGGGGTTCGAGGTGAGCTGGTTCCACCCGTGCGACGCGCCGAGCGGTGACGACGTCTGGTGGGTGACGCTCACCGACCGCGCGCTTCATCAACGCGACAGCATCGGCGCGAAGCTCCCCGCCCCGCAGCCAGGCCAGCAGGGCTCGGTGTTCGTGCGCTGGCGCGGAACGACGAGCGCGCGCATGCCGATGGGCGCCGGACACATGGGCCGCGGCAGCCGCTACATGCTGGTGCACGAGATCCTCGACATCCGGCCGAGCGGTGGCTGCCAGTCGACGTAGCGCGGCGCTATCGGGACGACGACTGGGATGGTACTCTCCCGCGACCACCACTGCGTAGGTGCTAGCGAGCAGCGGTAGCGGACGCCGAAGCGAGTCGCGGGTCGCGAGATCGCGTTCCCGCCGAGGCCGCGCCTTCCGGTACCAACTACCGTACGCTCGTTTCTTCGTGCGCCGTACGGCGACCGACATCCGACCGATTCTCGATGATTGGACGCCACCCGCTCGATCACTCCTGGGTGGTGTCTCGCTCCCGCTCCCCTCGGAATGCCCGCAAAGCTCGCCACTCTCGAGCAGGTCTACGTGAAGAGCCGCCCTGCCTGGCGCCGCTGGCTCGCCAAGAATGGCGCGCGCTCGCCGGGGATCTGGCTCATCTACGACAAGAAGTCGAACAAGCCCGACCGACTCGCGTACGCCGATGCGGTGGAAGAAGCGCTCTGCCACGGCTGGATCGACAGCACGCTCCGCTCGCTCGACGACACGCGCTACATGCAGCTCTTCACGCCGCGCAAGCCGAAGAGCACCTGGTCGAAGCTCAACAAGACGCGCGTCACGCGGCTGATCGACGAAGGGCACATGGCTCCGCCCGGACTCGCCGCCATCGAGATCGCCAAAGCGAACGGGTCGTGGAGCTCGCTCGATTCCGTCGAGGCGCTGGAGATCCCCGACGACCTCGCCTCGGCGTTCGCGAAGAACCCGAAGGCGGCGCGCAACTTCGCCGCCTTCTCGCCGTCGTCGCGGAAAGGCTACCTGCACTGGGTGCGGCAGGCGGTGCGCCCGGAGACGCGAGCCGAGCGAATCGTCGTCACGGTGAAGTGCTGCGCGGCGAACCTCAAGGCGCGGCAGCTCGCGCCGAAGACGACGTGAGCGCAATACGCGCCGCGGCCGCCACCACGACGCTCGCGCTCTGCGCCGCCGCGGCGAGCGGCCTTCACGCACAACGGACGACTCCCCGCGCGAGCGGCGTGCGCATCCTGCCGGTCGGCGTCGGCTGGGCGCGATCGTCGGTGAACGCGGTGATCTTCCGTACGAGCAGCGTCGTCACCCACGGCCGCACGCAGTACACCGCGTACTACGACGACAGCGCGCATGTCGTGCTGGCCAAGCGCGACGTCGACAGCACTCGGTGGCAGATCGAGCGAACGGCCTACACCAACGACGTCACCGACGCGCACAATGCGATCTCGCTCGGCGTCGACGGACGCGGGGTGCTCCACGTCGCGTGGGCGGTGCACAACAAGGCGCTCCACTACGCGCGCGCCGTCGCGCCAGGCTCGCTCACTCTCGGCGAGCCGACTGCGATGACCGGACAGCGTGAGGAACAGGTCACCTACCCGCAGTTCTACCCGCTGCCGAGCGGTGATCTACTCTTCGTCTATCGCGACGGACGATCCGGGAGCGGCGACGTGCTCCTCGATCGCTACGATGTGAAGCGCGGCACCTGGCGCGCGCTGCACCATCCGCTCATCGCCGGCGAAGGGCAGCGCAATGCGTACGTGAATCAGCTCGCGGTGGACACGCGCGGCGGATGGCATGTGTCGTGGGTGTGGCGCGAGTCGCCCGACGTCGCCACGAACCACGACGTGTTGTACGCCTACTCTCCGGACGAAGGGCGAAGCTGGCGCACGTCGCGCGGGGTGCGCTACGCGCTCCCGATCACCTCGGCCACGGCGGAGGTCGCGTGGGCGGTCCCGCAGGGGAGCGAGTTGATCAACCAGACGTCGATGACGGTGAGCGCGTCGGGACGACCGATGATCGCGACGTACTGGCGCTCCGCGGGGTCGGACGTGCCGCAACTCCAGCTCGTCTGGCACGATGGCACGCGTTGGCGCGCGAGCCAGGTCGGAGCGCGCACGACGCCCTTTCGCCTGAGCGGCGGCGGCACGAAGCGCATCCCCATCTCGCGGCCGCAGGTGCTCGCGGGGAAGACGGGCGCAGTGTACGTCGTCTACCGCGACGCGGAGCGCGGCGGCGGCATCACGGTCGCACGCTCCGCGGATGCGGTGCACACGCACTGGTCGATGACCGAGCTCCTCGCGTCGAGCGTCGGCCAGTGGGAGCCCACCTACGATCCAACGCTGTGGGGCGCGCGCGGGCGTCTCGCCCTCCAGGTGCAGCGCGTCGGACAGGGAGACGGCGAAGCATTGGAGGACGTCGCCCCGCAGATGGTGTCGATCCTCGAATGGACGCCGTGAGGCGCGCATCCGCGAAATCAGGGGGCACGTGGGGCACCGTGCCGGCGAGCGACTGCTGCTCCACTCGGCCGGCGATCAACCGCGCGGCCTCGAAGCGGACGTGCGGTCAGTCGGCGGTACGGCCCGTGAGCACGCGCATGCCGGCGTTGAGCTGCACCGAGCCCTTGAAGCCGATGCCCTCGGCCACCTGGATCATCACCGACGGCGCGGTGGCGAAGTCCTTCCGCTTGAGCAGGTCCTGCGACCCGACCTCCACCATGTAGCTGCCGGCGGGAAGGTTGGCCTGCAGCGTGACGTGCACGTCGAACGGACCGGCCTGGCCAAGGTCGAGCGCGAGTCGCCGCGAGCCCGAGCTGTAGACGATGCCGCCGGTGCGGAGCGAGCGCACCCGCACGGCGACCGGCTCGACATTGTCGTTCATCGGCTCGATCACGCGGCCGGAGATGCGCACGTCGAACGTATCGCCCGATCGCACCGGCATGTCGCTCAGCACTTCGACCGGATCGAAGGTGATGCGGTCGGAGATGATCGCCGCGCGCCCCGCGTCGTGCTGCTGGACGTACGCGGTGATCGCGTCGCCCGGCGTGCCTCGCGCGAGCACCTCGCCCTGACTCAGCACGATCACGTCGGTGCACAGCTCGGCGATGCGGTCGAGCTGATGCGACACCATGACGACGGGCAGCCCGCTCTGCGCGAGCTCGCGGATGCGGCCGAACGCGCGCTCCTGGAACGACATGTCGCCGACCGCGAGCACCTCGTCGATGATCAGCACGTCGGGCTCGAGGTGCGCGGCGATGGAGAATCCCAACCGCGCGTTCATGCCGCTGGAGTAGCGCTTGACCTGGGTGTCGATGAACTCGCTGATCCCGGAGAACTCGACGATCTCGTCGAACTTCCGCACGATGTCCTTCGAGCGCATCCCCATGATCGCGCCCTGCAGGAACACGTTCTCGCGTCCGGTGAGATCGCCGTGGAATCCCGCCGAGACTTCGATGAGCGTCCCGACGCGTCCAGCGATCGAGCAGTGTCCACGCGTGGGCTCGTAGATCCGCGTGAGCAGCTTGAGCGTGGTCGACTTGCCCGAGCCGTTCGGCCCGATGATGCCGAGAGTCTGACCGGGCCGCACCTCGAAGGAGAGGTCGCGCACCGCCCAGAAGTCGCCCGCCTGGAGCTCGCTCTTGCTCGGGCCGCGGCCCGTCATGTGACGGACGGCGGCCGGGATCAGGTCGCGCAGGCTGTCGTGCAGCTCGCCGCGGTGGAACTTCTTCCACACGCGGTCGAAGATCACTCGTGGCTGCGTCATCGCGACATCGACCGTTGCGTCACGCGACCTCGGCGAACCGCCGCTCGGCGCGATGGAACTGGACGACGCTGATGAGCAGTCCTCCCAGCGACCATGCCGCCACGTAGCCGAGATACCACGGCCGCCAGAACAGGAAGCCGGCGTGCGACACGTACGGCGTGAGGAGGTTGTGCTGTCCGACCACGCTCAGGCGCAGCCCTTCGAGAATCGGCGCGACGGGATTCAGCATCATGATGCGCGAGCCGACCGGTCCGAACATCGGCGCGTCCAGGATGACCGGCGTGACGAAGATGCCGAAGGTGAGGAACACCTGCACGAGATACTTCACGTCGCGGAAGAACAGGTTCGCGCGGCTGAGGAAGAGCGCGGCGGCGAGCGCGAGGCACCACAGCAGCACGAGCAGCACGGGCACCCAGAGGAGCTGGGTCGTGAGCCTCACGCCGAAGAAGGGCACCATCAGCGTGACGAGCATGCCGCCGATCAACGAGTCGAACGACTGCGCGAGCACGGCCGACAGGGGCAGCACCTCGCGCGGAAAGTAGATCTTCGTGACGAGCGACATGTTCGACACGAGACTCGCGGTGCCGGAGCTGAGACAGCCGACGAAGAACGCCCACGGCACGGCCTTCACGGCCATGCCACCGAGCTGGCTCATGTCCACGTGGCGGCCCGTCGCGTACGCGAACGCCACGCGAACGGCCATGCCGGCGAGCACGACGGCGGCGGGGATGAGCAGCGCCCAGGCGAAGCCGAACGCCGCCTGCTTGTACCGGATGCGAATGTCGCGCAGCATGAGCTGCTGAACGAGATCACGGCACTGGCGCAGCTCGGCGACGATCTCGCGAAGGTCGCCGAGAACGGTGTGGCGCACCTCGAGCGGCGCGTCGGAGTGCTCGATGACGTATGCGCCCGGAATGCGGGAGGCGTCTTCCTGCGCGCTGGCAACCTGCACAGCGGCCTCGTTGCCCTGCTGAAATCCGGTGGGCGAGGCGGCATCCGGCCGCTCGGCGCCGGTCACCGCGGCCACGACCCGCCAGCGGAGCGGTGAATCTCGGGACATTGCCCCATCGGCCATCGGAATGTCGCTGGGACAGTCATCGAGCGGTCTGGTCGGGATCTAGGGTAAGTCGGACAGCGCGTGCGTGGAACTGGATTGCTCGTTCGCGTCACGCAAGGTGAAGCGGCAAGGGCGGAAAGACAACGCCCCCGCGTCAGAACAGACGCGGGAGCGTGCATCGCCGCAACGCCCGGAGCGAGCTCCCGATCAGCTCCAGACCGTGGTCAGCCGGAGGTGGAGGGAGTCGCGGCGTTCGGGGCGAACCCGAGCGATCCGGGAAGATTGGCGAGCACGGCCTCTGGGATCGCCACTGGCGGCGCGGTGGAACCGACGGGCCGCGGCACGTATGGCCAGAACCGCTTCAGGCTGTTGATCGGGCTCTCTATCAACACCCATGAGATGCCGGCGATGACGTAGGTGACGATGAGGACGGGAAAGAACACGTGGAACCCGCGCTCGGCATCGTATCCGAGGAAGTGCATCACGTAGCGATGGACCACGTAGCCGGCGTAGGTCGTCATCCCCATGGTGCCGAGGGCGCGCGAGTTCAGCCAGTTGGGCAGCACGCCGCGCGCTCCGCGGTCGATCAGCCACACCGTCACGAGGGCGAACGGGAAGGCGTGGATGGTGTTCACCCAGTCGTTGTAGCCGCCGTCGATCATCATCAGCATCCGGATGAAGACGACCGCGCCTCCGAACGCGACTGCTCGCCTGATCCACGGCTCGCGCGCCTCGGCCGTCATGTCCCGGTAGGCGATGGCGAGCATGCACCCGATGGCGATGCCGTCGAGCGACGCGTAGGTGGGCATGGTCGCCAGGTTGTAGCCGGCGCCGTTGAACGACGCAACGCCACGCGTGACGACCGAGAGCACGACCATGAGCGTAGCCGACGTCCACATCACGCGGCGCGAGCCGAACAGCGCGATGACCGGCCAGAAGAAGTAGAAGTGCTCCTCGACGGCGAGCGACCAGAACGGCGTGATCGGCGGGAGATTGTGGCCGACCTTCGCGAGCAGGAAGTTCGTCGTGTAGGTGAGCAGATAGTTGATGTAGCCGCGTGTCTCCGGCTCGCCCATCAACACGGCGACGAGCAGCACGCCGTAGTAGACCGGGAAGATTCGGAGGAAGCGGCGGATGTAGAACCGCTTCAGCACGCCGGCGCGACTGATCGAGCGCGCCTCGGCACGCTGGCGCGCGTCGAGCAGCAGCCCGGTGATCAGGAAGCCCGAGAGCACGAAGAACATCGTCAACGCCAGCGCGGGCACGTCGGCGAGGAGGGCGTTCTTCGGGTTCATCGTGTGCTGGAAGATCACACCGGCGAGCCCGAGGGCACGCATGGAGTCCAGCTGGTAGGAGCGTTCTTCAGCCATTGGCGGCGAACGGGGAGGACGGGCGCAACCAGCTTGCAGCCCACGCGGGACGGGAGCGCACCGCGGGGCTGCGGCACGTCTCGAGGGGAACCTGCGAGATCGGGGAGGAACGGCGGATGGCCACTTCCGGCGAGTGGCCGCGGTTGGCGAGAGCTCAGTGCGGCGCTTCTAGAGGCAGGTCGGGTGCCATTCTTGTGACAACCGTCACATCTGGCCGAGCCGGCACATATGGCCAGAACCGCTTCAGATTATTGAGCGGGCTCTCATACAGGAGCCACGACAGAGTGGCCAATAGGGCGCTCACGGCGTAGACGGAGGCGAAGACGACCCATCCGCGATCCCCATCGAAGCCGAGATAGTGCATGACGTACCGGTGGAGCATGTACATGCCATAGCTCACCACGCCGAGGCGCGCGAGCAGCATACTGTTGAACAGATGCGGCAGTCGGTTGCTCGCAGCGCGGTCGATGAACCAGACGCTGATCAGCCCGACCGGGATCATGTTGAGCCCGAGGGTCCAGACCCGGCGCTGGGGCAGCGCCGTGTAGCGCATGACGACGAAGGCGACCGCCAGGACGATCCCCAGCCCCAGGCAGCTGGCCACCCACCGGGCGCGCACTTCGGCGCTGGTGTCCCGAACCAGCAGCGCCAGCGCGCAGCCCATTGCGATCCCGTCGATCGAGGCCCACGTCGGCATGGCGACCATCTGATACGTCCCGCCGCTCGCCGCGCCGATCGCTCGCGCGACGACGGAGCCGAGGATCATGGCGGCGATCGACAGCCGCACGAACCGGCGCGACGTGAACAGCGCGATGACCGGCCAGAACAGGTAGAAGTGCTCCTCGACCGCGAGCGACCAGAGAGGAGTCACGGGCGGGATGTTGTGCCCCAGCCGGGCCATCAGGAAGTTCGTGCGGTACGTCGCGAGCTCCAGGAAGTACGCACGGGTGGTCGGCTCACCGAGGAGCACCGCGATGCCGAGCACCGCGTAGTACAGCGGAAAGATTCGCAGGAACCGCCGGATGTAGAAGCGCAGCAGCACGCCTCGCTTCCCCACTCCTTCCGCGTCGGCGCGCGCGCGGGCCTCGAGCAGGAGCCCGCTGATCAGATAGCCGGACAGGACGAAGAACACCATCAGTCCCATCGCGCCGATGTTGCTCAGCAGCCGGCCCTGCGGGTTCATCGTGTGCTGGTAGACGACGGCCAGCAGCGACAACGCGCGGATGGTGTCCAGCTGCACCTGGCGATGAGCCGGTGCCGGGGCCGTGGCCCGCTCCACGTCCGCCGACGTGAGAGACGGAACGTCACGAACTGGTGCCGCTGTCATTCGAGCTTCTCTCTGCGGTTGCGGCCAGACGGCGACGCGCCGCCCTCCTCACCGACGCTTCGGCATCGCCGTCGGCGACTCGAAGGCGGGATCGTAGTACAAGAGCGGGTCGTCGCGCAACCAGCGCTCCCGCGACGAGATCACCGCCTCACGGCGCCCAGGCATCGTGGCCTACGTCAGGAGCCTCCGCCTGGCGATAGGCGAGCTTCGCACGCGCAACGGCGAAGGGAAGTCGCCCACCGAGACGAGGACAGATCTAGAACTGACGTTCCATGCTTTCGCCGAGGGACTCGGCCGGCACGTGGGGTTGCCAACGCGATGCGGCCCGCTCCCGCTCCGGCACGATGGGGCTACCGAACGCACGCCGGATGAGCCCGATGGGCATCATGACGAGAAAGTAGACGATGCCCATGAAGATCGGCGTCGTCACCTTGGAGATCAGGTGGGCAAGCCCCATCCAGGCGCGCTCCACCGGCCCGAGATGCGTGGGCACGACGAGGCCGCCGACGATGAAGAGCCCACCGACGGTGAGCACCACCATCGCCTTCGTGTGCTTGCCCCGCCAGTAGAGAAGCAGACCGATCGCGACGAACGCGAGCCCGACCGTGAGGCCGAACTTGCGCCCTTCCGCGGCCGTCAGTCGAGCTGGAACTCCTGCTGCCATTGGGTCTCCTCCTTCCATTCGGCCTGGCTCGCCTTCTCGAGAAGAAACGGTCCGAGCACGAGGCTGTCGATGTGGGTCCGCATGAAGCATCGGTACGCGTCTTCGGGCGAGCAGACGATCGGCTCGCCGCGAACGTTGAACGAGGTGTTCACGACGACGGCGCATCCCGTGAGATCGCGGAACGCGCTGATCAGATCGTAGTAGTCCGGATTGGTCTCGCGGCTCACCGTCTGGATGCGAGCCGAGTAGTCGATGTGGGTGATCGCCGGAATGTCCGAGCGCAGCATGTTGAGCTGCTCGATCCCCCATACCTTGGCGCCGGCATCCATCGGGATCTGGCGCTCCTTCTTCACCGGCGCGACGAGCAGCATGTACGGCGACTCGCAATCGAGCTCGAAATACTCGGACGCGTGTTCCTTCAGCACACTCGGCGCGAACGGACGGAATCCCTCGCGGAACTTGATCTTGAGGTTCATCTGGGCCTGCATGCGCGGACTGCGCGCATCACCCAGGATGCTGCGCGAGCCGAGCGAGCGCGGGCCGAACTCGAGGCGTCCGTTGAACCATCCGATGATCTTCTCGTCGGCGATCGAGGCGGCGACGCGGCGCAGCAGCGTCTCACGGTCGAGACGCTCGTAGCTCGCCCCGGTCTTCTTGAGGAACTGCTCGATCTCCTCGGGCGAGTAGGACGGTCCCAGGTACGCGCCCTGCATGCTGTCCTTGCCGGGCGTCACCTTGCGCGGGTGCTTGAGATAGCGGTGATGGACGAGCTGCGCGACACCGAGCGCGCCGCCGGCGTCGCCGGAGGCCGGCTGGATCCAGAGTCGCTTGAACGGTCCCTCGCGCAGGAGCCGACCGTTGCCGACACAGTTGAGCGCGACGCCGCCGGCCAGGCAGAGGTTGTCGAGCCCCGTCTCCTGCTTCGCCGTACGCGCCATGCGGAGCATGATCTCCTCGGTCACCACCTGCACCGAACGCGCGAGATCCATCTCCTTCTGCGTGAGCTTCGACTCCGGCACGCGCGGAGGTCCGCCGAACAGATCGTTGAACGCCTCACTGGTCATCGTGAGGCCGCTCAGATAGTTGAAGTATTTCTGGTTCATCGTGAACGACCCATCCTCGCGGAGGTCGATCAGATGCTTGTAGAACAGGTCGACGTATTTCGGCTCGCCATACGGGGCGAGCCCCATGACCTTGTACTCGCCGGAATTGACCTTGAAGCCGGTGTAGTACGTGATGGCGGAGTACAGCAGGCCGAGCGAATCGGGCCAGCGCAGCTCGCGCAGGATGTTCAGGTCCGCGCCCTTCCCGACGCCGATCGTGGCGGTCGCCCACTCACCGACGCCGTCCATCGTGAGGATCGCCGCCTCTTCGAAGGGAGAGGGATAGAACGCGCTCGCCGCATGTGACTCGTGATGCTCGGCGTAGAGCAGGCTGCCGTCGTAGTCCCCGAGCGCCTTACGCAGCTCGCGGTCGGTGAAGAGCTTTTCCTTCACCCACATCGGACCGGCCATCAGGAACGACTTGAATCCGGCGGGTGCGACGGCAAGATAGGTCTCGAGGATGCGCTCGAACTTGATGAGCGGCTTGTCGTAGTACGCCACGTGCGCGAGATCGGCGATCGTGATGCCGGCTTCGCGCAGGCAATACTCCACCGCGAGGCGCGGAAAGCGCTCGTCGCCCTTCTTGCGCGAGAAGCGCTCCTCGTGACCTGCGGCGACGATCTCACCATCGCGCAGAAGACACGCGGCGCTGTCGTGATAAAAAGCGGAGAGGCCGAGGATGTATTCGTGGGCCATTGTCGGGCTCAACGTCCGGCGCGCGGAGTGGTAGGCTGACGCACGCTCGTGGTGTGAGGCACGGGCGGAGTGGTGAAGAAAGGACGCGGAGGCGCGTTCGCCCGCAACATAGCCTTCCCGTGCCCCGCCTGCTCAGGGGTCCGAGGCGCCGTGTGCCGTCCCGCCGCTCTCGTCGCAGAAGTAGACGACCTGCGAGCCCTGCGTCTCGAGACTGAAGTGAATCTCGCGGAGCTGCGACATCGCCGCTCGCAATCCCGCCTGCTTGCTCTTTTCGCAGATGAGCAGGAGAAACCCGCCCCCGCCCGCACCCAGCACCTTGCCCCCGATGGCCCCGTGCTCGAGCGCGTGCGCGTAGATCGCATCGATCTCTCCGGAGCTGATGTTCGTTGCCAGCTCGCGCTTCCAGAGCCAGCTCTGATGAAGGAGACGCCCCAACGTTTCGATGTCGCCCGCGTAGAGCGCGTCGCGTCCCTGCGCGACGAGCTCCACCATTCTGGCGAGCACCGCACGCTTGTCGGTGTGCACCATGTTGCCCTTCTGCTCGGCCAGGATCGACGATGCGGGGCGGCTCTTCCCGGTGAAGTAGAGGAGCAGGCTGTCCGCGAACTCCCGGTGGCGCGCGGCGGTCAGGAGGATGGGCTCCACGTTGACCCGTCCCGTCGGGAGAAAGGTCAGAACGTTGAGTCCGCCGTACGCGGAGGCGTACTGATCCTGCTTGCCGATCGGCTCTCGCAGCGTCTCGATCTCGATCTCGCACGCACCGGCGGCGAGCATCTCCTTCGTCGCGTAGCGCCCCTGTCTCGCATGCAGATTGTGCAGCAGCGCCACGGTGAACGCCGACGATGAGCCCAGCCCGGTGCCCGCTGGAATGTCGGCGATGGACGCGACCTCGATGGCTCCGTCGATGCCGAACTTGAGGAGCACCTCGCGAATGATCGGATGCTTGATCTGCTTCGCGCCCGTCACCAGCTCGGTCACCGAATACTTCGCGGTGATCTTGTCCGCATCGAAGTAGCGGTGCGACGAGATGTACATGTACTTGTCGATCGTCGTACTGAGCACCGCCGCGGGCGACTGCATGTAGTACTCGGCGAGGTCGGAGCCGCCGCCGAACAGGCTGATGCGAAATGGCGCCTTCGTGATGATCATCGCTGTGTCCCGCTTCGCCGCGGCTGGTCGAGGATGAATTGCACCGCCTGCGGCAGGTCATCGAACATGCGATCCGGCTGCGAGCCGTCGGTCACATCCCCGCACCCTTCGCCGGAGCGCACACCGATGGTGAAGACGCCGGCAGCCTTGCCGCACAGTATGTCACGCGCGGAATCACCCACGAGGTAGGAGCTCGCCATGTCGATGTTGAAACGCGCTCGCGCCGCGTCGATCATCCCCGTTTTCGGCTTCCGACAGTCGCAGTCGATCTTGAGCGCGACGTTCTCCCCCGGAAACCCTCGGTCGGGATGATGTGGGCACATGAAGATCGCGTCCAGCCATGCGTGACTCTCTCCCAGCACTGTCTCGAGCTTCTTGTGAATCTCGTTCAGCTCCTCGAGCGTGCAGAGATTTCGCGCGACGACCGGCTGATTGGTCACCACGAGCGAGAGGTAGTCGCTGTCGTTGAGCTGGCGGACGGCATCGGCGACGCCGGAAAGCATTCGCAGCTTCTCCGGACTGTCGATGTAGCCGTCGGACGCGTTGAGCACGCCGTCGCGGTCGAGGAAGACAGCCGGGCGGCTGTGCTCGAGATTCCAACGCGCGACCTTGCCCGAGGCCTCGTCAGCCGAGACTCTGGCCAGTCGCGCTGGGGTACCCATGTCCTTGATGTATTCGGGTGTCGGATAGGCGAAGATCGGCGCCAGCGCGTGGACGGCGGGAAAGATGTCCCGGCCGAAATCCGTCGCCACGCCACGTGGGATGTGATCGAGAATCCCCGGCGACAGCACGTACAGTCCCGCGTTCACGAGGTTGTGGAAATGGCGCCCAGGGGGATGCGGCTTCGAGTGGACGGCGGTGATTCGATTCGCACCGTTCACCTCCACCAGGTCACTGTCATACGGATGATCGTTCGGGTGCACGACGAGCGTCGCGAGCCCGGATGACCTGCGGTGCGCGTCGATCAGTCGCCGGAGATCGACGTCGAACAACACGTCGCCGTAGACCAGCAGGAAAGGGTCGGCGAGCTCGTCGGCAATGTCGTGCAGTCCGCCCGCCGTGCCGAGGGGAAGTGGCTCTCGGTGCACCCGCACGCGCGGGAGAGGCTCGGGGCGCGCGGAGACGTGCGCTTCGATCTGGTCGGCGAGGTGCGACGACAGGAGCGTGACGTCCGTGATGCCATAGCGACGAAGCTGATCGAGCTGCCGGTCGAGCAACGCTCTACCGTTGATCGGAACGAGGGGTTTGGGAAGCTGCGACGTGACGGATCCCAACCGCGTTCCCTTGCCGCCAACGAGGATGACTGCCCTCATCAAGCCTGCCCGGCATTCGGTTCCCGATCTCTCGCGAAGAGCTGCCCGAAGGTGTGCATGAGGATCTGATGACAGTCCTCGACCAGGCCGTAGTTGGCGTAGGGAACGTGCAGCGAGATGTCTGCGCGCGCGGCAAGCGCGCCTCCGCTGAATCCCGTGAGCCCGATGGTGGTGATCCCCATCGCCTTCGCGCTCTCGGCGGCGGCGACGACGTTCGGGCTGTTGCCGGACGAGGAGATCAGGAGCAGCACGTCGCCGGCGCTGCCGAGCATCTCGAGCTGACGCGAGAAGACGGCGTCATAGCCGAAGTCGTTCGCGATCGCGGTGAGCAGCGCCACGTTGGACGCGAGCGAGTGCGTGCGGAGCGGAGGCAGTCCTTCGCTGTGCGTGCCCTTCGTCCAGTCGCAGCACAGATGATCGGCGATCGCGGCCGACCCACCATTGCCGGCGACGAAGATGCGACGGCCGGCGCTCACCGCCGAACCGATCACGCGCGAGGCTTCGTCCAGCGCGGAGTCGGACACCTGCTCGAGTGCCTGCTCGAGATCGTGGGCGTACTGCCGCACATAGCCCTTCCACGTTGGCGCGGCGAACACGGCGTTCTTGAATCTCGGGTCCAACTTGGGATCGCTCAACGTCACTCCCACCGGTAGGGCCCCGGCGTCACCGACGGGGATGAGCTCATGGTCGTACGGGGATCGCCAGCGCCAGCGATGAGACAACCCTGTGATCCGAAGCCGCGCCAGCGCGGCCTCGACGAAGCGGAGACTCGGCCTGGACACGACTCACGACCACGTGCATTCTGGAAGCCGACGGGTTCGCTTTTCCCAATTTAGCCCGTTAGTTGACGAGCGACGAGGCAGATCGTCCCTGTCGGCCGGTATGTGCTCCGGCGACCACCACGCGCTGGGCAGTGCACCGCCCCTACCTGCTTCGCGTCCGTCGCGCACTCCGGCTACGATATCTTTCGCACTGGGCGGGAGTTCCTGATGCTGGGTGGCTGGCCGCGTGCGCGGCAGCGCTGCCCACGTGCTCGTGAGCTCGCACCAGACGATGGGGGAGCAGCGCGGCGCCGCGACGTGAGCCCGACCCATCACCGATGCCCTTCCCCGTGATCGAATCTCATGGATAGTCAGCACTACGACGCGATTGTGGTCGGCTCGGGCATCAGCGGCGGCTGGGCGGCGAAGGAGCTCACCGAGAAGGGACTCAAGACCCTCCTGCTCGAACGTGGCCGGAACGTCGTTCACGTCACCGACTACGTGAACGCGACCAAGAACCCCTGGGAGCTCCCGAATCGATCGGTGAGCACGCGGGGACACGAGCACGACTATCCGGCGCTGCGTCGCGCGCGCCTGTTCTTCGAGCCCAACCTGAGCTTCTGGGCCAACGAGCGAGAGTGCCCGTACGTCGAGAAGAAGCCGTTCGACTGGCTGCGGGGCTACCAGGTCGGCGGCCGCTCGCTGTTGTGGGGAAGGCACTGCTATCGCTGGAGCGATTTCGATTTCGGCGCCAATCAGACCGACGGCGTCGGCGTCGATTGGCCGATCCGGTATCGCGACATCGCTCCGTGGTACGACCACGTCGAGCGGTTCGCCGGTATCAGCGGCTCGGTGGAAGGGCTGCCGCAGTTGCCCGACGGACAGTATCTGCCGCCGATGGAGCTCAACTGTGTCGAGAAGGAAGTCGCGGCGCGGATCAAGGCGCACTACAACGACCAGCGCCGCATCATCATCGGACGCGTCGCCAACCTGACGCAGGGGCGTGACGGCCGAGCCGCCTGCCAGTACCGCGACAAGTGCTGGCTCGGCTGTCCGTACGGGGCCTACTTCAGCACGCAGTCGGCGACGCTGCCTGCGGCGACGAAGACGGGCAACCTGACGCTCCGTCCATTCTCCATCGTTCGCAGAGTGCTGTACGATCGCGCGACGGGGCGGGCCACCGGGGTGGAGATCATCGACGCGGAGACGAAACAGACCTACGAGTACACCTCGAAGGTGATCTTTCTCTGTGCGTCGACGCTCAACTCGGCGTGGATTCTCATGAACTCCGCGACCGACGTGTGGCCCGGCGGGCTCGGAAGCTCGAGCGGCGAGTTGGGCCACAACGTGATGGACCACCACATCTATGCCGGCGCGAGCGGCCGAGTCGAGGGCTTCGACGACAAGTACGTCTACGGGCGACGACCGTCCACGTACTACCTGCCCAGATTCCGGAATCTCTTCGGCGACAAGCGGGGCTACCTCCGCGGGTTCGGATATCAGGGAAGCGCGAGCCGCAGCGACTGGACGCGCGACGTCGCCGAGCTCGGCGTCGGGGCGCAGCTCAAGGAGAGCCTGACCGAGCCGGGACCGTGGTCGATCGGCATGAGCGGCTTCGGTGAGACGCTGCCCTATCACGACAATCGCGCCTATCTCGACGCGGAGAAGAAGGACAAGTGGGGGCTGCCCGTTCTCGCGCTGGACTGTTCGATCAGGGACAACGAGAAGGCGATGCGGGTCGACATGCGGAACGACGCGGCGGAGATGCTCCAGGCCGCGGGGGTGAAGGACGTGAAGCCGTACGACCGGGAGTACAGCTTCGGCGCGTGCGTTCACGAGATGGGGACGGCGCGCATGGGCCTCGACCCGAAGACGTCGGTCCTCAACGGCAACAACCAGCTGTGGGACGCGAAGAACGTGTTCGTCACTGACGGCGCGTGCATGACGTCGTCGGCCTGCGTGAATCCCTCGCTCACGTACATGGCGCTCACGGCGCGCGCCGTCGACTTCGCCCTCGACGAGCTGAAGAAGCGGAACCTGTGATCGGACACGGAACGAGTCGTTCCGCGCGCTGCTTCGTCAGCGCGGCGCGGCGGGCGGCAGCCAGCGCGAGGGACCGCTGAACACGGTGCGCAGCGCCCAGCGTGCCGCCGGAGCGCCCGGCCGCAAGGCCACGCCGACCAGCGCGGGAACGGCGGCCCCTCTTCGATCGCCCGAGTAGTAGCGCAGCAACGCGCGATCCGACCATCGCTCCCATGCGCGTGCCGGTGGCCCCTTGCGCTTGGCGGGCTTCCGATCGGTGATGCCGCGCCGGGCGAACGTGCGCGTCAGGATCTCGATCGTGATCGCCAGGCGGCGGTCGCTGTTCGTTCCGCCGATGCTCGCGTTCCGATCGTGGATGCGATAGCGGACCAGCACCTCCGGCAGATTGACGAGACGTCCGACTTCGGCGAGGCGGAGCCAGAAGTCGTGATCCTCACCCGTCGTGAGGAGATCTGCGGAATAGCCTCCGATCTTCGTCGCCGCGCTTCGCCGAAAGGTCGCCGTAGGATTCATGATCGTCCCACCTCGGCCATCGAGATGCGCACCATCGATCTCCTCGTGCGTGTACGCACGCACGCTCACCCGCACCGGCTGGTTCTCGGCGTCCACGATGAGCGCGCGGGATCCGACGGCTACGCATTCGGGATGACTGTCGAGATACGCCACCTGACGTCCGAGACGCTCAGGAAGCATCGCGTCGTCGGAGTCGAGATTCGCGATGAATTCACCACGGGCTGCCTCGAGCCCGATGTTCCTCGCGATCGAGGGCGCCGCGTGCGGGTGCTCGATCACTCGGACGCGCGCATCCGCTGCCGCGAGGCGAGTCGCGACCGCCGACGATCCGTCGGTGGTTCCACCATCGATCAGGAGAAGCAGCTCGAAGTCGGCAAAGTCGCTCGCCAACACGCTCTCCGCGGCTTCGGCGAGGAAGCGTTCGCCGTTGAACACAGGCATGACCACCGAGACACGCGGCGTCATGGAGCGCTCGGTGGACGTTTCACCGACACGGCGAGAGACGCGGGACCGTGCACGGTCAGCCCTGGGTCACGCCCAGGCGGCGCGACGGATTGTAGAACGCCCGGTCTCCCTTCCTGTAGGCGAGATTGCCGTCGTAGGAGCCTGGCGACTCCACGTACCGCAACGCCTTGGTGCATCCCGTTTCCGAGCTGAAATATCCCAGCAGGGTGAGCTCTTTCATGAGCCGAAAGTAGTGCGGCCGATCGGATCCGTCCTTCTCCGCGGTGTACTTCCGCTGCTCCCGATCCAGCTCGTTCAGGAGCGCGGTGCGCTCGGCCGGCGTGCTCTCCATGAACGACTTGTCGTGTCGCTTCCGGCTGGCCCTGTCGATCTCGCCGATCCCGCGCCGAAAGGCTGTGTACGCGGAATCATCGTAGCACTGCGTTGCCATCGTCGTCATGAACGCGCCGATGCCGACGGATCTCGCGCCTGGTGAATCGGTCGTCGGGATGATCGTCTCTCCGATCTCGTCCAACAGCGCGAGCTCCGCCGCGGTGAAGGGCTCCGCCCGATTCTTCGCGCCTGGAGCGCGACATCCGGTGATGAAGAGCTCTGCGCCGATCGCCATCGTGCCGGTGATGGCCATCAATCGCGCCACGGCCTCCCGTCGATTCATGAAAGTGCGCGCTCCATTGTCAGCTCGGCGATGTCAGGATCGGGCCGCGGTCGTGTAGAGTCGTCGCCCGAATTGACTTGATCCATCAGGTGGCCGACGTTTAGCCGCGATCGGGCAGACGAGGACGATCCGGAACGAATCGAGGTGCCGAGGAAGGACGTTCGAGCGTCCCTCACGATACGCGCCGGACGTCGCCAAATAGTATGCTCGCCCTCTGTAGCGAGCAAGACGAGACGAGGAGGAGTGGATGAGACCGGGAATGTCGGTGTTGTTGTTGCTTGCGCTCGCGTGCGGGAAGGCGAGTGCCGACGCCGTGAGAGCTCGTGGGCGCGCTCACCTGGTGCAGGGGCGCTACGACCTCGCCATCAAGGCGCTCGACAGCGCGATCGCGATGAAGCCCGACGATGCCGATGCGTACATCATCCGAGGGAACGCGTACGCAGCCAAGCACGATATGGATGGCGCGATTCAGAGCTACGGCAGCGCGATCGCGCTGAGGCCGAATCAGTCGTTCGCGTACAGGAATCGTGGCATCTCCTACACGGCGAAGGGTGAGCTCGATCGCGCGATCAAAGATCTCGACCGGGCGATCGCGCTGCAGCCGGGCCAGTCGAGCACGTTCAGCAGCCGCGGATACGCATACCAGCTCAAGGGTGACTACGAGCGCGCGCTGCAGGACTACGGCCGGTCCATCGACCTCTCACCGGGAAGCGCGGCCGTGCTCAGAAACCGCGCGAACGTCCACTTCATTCTTGGCCACTTCGCCGACGCGACGCGCGACTACGAGCGCGCGCTGTCGTACTATCAGGCCGAGACCGGACCGACCGAGCCACTGAGCGAGATGGGCGGGTACGGCGTGATCTGGCTCCGCCTGGCGAAGATGCGTGAGGGGCAGGCCGACGCCGAACAGTTCACCGCCAACGCCGCGCGCGTCGATTCCACCACGTGGCCCAGCCGCATCGTCGCGTTCTCCATGGGCAAGTTGACGGCGGAGCAGCTGATCGCGCTGGCAGACAGTGGAGAGGCGAGTCGTCGGGGCGACCAGCGTTGCGGTGCGGAGTTGTTCATCGCGGAGACCGCCCTGTCGAAGAACCAGGCGGCCGAGGCGCGCAAGCGATTCGAGGCGACGCTCTCCGCCTGCACGACGCGTGACGTCGAGCGCGCCGTGGCGGAAGCCGAGCTTCGGCGGCTCGGAGTCGGGCGAAAGTGACGAAGCGCGCGTCGTGCGCGCGTCGTGAGCTACGGGGATTCCGTCGACAGTCTGGCCGCCAGCGCGCGCGCGATCCACGCGTTGCCGAGGTTGGAGTACTGGTCCGTCACTCCAGGCGCGGCGCCACGGGGAACGCGCGAGATGAATGAGAGGTCGAGCGAGTCGGGGCGCATCGCGCGCATCGGCTGCGTGAGATCGATGAAGGTGATGCCCCGCCTCCGCGCATAGCTCGCGAGCTTCCTGCGCCGATCCTCCGGCGATCTCGGCCGGAGGTCTCGCTTCACGGGCAGGTACGCCACCACGAGCCGGCTGCCGTGCGCCGCGTTCGCCGCCGCGAGGTCGTCGAGCACCTTCTCCACGAGTGGCCACTGCTCGTCGACGCGCTTCGCCGCGCTGACTCGGCCGTCCACGCCGGTGAGCTGCGTGAATGCTTGCACCGACCGCAGGTGATACTTCGCGCGGTCGCGGCTCGCGTCGCGCAGCGCGTTCGTGGTCTGCTCCGGAACGGGCACGTCGTGCACGACGACGCCGCCCCGCTCGAGCGACAGCATCGGCTTGAAGCGACCGGCGTTGCTCGAGGTCGTCATCCGCTCGAGCTGCGCGTTCGTGATGCCGAGTAGCTGCATCGTGTGTGGGACACGGTGTCCATCCCGTTCGTACCAGAGCGCGCTCTGATCGAGTCCGTAGTCGGACTGGCCCATGTTGTAGGTGCGGAGCTTCGGAAGCGCCGACTCGAGCATCGCGCACCATGTGTGCTCGTCGGACACCCCGTAACCGAGCGTGTATGAATCTCCGGAGCAGACCACTCCCTCGCCGGCCCGCCCGGGGACGGAGTCGGCGGTCCCGTTTCCGCGAAAGCCGAGCGCGGTCGTGGTGAGGCCGATGCCCTTGCCGTATTCGTTCGGACTGGCAAAGCTCGGCCGATTCACCCATCCCAGCAGCGAGTCATGCGTGGTGTGCGGCCGGATGAGATCTTTCGGGGCGCTCGCGCTTCGATAGTCGCGCACGAACAGCAGCGCGCTCGCGCAGCCCTCGAGCAGGCAGAGCGTGCCGACGGTGATCGCCACGCCGAGGAGTATTCCCTTTGCGGCGCGCTTCATCGCGTGGAAACGGCAAGCGAAGCGGCCACCGCTGGCATGGCGCGCAGATGCTCGGCGAGTCTCGCCGCCACCCAGCGATGGCCCGCCGCCGTGTAATGGCCGCTCGAGCCCTGCACCGGGAGTGCATTCGGCGTGATGAACATCCAGTCGGCGGAGTCCGGCGGCACCCTGCGGATCTCGTCGGTGAGGTCCACGAAGGGAATTCCGGACGTGCGGCTGAATTCAGCGAGCCACTGGCGGCGTCGGTCCTGGGCCCCGGGCGCAAGATCGTTCGGAGCCGGCAGGTAGACGAGCACGAGATTGCTCCCGCGCTCCTTGTTGAGCCGCGCGAGATCCTTGAACACGGCCATCGCGATGTCCCAGACCTGCGCGTCCACTCGCGCGAGCTTGGCGGTCTCGCTCTGGTCGGTCTGACGTTCGATCAGCTGGACGAGCCGAAGATCGGGCAGCATGCCGAGCGCAGTCGCGCTCTTGCTTTCCCCCTTCCATTGCGGCACGGGCACGTTCTCGAGGGCAAGCGCGCCGTTCTTCAGGCGAAGCCGCGACTTCGGGTAGCCGGTGAACGTGGTGACGGCCATGCGCTCGAAGTCGGCCCAGATGAACGCGAACACATGCAACTGGTGCGGATAGCGAACCGCGTCGCGCTTGTACCAGAGGTACGCCTGGTCGATGCCGTAGCCCCGTTGCGCCATGTTCAGCGTGCGCACACCGGGCAGCTCCTGCTCGAGGTAGGCGCAGAAGGTCTCGTCGTCGGAGACGCCGGAGCCGAAGGTGAAGGAATCGCCCGAGCAGATCACGCGCTTCTCACCTGGCGCGAGCGCAGCGGTCGTCGGACGGTGAATGCGCATGCCGTCGGCATTCGTCGTCAGCCGGAGACCAGGGCCGTAGTTGTCCGCCATGGCGAGGTTCGGCAGTCCCACCCAGCCGAGCAAGGTGTCGTACGTCGCCTGCCGGAAGTTCTTCGGCGCGGGCGGGATGTTTCGAATGTCGTGCGCCAGCAGCCCGAAGCTGCTGAGTCCCTCGAGGCCGAGCACGCACAGCACCAGAGCGAGGAGGACTGCTACGACCCTCCAGACGGGGCGCTTCAACATTGCCGACTTGCCATCCGGTGGGGAGCGTGCGGGAGGGAAGGGCGCGGTGCGCGTCGCGCGCGGACCGGCGTGGGACGCCGGCCCACATTACGTCTGGACGATGGACCGGGCAAGACGAGCGGAGCGTGCGGCGCAGCGCGCACGCACCATCACACGCTCGTGAAGCGGACGACTCAGCGATGCTGCGCGTACAACCAGGTCCACATCGCCGCGTTCGAGTACACCTGGTCCCAGATCTCGTGCGGAGCGCTCGCGTACTGCGTGTACACGATCGGCGAGCCGGCGTCTTTCAGCGCCTGGACCTCGAGGCGAACGCTCGCCGAGGACACCTGCGAGTCGTTCTCCCCCTGGAACTGCCAGATGGGCAACGTCTTGAGCGCCGACGCTACGAGCTGATACCCCTGCGCCTGGGTGGTCGCGGGGTTGCCCGTGATGCACAGGCCGCACGGGTTGCCCGAGATCGGGACGAAGGCGGCGAAGGTGGTGGGACGGTGGTAGGCCACGTCCCACGCGTGGACGGCGCCATACGAGAGTCCCGTCAGATAGATGCGGCTCCGGTCAGCCTTGGTGAACTCCGCCAGCACCTGGTCGAGCGCGGCCGGTGCGATGCGCACGAATACCTGGCGTCCCGTCTCGGTCGCCGGAGACTGCGGAAAGACGACGATCGCCGGGAACGTCGACGCCTGCGCCTTGACCACCGGGCCGAGCCCATCGTTGGTCTGGCTCACGTTGTCGCTGCCCTTGGCTCCCGAACCATGCATGAAGAGGATGACCGGCACCGAGGCGACGCTGTTGTAGTTGGCCGGAATGAAGACCTGGAAGCCGTAGTTCACCCCGCCGTCCGACACGGTGCGGGTCTGGAACCCCGCGGTTGCCGGCAGCTGATTGATGGAGAGCGTCGGACCGTCCGAACCTCCGCAGGCGGCGACGACGAGTGCGAGCCCTGTCCACATGGATTTGCGATGCATCGTCGTGAGCCTCGAATGAAAGGACCGTGTCAGCCGTTCGGACATGAGCGAGCCGGAATCGTCAGCGATGCCGCGAGAGCAGCCAGCTCCACAGCTCGGGGGTCTGGTACGCACGATCCCACACGTCGTGCGTGCCGTCGGGGTATTCCGTGTACGTCACCGGGACCCTGGCGTCGTGCAGCGCCGACACGAGATGCCTCGTGTCCGACGCGAGTGCCGCCCCATCGTGCGCGCCCTGGAAGATCCAGATCGGAGTGTTGCCCAGCGCGCGCGCTTCGGCCGGATGCGACTGCGAGGTCGGCCAGCGGCTCGCGCGGTCGAGTGTCGGCTGGATGACGATCGGCGCCGACACGGCGACCACCGCCGCGAACTTGCCTGGATGACGGTAGATCATGTCGTAGCCGAGGATGCCGCCCATCGAGAAGCCGGTCAGGTAGACGCGGTCCGGGTCGCCGTTCACCTCGCGCACGACCGAGTCGATCAGCTTGATGAACGGCTCGCTCCAGTCGAGCACCTTCCCATCGCCCGGCACCTGCGGGAGCACGACGATCGCGGGAAAGGTCGCGGCGCGCGCGCGCACCAGCTTGCCGACGCCGACGCCCATCTGTCGCACTCCGTCGCTCCCCTTCTCCGCCGAGCCGTGCAACGCGACGACCACCGGCCACTTCTTCGACGGATCGTAGCCGCGCGGGATGAAGAGTTGGTAGCGGTACTCCCTTCCGCCGTCGGTGAAGGTGCGCCCGTTGAACTGGCCGGGCGCGAGCGTCGTCGAGAGCCGGAACGCCGTCGACGTGTCGCGCTCGATCACCCTGTCCACCTCGCGCCGCAGGCGCTCGGGATACACTCTCGCCGCCGCGGTCAGAACGACCACGGCGGCGGCGGCGGCGACGGCGGCGATCACGCGCGGACGCATGAAATCAGACCGCGGGACTGATCATCGGTGCTGCGCCCAGAGCCAGGTCCACATGGTCTGGTCGGCGTACACCGTGTCCCAGATCCCGTGAGGTGCGCCCTTGTATTCCGTGTACTTGATCGCCGATCCCGCCGCGATCAGAGCGTCCTTCTCCTGGCGCACCAGGACCACGGACACCTGGGTGTCCAGCTCTCCCTGGAATTGCCAGATCGGCAAGCTTTTCAGGACCGGGGCGACCAGCTGGAACCCCTGCGCCTGGGTGGTGGAGGAGTTGCCGGAGATGCAGAGACCGCACGGATCGCCGGAGATCGGAACGAAGGCGGCGAAGGTGGTGGGGCGACGATAGGCGACTTCGAAACCGTGAATCGCACCGTACGACAGCCCCGTGAGATACACGCGGCTCAGATCTGACTTCGTGTATTCCGCCAGCACCTGGTCGAGCGCGGCCGGCGCGATTCGCACGAACACCTGGCGGCCCGTCTCATCCGCCGGAGACTGCGGAAAGACGACGATCGCGGGGAACGTCGACGCCTGTGACTTGACGACGGGGCCGAGCCCATCGGCGAGCTGGCTCACGTTGTCGCTCCCCTTTCCTCCCGAACCATGCATGAAGAGAATGACCGGCACCTTGCCGCTGACGGTGTTGTAGTTCGCCGGAACGAACACCTTGAAGTTGTAGCTCACGCCGTTCTCGACCACGGTGCGAGAGACGAATCCCACCGTCGCGGTCGAACCGCCGCCGGGGTTGGAGGGCGTGGGGTCCGGCGTGGTTCCACCCGGCGGGTTGCCGCCCGGCGGAGTGTTGCTGCCCTGGCTGCTGATGGGCGGAGTGATGTCGGAACCGCCGCACGCCGCGACGAACAGCGCGAGCAGGACGGTGAAAGTGCGAGAGTGCATTGCTGTTCTCATGCGTGAAAGTGACCGACTGGCGCTACGTCCGCTCCCCGATTCGATGTCGGGGCCGACCTTGGCTACCCCAGACCTTAAGCATCGATCGCACCGGTCTCTTCCGTACGTGACGCGCGTCACACTCCCTGGCGGCACCGAGGAGCGCATCACGGGTTTCCTCTGCCTGCGCCGGCCATCGCCGTCGTCCAGGCCGTCGCCTTGGGAGCGTCGAAGAGCAGTACCTCTCGCAGGGGCGCCTCAGTCACCAGCGCCCCCGAGAACCCCGGCGCCGCGTCGAGCGACCGCATCGACCAGCGTTGCGCGGCGGACGGATCCATCCGGTCGGCCAGGAGCCCGGCCGGCGCATCCGGCGTCAGCGACACGTCGAAGTGGTGCAACCCGCGCGTGATCCCACAGCCGATCGCTTTGAGATAGGCCTCCTTCCGCGACCACGCCGCGAAGAACCCGGCGGTGAGCCGACCCAGGTCGTCGGCGACCTCGCGCAGCGCCCGGCGCTCGGACGGCGAGAAGAACCGCTCGGCCAGCTCGAGATGCTCGGTGTCTTCGGAATGCCGCTCGACGTCGACCCCGACGGGGCGGTCAAGCGCCACCGCGACGAGCGCGACGTCGTGGGAGTGCGACAGGTTGAACTCCAGCGCCGGCTCGCTCGCGCCGGGCGCGCGCTCCAGCGCCGGCTTCCCATGCTCACCGGTGTGGAACGCGAGCGACTCCGGCGCGTCGGTCAGGTAGCTCGACAGGATCACGCGCAGCGCGCCGTGCGCGACGGTGAAGCGCCGCCGGTGGACCTCGCGATAGAAGCGGCCGGCCCGCCCCTGCTCCTCGTCGGACAGCAGGGGCCAGTACGATTCCGCATCGGTCGGATCGTCGAGCGCGACGCGCCACACGTGCGCATCCGCGCCGCCGAGCGGCGGCGCCGGCGGCGAGCGCCAGACGTCTCCTTCGCCGCGGGGGGGCACTCAGTCGCCCGGCCGCTCGAGGATGCCGAGGAGCACATCGGCCATCTTCGGCAGGTCGTTCGTGATCAGCCCGATGTGGTGGGCGACGATCGGGTGCACGCGCACCTCGCGCGCGACGCGCCACCAGTCGCGGGTGGGATCGCGCCGCTTCACGTCCGCGCTGGCCTGCGAGTAGATCAGGTCGACGGTGCCGTCGTACCTGCCCATGAAGTAGACGAGCGCCGCGTTCTCCTGCGTGATCATCACCTTCTCGCCGATCGCCTCGTCGTGCAGCGCGGCCAGACGCGTCTCGGTGGTCTGGGTGGTGCCGGTCGGCTGCTGCCGCTGCGCCTGGATGTGGTTGAGAGAATCGCGCAGCCGCCGCCAGCGGCGCACGATGTTGTTCCTCGCCCATGCGAGCTGTCGCGCGGTGTCGAGCCGGCGCACCTGGCGCAGATGCAGGTCGTATCGGCGCAGCCGCTTCATCAGCGACGCCTTTCTCGCGAGTCGCCCCTGCGCGCTGCGGCCCGGCACGAGGGCGAGCAGGAAGCGCGCGTACGGGATGCGCGCGTTGGCGGCGCCGCTGTCGATCATGATGACGCGTTCCACCGTCTCGCCCGCCGCCCGGAGCTGGCACGCCATCTCGTAGGCGATCGTCCCGCCGACGCAGTAGCCGGCGAGCCGGTACGGCCCGGTGGGCTGCACCTTCCGCAGCTCGGCCACGTGGCGCTCGGCCATCGTCTCGATCCGCCACGCGCGCTGCTCCGGATCGGCGCCGAGGGTGGGCAGCACGAAGAACGGCGCGTCGGCCGAGACGAGGGGCGCGAGGCGGCGGCAGTACCATCCCGCGCCGTGGCCGTCGCCGTGCACGAACGCGAGCGGGGTTCCCTTCGCCTCCGCGTTCAGCGCGATGAGCGGCGGCTCGGCGTTGGCGTGCATCTCCGCGTCGATGCGCGCGACGAGCAGCTCGATGGTGGACGACTCGAACAGCCACGCGAGCGGGATGTGCCGGCCGCGCACGCGCGCGACTTCGGAGAGCATCCGCACCGCGAGCAGCGAATGCCCGCCGAGCTCGAAGAAGTCCTCGCGCACGCCGATCGGCCGGCGGTCGAGCAGCTTCTCCCAGATCTGCACCATCTCGTGCTCGATCGTGGTGCGCGGCTTCTTGTAGACCGCCGTCGACGCGGCCGCGAGCTCGGGCATCGGCAGCGCCTTGCGATCGACCTTGCCGTTGCGCGTGATCGGGAACGCGTCGAGCTGGACGATCGCGCTCGGCATCATGTTCTGCGGCAGCACGCGACGCAGCGCGGCGCGGAGCCGCGTCTGCTCGGGAGACTCGCCGGGCCGCGGCACGTAATAGCAGATCAGGCGCGAGTCGCCCGGCGCGATCTCACGAACGACCGCGAGCGCCTCGCCCACTCCCGGCTCGGCGGCGAGCACGGTCTCGATCTCGCCGAGCTCGATGCGCACGCCGCGAATCTTCACCTGATTGTCGGCGCGCCCGATGAACTCGATCTGGCCGCTCGGCAGCCAGCGTACGAGATCGCCGGTGCGGTACATCCGCTCGTCGGCCGCGAACGGGTTCGTGACGAACCGCTCGGCGGTGAGCTCCTCGCGATTCAGGTAGCCCAGCGCGGTGCCGTCGCCGGCGATGTGCAGCTCGCCGGGCACGCCGATTGGCGCGAGCCGTCCGCGCCGGTCGAGCACGTACACGCGCGTGTTCGAGATCGGCCGCCCGACCGGGACGGTCGTGGCTTCGGGCGGGAGCGCGCCGACCCGTTGGGTGAGGGCGATGACCGATCCCTCGGTCGGTCCGTACGCGTTGACGAGGTTGGGCGGCGAGGAGTACGCCAGCACCCGCCGCACCGACTCCACGTCGGCCGCCTCGCCACCGAACAGCATGTTCTTCACGCCGCGCAGCGCACCGGGTGCGGTGCGGGCCACCTGATTGAACACCGCGGTGGTGAGCAGCATCGTCGTGATCCCCGCGCGCTGCACCTCGTCCTGCAGCGCATGGGTGTCGAGCATCACGTCGCGCGGCACGATGGCCAGGCGGGCGCCGTTGAGCAGCGCGCCCCACACCTCCCACGTCAGCGCGTCGAACGCGGGGCTCGCCACCTGCGCCATCACGTCGCTCGGATCGAGCTGCATGTAGTTGGTGCGCGTCACGAGCCGCACGATGCCGCGATGCGGCAGGAGCGTGCCCTTCGGCGCGCCGGTGGAGCCCGACGTGTACACGATGTTCGCGACGTCGGCGCCGGTCGTGTTCGGCGGAGCTGCCTTGAGCGGGCAGGCCGCGATGGCGGCGGCGTCCATCGTGAGCGACACGCGCGGCGCGGCCGTCAGCGGAATGGGATGCGCGCGCGTTCCGGCCGCGACGACCAGCGCGGCGATGTTCGCGTCCTGCACCATGAACAGCAGCCGGTCCGGTGGATAGCTCGGGTCGAGCGTCAGATAGGCTGCACCGGTCTTGAGCGTCGCGAGCATCGCGACGACGAGGTGCACCGACGGGTCCATGCAGATGCCGACGACCGAGCCCGCCTCGACGCCGAGCTGCCGCAGATAGCTCGCGAGCTGATTGCTCAGCGCGTCGAGATCGCCGTAGGTGAGCGTCTCACCGGTGTGCGTGGACACGGCGATCGCGCCCGGCGCCCGCGCCGCCTGCTCCGACACGAGCCCGTGCACCGTCGCGTCGCGCGCGTACTCCACCGCCTCGCCGTTCCACTCCACGAGCAGCCGCTGCCGCTCGCCCTCGCCGAGGATCGGCAGCTCGGACACGCGCGCATCGGGGGCGCGGCTCACGCCGTCGAGCAGGATGCCGAGGTGCTCGAGCATCCGGTCGATCGTCGGCGCGTCGAACAGCGCGGATCGATACTGCATCGCCGCGCGCAGCCCGTCGCGCTGCTCGCCCATCGAGAGCGAGAGATCGAACTTGGTCGTCGTCGCCTCGAGCGCGGCGGACCGCGACTCGATGCCCGCGAGCGCGAACGCGCTCGGCGCGTTGTTCTGGAGGACGAAGTGCACCTGCGCGAAGCCGCTCGCTTCGGCGCCTCGCTCGCGGAGCAGAGCGTTGCTGAGCGTCTCGAACGGGAGCTCGGCGTGCTCGCTCGCGTGGAGATATTCCTCCTTCACGCGAGCGAGCAGCTCGCGGAAGGTCGGATCGTCGTCGAACGCCGCGCGCAGCGGGACGGTGTTGACGAAGTTGCCGATCACGTCGTCGAGCTCGGGGCGCGCGCGGCCGGCCACGATGGTGCCGACGACGAGATCGTTCTGTCCGGAGTACCGGTGCAGGAGCGTCTGGAAGCCGGCGAGCAGCACCATGAACAGCGTCGCATCCGAGTCGCGCGCGACGCGCTTCAACCGCGCGAGCAGCTCGGGCGGCAGCACGACGGTGCGCTTGCCACCCTCGAAGCTCGGCGCGGACGGCCGCGGGCGATCCGACGGAAGGTCGATCGAGAGCGCCGAGCCAGCGAGGCGATCGATCACTTGCTTCAGCTCGCGCTTCATGGCCGGCCCGTCGAGGCGCGAGCGCTGCCACGCGGCATAGTCCACGAACCGCAGCGACGGAGCGCGCAGCGCCGGTACGCGCTCGCCGCGCCCCTTGGCGTAGAGCGCGTTCAGCGCGTACAGCGCCGACAGCTCGCGAAGCAGCACACCGCGCGACCACCCGTCGTAGACGATGTGATGGGACACGAGCAGCAGCATGTGCTCGTTGGTGTCCAGCTTCACGACCGTGGCGCGCAGGAGCTGGTCCGCGCTCAGGTCGAACGGCGTGATGCCGCGCTCGGCGAGCAGCCGCTCTGCTTCCGTCTCACGCTCGTCGGCCGCGAGCGCGGCCAGGTCGATCACCTCGAGCGAGACCGGGCGCGCCGGCCGGATCACCTGCGCGGGACCTTGCTCGCGCTCCACGATCACGGAGCGGAACGCCTCGTGCCGCTCGACGAGCGCGTTCAGCGCGCCGCGCAGCGCATCGAGATCGAGAGTGCCCGTGAGGCGCCACCGGTCGGCGACGTTGTAGACGCCGAGCCCGGGCGCGTTGCGCTCGATCAGCCAGAACACTTCCTGCAAGTGCGTCAGCGGCGCTTCGTCCGCGGTGCGCGGGATCAGGTCGGCGCCGGGCTCGCCGGTCCGCGCCGCGCGCACGGCGTCCTCCACCCGCTCGGCGAACGCGTCGAGCGTGCTCGAATCGAAGATCGCGCGCAGCGAGATGCGCACCCCGAACCGCTCGCCCACCCGCGCGAGCACGCGCAGGGCGAGCAGCGAGTGTCCGCCCAGCTCGAAGAAATCGTCGTGCGCGCCGACGTCGCGCTGCAGCACGTCGGCCCACAGCTCGGCGATCGCCAACTCGGTCGAGGTACGCGGCGCCACGTGTTCGGCCGCGGCCGGCGCGTCGCCCGCGTCGGGGGCCGGCAGTGCCTTGCGATCGAGCTTGCCGTTCGCGTTCATCGGCCACTCGGCCAGCCAGACGAACGCCGTGGGCACCATGAACTCGGGCAGCGTTGCCTTGAGCGCGCGGCGCAGCTCGGCGGGCGAGTGCGCCGAGGCGTCCGCGTCGGGTGTCGCGATGCAGTATGCGACGAGGCGCTGGTCACCGGCGACGTCTTCCCGCACCAGCACCACGGCCGAGCGCACGCCGGGCAGCTGGGCGAGCGCCGTCTCGATCTCGCCGAGCTCCACGCGGAAGCCGCGCAGCTTCACCTGGTTGTCGATGCGGCCCAGGTACTCGAGCGATCCGTCGGCGCGGTAGCGCGCGCGGTCGCCGGTGCGATAGAGCCGCGCGTTCGGCGCCGCCGAGAATGGATCGGCGACGAACTTCTCGTCGGTGAGCTCCGGGCGGTGCAGGTAGCCGTGCGCGAGCCCGACGCCGCCGATGCAGAGCTCACCGGGCACGCCGATGGGCGAGAGCTCGCGCCGCTGCATCGGATCCGTCGGCGTGCTGACGATGTGGATCGAGGCGCCGGCGATCGGACGCCCGATCGGGACGAGTCCGCCCGACCACTCCGACGCGCACACGCTCCAGTGCGTCGCGTACACGGTCGCTTCGGTCGGCCCGTACAGGTTCGTCACCTCGAGCGCCGGGCACACCTCCGCGAGACGCGCGAGCAGCTCGGGCGGCAGCGCTTCGCCGCCGAGGAAGAGGCGCCGAAGGCGAGGCAGCCCGTGCGGAGCGGCGACGCCATCGGTCTCGAGGATCATCGCGAGCTGCGACGGCACGAGCTGCAGCAGCGTGACGTCGTGCGTCGCGAGCGCGGAGAGCAGGTAGACCGGATCCTGATGTCCGCCGGGACGCGCGAGCACGAGCCGCGCGCCGCTCACCAGTGGGAGGAAGAACTCCCAGATGCACGCGTCGAAGCTCGCGGGCGCTTTCTGCAGCACCGCGTCCGCCGTGTCGAGCGGGAACTCGCCCCGCATCCAGGTGAGATAGTTGACCACCGCGCGGTGCGGGATCATCACGCCCTTCGGCTTGCCCGTGGAGCCCGACGTGTAGATCACGTATGCCAGCTCGTCGCCTCCCGCCGCGGTGAGCTGGCGCGACGGACGCGACGCGCGCGCGACGATGTTCGGCCACTCGCGGTCGATCACGACGATCGCGGGACCGTCGCCGGCCGGCGTCCGCGGCACCGCGCGCTCGAGCGCCGACACGGTGAGCAGCACCGGCACGCGCGCGTCCTCGAGCATGAACTCCAACCGGCTCGCCGGATAATCCGGATCGAGCGGCAGGTAGTAGCTCCCCGTCTTCAGCACGCCGAGCATCGCGACGACGAGCTCCGTCGACCGGTCGATGCAGATGCCGACGCCGATGTTCGGGCCGACGCCCAGGTTCGACAGATAGCGCGCGAGCGTCTCGGCGCGCTGATCGAGCTCGCGGAAGGTCATGCGAGTCAGCGCGCCCGACGGCGACTCGACCTCCACCGCGATCGCGTCCGGCGTGCGTGCGACCTGCTGTTCGATCATCTCGTGCAGCGTCGTCGCCTCGAGCGGCTGCGCATCGCCGATGCTCCACACATCGAGCAGCGTGCGCCGCTCCTCGTCCGGCAGCAGCGGCAGCGTGGAGATGCGGGCGTGCGGCTCGGCGACGATTCCCTCGAGCAGCACCTGGAACCGGGCGAGCATGCGGTCGATCGTCTCCGGCTCGAACAGATCCGTGCGATACTCGAACGCGGCGCGCAGTCCGTCTTCCCGCTCGTGCATGAACAACGAGAGGTCGAACTTGGTGGCGCCGCGCGCCATGCCGAACGGCTCGAACGCCAATCCGGGAAGCTGCAGCGTGCGGAGGTGCGCGTCCTGGAGGGTGAACATCACCTGGAACAGCCCGCCGCGCCCGAGCGCACGTTCACGCTGCAGCTCGAGCGCCAGCTTTTCATACGGCACGTCCTGGTGATCGAACGCGCTCAGCGTGGTCTCGCGGACGCGGCCGAGCAGCTCGGTGAACGACGGATCGCCCTCGAGCTTCGTGCGCAGCACGAGAGTGTTGGCGAAGTAGCCGATGAGCGCCTCGGTGCCCTCCTGCGAGCGGCCGGCGGTCGGAGAGCCCACCACGACGTCGTCCTGACCGCTGAGCCGCGAGAGGAGCACGTCGAACGCGGCGAGCAGGGTGACGAACAGCGTGCTCCCATTCGCGCGGCTCAATGCGCGCAGCCGCTCGAGCAGCTCCGCCGGCAGCATGCGCGACTGGCTCGCGCCGTCGAAGCTCGGCGTGACGGGACGCGGCCGATCGGTCGGCAGCTCGAGCAGCGACGGAGCACCGCGAAGCTGCTCGCGCCAGAAGGCGAGATCGCGCTCGAGCGCACCGCCGCGCAGCGCGTCGCGCTGCCAGAGCGCGAAGTCGCCGTACTGGATGCCGAGCGGCTCGAGCGCGGCTCGTTCTCCGCGCTTGTGCGCGTCGTAGAACGCCGCGAGCTCGCGCATCAGGATGTTGCGCGACCACGCGTCCGACGAGACGTGGTGCGACTCGAGCAGCAGGACGTGGTCGTCCTCGCCGAGCACGAGCAGCGACGCGCGGAGCTGCGGATCGCTCGTCAGATCGAAGGGGCGGCGCGACAGCTGGCGCACGAGCGCCACCGCGTCCTCCTCGCGCACGGCCGCGTCGCGATCGCGGAGATCGGTGATCTGCAGGACGACGGGCGTCGGATCGTGCACGATCTGCCGCGGTTCGTCATCCACCAGATCGAAGGTGGAGCGCAGCACTTCGTGCCGCGCCACCACGGCGTCGAGCGCCGCGCGCAGCGCGTCGAGATCGAGCGCGCCGCGGAGACGCGCCGTGCGCGGCACGTTGTAGCCGTGCATGCCCGGATTCGCGCGATCGAGCAGCCAGAGCAGCTCCTGCGCGAACGACATCGGCGCCGGTGTACCGGCCGGACGCGACGGAATCCCACCGCGCGCCGGCGCGGGCGCTCCGCCATTGCGCGCACGCTCGATCTGCGCCCGCTTCTCGGGCGACAGGGCAGCGAGCTTCCGCGCCAGCTCGGCGCGGCGCTCCGCGAGCGCGTCGGCGGGCGTCATCCCGATTCTCCCTCGGTGAGCGAGGCGATCGCGGCGAGCTGGCGCTCGAGATCGACGATCTCCGAGAGCTGCTCGACCGTCGGTGCGTCGAACAACGTGCGGAGCGGCAAGCGCACACCGAACTTCCGGCTCAGGCGCCCGAGCACGCGGATGGCCAGGAGCGAGTGGCCGCCAAGAGCGATGAAGTCGTCGGTGACGCTGATCGAGTCCTGCTTGAGGACGTCCATCCAGATGGCCGCAATGGCTTCCTCGGTTTCCGTGCGCGGGGCGATGTGACGCGACGCCTCGGCCGTGGACTCCGCCGGATCGGGCAGAGCCGCGCGATCGATCTTGCCGTTCGCGCTCAGGGGCAGCCGTTCGAGTAGAACGATTGCCGTCGGGACCATGTACTCCGGCAGCCGGGACGCGGCCCAATCCGTCAGGCTCTCGGCGGTCAGGCGTCCGGAGTGCGCCAAAGAATAGTCGGATCCGGCCGCACGCGCCACGACGTACGCGACCAGCCGAGGCGATTCGGCCCCCTGCAGGATCGCGACGGCCTGCGCCACCGCCGGATGCTCCGCGAGGGCCTGCTCGATCTCTCCGAGCTCCACCCGATAGCCGCGGATCTTCACCTGATCGTCGGCTCGGCCGAGGAACTCGATCGAGCCGTCCTCGAACCTGCGGGTGCGATCACCGGTCCGGTACGCCCTCCCGAGTCCCTCCAGGGTCATGAACCGCTCGGCCGTGAGGTCGTCGCGATGCAGGTAGCCCTGCGCCACGCCCGATCCGGTGACGTACAGCTCGCCAGGCAGACCCACTGGAACGGGCTCACGGTTCGCGTCGAGCAGGTGCAGCGCGACGTTCGCGAGCGGCGATCCAATCGGAACGGTCTGCGCGCCGGCGCTTCGCGCCTGGCGCGCCGATGCCGCCGTCACCTCGAAGGTGCTCACGCCGACCGTCGTCTCGGTCGGACCATAATGATTGAGCACCCGGCAGCTGCCCGCGCCGAGCAGCCGCTCGGCGAAGTCCCACCCGAGCGCCTCGCCGCCAAGCACGATCCAGCGTCGCGGAAGCGCGCCCGCCAGCTCGCTCGACGCGAGAGTCCCCGTGAGTGCGCGCAGATGGTTCGGCGTGATCTTCACGACGTCGAGCGGATGGCTGGCCATGTACGCCGCGTAGCGCACCGGATCGGTCGTGACGTCGCGCGGCAGCAGGTGCAGCGTGGCGCCGGCGAGGAGCGCGGGAAAGAGCGCGGTGTTGCCGAGGTCCGCGCCGATCGTGCTCACCATCCCCAGCGTCCAGCCGTCCAGCGCGCGCAGGCCGTCGCCAGCTGCTGTCGCGGGAACGTCAGCGAGCACCCGACTGATCGCCCGCGCGTAGTGCACGACGTTGGCGTGCGTGACCGCGACGCCCTTCGGCACGCCGGTGGAGCCCGACGTGTAGAGCACGTACGCGAGCCCCGCCGGATCGCGCGCGACGTCGGGCGCGGTGGCCGTTGTCGCGGCGATCGCGCTCGCGTCTCGATCCAGGCAGAGCGCCGCCACGCCGTCCGGCACGCGGTCGAGATGGGCTGACGTCGTCACGACCACCCGCGCGCCACACTCGCGGAGCTGCTGCGCCACGCGCACGGGCGGCAGCTCGGGCGGCAGTGGCACGTACGCGCCGCCCGCCTTGAGGACGCCGAGCAGCGCGGCGACGAGATCCACGGACCGGTCGAGCACCAGGCCGACCGGCGTGTTCGACTCGACGCCGCGGCTCCGCAGCAGCTGCGCGAGGCGATTGCCCCGCGCGTCGAGCTCCGCGTAGGTGAGTGACTCGTCTCCCGACACGACCGCGACCCGATCGGGGACGCGCGCGGCCTGCGCCTCGAACAGGGAGGTCACGGTGGCGGGAACGCCGACGTTCGCGGACGTGCCGTTCCACTCCGCGATCTGGGCGCGCTCCACCGGAGACAGCAGCTCGATCCTGCTCACCCGCACCCCCGCATCCCGTACCGCCGCCTCGAGCACGGCCCGCAGATGCCCGAGGGTGCGCTTCACCGAGGCGGCGGTGTAGAGGTCCGACCGTGCGCGCAGCGTGAGCGTCAGCGCGCCATCGCGCTCCGACATGAACAGGGTGAGATCGAACTTGGTCGTTCCGTCCTCCACGCCGAAGGGCGCGAGCTCGGCGTCGCCCACGTGGGTGGGGCCGCCGTCACCGCCGCCGCCCAACATCGTGAACACCACCTGGAACAGCGGCGAGTGGCTGAGCTGCTGCCCCTTCTGCAACTCCAGCACGAGCTTCTCGAACGGGATCTCCTGATGGTCGTACGCGCCGAGCGCGCTCTCGCGGATCTGATCGAGCAGCTCGGCGAAGGTGGGATCGGACGCGAAGCGCGCGCGCTGCACCATCGTGTTCGCGAAGTAGCCGATCAGCCCCTCGGTCTCCGCGCGCGAGCGCCCCGCGCTGGGCGAGCCCACGAGCACGTCGCGCTGGCCCGTGTAGCGATGCAGCACCGTCGCGTAGGCGCCGAGCAGCGTCATGTAGAGCGTGGCGTCGTGCGCGCGGCCGAGCGCCTTCACGCGATCGAGCAGCGCCGGCTCGATCGTGATGCGCTCGGTGATGCCGCCGACGCCCGGCACGACCGGCCGCGGAAAGTCCGTCGGCAGCTCGAGCACCAGCTCCGCGTCGCCAAGCTGCTCGCGCCAGTAGGCGAGGAGCATCTCGAGACGATCGCCGGCGAGATGCTCGCGCTCGAAGATCGCGTAGTCGGCGTACTGGATCGGGAGGTCGGGCAGCGCGGCGGGCGTGCCGTCGAGCGCCTCGCGATACAGCGCCGACAGCTCGCGGAAGAGGATGTCGCGCGACCAGCCGTCGAACGCGATGTGGTGCGAGTCGATGTGCAGCACGTGCTCGCGCTCATCGAGCTGCAGCAGCGCGACGCGGAGGATCTGATCGCGCGCCAGATCGAACGGCTTGCGGGCGTTCTCGAGCGCGATGCGCGCCGCTTCCGCCTCGCGCTCCGCCTGGGGCAGGCTGCGCAGGTCGATGAACAGCAGGTCGACCGGGCGCGGCGGGTTGACCACCTGCACCGCGTGCTCGGCGTGAAATGCATAGGTGGTGCGAAGGATCTCGTGCCGCGCGATCAACCGGTCGAACGCGCGACGCAGCGCCTCGACGTCGACCGCGCCGACGAGCCGCCGCGTGCGCGGCACGTTGTACGCGGTGCTCTCCGGCGCCGACGTGTGCATGAGCCAGAGCAGCTCCTGCGCGAACGACGTGGGGAGCATCACCGGCTCGGCGCTCTCGGGCAGCGGCGCCTGCGCGTTGTCGAAGGTCGAATCGAGCGACATGTCTCTCCTAGGCGCCGGGCTCGGAATCCGAGCCTGGCGTCGTGGGACGTCCGATGCGGTACGCGTCGCGCGACCGCGAGATGAGCCCTGCTTCCGGCGTGGCCGCGGCGGCCGCCGGCGCCCGCTCCGCGTCGATGCGCGGCGCGAGCTGGTCGATCGTCGGCGCGTCGAACAACGTGCGCAGCGGCAGCCGCACCCCGAAGGTCTTGCTGATGCGGCCGAGCACGCGGATGGCGAGCAACGAGTGGCCGCCGAGCGCGAGAAAGTTGTCCGTGACACCGACCTGCTCGCGCTTGAGCACATCGGCCCAGATCGCGGCGAGCTTCGTCTCCGTGTCGGTGCGCGGCGCGACGTACGCGTCGCCCTCCGCTGCGGCACTGGCGCCTGGGTCGGGAAGCTTGACGCGGTCCACCTTGCCGTTCGCGGTGAGCGGCAGCGCCTCGAGCAGCATCACGGTGCTCGGCACCATGTGCTGCGGGAGCTGCGCCTCGAGCCACTGCACGAGCTTCTCGGGCGTCGCGCGATCGTTGTGGCTCACCGCGTAGCCGGCCTGCTTCGGCACCGCGTACGCGACGAGCACGGGCTCGCTGCCCTCGCTCGGCGCACGAAGCACGACGACGCCATGCTCGACGCCAGGATGCGAGCGCAGCGCCTGCTCGACTTCACCCAGCTCCACGCGATAGCCGCGCACCTTCACCTGATCGTCGGCGCGGCCGAGGAACTCGAGCGTGCCGTCGCTCAGGCGCCGCACGCGATCTCCCGTGCGATAGACCCGCTCACCGCGGAACGACACGAAGCGCTCCGCCGTGAGCTCCGGCCGATTCAGATATCCATTGGTGACGCCGGCCCCGCCGACCCAGAGCTCGCCCGGGATGCCGACCGGCTGCTCCTGCCCGTGCGCATCGACGACGATTGCGCAGGTGTTCGCGAGCGGCCGTCCGAGCGGCACCGTGCCCGCGCCGAGCGCGCTCGCCGCGTCGATCGTGTCGAGCGTGACCGCGTGGGTGAGGACACCGACCGTCGTCTCCGTCGGTCCATAGTGATTGAGCACGCGGCAGCGACCGGCGCTCACCAGCTCGCGCGCGAAGTCGAGGCGCAGCGCCTCGCCGCCCAGCACGAGCGCCTGCTTCGGGAGCAGCTCCGCGAGCTCGGCACCCGACTTCCCAGCGACGAGCGCACGCAGGTGATTCGGCGTGAGCTTCAGCACGTCGAGCTGATGCCCCTGCATGTACTGCGCGTATCGCGCGGGCTCCGTGGTCACGTCCTTGGACAGCACGTGCAGCGTGCCGCCCGCCAGCAGCGACGGCAGCAAGCTCGTGTTCCCGAGATCCGCCGCGAGGGTGCTCAGCATCCCGAACTGCAGGCCGTCGAGTGCCGCGAAGCCGTCGCCGGCCTGCGACGCCGGCACGTCGGCGAGCACGCGGCTCACCGCGCGCGCGTAGTGCACCGCGTTCGCGTGCGTCACCGCGACGCCCTTCGGCACTCCCGTGCTGCCGCTGGTGAACAGCACGTAGGCCACCTGCGACGGGGACACGGCGGCGCCCAGATTCGCGTCGGGCAGTGCGCCGAGCATCGCCGCATCCGTCTCACGATCGAGCGCGACGACGTGCGCCGTCGTCACGCGATCGGCGAGCGCCGCG
>DASYMZ010000071.1:0-23342 GCA_036008805.1 Gemmatimonadaceae bacterium
CGCGCTCGAGACTGTCGACGAGCTGGTTGTCCCATTCGTCGTGGACCCCCGCCCCGCCACCCTGAACGAACAGCAGCTGTCTCATCGTCGTCGATTCTCGCTTCGAGGGAGCTGTCGGGGTGCGGGTCCACCCCTCGGATAGATGACGTCGCCGCTGGGAAGCAGGACGCCCATTGCACCACCGGCGAAGAGGATCTCCATCACCATCGTCACCAGATCCTTCGGATGCGGCTTGCCGTCGTCTGACACGTCGATTGGCGCGAGCAGGAATGCGCGCTCTTTTCCATAGCGATGACCCCAGCCGGTGATCTCTCCTGCGTCGTTGATCGCGTGCGTCTCGGTGAAGGTCCACCCGCTCTGCAAGTCCACCAGATCGATCAACCGGCGCATCCCATCGGATGCCGTCCAGACCATCGCTTGCTTGCCCGACGCGTCGAAGCACGCGCCGACGACCACGCCGTGATTCGTTAGCTGACCGCCGCGCCTCCGCTGGCTGTTCCAGTCTCACCGGGACAATCTGCCCGCGAGCCACAGACCGGCCACGAGTACCGGGCCGTGCAGAATCAGAGACGCCGGAACGGCCGCACGAAGCGCGGCGGGACTCACCCACTGTTCTCGCTGGACTCGTCGAAAGCAGTAGATCGCAAATGGTGCGTTGATCATCAACGCCGTCGCCAGACCGGGGCCGTAGCCGTGAAAGACCGTCACGGCAGTGACGAGATGAGCGATGACGTTGACACCGACGGCGGCTTCTACCACCAGGAGGGCCCACAGCGTGCGCCGAGACTCTGGCCGCGCAGCGGCAGCCAGCGCGAGTAGAAAGGCCAGCGCCGAGAGCACGGCCAGCGCGCCGAGTATCGCCGAATAGGAGAGCGATACCTCGAGACGGGCGAGCGGCCCCGGAAGAAGCGTCCGCATGCGGGGAAGATAGGCGTGGAATGCAAGCGCCTCCTCCGCATTGTGCACCGTGAGGAGAATCGGGATGAGCCACACCAACGTACGCCGAGACACGGTCTCTCCTCCACGTCGATCGCGTGTCGTCACCGAACGCTCTATCAGCTGCAAGCGACCGATGATCTCGCGCTCGTCAGGTGCAGCGATACGCTAGGGGCTGCCGCTCTCTTCAGCCAGCACGGCCTGCGCTTCTTCGACCGCATCCGAGGGCACTAGAATCGCCACGCCGCGCGCGGTGGCTCCTTGGAAGCCGGGCCCGAAAATGCCCGTGAGATCATTGTCGCGGCGAATACCGACGATACCGGCGCTCTCCAGCCGCGCCAGCGCGAAATCAGCCTCGAAGCCGGCGGCGTAAGTGGCAACTCGGACCCACGACAGCTCGTGCTCGGACATGAGGGCTCCTGATTGACTCCTTATGCATCCGCCTGACGCCGAAGCTCAGCTGCGGGCGACCTGCTCGCTAAGCAACGCACTAGTCTACGTGTTCGAGCACTCGTCAGCCAGTCAGCCGCAACGCCTTCACAACGTCTCGCGCTTGCCTGGTAGAGCGACACGTTAGATCGCTCGCGAGATGGTCGGCGTATCCCGGTGGGCGTGAGACCACGTGAGCGCGGCGACGGCACAGGCGAGCGTGACCTGCAGCGCCAAGCCAAAGATCTGCCATCCGTGGGGCAGCGTCCGAGTGCCACCGATCGCGAGTCCAACAGCCTCCAGCACGGCGGCCACGCTCAGCATGTGAACCGTTGGAAATCGCGGGGCGAGCATGCCAACCGCGGCGCCCGCGAGCAGAGCGACAGGGACGGTGCCAAAGACATATGCCACGCTGAGGACGCTCTGCGCGTGCGCATCGAGATAGGCGGGCGACACATGCTCCACCACCGGCAAGAAGAGCAGCGGCGCGAGCGCCACCACGCCGATGGCAATCAAACAGGCCGTCACGACGGCGCCGACGCTACGAAGCAGGTTTGCTGGCATGGCTTGCTCCTCCGAGTACGGTAGGGTCGAACACCAAAACTCAGCTGCAAGCGGTCGGCTCAATATGGGGCTCACCGCTCCAACGTGTGAGCACTCAGCTAGCAGCACAACCCAGCGACTCCACCGCGCGCCCGTCTGCTCCAGCGTTTCATTAGACGGCGCCCTTCATTGGGCGCGCGGTGCTCCGGCGCTTCGGCGTGGCGCGAGCAAGCTTCGGGAGCGCAGCCGACCGCTGCGCGCGACCTGGCTGTCACGTGGGGCAGAAGCTCACGCCCCGGTATTTGTGCCCACGCGAGCACGTCTTCCAGCCACCACGGTTTGCCTTGGGCATTGCACCTCTTCTCGCGAAAGAACTCGTTTCATCTCAGCGGCGCGTCCGTCTAACGCCCAATCTGAGCTGCAAACGGATCATATAAGAACGCTCGCGCATCGAACGTACTCAATAGCCTCTTTGTCAGCTTCAGCGTTCGTTCGACGCCAGGGTCGAGATACGTGAGCGCGGCTTCAGACGATCAACGAAGCGCGCTCGCTTGTGATGCCACGGCCGGAGGACTTTAGCCGGGCGCGCTTTTCTCCATCGGCCGGGCATTTTGGCGCCACGTAATCGGCGCCTATGTGTCGCGGCGATCGGGTGCAAGTTCTTCGGCGAGGCCGACGAGCAAGCCTTCCGGCCCGCGGATGTAACAGAGCCGATAGGTATTCTGATACTGAACGACATCGCCGACGAGTTGCGCACCACGCTCGCGGAGGCGGGCCAACGTCTCGTCGATATCGTCCACCGTGAACATGACACGCAGGTAGCCGAGCGCGTTGACCGGAGCGTTCCGGTGATCGGCGATAACCGGCGGCGTGAGAAAACGAGAGAGCTCGAGCCGACTGTGGCCGTCAGGGGTGACCAGCATCGCAATCTCGACCTGCTGAGCGCCCAACGCAGTGACGCGCCCGGCCCACTCCCCTTCGATCGTAGCGCGCCCTTCGAGTCGCAGGCCCAACTCGACGAAGAAGGGGATAACGGCGTCGAGGGATTCTACGACGATGCCGACGTTGTCCATCCGCTTGACACTCATATCGTCCGCGGTGCTTTGTGATCGAAACGTCCAGTCCTTCGATGTCGGTTGGCGTCTAACGCCCAAGCTCAACTCCAAGCGATCGGCTTAATATGCGGCTCGCCCGCTTGCATGCACGAGCATCTCGCCAGGCGCTCAACCGCAATGCCTCCGCAGCTCCTCGCGCTTGTCGGCTGCAGCGACACGTTGGACGGCCGGCGCGGCTGACTCACGTCACGGCCGTCCGCGCCTTCCGATTCAACACCGCACCCACCGCGGCGCTGCCGGCGAGGACGACTCCAACCGCCACGATCCCGGCCAGCGCTCGCGCGCCGAATGCGACGGCGACGACAGCTGCCACAATGGTCGCCAGTCCGAACGCTACGCTCGCGCTGACGCCCGCACGGCTCCCGGGCGTCGCGGCGACCACCAGGCGGACCACCACCGTCGCGGCGATGGCCATGCAGAGCATTCGCGGATCGCGCCGAGCACTCAAGGCTGCAACCGCGCCGGCAACGAAGGGAGCCGCCGTGAAGAGGATCGCGAGAGTGCGTCTCATCAGCTCCGTCGGAGTATGGCCACGCTAAGATTCTGTGGCCGCCTAACGCCCAAGCTCAGCTGCGGGCGATCTGCCCGCCAAGCGGCTCACCACTCAAACGTGTGAGCAGCTGGCCAAGCGCACAACCCAACGACTCCCGGCGCGCCCGTCAGTTGCAGCGACACGTTAGGCGGATGGTCGCAATTTCTGCAGTGCTTCGACCTGCCGGACGAAAGCGCGAGAATCTTCCGGGAGACGACGATCCGGTTGAACCAGCCGGAGCGCGTCCGAATACTCACCACGTTCGGACAACTTCCGGCCACGCGAAGAGTGCGGAACGGATTGCCTGTCGCAGCCATCTCATAGTACGACTGCGCACGAATCGATTCCACCTCACCATAGCGGATCGTGCCGACGGGAATGCCGAGCGACCGCAGGTGAATTCCCGATGCGTCAAGCCGCGGTGTACCGAGCGTGCGTGTTCCCAGAGTCAGCGCGAGGCATCCGGCCACGAAGCTCGCGAGAATCCACCACGGGACGGCGAGCCGTCGGACTGACGCCATATGCGCCCGTCCTCTCGTGGAAGTTGGATCCGCCTAACGCCAATTAGGTTGCAAGGCCAATCCGCAACTTTCACGTCACACGAGCCCGCGGAACCGCGACAATAACCACGGATCCTCATAGCCTTCGTCGCACTCGAGCACGCTGCGCTGCGCCCAACGTACGTGGGCGTCGGTGCCTGCGCGAGCGCGACGCGTTCCTCCCCGACGCGAACTCACGCGTGCTCGTCGTCGAGCTGAACGGTCCGTCGCGCGTTGCGCCCGCGCCACTCACCGTCACTCATCGCCCGACCTCGTCACACTCGAAGAGAGCAGCGCGAGACGCCGCACGAGCCTCAAATCGCATTGCCGCTCCCTCCCATGGCGGCTATGATTGCCGAATCCTCTCCCCCACGACCTACCCGCTGCCCCGCCCCCCATGCGCGCCAACGTCGCGAGCTCCAGATCCGTCGTCCGGTCGATCGCACTCGCGGCCGCGTTCGCGCTCATCACGCCCGACGCCGCCCACGCCCAGACGCTGCGCGAGCGCATCTCCAGCTTGTTCACCTTCGGCGCCGGCGAGGAACCGCTCTTCCTCGCCGGCTCGGGTGATCCCAACAACCCGGCGGCGCTGCAAGCGCACGGCGCGCATTTCATCCCGTCGTCGAACGCCGAGAACGCGTCGCTCATCTCGCTCGTCACCGACGCGCTCGGCTCCAGTGTCGCCAGCATCCCGATCGGATCCACCAGCGGCGGCGAGACGTTCCACTTCGTCGGCGGTGTCCCGGTGCGCACCTCCACCTCCGCGGGTCCGATCTTCGCCGAGCGCGCACAGACGCTCGGGCGCGGACGGGTCCTCGTCGGCGCGAGCCGCACCGGATTCCGCTTCGCCACGCTGCGCGGCGTCGACATGGACAACATCAAGCTCACCTTCACGCACCAGAACAGCGACTTCCCGGGGTGCAGCGCGACGTTCGGCGGCGACTGCAGCAAGTACGGCATCCCCTCGTTCGAGAACGACGTGATCGACTTCAAGCTCTCGATGAATCTCGACGTGCACGTCACCTCGATGTACGTCACGTACGGCGTCTCCGACCAGTTCGACATCGGTGTCGTCGTGCCGATCGTGCAGGCGGACTTCCGCGGCGAGAGCTTCGCGCAGATCCAGCCGTTCGGCGGAACGACGGTCGCGCACTACTTCGCCGGCACGCCGTCCAACCCGGTGCTCACCGACAGCCGCGAGAGCATCGGCTCGGCCGCCGGGCTCGGCGACATCACGGTGCGCGCGAAGCTGAACCTGCGCGAGTCGCCCAGCGCGAGCGTCGCCGTGCTGATCGACGGACGATTTCCCACCGGCGGTGAGCAGGACCTGCTCGGCTCCGGCAAGTTCTCCGGCCGCGCGCTCGCGATCATCAACTCGCGCATGGGCGACTTCTCGCCGCACCTGAACGTCGGCTACCTCCATCACGCCGGCGATCGGCAGAACGACGCGGTACTCGGCACGGTCGGCTTCGATCACCGCATGTCCGACGGCTTCACGCTCGCCGCCGATCTGGTCTCGGAGCTGCAGGTCGGCGACAGCAAGCTGGTGCTCCCCGGCCTGGTCACGTGGGAGGCGCCGTTTCGCCGGACGCTCGACCCGACGAACATTCCAAAGATTCGCGATGACATCGTGAACGGGTCGTTCGGCTTCAAGGCGACCCCGGCGCACAACACGCTGCTCGTCGTGAACGCGCTGTTCCCGCTCAATCGCGGCGGGATGCGGCCGAATCTCGTCTACACCGCCGGCATCGAGCGCACGTTCTGAGCCGGCCTCAGTGCAGTGAGACGAGCCGCCAGGTGTTGCCGTCGCGCTTGAGCGTCGCGGCGAAGCTCACGGGCTGACGCTCGATCTTGCCGGATGCGCCCTCGTACTGGTAGGTGCCCGACACGCGCGCTTCCGCCGATGAGCCGGTCCCTTCCACGTTGGTCACGCGGAAGGTGACGTCGATCTTGCGCGCCGCCTGGAAGAACTGCTCGAAGCCGCGCTGCTCATCCGACGTGAGCCCCGGGTAGACGCGACGGATCGCGGCCACGTCGTGCGACTCGATCGCGCGCGCGTACGCCTCGATGGTCGGCGTGATGTCGGCGGCGCTCGCCGCGGCGGGCGCGCTCTCGGCCACGGGGGCCGACGAGCCCGCCGGCGCGGCATTCGCTCGCGGCGCCGCAACCTCGGCGCGCACGACTGGCGGCGGCGCGGCCTGGCTGGTCACCGCCGGCGTCGACACCGGAGTGGACACGGGCGGCGACGCGATCGGCGGTGTCGCCACGGCGGTCGTCACTCCCTTGGCGGCACGCTCCGGTGCCACGACCCGCTGCTCCGCGCGCGGCGCCGGCCTGGCCGGGCTGCGCTGCGTCGTCGCGACCATCGGTGCGCTCTCGCGCGTGGTGGGCGCTTGCTGCACGGGCTGCGGTACTGGCGTCTGCACGGTCGGCGCCACGCGCGGAACCGACTGCGTCACGCCCGCGGGCCGAGAAGTGTCCGGCGCGACGGCCGACTCCGTCGCGGGCGGTGTCTGCTGCGCCACCTGCTGCGTGCGCGAGCCCGTCAGCCTCGGCCACGCGAGCGCCAGGAGCGTCACGATCGCGAGCACTCCCGCGCCCGCCGTCGCGATGTGCACCATGCGATCGCGCGCCGCGCTCTTCGAGCCGGCGAACGCGGTCGCATACGTCGCGCTCAGCGACACCGACGACGGACGCGCCGGTCCGCTCAGGCTCGCGCGCACCTTGCTCAACTCGTCCGCCATCTCCAGCGCCGTGGCGTAGCGAGCGGTCGGTTCCTTCGCGAGCGCCTTCATCACGATCCGGTCGAGCGCGGCGGGCAGCCCCGGCTTGAGCTCGCGCACCGGTCGCGGCTCCTCCGCCATGATCTTGTAGAACAGGTTGTGCAGCGTCTCGCCGTCGAACGGCTTCACGCCGGTGAGCAGCTCATAGAGCACACCGCCCACGGCGAAGATGTCGGTCGCGTTGGTGGTCTTGCCGCCGACGACCTGCTCCGGCGCCATGTAGCCCGGGGTGCCGAGCGACGCACCCGTGCTGGTGAGCTTGGACGACGCCAGATGCGCGACGCCGAAGTCCATGATCTTGGCGCGCCCATCTTCGGCGATGCGGATGTTCGCCGGCTTGATGTCGCGATGGATGACGCCGCGCTTGTGCGCGAAGGTGAGCCCGTTCAGCACGTCGATCATCACGTCGAGCTTGGTCTGCAGCGAGATCGGCTCGCCGAGCGCGATCATCTGCTCGAGGTCGACACCCTGCACGAACTCCATCGCGATGTAGAGGTGCCCGTCCACCTCGCCGAGGTCGTAGATGCTCACGACGTTCGGGTGCTGGAGCGAGGCAGCCGCCTGCGCCTCGTGCAGGAAGCGCTGGCGCAGATCCTCCTGCCGGGCGATCGCCTCGTTCATCACCTTGATCGCGACCGTACGGTGCAGCACGGTGTCCAGCGCCCGGTAGACGACGCCCATCGCACCCTCGCCGACCAGCTCGACGATGCGATACTTCCCGATGTCCGGGATGTTGGCGTTGGCCATTGGGAGGGGCGGTCTCGCGTGTCGGGCGTACGGGAACACGGAAATATTCAGTCAAGCGCTCCCCGGGGCAACATCGGCCCGTCCGCCGAGACCCGCCTCAGCGGCTCAGCCCTTCCGCACCGCCGCGAGGATCTCGTTCTGGTTGGCGAGGATCTGCCGCTGGTTCTGCTCGATCTCCTTCTGATTCGCGAGGATCCGGTCCAGCTTGTCCTGATTGCCCTTGATCTCGGCCTGGTTCGCCTTGATCTGATCCTGGTTCGCCTTGATCTCACGCTGGTTGTTCAGGATCGTGTTCTGGTTGTCGAGCATCTGGTCCGCGGACATCGGCGTAACTCCTCGGCTGGTGAGTGGGTGTGCGACATGGGCCGCCATTCGCGCGCCGGGAAAAGCTCACTCCGCCGCGATGCGCTCGCCAGGCGACTCGGCGCCGTACGTGGACGACACGCCGGCGCGTCGAAGGTTGACACCGGCCAGGAAAGCGGCAGCATTGGCCGTCCCCACCGCACGAGACAGCCATGCTCTCGCTCGCGCTGCACGCCGCCATGCTCGCGGTCTCGGCCCCGCTGCTGCAGGACGCCATCGTCGCACCGCCGCCGCGCCTTCCGCTTCCGCGACCCGCCGCGCACGCGCCACTCGCCCTCGCCAACCAGAACACCGTTTCAGCCGGCCGACCGGAGCGCGTGGGCGAGATGACGCTCGAGGTGTGGATCGGGTCGGAGTCGATCGGCACCCGCGTGGCGGTGCCGATCGTGATCGACGCGAAGGTGGCGGCGAGATGAGCGGCCGGAACGTTCAGCGCGCGATCACGGTTGGCGGCTCAGCCGCCAACCGCTCGAACCTCGCCTCTCCTTTCAGCGGCGCGAAGCCAGGATCGATCCGCAGCCACGCCGGCGACACGTAGTACGGTCCGCGCAGCAACGGCTCCAACACGTCGAGCGCCTTCGACTTCTGCCCCACGTTCAAGTAGATGCGCGCGAGCTGATGCCGGAGGTATGGCGTCATGGTCTCGTTGCGCTTGCGCGCGGCCAGTGCGATACCCCGCTCTCCCGCCGACACCGCCTCCGCGGCGCGTCCGAGCGTCGCGAGCACCAGCCCGCGCACGACGTGTCGCTGCGCATCTTCCGGCGCATCGCGAAGCTGCTCGTCCACCGCGACGAGCGCGGAGTCGGCGTACGCTCGCGCGCGCGCCGCGTCGCCGCGCAGCGCATGCGTCTGCGCGAGCACCCAGGCCCAGGTGAGACGATCACCGTCGAACGCGTCGGCGCCCAGCGCGAGGAGGCGCCGTTGATCCGCGTCGTCGAGCACCCACGGGAGATCGAAGAAGGTCCCGACGCTCGCCGCGAGCGCGGCGCGGTCCACCGACGGCGGTGCAGCCGCGAGCAGCCGCCGCGCTTCGTCGAGACTGCCCTCGGCGAGCGACACCATCGCGCGGCTCTCGATCATCTCCGGCACGTCGGGCGCGAGCGACAATGCGCGATCCGCGGCCGAGCGCGCCTCGGGATAGCGGCGCGCCCACAGCAGTGCCTCCGCGAGCACGTGCACGGTGACCGCGCTGCGCGGGTCGAGCTCCACCGCGGCCTGCAGATCCCGAATCGCGTCGCCGGTGCGGCCCTGCTGCCGCTCGGAGATCGCGAGCGAGCGGAGGATCTCCGCGTCGCCAGGCGCGAGCGCACGCGCGCGTTGCGCCGCCGCGAGCGCGCCGACGGGGTCCTGCTCCACCAGGTTGCGGTACGCGGCGAGCGCGCTGTGCGCGATGCCGTTGTTCGGCGCGATCGCGATCGCCCGCTCGGCCGACATCTTCGCCTCGCGCGCGAGCTCGGGCGCGGGGACGCCGTTCGAGTACAGGATCGCCGCGGCACGCGCCCGCTCGACCCACGCCTCGACGAACGAGGAGTCGAGCGCCACCGCCTGCTGGAAGTAGCGCAGCTTCTGCCGCAGATCCACCGGCTCTGTGCGCGCGATCGCGCGGCCGCGCAGATATGCGTCGTACGCGGCGGGGTCGTGCGTCGCCGCTTCGGCCAGGCGCACGCGCGTGCCGATGGCGAGTGCGACGTTCATCGCCCCCGCCACGCGCCCCGCGATCTCGGCTTGCGTCGCGAACACGTCGGCCATCGTCGCGTCGAACGACTGCGTCCACCGGCTCGTCGGCGCCACGTCGCCGGTGGTCGCCTCGACGAGCTCGGGCGCCACCCGCACTCGCGCGGGCATTCCGGATGACGCGGGCATCGTGCGCACGGTGCCCGTGAGCAGGTAGTGCACGCCGAGCTCGCGCGCGACGTCCTGCAGCGGCTTCTTCGTCGCGCGGTACTGATTCGAGCTCGCGCGAGCGATCACGGCGAGCCCCGGGATGCTCGACAACCGCGCGCGAATCTCGTCGGTGAGCCCGTCGACGACGTACGCGTCGTCGGGGCGGCCGAGATTCTCGAACGGCAGCACCGCCACGCGATGCAACGCCGGCTCGGCGGGTGACGTGGCGGTAGGTGCGTCAGCGGGTCGATGTCGCATCACCATCACCGCGCCGATCAGCACCGCCGCGGCGACGGCGATCGCGGCGAGTGCCGGCGGACGTCGCCACACCGCTGTCGGTGTGCGGAGCGACTGCGGTGTCGGCCGCTCACCGGCCGGCGTGTCGATCCCGAACGGGCCCGAGCTGCTCAACGGCACACCGAGCGCCGCGGCGAGGTCCGTCGCGAACGCCGTCGCGTCGTCGTATCGCTTCGCGGGATCGGACGCGAGCGCGCGGTCGAGCACGGGCTGCACCGCGTCTGCCCACGGCGCGTCGCTCGATCGCAGCACCTCGGTGATGGGACGAGGCGCGCCGAGCAGGCGATGCGCGATCAGCTCGCGCGCGTTGGTCGTGGCGAAGGCGGGCTGCCCGGTGAGGACCTCGAACGACACGAGCGCGAGCGCGTAGATGTCGGAGCGCGCGTCGAGCGGCTCGCCGGCGAGCTGCTCGGGGCTCGCGTATGCGGGGGTGCCGAGCACCATCCCGGTGCGTGTCAGCGCGGGCGTGGCGGTGACCGCGTCGCCGCCGGTGGGTGGAAAGGCGCCCATGATCGAGCGCGCGATGCCGAAGTCCACCAGCTTCACCGTGCCGACGGCGTGGCCGCCGGCGCTGTCGCCGCGCTCGCGCGCGAGCATGATGTTCGCCGGCTTGAGATCGCGATGGAGGATCCCGCGCCGGTGCGCGGCAGCGAGTCCGGCGGCCGCCCCCGCGATCACGTGCGCGGCGTCGACAGGATCCAATCGTCCGCGCTCGGCGATCCGGTCGGCGAGCGACTCGCCCTCGATGAACTCCATCGCGAGGAAGACGAGCCCGTCATCGGTCTCGCCGAAGTCGTAGATCGCGGCGACGTTCGGATGCGCGATGCGGCTCGCCTGCTCCGCTTCGCGCCGGAACCGCGCGAGCGCGTCCACGTCGTCGCCGAGCGCGGGGCGCATGAACTTGAGCGCGGTCGGCCGCCGCAGCGACACGTGCTCGGCGCGATAGACCTCGCCCATCCCGCCGGCGCCGACGAGCGCGACCACGCGATAGCGGCCCGCGATGATGCGGCCGAGAACGCGGTCGGCCGGGGAAGTCATCTACGGCGGATGGGAGTCTGAGGAGGGAGGACAGGAGACCTGCCGCGAATCTAGAGACGCAGCGTGGAGCGTCAATCTCTCTCGACTGCCTCTCCCCGCAATTGGTAGGTCGTAACCGTAGGTGGTCGCGAGTAGGAGAGGACAGAGGTCGCGCTACCCGCTACGACATCTCGCTACCGCTACTCACTACCACCTACAGGCGAGTGGCAGTTCAGAGCTCAGCAGCTCTCTGTCGCAGCACCTCGTAGGCCGCGATCCCCACGCTCGTCGAGAGATTGAGCGACCGCACGACCGGCGACGCGATCGGCATCGCGACGAACCGATCGGCGTACCGCTCGTGCAGCTCGGCCGGGAGCCCCCCCGTCTCGCGCCCGAACACGAGCACCACGTTCTCCGTCGTGCCGAGGGGTGCGTCCCACAGCAGCCGCGTCGCCCTGGTCGAGAAGAACCAGGGCTCGCCGAGCGACGGCAGCTCGCGCTCGAGCGCGTCCCAGCTGGGCCATACCTTCAGGTCGACGTGCTCCCAGTAGTCGAGCCCCGCGCGTTTGACCTCGCGCTCGTTCAGCGAGAAGCCGAGCGGCTCCACGAGATGCAGCGTCGCGCCGGCGGCGAGGCAGGTGCGGCCCGCGTTTCCGGTGTTCCAGTGGATCTCGGGATGGACGAGCACGACGTGGATGGACACTGCGTTCAGGTCGGAGGAGCCGAGCAGTTCGACGCGGGTGCTGACCAACGGAGGTGGCTGCACGACAGCACATTTATGGTAGCCCCTCGCGCGCGCTCCGAGTATTCTCCTTTGATGCCAATCTCCGCCCACGCGCGGCGCCTCGGTGCCGCGCTTCTTATTGCGGCGTGCTCCAAATCCGCGCCGCCGCCCGCCGCGCCGCCGCCGCCCGAAGTCCGCATCATCACCGTCTCCGCACAGCCGATCGCCAACGTGATCGAGCTGCCCGGCCGGCTACAGGCCGTGCGCATGGCCGACGTGCGCGCCCGCGTCGACGGCATCGTCCAGCGCCGCCTCTACACGGAAGGCACCGACGTGCGCGAAGGGCAGCCGCTCTTCGAGATCGACGCACGACCGATGCGCGCGCAAGTGAACGCCGCCGAGGCCGCGCTCGCACGTGCGCAGGCCACCGCGGCGAACGCGGAGCAGGACGTCAACCGCTACAAGGGGCTCGTCGCGCAGCAGGCGCTCAGCCAGCAGGAGTACGATGCCGCCGTCGCGCGGCTGCGCACCGCGCAGGCCGACGTCGCCGAGCGGCGCGCCCAGATCGCGGCGGCGCGGCTGAACCTCGGGTACACCACCGTCACGGCGCCGATCTCGGGTCGCGCGGGCCGCGCGGAAGTGACCGAGGGTGCGCTCGTGAAGAGTGGCGAGGGGACCCTGCTCACTCGCATCGAGCAGCTCGATCCCATCTACGCCAACTTCTCGCAGTCGAGCTCCGACGTGCTCGCGCTGCGCGGCCGGATCACGTCGTCCCGGTCGTCGACCCTCGGCAAGGTGCCCGTGCATCTCGTGCTCGAGGACGGCTCGCAGTATCGCATGCCTGGCTACCTCGACTTCTTCGACCTCAGCATCGACGAGGCGACGGGGACCGCGGCGCTCCGCGCGCAGTTCCCCAACCCGCAGCGCGCGCTGCTCCCCGGACAGTTCGTGCGCGCGCGCGTCGAGGCGGGCACCCTTCCCAATGGCTTCCGGGTGCCGCAGCGAGCCGTGACGCTCACGCCGCAAGGCGGCACCGTGATGGTCGTCGGCGCGAAGGACATCGTCGAGGCGCGTCCGGTGAAGCTCGGCTCGCTCGAGGGCGATGCGTGGCTGATCCAGAGCGGACTGACGGTCGGTGAGCGCGTGATCGTGGACGGATTGCAGAAGGCGGCGCCGGGCAGCCCTGTGAAGCCGGTCGTCTCCAAATGACTCCGCGCTTCTTCATCGATCGCCCCGTCTTCTCATGGGTGATCGCGCTCACGATCCTGTTCGCTGGTGGAATCGCGCTGCGCTCCCTGCCGATCGAGCAGTATCCGACGATCGCGCCGCCGTCGCTCACGATCGCCGCGGTGTATCCCGGCGCCGACGCGTCCGTGCTCGCGAGCAACGTGACGCAGCCGATCGAGCAGGAGCTCAACGGCGTCGAGGGGTTCCAGTACATGTCGTCGTCCAGCCAGTCCAACGGCACGGCGAGCATCGCCGTGACGTTCCGCTCGGGCACCGACATCAACATCGCGCTGATGGAGGTGCAGAACCGGCTGCGCCGAGTGGAAGCGCGACTGCCGGAGGAAGTGCGCCGTCAGGGCGTGCAGGTCGTGAAGGCGAACGCCGGCTTCCTGATGATCGTCGCGCTGACCTCCAAGTCGCGCACGATGCAGACGCTGGAGCTGGGCAACTTCGCCGTCGCGCGAGTGGTGGACGAGCTGCGACGCGTCCCCGGCGTGGGCGACGTCCGCTCGTTCTCCTCCGAGTACGCGATGCGCATCTGGCTCGACCCAGCCAAGCTCGCGAGCTTCAACCTCACGCCCGCCGATGCGCTGGGTGCGGTGCAGGAGCAGAACAGCCAGTCGAGCGGTGGCTCGCTCGGCGACCGCCCGCTCGCGGAAGGGAGCGAGATCAACGCGGCGATCCTCACCCAGAGCCGGTTCAGCACGCCGGAGCAGTTCGCCAACGTGATCCTCCGCGCGAATCCCGACGGCTCGGTGATCCGGCTCGGCGACGTCGCCCGCGTGGAGCTCGGCGCGCAGACGTATGGCTTCGACATCGAGATGAACGGCGAGCCCGCGGCCGGCATGGCGATCCAGCTCACGCCGGGCGCGAACGCGCTCGCCGTCGCCAGCGAGGTGAAGCAGCGGATGGCCGAGCTGGCGCTCGGATTTCCCGAGGACATCGCGTGGACGGTGCCGTACGACTCGACGCCGTTCATCAGCGCGTCGGTGTCGTCGGTGGTGGAGACGCTGATCGAGGCGATGATCCTCGTCTTCCTCGTGATGTTCCTCTTCCTGCAGAACTGGCGCGCCACGCTGATCCCGACGATCGTCGTGCCGATCGCGCTCTCGGGCGCCTGCCTCGGTCTCTGGCTGCTCGGCTTCTCGATCAACGTGCTGACGCTGTTCGCCATGGTCATGGCCATCGGCATCCTCGTGGACGACGCGATCGTCGTGATCGAGAACGTCGAGCGCATCATGACGGAGGAGAAGCTCTCGCCGTACGACGCGACGGTGAAGGCGATGACCCAGATCACGTCGGCCGTCGTCGGCATCACGCTGGTGCTCGTCGCGGTGTTCGTGCCGATGGCGTTCTTTCCCGGCTCGACGGGAGGCATCTACCGCCAGTTCTCCGTCACGCTCGCCGTCTCGATCGCCTTCTCGGCGTTGATGGCGCTCACGCTCACCCCCGCGCTGTGCGCCACCCTGCTCAAGCCGGTGGACGAGCATGGCGCGTGGTCGGGCAATCGCGTGAGCCGAGCGGCGGGCCGGTTCTTCGGCGGGTTCAACTCGTGGTTCGCGCGGACGTCCGGACGCTATCAGGGTGTCGTCGGCCGGATTCTCATTCGTCCGCTGCGCTTTCTCGCCGTGTTCGGCGTCCTCATCGCCATCACGCTGCTGCTCTTCCAGCGCCTGCCCGGCAGCTTCCTGCCCGTCGAGGATCAGGGGAGCGTGATCACCGTCATCCAGGCGCCGCCCGGCGCGACGACGGAGCGCACCAACATCGCGATCGAGCAGGTGAAGGCGTTCTACAAGAAGCAGCCGCAGGTGGAGACGAACATCCTCGTGCGCGGCTTCAGCTTCTTCGGCCAGGGTCAGGCGAATGCGATCGCGTTCGTGCGGCTCAAGCCGTGGGAGGAGCGGAATGGTGAAGAGAACAGCGCACAGTCGCTGGTGCTCCGGGCGCTCGGCACGCTGATGCAGGTGAAGGAGGCGATGGTGTTCACGCTCAACCCGCCGGCGATTCAGGGCCTCGGCGTGGCGAGCGGGTTCAGCTTCGTGCTCGAGGACCGCGGCGGTCACACGCTCGACGAGCTCAAGGCGGCACGCAACCAGCTGCTCGGTGCGGCGAGCAAGAGCCCCGTGCTCGTGGGCGTTCGGCCCGAAGGCCAGGAGGACGCCCCACAGCTTCGGGTGCTGATCGACCGGATCAAGGCGCGCGCGCTCGGTCTCTCGGTGGCGAGCATCAACGCCACGCTCGCGATCACCTTCGGCAGCGCGTACGCCAACGACTTCAGCCGAGGGGGACGCATTCTCCGCGTGCTGCTCGCCGCCGACGCACCGTTCCGTATGACGCCGCAGGACGTGCTCGATCTCAAGGTGCGCAACGCGAAGGGCGAGATGGTGCCGTTCGGCGCGTTCACGACCGTGTCGTGGACGGCGGGCCCGCCACAGATCCAGCGCTACAACGGCTATCCGTCGATGAACATCTCGGGCACGGCGGCGCCGGGCCGCTCCACCGGTGAGGCGATGGCCGAGATGGCGCGCCTCGCGAAGGATCTGCCGCCCGGCTTCGGCTTCGACTGGACCGGGCTCTCGTTCGAGGAGAACCAGGCGTCGGGACAGATCGTGTCGCTGATGAGCGTGTCGCTCATCGTCGTCTTCCTCCTGCTGGCCGCGCTGTACGAGAGCTGGGCGGTGCCGCTCTCCGTGCTGCTCGTCGTGCCCCTCGGCGTGCTCGGCTCCATCCTGTTCACGATGTTCCGCGGTCTCGCCGCCGACGTGTACTTCAACGTGGGACTGGTGACGATCATCGGCCTCGCGGCCAAGAACGCGATCCTGATCGTCGAGTTCGCGATCGAGGAGGAGGCGCACGGCAAGAGCACCCTCGACGCGACGCTGGCCGCGGTGAAGCTGCGCCTGCGCCCGATCATCATGACGTCGCTCGCCTTCGTGCTCGGCATGATGCCGCTCGTGCTGGCGCGCGGCGCGGGCGCGTCGAGCCGACAGGCGGTGGGCACCGGCGTGGCGGGCGGCATGCTCGCGGCGACGGCGTTCGGGATCTTCTTCATTCCGCTCTTCTATCTCGCCGTGCGCCGGTGGGTGAGCCGGAAGCGGCCGCTCGCCCCGGAGGAGATCGCGCATCAGCACGATCACGATCATGATCACCTGCCCGGGCATGGACCCGATGCGGCCCATGCATAGCTGTCCGAACACGGAACGACGAGTGCGCCGCGTCGTCAGCCACGGCGCGGCTCTCGTGGCGCTGACGATTCTGAGCGCCTGCCACTTCGCTCCCCCGCACGCCCGTCCTGCGCTTCCCACGCCGCTCGCGTACGAGCCGTCGCTGGACAGCGCCGGCGCGACGGGCGCGCGCGCGATCGACATCGGATGGGGCGACTTCTTCCGCGATCCTCGGCTCGACGCGCTGATCGCGGCGGCGCTCGAGCACAATCGCGATCTCAGAATCTCGGTTGCGCGCATCGAGCAGGCGCGAGGCGCGTATCGCATCCAAGGCGCCGACCGCTTCCCCACTCCGGTCGCGAGCGCGGGCGCAACGCGGAGCCATGCGGGCGAGCTCGCGTCGGGCATTCCTGGCGCGGGCGACCGGACCGTCGACCGCGCGTCGGTGAACGTCGGCGTCTCGTCGTTCGAGCTCGACTTCTGGGGACGCGTTCGCGATCTCACCGAGTCGGCACGCGCCGACTACCTCGCCACCGTGCAGGCGCAACGCGCGTTCCGGCTCTCGCTCATCCAGGACGTCGCCGCGACCTATCTCGCGTCGATCGAGACGGCCGAGCAGATCCGCCTCGCCGACACCACGGTGCAGAGCCGCCGCGAGGGCGTGCGCATCGCGCAGGTGCGCCAGCGCGCCGGCCTCACCTCCGCGCTCGATCTCCATCAGTCGGAGTCGCTGCTCGCGCAGGCGGAAGCGGCGCTCGCCGGGCTGCGCCTCACCCAGGTGCAGGTGAACAGCCAGCTCGCCGTGCTCGTGGGCGGACCGGTCGCGACGACGCTGCCGTCCTCGCTCCCGCTGGAAGCGCAGATGTCGCCGGCCGTGCTGTCGGCCGGTCTTCCATCCGAGCTGCTCCTGCTGCGTCCCGACGTGCTGGCGGCGGAGGAGCGGCTGCGCAGCGCGGAGGCGAGCATCGGCGCCGCGCGCGCCGCCTTCTTTCCGTCCATCTCGTTGACGGGCGCGCTCGGCTTCGCATCGAGCGCGCTCAACACGCTCGTCGGCAACGACGGTCTGTCGTGGAGCTACGGTCCGTCGATCGCGGCGCCCATCTTCAACCGCGGCCGCATTCGCGGAAACGTGCAGATCGCGCGGGCGCAGGGAGAGATCGCGCTGGCCGACTACGAGCGCACGATCCAGGTCGCGTTCCAGGAGGTGACCAACGCGCTCGCGGGGCGGCGCTTTCTCGCCGATCAGGTAGCGGCGCAGGAGCGGGGCACCATCGCGCAGCGGCAGATCGCGCAGCTCGCGCGCACGCGCTACCTCGAGGGCGTCGTGAGCTACATCGAGGTGCTCGACGCGGAGCGCAACCTGTTCGCGGCGGAGCAGCAGCTGCTGCGGCTCAGGCGCGCGAACGTGGAGAATCTCGTGTCGCTGTACGTCGCGCTCGGCGGCGGAGTGATCGAGCGGCGCTAGCGTACGGACCACGTCCGCACGCACTCGCGACGACGATCTGATCTCCTTCGCCGCGCACGGCGCCGGCTACCGTGAGGCGGTGGTGCCTCGGCGCCCGACGTATCCCGTGCTGTCCACCCGATAGAACCGATACGCGTACGTGCCCGACACGTACATCTCGTCCGGGCTCGGCGGAATGTCCGCGCCGAAGTAGTACCGCAGCACGTTGCCCATCACGTTGACGAGCGATACCGAGCCGGTGAACGCACTGTCGCCGCCGGCGGGGAGATAGAACGCGCCGAGCGGGCCGAACCGCTCGCGCATGAACGCCGCGGGGAGGCTGTGGGGCCGCTCCGAGAAGCGGGGATAGGTGAACCGCGTGCCGTGATCGCCCACGACGAGGATGATCGGCGGCGTGCGCGAGTCGCGGAGCAGCGTCGTCACCACGTCGAGCACCATGCCGTCGACGCACCGCATCTGCGCGAGGTGCGCCGCGCGCTGCTCGGGCGACGCACCGTCCTCCTGCTCGGGCTGGATCGGATGCGCGAGCGTGTGACAGCTCGCGTCCAGATAGTACGGCATGTGCGGCAGCAGCACGTGCGCGAAGACGAACTTCGGCGCGCCGCCGCTGGCGGGCATGGGCTTGAGGCCCGCCATGGTCTCGGCCTCGTGCCGGGGATCGAGCGGCGGCGGGGGCCGAAAGCGCAGCAGCGTGGCGTTCAACACCACCTGCCGCAGCTCCGTGCGACGCAGCTCGTTGGCGAGCGTGTGGCTCGGCCGCGCGTCGAACTCCCTGTCGGAGATGGGGCTGTGCTGCGTCTGCGTCCACCACATCGAGGGGAAGAGCACGTACTCGTAGCCCTGGCTCCGCAGAAAGCGCGCGCTGCGATTGTTCTCTACCAGATAGGTGGGCAGCGCGTAGCTCGGGTTGTTCTCGCCGGCGTCCTTCGCGAGCTGGGTCACGTGCGTCGCGTTCAGCAGCGAGGGCACGGAGAGGATCGTCTGCGCGTAGTTGCCGTGCATCTCGCGCGGGATGGTGAAGCCGAGCGCACGCAGGCTGTCGGTGAAGCTCGAGTCGTCGTACTGAAGCACCTCGTGCGACACCCGCGCGTTGGGATGTCCGTCGAGCACGATGAGGTAGATGTCGCGTCTGGGCTGATTGCGGCCCGCGGGCACGGCGCCGGAGACCCGCAGGGGCACCGCGAGCTGGCGAACGAGCTCGCTTCGGCGCGCGACGGCCGAGGTGTCGCGCTGTGAGAAGAGCAGCTGCGCGACGACGAACGCGAAGAGCAGTGCGCCGAAGCGCGTCATGAGCGTGTTCACGACGACGAGCCGGTCGCGCGGCTGTCGGACGAGCCACGCGAGAATGCCGATCGTCGCCAGCAGGCCGAGTGGGATCAGCACCTGGTCGCGCGAGCCGCGCCAGGTGATCGCTTCCGCGGCGCGCTGCGCCGGCCCGTAGTAGAAGAACCAGGCGACGAGCAGCATCGAGAGCGCGGCAGCGAGCGGCGCCGCGCGGTCGCTTCGCACGCCGACTCGCAGCACGGCCAGCACGAGGGCCAGCACGAGCGACGTCACGACCGCGACGGCGATCGTGACGAGCGCGAGGTCCCACGCGCGGTACTGTCCAGCGCCGCGCGCGGCGACGCCGAACACCAGCGACATCGCGAACAGGATCGGATAGAGCAGCCGGCCGAGCTGCCGCACCGGCTACCCTCGGCGTCGATCCCGCGCGGCGCGCGCGGCCGTCGTGATCACTTCTCTCGATGTGTGGTGAACAGCTCGCGAATGGCTCGCGTGACGGACTGGCGGGCGGACTTGAACGTGGACGCGACGGCGAGGACGCCGGCGATGAGGACCTGGAGAACCAGGCTACCTGCGGCGGGATCGATGTACATGAAGCGACCTGTCGCCTTGCGACTGCACTTGGTTGGCTGATCCGTCGCGTACGATGACGGGCGCCGCCTCACGCGGGCAGCGTATTGTTACAAATACGTTGCAAGTCGCTTGCCTCGGACATGGCCGCCGTCGCTTGGAGATCGCCACCCGGACTGGCGAATTCTCCCGGTGCGCGCACGAGCACGCCCGGCGACGAGATGGCGCTCAGATTCGCAGCGGGATCGCCCCCGTCGCCTCTTCCCACCGATACGTCTCCCGCCGCGACCCGATCCGCCACTCCCGCGGAGCCGTCGTGTGGAGCCAGTCGAGCGGCTCCGCCCCGCCCTTCACACCGCCCGACAGCGCCAGCAGCATCGCCGCGCGGTACGCCGCCTTCTGCTCCGGCGTCACGGTGCGCGGGTCGACGGAGACGAACAGCGCCGTCCCACTCTTCGCGACCAGATCGAGGAACTGCCGGTCCATCTCCCAGGGTGTCTGCGCGGTGTGTGCCGCGCAGTCGGGATCGCTCGAGAAGAAGGTCCCGTGCTGCGGCAGCCGGAACGCCAGCGTGTTCACTCCCATGCGCCGGGTGCGCTCCCACGCATGACCGGACGTGTCGTCTCCGGTGCGCTGGATCTCGAACAGCCCCGCGCCGAGATGACCGATCGTGTTGCAGCCCAGGATCACGACGTCGCCCGCCGCGTCGCGGAGCGTGCGATACAGCTTCAGGATGATCTCCGCGTTCGTCAGCGTCTGATCGGCGAAGTGCCAACGGCTGTCGGTGATCTCGGCGCCCATGTCGAATCCCCACCGTCCGAATGCGTCGTAGGTGGAGAAGTCGTGCTTGATCAACTCATAGCCCCACGTGCGCATCCGCGCGACGTCGTCGTGGATGAGCTGCAGGTTCTCCGGCATCGTGAGGTCGAGCGGCTTCTCCGCGTCGCGCGACGGCCCCGCGCGCAGCCGCCTGGGATCGTCCACGACGGTGAGCGCAGTCGGCCGGATCCAGATGCCGGGTCGCACGCCGAGCTTCTTCATGTCGGCGGCGAGGCCGGGCATGTCGGGAAAGATCCGCTCGTCGCCCTTCGTCCAGGGACCGCCGGGCGCGCCCGACCCGGGCGTCCACCCCGCGTCGATCACGCAGTACGGACGCACCGCGTGCCCCGCGGAGATCTCGGCGAGGAACGCGGCATCTCGACGCATCGCGTTCGCGTCGAAGTTGCGGCCGTACGCGTAGTACCAGTTGTTGTTGCCGCAGATCGGCGTCTTCGACAGCCGCGGCGCGGGCGACATCATCTTGCAGAATCGCGTCAATGCGGCGAACGGCGTCTCGCGCGGCGCGGCGTCGAGCGAGACGATCGTCGCCGCGGCAATCTCGCGATCGCCGGGCCGGCTCGGCATTCCGCCATTCCGGAAGTCCAGCCAGAGCGACGTACCCTCGGCGTCGACCGTCCAGAAGCAGAGCGCGGACGGCTGCGTCTTCACTCCGGCGAGAAAGGTCCGCGCGCCCGCGGGATCGTGCGCGGCGAAGTACCACGGCATCACGCGCTCGGGCTGCAGCGAGCGCCACTGAAGATCACCGTAGCCGCGCTCCCAGTGGTCGCCGAGATAGAGCGTCGTGGCTGGAAAGGTCGTGGTCCAGCGGAGCACGACGCGATTGAGCGTCGCGCCTGGCGCCGACACCTTCACGGCTACGCCCGACGCACTCGGCGTGAGCTCCACGACGCCGCGTGGAGTGGTGAAGCGCGAGCCCTGACGCGTCGCCTGCACCAGGCCGGCGCCGTCGTGATCGACGAACACGCGCGCGGGGAGCTCGGGCAGTCGCGCCGGCATGCTCGCCGCCTCGTGCTGCTGGTCTCGCGCACGCGACGTCGCAGGACCTGCGACGAGCGACGTCGCGGCGAGGGCGAACGCATCGCCGAGGAACTTGCGGCGTCCGGGAAGAGCGTGGTCGTTCGAGGGGCTCGAGGAGCTTGACCCCTTGATGCGGTCGTCCGGAATGGACATCGATGCCGTGGGAGGGTTGGATGAGTCGAGCGCGCGCCGACGCGCGGCGCGCGGATGCGAGTGAGCGTGAAGGTCGGGTGCGGATGAGTCGACCGCAACGGCGCTCGCGCGTTCGCGTCAGGCCGGAAGTGGAAGTGCTGGCCCGCGATCGTGGCGTCCGAAGCGGGCCTTCGCGCCGAGGATCGCGCACGCGCGCTCCGGCTCGGCCGTGCGGATCGTCGCCGATTCGGCGTGCGTCTTTCCGGCAATGCCGGCCTCTCCTCGCGTGAGATACAGCGCGACGACGTCGTGACCCGCACCGGCGTACCGCGCCATCGTGCCCCCGCAGCCGCTCTCCGGATCGTCGGGATGTCCTCCGGCGACGAGCACGTTCAGGCGGTGCGGCTGCGGCACGCTCGCGCACTGCGCGCGTGGACTGCGTGGCGAGTCCGAGCGGAGCGGCGATGAGGAGCCGGAGCGTCTCTCGCCGCGAGATCGTCGTCATGAAGAGCGTCGGCTGTGAGGTGGGACGCTCCGAACGGGCTCGGAGCGAGGGATTTCGTGCGCGCCATGACGGTATCCGCGTGCACCGAGCATGCGCCAGCGCGGCCTCCGCGCCTCCAGGCAATGGCAGCGCAATTGCGCTGTGGCCCACGTCACTGCCGCCCACCGCACCGAGGTGTGGATGTTGGGGCCGAGTCGCCACGACCGCGGCGCCGCGATGTCCCTCGCCGTTCCCTTACGACATGAGGAAGCCGTGTCTCGCACCTACCTAGTCAGCCGCGCCGCGCTCGTTGCACTCCTGTCGCTGGGCGCGTGCGATTCGAGAGTCTCCACCGAGCCGAGCTACCAGCCGCAGGTGGTCAATCTGCCGAACGACTTCGCCTATCAGGCGTCGTCGCTCGTGGACGTCACCGACGAGCGCGTCTACACCTGGCAGAGCGACGGCACCGCTGCATCGGTGAGCCAGATACCGAGCGGCCTCACCGGTACCGCGTCGCTGTTCGTGTACGACGGAGCTGGGAGTCAGGTCTATCAGCACGCGCTCACCGATACGGGAACGTTCACGACCGCCGCCGGCGCTGCGGGCGTCTGGAGCGTGCGCGTGCACTTCGAGGACGCCAACGGCGCGCTCAGCTTCCGGCTGAAGAAGCCGTAGCGAACCGCGGCGAGGAACGCTAGGTGAGATTCTCCGTCCAGTGCAGCTTCCCGTGCATCGGCGCGGTGAAGCCGGGGCAGCGCTGCTCGAAGCGCAGATCCAGCGCGGTCAACCGGCCGTTGAAGTAGAAGCTGTGATCCACCACGAACCAGCCGGTCACCGACGTGCACGCACGCGTGTTGAGCATGACGTCGAGACTCCCTCGTAGGGGATTCGCGTTTGCGGCTTCGCGTAGCCCGTCGTAATAGCCCTCGTCGAGCTGCAGGTGGCCGAGCATCGTGGCGAACACGCCATGCACGACGAGCGACGCCGCGCTGTCCGACGCGGAGATCGTTAGCGTCCCGTCGCGCGCGAGCACGGTGAAGTCGAGCAGTGTCGCCACGATGGTGCGCGGATAGGTCACGCCAGGCGTGAAGCTCGCGTCCATGTCGACGTAGAGGTAGCTCCCCTGCAGCGGCGTGGATCCAGCGGGCGGACTCCACAGAGTGGCGGGCACCGGCAGTGTGGGTCCCGATGGCGTGCCGCTCGACGTGCCCGGCGGCAGCGCGGCGATGGAGTCCGATCCGCACGCCGCG
>DASYMZ010000072.1:0-23835 GCA_036008805.1 Gemmatimonadaceae bacterium
TTGCACTGCGGACAGGCGCCGCGCGGCGAGTTGAACGAGAAGAGCTGCGGCGTGGGCGCCGGCATGGTGGTGCCGTCGTTCGGGCACTCGAAGCGCTCGGTGAACCGCAGCCGCGTGACCGGGTTCCCGTCGAATGGCGAGGTGATCGCGGCGGTGAAGAGGATCACCGCGTCTCCGTCGCCTTCGCGGAAGGCCGTGCCGAGCGCGTCGGCGAGGCGGCCGCGAGCCTCGTCGCCCACGACGAGCCGATCGACGACGACGAGCAGCTCGCGCGCGAAGGTGACGTCGACGTTCTCGACGAGCAGCTCGTCGAGATGCTTGACGACGCCGTCGAGGCTGACGCGCACGAAACCCTGCGCGCGCAGGTTCTCGATCACGACTTCGTGCGTGACCTCGTCGCTGAGCTTCAGCGGTGCGGCGACGTAGAAGCGGGTGCCGGAGGGCAACGCGAGCACCGTGTCGGAGACCGACTGGATCGTATCGGGCCTGAGCTCGCGGCCGCACTTGGGGCAGATCGTATGACCGACCCGCGCCCAGAGGAGGCGCAGGTAGTCGTAGATCTCGGTGGAGGTGCCGACGGTGGAGCGCGACGTCTTGGTAGGGTTCTTCTGCTCGATCGCAACGGCGGGGGAGAGTCCGTCGATGTGATCGACGAGCGGTTTCTCCATGCGCTCGAGGAACTGTCGCGCGTAGGCGGAGAGCGACTCCACGTAACGGCGCTGGCCCTCGGCGTAGATCGTATCGAAGGCCAGCGAGGACTTACCCGATCCTGACGGCCCCGTGACGACGGTGAAGGATCGCCGGGGGATCTCGAGGTCGAAGCCTTTGAGGTTGTGCTGCCGCGCGCCGCGGACGACGATCTTGTCCTTCATTCTCTTGGAATCTAGCGGGCGGGGGACCGAAGAAACACCGGGGACCGTTCTTTGAGGTCCCTCTACCGTTCTTTGAGGTCCCTCTATCGTCCAGCCGGAATCCAGGTTCTGGGTGACCGGTTTTGGGTTGGTGGTTTCGGGTTTTACTGCGTTCGCCGTTGAACCCGATACCACCAACTCCAGACCGTACAGCTCCAAACCTGGATCCCGGATACGTGCTAGAGGGCTGTCTACGAACGGCGACGGGCTTCGCGAAAGCGAAGCCCGTCGGGTATTGCGCGTCGTCCGGCGCGCCTTAGAGCGTCGTGCGGGTGTTGCGGGTCGTGAGACGATAGATCCAGAGCAGCAGCATGGCACCCACGACCGCGAGCACGATGCTCCACAGAGAGAAGCCGTTCAGGCCGGAGCCGGTGATGGTGTTGCCGATGAACCCACCGATGAACGCGCCGACGATTCCGATCAGCATCGTGACGATGATGCCGCCCGGGTCCTTACCAGGCATGAGAGCCTTCGCGATCGCTCCCGCGATCAGTCCGAGCACGATCCAAGCGAGGATACCCATAGCACAGCCTCCAAAGTGTAAGTGGACGACGGCACTCCGTATCGCAACGCGCGTACCACGTATGGCCGAGGGCGGTGTGGGGCGGGCGCAGCGAACTCGGGTGTAAACGCTTTTTGGAAGTCACTGACTCATCCAACCGGAATCCAAGTTGTGAGTTGCCGGTAACGGGTTGGTGGTGACGGGTTCAACGGCGAACGCAGTCAAACCCGACACCACCAACCCGTCACCGGGCACCCAGAACCTGGATTCCGGCTGGACGATAGAGGGATCTCCAACCAAGCCCGCCATTTAGCTTTCTTCTCCCATGGCTGCCACCCTCTCTCCCCACGCCAGCGACGAGGACGGCGCGTCGGGCGCGAAGCGCTACGACCGGCGACTGGTGCGCAGGCTGCTCGTGTACGTGCGCCCTTACCGCGCGCTGGTCGCGGGGGCGCTCGTGCTCCTCATGACGGAAGGGCTGCTCCAGCTCGTCGGGCCGATCATGACCCAGCGCGTGATCGACGTCGCGCTCCCGACTCGCGACGCGGCGCTCGCATGGCGCTCGGCGCTGCTGTTCGCCGGCTCGCTCGTGATCGCGTTCGGATGCTCGTATGGCGAGACGATGCTCACGACGATGCTCGGGCAGCGTGTGATGCGCGACCTCCGGCAGCAGCTGTTCGATCACGTGCAGCGCCTGTCGATCGGGTTCTACGACCGCACGCCCGTCGGAAGGCTGGTCACGCGTGTCACGTCCGACGTCGAGTCGCTCAACGAGCTGTTCACCGCCGGCGTGGTGGCGGGGCTGGGCGACCTGTTCACACTGCTTGCGATCGCGGTGATGATGATCGTCACCGACTGGCGGCTCGCGGTCGCCGCTTTCGCGGTGATCCCGCTGGTGTATCTCACGTCGCACCTGTTCCAGACGCGCGTGCGGATCACCTATCGCGACATCCGCGCTCGGCTCGCACGAATCAACGCCTCGCTGCAGGAGCGGATCTCGGGGATGCGGGTCGTGCAGCTGTTCGGGCGCGAGCAGAGCGAGGCGGAGCGGTTCGCGGTGCTGAACAAGGGTCACCTCGACGCGAACCTCAAGTCGATCACGATCTACGCGCTGTACTTCCCGGCGATCGAGTTCCTGACGTCGCTCGCGCTGGCGATCCTCCTGGTCGCCGGCGCGCGCCGCGTGGGGATGGGGACGCTGAGCGTCGGCGTCGTCGCGGCGTTTCTGCAGCTGCTCCGGCGCTTCTATCAACCGCTGCAGGATCTGGCCGACAAGTTCAACACGCTGCAGCAGGCGATGGCCGCATCGGAGCGGATCTTCCACCTGCTGGACACGGAGCCGGGCGCAGCACCGCCGCCGCGCGTCGAGCATTCGGCCGAGACGCTGGCACGCGAGCGGGCTGCGGGGGTGACGATCGCGTTCGAGGACGTGTGGTTCCACTATGGCAAGCCAGGGGACACACCGGCGTGGGTGCTGCGCGGGGTGAGCTTCGTCGCGCGTCCGGGGGAGACGATCGCGCTGGTCGGGCACACCGGCGCCGGCAAGACGACGATCGTCAACCTGCTGCTTCGCTTCTACGAGCCGCAGCGCGGGCGGATCACGGTGAATGGCGTGGACGTGCGCGAGCTGTCGATCGACGACTGGCGCCGGCTGATCGGGTACGTGCAGCAGGACATCTTTCTCTTCGCCGCGGACGTTCGCACGAACGTGCGTCTGGACGCGCGGCTCGACGACCGAGCGGTGCTCGCGGCGGCGGCGCGGGTGGGCGCGGACCGCGTGATCGCTCGGCTGCCCGCGCAGCTCGACCAGGTGCTAGGCGAGCGTGGCGCGTCGGTGAGCGTAGGCGAGCGGCAGCTGTTGTCGTTCGCTCGCGCGATCGCCGCCGACCCGTCGGTGCTGGTGCTCGACGAGGCGACGAGCGCAGTCGACAGCGAAGCGGAAGCGGAGATTTCGGCTGGTCTGCGCACGCTGATGGAGGGCAGGACGACGATCGCGATCGCGCATCGATTGAGCACCGTGGTGAGCGCGAGCGAGATCCTCGTGCTGCACCACGGCGAGGTGCGCGAGCGCGGGACGCATGCGCAACTTCGCTCGATGCACGGACTGTACGACCGGTTATATCGTCTTCAGGCGGGCGAAGTTACCGGAAGCGGGCCGGTTCCGGTCATCGGTCTGGAGGCGAGCTCCACTGCGCTTGCCAGCCCTCTGGGCGGCGGGTAGTTTCACCCGTCTACGGTCCCCAGGCGCCACTGGGCGCAACTTCCGTATCAGCGCACTGTGCGCCGCCGTTCAGACCGCGCTTCGCCCGCCATGGCCGTTCTGCAACTCAACGATCAACAATTTCCGCTCACCGGAACGACGACACGGATCGGCGCAGGAGCCGATGCCGACCTCGCCCTTCCTGGTGACGCGGCGCTGGGCGTGCAGGCGGTGATCGAGCGAACGAGCGCGGTGTCGCTCAACATCCGCCGTGCCGCGCCGCAGGCGCAGGTGAAGGTCAACGGCGTGTTGCTGGGCCCTGAGCCGACCCCGCTCATGCATGGGGACAAGGTCGAGGTGGTCGGACTGGAGCTCAGGTTCGCGGACGACGCGCAGCGCGGCGCGACGCAGTACGTGAACACCGATGCGATCGCGGCGCTCGCCGGAGCGCGACGCCTGGGCGTGGCGCGGCCGACCGCTGCGTCGGGCGGCCGATTGGTGTCGCTCGTGGACGGCAAGGAGTACACGGTACCGAGCGGCGGGATCGTGATCGGCCGGGACGCCGGCTGCGACATCGTGATCGCGCGGAACGAGGTCTCTCGGCGACACGCGGAGCTCGCGCCGACGGAGCAGGGCTACGTCGTGCGCGACACGAGCTCGAACGGCGTCTTCGTCAACGGTGAGCGGGTGATGGGCTCTCAGCGGCTGGCGCGCAGCGACGTGATCCGGGTGGGTGGCGAGGAGTTCCGCTTCTACGCGGACGTGCTGGCGCCGCTCCCGTCGGTCGCGGCGCCGTTGGTGTCGAGCGTGGCGCATGCGCCGGGCGACCCCTCCGTGGAGGGCCTGCAGCCGACACTCGCCTTCGAGCCCGGCGCGGCGACGCCTCCGTTGGCCACGGCGGGCGATGCCACCCGTCCCGCGCTGGCAACGCTCGAGGTGCTGAACGAAGGGTTGAGCAAGGGGAGCCGGTATACGATTCGCACGCCCCTTGCCCATGTCGGTCGAGGGGCGCACAACGACGTGCGCCTCACCGACGAGAGCGTCAGCGAGACCCATGCAAAGCTCCAGCGGCGGGACGACGGCTGGTACGCCGTGGACATGAACTCGACGAACGGCACCTACGTCGGCGGATCTCGCATCACTGGCGATCGCCGGCTGGAAGGCACGCCGGACGTGCGGTTCGGCGGGGTGAAGATGCGCTTCGCCGAGGTGGCGCTCGGCGCGGAGGCCGAGGGCAACGGCACAGAGGTGGTCACCGCACCCGAGCGTCAGAGAACCATGCCGAAGGCCGCGCCACCGATTCCGGACGTCGTCACCGCCGCACCTACCGGGCGACGCAGCCTGCTCTGGGTCGCGCTCGCGCTCATGATCGCCGCCACGGTCTTCTTCGTGCTCAGAGGGCGCGCGTGAAGCTACTCCATGCAGCACGAACGGACGTCGGCATGATCCGGTCCGGGAACGAAGACAACTTCACCGTCGACACCTCGGCATCGCGCGGCATCTTCATCGTCGCCGATGGGATGGGTGGGCACGCGGCGGGCGAGGTCGCGAGCGAGATGGCGGTGCAGATCGTCCAACGCGAGCTCGCGATCGTGCGCGATCTGGACAGCGAGGACGTGGTTCAGCTCGTGGCGAGCGCGCTCAAGCTCGCGAATCGAGCGATCCACGAGCGTACGCTCACCGAAGTGGACAAGCAGGGGATGGGGACCACGGCGTCGGTGCTCGTGCTGGCGGGCTCGCGGTATCTGATCGGCCAGGTCGGCGATTCGCGCGTGTACCTGCTGCGCGACGGAAGCTTCGTGCAGCTCACGAAGGACCACTCGTACGTGCAGGAGCAGGTGGACGCCGGCTATCTCACGCCGGAGCAGGCGCGCTACCACCCGTACAGCAACGTGATCACCCGGTGCGTCGGAGCGGGCAGCGACGTGGAGCCGGACATCTACCGCGGTGAGATCCGTCCGGGCGACACGTTCCTGGTGGCGAGCGACGGCCTCACGGGCATGGTGGACGATCGACGCCTGGCGCAGCTGCTGAGCTCACGCGCAGAGCCGGAGCGGAAGGTGCACGCGCTGATCGCCGAGGCGAATGGGCGCGGCGGGTTGGACAACATCACCGCGATCATCGTGCAGGTGATCGAGACGGGCACCGATTCCGAGGACATGAATCGGACGCTGGAGATGGGGCCGGTTGGCTGAGGAGCACACCGTCGCATCGTTGTCCGAGCTGTATCTGGGCAACATCCTCTACGCACTGGAGCTGGCGGCGCTGAGCCTCACCGACCAGGGCAAGCCGGACGACGCCGCCTACTATCGCGCGATCGGCCGAGCGCTCGCCGAGGCGCATGGACGGGCGAAGACGGCCGAAGAGGGTGGGCCGCCGCCGATCGTGACCTGATCTCGATCCGGTTCGTGGCGTGCACGGGTCTCGTGGCGATCCAAGAGCGGGAGCACGGACCTCAGACGGATGACACGGGAACGGTCGGATCTCCTGCGACTGCCAGTGCCACTGCCACTACCGCCGCAGTTGTCACGCGGAGGCGCGGAGATTCGCGGAGGCGCGGAGAACGACAACTACAACTACGACTGCACGGCAACGGCTTTGACGGTCCGGGGCGGGGATCTCTCCGCCACACTCCCAAAGACTACAGGCCGGCCCTGTGAGGGGATCTGCAGGCCAGTAGCGGACCTCCGCGCCTCCGCGCAGCAGTATCTCCGCGCCTCCGCGTGACAAATCTGTTGCGGTAGTGGCGTCCCGGAAGAGCAGGATCAGGCCGTGTCCGTGACATCCGCGGCATCCGTGCTCCCGCTTTGCGACGCCACGCGGGGCCCTTCAGCGCCAGGAGGATTCGCATCGCAGCGAGGCCGGACTCTCAGCCGCCCAGCAGCGCTCCTCGATCGAGTCTGATTCGCACCTCGTCCGCCGGCAAGGTGGCCAGGCGAACGATCGCGACGCGGTCCACGGTCACCGGACGGCAGGCGAAGACGCGCAGCCACCGCGCACTTCGGTAGAGCTCCTCAGACAGCTTGGGCAGGTTGATCGCGCCCTCCCAGCCCTCGGCGGTGAGGCGGCGCACGCCACCATCCCGGCGGAGGACGGGGATGTCGAGGCCGAGCATCTGCGTCTTCGCCGGATAGTCGAGGAGCAGCTCTCCGGGGGCGAGCGACAGCTCGCGCGCCAACTGATCCTCGACCGCGACGACGAGGGGGCGGTCATCGGCGATCCACTCGCCGCGGTCGGGTGGCAGCTCGGCGGCAGGGCACTCGAACACGCGCTTGTAGAGCCGGCGCTCGCGCAGCGCGGCGAGCAATGGACTCGGCGCACGGCGCTCCAGTTCGTGCAGGAGCCCTTCGTCGGTGAATGCGGCGAGCGTCTCCGCGCTCAGCGATCCGGCACGCAGCGCTCCGTCGACGAGGCGCTTGTACATGGCCGTCGCGCTGCGCACGGCGTGGTGCCAGTACACGTTGCGATACATCTGGTATTTGGCGAAGAGCAGCGACTCGAGCGCGGAGAGCCCCTTCTCGTAGACGCCGACGGCTGCGACTCCGCGCACCGGATCGGTCACGACGGTGAGCGAGTTGAGCAGGCGATCGACGTCGATGTCGCCGTAGTTCACGCCGCACATGAACGCGTCGCGCTTGAGGTATTCGATCTTGTCGAGATCGAGCGACCCGGAGATGAGACCCTGGAGCGGGCTCTCACTCCTCCCGCGGATGAGCGCCATGATCCGCTCGGGCGCGTCGTCGCCGAGCTCCGAGCGGAGCACCTCGGCCACCTCACCGCCGGTGACGAGTGGCCGCGCGACCTCCTCGTGGTGCAGCGCGCCGATCTCCTCCAGCGCGTGCGAGAAGGGATAGTGCCCGATGTCGTGCAGCAGCGCGGCGCAGCGCACGACGAGGCAGGCGTCCGGCTCGAGCGTCTGGGTCTGGCCGCGCTCCTCGAGCAGGCCCAGCGCGCGGCGAGCGAGGTTGTACGCGCCGAGCGCGTGCTCGAAGCGCGAGTGGCTCGCACCGGGATAGACGAGGTACGCGAGCCCGAGCTGCCGCACGTAGCGCAGCCGCTGGAACGCGCGGGTATCCACGAGCCGCAGCGCGAGTGGATCGACGCGGATGTTGTTCCAGAGCGGATCGCGAATGACCTCGAAGGACATGGTCAAAGGTGTCGCGCCGCGTGCCCAGCTACTAGCCCCGCGGTCCCGCTCCCCGTACCGATTCCGCCACCTCGCCGAACTTCTCGAAGTTGTCACGGAACATCGCCGCGAGCTTGCGGGCCTGCACGTCGTACGCGGCGGGATCAGGCCAGGTGCCTCGAGGATCGAGCACCGCCGCCGGAACGAAGGGCACCGCGTCCGGGATCGAGAGGCCGAAGACGGGATCGTCGTGGGTGCGGACCACGTCGAGCGAGCCGTCGAGGATCGCGTGCACCATGGAGCGCGTGTACGCGATCTTCATCCGCTGGCCGACGCCGTACGGTCCGCCGCTCCACCCTGTGTTCACGAGCCAGACGCGGGATTCGTGCTCGTCGATGAGCCGTCCGAGCATCTCTGCGTAGCGCGTGGGGTGCCAGACGAGGAAGACGGCGCCGAAGCACGCGGAGAAGGTGGCGGTGGGCTCCTTCACTCCACGCTCGGTGCCGGCAAGCTTCGCGGTGTAGCCCGACAGGAAGTAGTACATCGCCTGCTCGCGTGAGAGCTTCGCGATCGGTGGCAGCACGCCGAACGAGTCGGCGGTGAGGAAGACGATGTGGTTCGGGTGGCCAGCGCGTCCACTCGGCTGGTGGTTCTTGATGTAATGCAGCGGGTAGGACGCGCGGGTGTTCTCGGTGATCGACTTGTCCTCGAAGCGCACTGCGCGCGTGACCGGATCGAGCACGACGTTCTCCAGGATCGTCCCGAACATCTGCGTGGTGCGATGGATGTCCGGCTCGCTCTCGGCCGAGAGGTTGATCGCTTTGGCGTAGCAGCCGCCCTCGAAGTTGAACACGCCATCGGGTGCCCAGCCGTGCTCGTCGTCGCCGATGAGGGAGCGGAGCGGGTCGGCGGAGAGCGTCGTCTTGCCCGTGCCGGAGAGGCCGAAGAAGAGCGCGGTGCCGAGGTCGCCGGTGTTGGCGGCACAGTGCATGGAGAGCACGCCCTGCTTCGGCATGTAGTAGTTCATCACCGTGAACATCGCCTTCTTGAGCTCACCGGCGTACCGCGTGCCGCCGATGAGGATCATGCGGCGCGCGAGGTCGAGCACGACGAAGGTGCCGGTGCGCGTGCCGTGACGCGCGGGATCGGCCTGATACTCGGGCGCGTGCAGCACGGTGAAGTTCGCGGCGAACGACTCGAGCTCGGCGAGCTCCGGGCGGATGAACATGTTCCGCACGAACGCCATGTGCCACGCGCTCGGCGACACGTAGCGCACCGCGAGCCGGTACTTCGGATCGGCGCCGCAGTAGAGATCCTGCACGAACAGCTCCGGCTGCTCGCTCAGATACTGCTGCACGTCGCGCAGCAGCACGTCGAAGTGCTCGGGAGAGAGCGGACGGTTCACCGCGCCCCAGTCGACGTCGCCTTCGGTATCCGGCTGCCGCACGATGAACTTGTCGTCGGGCGAGCGGCCCGTGTGCGGCGCGGTGACGGCGCAGAACGGACCCATGTCGGCGAGCTCGCCCTCGCCGCGACGCACCGCGTGCTCGATGAGCCGCGGCGCGACGAGGTTCCAATGAACGATGCCGCGGGGAGAGAGCCCCTGACCTTCGAGACCTGCGAGTGGCATCAGAGCTCGGAGTAGGCGGGTTCGGCGGACGCCTGCGCCGGATGGGAGATGGCGGGCGTCTCCATCGACTGCGAGCGCTCCTGCGCGTCGACCACGGCGACGGCGGCCATGTTGACGATGTCCTGCACGTCCGCGCCGCGCTCCAGGACGTGCACCGGGCGACGCATCCCCATGAGGATCGGTCCAATCGCCGTCGCGCCACCGAGCAGGTGCACGAGCTTGTACGCGATGTTGCCGGCGCTCAGGTTCGGGAAGATCAGCACGTTCGCGCCCTCCTTCAGAAGACTGAACGGATAGTCGCGACTGAGGATCTCGGGATCGAGCGCCGTGTCGGCCTGCATCTCGCCGTCGACGACGATGGAAGGATCGCGCTGGCGCAGCAGCCGCGCCGCCTCCGCCATCTTCGCGGCGGAGGGATGCTTCACCGACCCGAAGTTGGAGAAGGAGAGCATCGCGACGCGCGGTGTCACGCCCATCGTGCGGGCGATCTTGCAGGCGGCGTACGCGATCTGCGCGAGCTGGTCCGCCGAGGGATCGATGTTCACGGTGCTGTCGGCGCAGAACACGACGTGGCGGTCGGTGACGAGCATGTACATCCCGCTCACGACCTTGGCCGACGGATGGACGCCGATGACCTGCAGCGCGGGTCGGATCGTCTCGGGGTAGTGCAGGTTGGCTCCCGAGAGCAACGCATCGGCGTCACCGCGCGCCACCATGCACGAGCCGAAGTAGTTGCCGTTGTAGAGCTGGCGCCGCGCTTCGTCGAGCGAGAGACCCTTTCGCTGCCGGAGCTGCCACATGTAGTGCGCGTAGTCCTCGCGCCGCGGCGACGTCGACGGATCCTCGATGAGGATGTCGGTGAGTGGGATCTTGTTCTGCTCGGCGAGCGCGCGAATCTTCGCCTCGTTGCCGAGGAGGATGGGGTGCGCGATGCCGTCGTCGACGAGGATCGATGCGGCGCGGATGATCTTGGGCTCGTCGCCTTCGGGGAAGACGATGCGCCTCGGATCGCGGATGGCGCGGTTGATCAGACCACGCACGATTGAGCGTGCGCCACCGAGCCGCGCCTCGAGACTGTCTCGATACCCTTCGAGGTCGATGAACTCGCGCGCGACCCCGCTGGCGACCGCCGCCCACGCGACCGCGGGCGCAACCCAGAGCAGCACGCGCGGATCGAAGGGGAATGGGATGAGGTAGTCGGGCCCGAAGTGCACGTTGCGCAGCCCGTAGAGCGCGGCGACCGAGTCGGGCACGTCCTGCTTCGCGAGGAGCGCGAGCGCGCGCGTCGCCGCCATCTTCATCTCCTCGTTGATCTCCGTGGCGCGCACGTCGAGCGCGCCGCGAAAGATGAACGGGAAGCCGAGGACGTTATTGACCTGATTCGGGAAGTCGCTGCGTCCGGTGGCGACGATCGCGTCGTCGCGCACGGAGCGCACCTCGTCGGGCGTGATCTCGGGGTTCGGATTGGCGAGGGCGAAGATGATCGGGCGTGTCGCCATCTGCGCGACCATCTCGCGGGTGACGGCTCCGGCGACGGACAGCCCGACGAAGACGTCGGCGCCGACGAGCGCGTCGGCGAGCGAGCGCGCCGGCGTGTCGCGGATGAAGCGCGCCTTGTACGGATCCATGTCGCCGTCGCGTCCTTCGTGGATCACGCCGGCGCGGTCACACATGAGGATGTTGTCGCGCTTCACGCCGAGGCGGACGTAATGCTCGGCCGTGCTGATCGCCGCGGCACCCGCGCCCGAGAAGACGACCTTCACCTGGCCGATGTCCTTGCCGACGATCTCGAGCGCGTTGAGCAGGGCGGCGCCGGAGATGATCGCGGTGCCGTGCTGGTCGTCGTGGAAGACGGGGATGCCCATCGTCTTCCGCAGCGTCTCCTCGATGTAGAAGCAGTCGGGCGCCTTGATGTCCTCGAGGTTGATCCCACCGACGGTGGGCTCGAGGAGCTGACAGAACTTGATCATGTCGTCGGGCGACTCGGAGCCGATCTCGAGATCGAACACGTCGATGTCGGCGAACTGCTTGAACAGGTTGCCCTTGCCCTCCATGACCGGCTTGCCGGCGAGGCCGCCGATGTTACCGAGTCCGAGCACCGCGGTGCCGTTGGTGACGACGGCGACGAGGTTGCCCTTGGCGGTGTACTTGTAGGCCGACTCTGGGTCGTCCTTGATGGCGAGGCAGGGCTCCGCGACGCCGGGCGAGTAGGCGAGCGAGAGGTCGCGCTGGTTGTTCAGCGGCTTGGTCGGGACCACGGCGATCTTGCCGGGCCGACCTCGCGAGTGATAGTCGAGAGCGTCTTCGCGTTTGGTCATGGGAGACACTAAAGCTAGTGGCGGGGGCGGGGGTGGAGGGTAGGGGCTGCCGCGCCGCGAAAAGAAGGCGAGCCGAGCCGGGACGCCGTGCGCGCTACCAGGCGCCGACGCGGGCCGGACGGCAGCAGCTGCGCACCGATGCCATCACCTGGATGCGGTTCTCTCAGGCTGTCACGCTCGTGCTACGCGCCGAACCGTCGGTCGCGCGTTGAGGCTACCGAATGCCGAGCGCTCGCGGCCGCATCTGGTAGATGGAGGCCGAGCTGAACTTCTTCAACAACACCGGCTCATCCATCTCGGTCCATCTCACGTCGGTGCGCATCGTCTGCACCGTCCGCATGGTTTCCCGATACGCAGGATTGACGACCACGAGGACGCGCCCCGTTCGCGACGGCGAGTCGAACTCCGCGAGTCGTTTGCCAGTGATCGTGTAGAGGTAGTAGTCGATCACGGCAGACCCGCCATTGATCGCGACGACGCGATCGTCGCCATGAATCTCGGCCAGCAAGGTGCGGGCAATCGCCGGCCCATCGATGAGCGTTCCGTTGTCGGGCGCGTTGAAGACCGTCCGGTTCACCAACGACGTCACGCTGATGGAGACCGCGAGAAGGGACGCAACGGCGACGGTCAGGATCTCCGCGCGTACACGGGTGACGCGTGAGAGAAGGTCCGCACCGAGTGCCAGGCCGACTCCGACATACAGGCAGGCCACCGGTGCGAGGAAGAGCCATGCTCGCGCGGGTGGAGGCCGCCGCGTCATCAGCACGAGAAACAAGCACCACACGGCCAGCGAGATGAAAAGCGTGCCCCGCTTGGCGCGTTCGGCGCTGGACGCGAAGAAACCGAGCACCCCAGCAAGCGCGAACGTCGCCACGAGAAACCCAGGAATGCCGAGCCCGTGGAGAACGCGCATGTTGCGCAGGAGCCACGCGATGTCTCGCCCGATGATCTGCTGCCACGTGTGTGCGGTCACATACTGATTGCTCACCAGCGGCGCAAAACCGGATCGCGTGATGACGGGTGCATAGGCCAGGAGGGTGAGCGCGATCGCGAGCGCCGTTGCTGCCGCCAGTCGGGGAACGAGACTGACGGTGGCCCGCATGCCATTCCGACGTGCACGCTCCACGAGGATCCAGAGCCCCGTGGCGCCCACAGGATAGAGCATCACCGGCACCGTGAATGCGCCGAGCGCCACGAGCGCGGCGAACGCGATCCATAGCGCTACCGAGTCCTCGTCAGCGAGGGCATTCGCAATCGGAATGAGGCAGAGGAAACAGAGACAGACGATCGAATACCCGCGCGCATTGGTGGAATACAGAACCAAGCCAGGCAGCGCTGCGGTGAGGGCTGCCGCGAAAATGGCGGCGCGACCACCGGCCAGCACGCGCGTTGCGGCGTACGTCGCCGGCACCATGAGCACGCCCGCGAAGAAGGCTGGAAGCCGAATCACCCACGGCGCGTAGCCCAGCACGCGGACATCCATCCACATGAGGAGCGTGTGGAAGATGTGGTTGTTGGGGCGCGAATAGTCGCTGAGCGCACCGGACAGCGGTTGCAGCGCGAAGTCGAGAAAGGTCCACGACTCGTCGGGCCGCATCGGCTGATCGAGATGGACCAGCCGAATGGCGATGGCGAACACCAGAATCGCCACACAGGCCGAGCGATGGAGCATCGACTCGGCGAGCCAATCTCGATACGCCGTTCTCAGACGGGTGCGCACAGCGGCAGTTGGCATGTCGACGTGGCTCCTCGTGGCTCCGTTCTCGCGGCAATCGCGAGGGTCAAGCTACGGGCGTCTCGGCACCCGCGCAAACCGACGTGAGACGTCTCCCCGCGCGGCTGGTGACGCGTGCCTCCGTGACCGATCGCATCGCTGGTGCGTGGTGCACGGACGGTTAGATTCGGCTGCCGCCACGTGCTCGACTGGGGCAGGCGATGTCGGAGTTGCAGGAGATCCGATTCAATCTCGAGAACCAGGGATCCCGGTGATCTATCTAGCAGATGCAGGGGGCCGGACGGTTGCGCCCGGAGCCGTCCGATGACGGTGCCAGCGAATCCCAGCGCTGAACGTCGGCTCAGTGGTGGCGCACGGGTGGCCGCGGTGCTGTTGTGGATTCTCTTCCTGCTGGTGCTCGGCGAAGTCGTGGCGCGAAGCTTTTGGAGAATCCATCTCGGCCTGAGCCTGCGTGATACGCGAGGCCGGGCCACGATGTTCTACCCGGAGCTGCAGACCGCATTGCAGCAGTCGCCCAGGCACAACGACTCGACGACCAATGTGCTGCTTCTGGGCGGGTCGACGCTTCACCGCGACTTCGGCTCGATCGCACAGGCACTGCAAGAGCGTCTCACCGCCGTGACGCGCCGCCGCGTACGCGTGTTCGACATGGCGATGCCGGCGCAGACGTCGCGCGACAGCTACTACAAGTACCAGGCCCTCGCCGGTGTCGGCTTCGATCTGGTGATCATCTACGACGGCTTCAACGAAGTGCGCGCCAACAACGTCCCGCCGGAGCTCTTCCGCGACGACTACTCTCACTACTCCTACTACGAGCTGGTCAACGACATCCTGGGGGCCCATCGTCTGTACCCGCTCGCCACCCCGTACACCATCGAGTACCTCTTTCGCCAAGTGAGCGAGGCGAGAGCGGCCCGTGCTGGTCATGCCGTCCGTGTGCCCAAGCACCGACCCGACTCGACGTGGAGCAAGTTCGGAAGCACGATCCGCACCGCCGAACCGTTCAGGCACAACATCGACGCGATCTTGAAGATGGCTGCCGCTCGCGGTGAACCCGTCATCCTCATGACCTTCGCGACGTACTTCGCGCCGGGCTTCACTCCCGCCGCCTTCAACGCTCGACAGCTGGACTACACCACTCACAACACCTCGACGATTCTCTGGGGCCAACCAGAAAACGTCGCGAAGGGAATTGCGGCCCACAATCTCGTGATCCGCGATCTACACGCGGCGTGGCCGGCGACCGGATTCGTCGACATGGCCACTGCGCTGCCGCAGACGCGGGAGTACTTCAACGACGTCTGCCATCTCACGGTCCCGGGCTCCGAGCGCTTCGCGGAGATCCTCATGCCGGCCGTGCTGGAGAAGCTCGGGATCGCAGCGCCATAGGAATGGCGCCCGACGGATCAGCGAGCTGGCGCGCGGAGCCGCTGCAGTTCGGCGAAGGACCCGTGATACTCGGAGGCCGCGTGGACGCAATGATCCCGGGCGTCCTCGAAGAGGCGCGTCGCTTCGGCGACGTGACCCTCGCTGAGCAACTGCTCGCCCTCGTAGAACATGGGGCAGTAGAAGGTCCGGGAACCAGGCGGATGGGCGTGCTCGGACGCCGAGTCCAGTTGCTCCACCGTAATTTGTTTGAGAAGATAGCGTGCGATCGGCGCGGGCCACGTCGCGGAGTCGGCACGCGACAGCTGGGTCTTCAGCTCGTTCGTGGCGTCGCGGCCCTGCCGCGCCGCTGCGAGCTGAATCCAGATACCCATGAAGAGGTTGGCCGAATCCAGCGCGCTGCCGCGCCGAAGATCTGCCTCGGCGGCGGCGAAGTGGCCGAGATAGAAATGCGTGCGCCCGCGGTTCTTGATCGCGAGTGCGTACGCGGGTTGGAGCGCGATGGCTCGGTCGAAGTCCTCGACGGCGCGGTCGTACTGATCCATGAACTGATACGTCGTGCCGCGCGTGTTGAGCAGACTCGGGTCATCGGGCCGCAGCAGGATTGCGGCGTTGAATTGCTCGAGAGCCTTTTCGTAGTCTCCCTTGTTCTTGTACTCGAGGCCCGTTCGCCGGAGCTCGGCCGCATCAGGATGCGGCGTGCAGGCCGCGGTCAGAGACAGCGCGACGAGCAGTAACCACGCGGGCACTCGAAACGTCATCTGCAGGCGGCGGAAGGGTTGCCGGGAAAGCGAATCAAGCGACATTGGTCGGTCGCGCGCGCAACGTCATACACATCACTGGCCATGTCAATGGATAGAGTTCCCGGGGAGGAGCGCGCTCGCTTTCGGCCCGATATCGAGGGACTGCGAGCTGTCGCCATTCTCTTCGTGGTGGCGTATCACGCGGGCTGGCGGCGCGCCGCCGGCGGTTTTCTTGGCGTGGACGTCTTCTTCGTGCTGTCCGGATTTCTCATTACGGGACTCCTGGTGCAGGAGGTCGCCGCAACCGGTTCGCTGTCCCTTACGAATTTCTGGGCGCGTCGAGCACGGCGGCTCCTCCCGGCGGCGACGTGCATCACGCTCGTCGTTCTCGTGGCGAATGCGGTGCTGCTGTCGCCGTTCGAGCAGCTGTCGTTTGCCGAAACCGTGCGCTCCTTCGCGGTGTACGGCTCGAACATTTTGTTTGCCGTCAGGAGCGCGGATTATTTCGGCGGTGCCGCCAGCCGCGATCCGATGCTGCACACGTGGTCGCTCTCCGTGGAGGAGCAGTTCTACCTCCTGTTTGCGCCCGCGTTACTCCTCCTCGCGATTTCGGCGCGCCGTGGCGGGTCGCTGATCTTTCGCCGCCGGTTCCTCGCGCTGACGGTGGCGCTGTCCGTGGCCTCCTTCGTCGGCTGCGTGCTGTTCGAGCTGCGATATCCCACGATCGCCTTCTTCATCCTTCCCGCGCGAATCTGGGAGTTCGGGCTCGGCGCGCTGATGGTGCTTGCCGTTCCCCACATTCGTCATGCACGCGCCGGAGTCGTCGAGGTGGTGTCGCTATTGGCGCTGGTGGGGCTGATCGCGTCCGCCATCTTCATCCGAGAGGATCGGATCCCCATCGCGTGGGCGGCATTGACACCGGGATTGTGCGCGGCGGCGTTGATTCTCTGCGGCGCAAGCGACCGACAGTCTCTCGTTGCGCGAGGGCTCTCGACGTCGCCGATGCGGCTCCTCGGCCGGCTGTCGTATTCCTGGTATCTCTGGCACTGGCCCGTACTGGTCTATCTGCGCGAGATCCATGCGGATCCGTCCATACGCGAACGTGGAGCGGCTGCGCTGCTGGCACTGGTCCCGGCGGCGATCACGTACCGCTGGATCGAATCGCCGATACGCTTCTCACGCAGCTTGCAGAGCCGCCCCAGACAGGTCATCGCCGGAGCCATCGCACTTGCCGCGCTCACGGTGGGAGCCGCCGTAGCCGCAACCGCGCACGCGAAGCAGGTGCTGGGGCGCCCGAAGTACGCGGCAGTGATCGCCGCGATGGCGCCCTCGCGAGTCTTTTCGAATGGTTGTCAGGTTTCGAACGTGGACGAGGTCTCGCCATCGTGCACGTTCGGCCCCGGTGCGAACGACACCACCCTCGTCCTCTACGGTGATTCGCACGCCGCACAGTGGTTCCCGGCTTTCGATTCGCTTGCCGTGCTCCGCGGCTGGAAGCTCGTGAACCTCACGAAGACTGGATGTCCCACGGTGTCGGTCACCGTCTTGAATGCCAATCTCGGGCGGCGATATTTCGAGTGCGAGCGATGGCGGACCAATTCCATCGCGCGCATCGTTCGCGAGCGTCCGACCATCATCGTGATGACCAACGAGCGCCGATACAATCTGCTGGTCGGCGACGGTACGATCCGCAGTGACACCGGCGCGGGCCGCGAGCTGTGGGGAGCCGGGCTGTCGAGTACTCTCGCGACGCTTCGCCCGTCGGGCGCACGACTCGTCGTCCTTCAGGACACCCCTCACCCGGGCTTCGACGTGCCGCGCTGCGCGGTGAAGCACATCGATCAGCCGTCGCTCTGTAGTACTCCGCTCAAGAACGCGGTCAATCAAGGCGTGGCGGAGGCGGAGCGCGCGGCCGTGCGCCGGGTTCCAGGAGTGGCATACATTGATCTCACCTCGATCCTGTGTGACGGCGACCGGTGCCCGGCAGTCCGGGACGGTATCGTCCGCTACCGCGACACCAATCATTTGAGTGTCACTTATACGGCCGCGCTCGCGACCGACCTCTCGAGCGCACTCACGAACGCGCTCGCGAATCCAGACCGGATGCCTGCCATCTCTTCCGCCCCGCGATAACCGCAGCGTATGACACTCTCGTTTCGCAAGGTTGCGGTCGCGTCGTGGGCTGCCCTTCGGTCCTTCTGGTTGATCATCGGGTTGTGGCTCGCCCTCCTGCTGGCCATCGAGACCTGCTTTCGCGTCAAGAACGACGTGATCGACGCGCGTGCCGGCGAGCAGCGCCCGAGCACTCTCGTTGCGGGCGACCCGCGATCGGCGCCCTGGGAGGCGGACTTCAGACGCGAATTCAACGAGACGCGTCCGAACCGATGGATCCCGTATCTCTACTTCGGGCGCCGGCCGAACTATCACGGACGCTACATCCAGATCGACAGCGTGGGGCACCGGATCACGCCGCAGCCCACCACGCCGGCTGTGCCAGTGGTGCGCGTATTCATGTTCGGGGGCTCGACCATGTGGGGCGACGCGCAGCGCGGGGACCATACGATCGCCGCGGAAGCCGCGCGCCGGCTCAATCAGATGGCTGGATCACGCGCGCGGGTGGAGGTCACGAATTTCGGTGAAGTGGGGTATGTCTTCACTCAGGAAATCGTCGATCTGATGCTCCAATTGCGGGAGGGCCACCGTCCGAACGTGGTCGTGTTCTATGACGGGCTCAATGACGTCGCGTCCACGGTGCAATACGGCGTCCCGGGGCTGCCTCAGAACGAGGCGAAGCGCAGCGCCGAGTTCGACATGGGACGCGCGCTCGACCGAACCGGTTTTGCGCGGGGCTTCGGGAAGGATATGCGCGCTCTGGGCCTGCTCTTCGGGCAATCGATGCGGCAGCTGGAAGTGTCCGACTGGGTGCTGTCGCACAAGCCCGCGCAGACGGCGGCCTACGTCGCGGCTGATTCCGCCGCGCGGGCGACGGTGCGCACCTACGAGAGCAACGTGGAGTTGGTCGAGGCGCTCGCGGCGCGGTACGGCTTCACGCCCGTCTATGTGTGGCAGCCGAGCCTGCACGCGTCGGAGAAGAAGCTGAACGCGTTCGAGCAGCGCTTGCGCCGCCGCATCGAGCAGGATCCCTACCACAGCCGGATTCAACAGGTGCACCGGGTGCTTCCCCGGATGCTCGATTCCGCCATGGCGCCCGCGGCGCCGGGTCGCTTCGTCGACGCGGCGTCGCTGTTCCGCGGTGACACGCTCGCTGTGTACACCGACTGGCTCGGCCACAATACTGAAGCGGCTGTTCCGCACATCGTCGACGCATTCTGGCCCGCCCTCGAAAGCGCCACGCGAGGCGCTCTCGAGCATCCTGCCGCCACACAGACCGCTCCAGCCGCGCGACGGCCCGCGGGCAACTGAGAGAGACCGGCTCGATGCCAACGACCGAAGCGATCTACATCGCCAACAATCCGGAGGTCTTCTGTTGCCCGCGGTGCCAGGGGACTCTCGCGCTGGAGGGCGACGACCTGTTGTGCCAGGGATGCCGCCGGGCATACGAGGTGACCGGTGACATCCCACGAATGTTCACGTCGAACGAGTGGGACGACGACCGCGGCGACGTGACGGATCGCATCAAGCAGTTCTACGAGGCGACGCCTTTCCCCAACTACGATGACTTCGACAGCGCGGGCAGTCTCATAGAGAAGGCGCGCCAGGGAGTCTTCGCGCGACTGCTCGACGAGCAGTTGCCGATTGGCGCACGCGTGCTCGAGGCTGGGTGTGGCACCGGCCAGCTCACGGCGTTCCTGTCGATTCACAACCGGAGCGTGTTCGGCGCGGACCTGTGCATCAACTCACTGACGATGGCCAAGAAGTTCCGCGACGCCAACAGGCTTCGGACGGCGCACTTTCTTCAGATGAACCTCTTCCGGCCGTGCTTTCGGCCGGGCGCGTTCGACGTCGTGATCTCCAACGGCGTGATCCACCACACGAGTGATCCCTATCTCGCCTACCAGACGCTCGCGAAGCTCGTCAAGCCGGGGGGCTATCTCATCATCGGGTTGTACCACAAGTACGGCCGCCTGGCGACCGACATCCGCCGAGTCGTCTTCAACCTGACGCGCGACCATCTGAAGTTCCTCGATCCGCGCAACCTGAACACGGACCTCAGTGATGGCAAACGGCGCGCATGGTTCATGGACCAGTACAAGAATCCGCACGAGTCGAAGCACACCATCGGCGAGGTACTCGGCTGGATCAGGCAGAATGGTCTAGATTTCGTCAAGAGTATTCCCAAGACGAGAATCGCGACGTCATTTTCAGCGTCGGAGCCCCTGTTCGAGCGCGAGCCGGCGGGCGGCACGATCGAACGCACGCTCGTCGAGTTGGGAATGGCCGTGCGGAGCAGCCAGATCAAGGAAGGCGGATTCTTCATCGTGATCGCGCAGGCGAAGGCGTGAGCGCGTCGATGCGCCGCATCGTCACGATGGCACGTTCATCACGAGGCGACTGATCGCATGGCTCACGAGTACGTCCTCGGCATCTCGGCCTACTATCACGACAGCGCCGCCTGCCTGCTGCGCGATGGCGAGATCGTCGCGGCCGCGAGCGAGGAGCGCTTCTCACGCAAGAAGGGCGACGAGCGATTTCCGAAGCACACCGTCGACTACTGCCTGCGCCAGGCGGGCATCACGCTGTCCGACATCACGCACGTCGGCTTCTACGACAAGCCGCTGGTCAAGTTCGAGCGGATTCTGGAGACCTACCTCGCCGTCGCGCCGGCCGGCTTCAAGTCGTTCCTCAGGGCGGGGCCGCTCTGGGTCAAAGAAAAGCTCTTCACGGACCGGCAGCTACGACAGGCACTCGATGGCTACGAGGGACTGCTCCTGTACGCGGAGCACCACGAATCCCACGCGGCGAGCGCGTTCTATCCGTCGCCGTTCGAGGAGGCGGCCATTCTCACCATCGACGGCGTGGGTGAGTGGGCCACCGCGTCGATTGGAGTGGGAAAGGGTGCGGATCTCCAGATCCACAAGGAGCTCCGTTGGCCCGACTCCCTCGGCCTGCTCTATTCGGCGATCACCTACTACACGGGCTTCAAGGTCAACTCCGGCGAATACAAGGTGATGGGCCTGGCGCCGTACGGTGAGCCGAAGTACGTGGATCTGTTCTACAAGCACCTGCTCGATCTTCGCGACGACGGCTCGTTCACGCTCAACCAGAAATACTTCAACTACCTGAGCGGCCTCACGATGACGAGTGAGGCCTTCAACGAGCTGTTCGGCGGTCCGCCGCGTGTCGCCGAGTCCAAGCTGACCCAGAAGGAGATGGACCTCGCGCGCTCGGTGCAGGTGGTGACCGAAGAGATCATGATGCGGATGGCGAAGACCGCCCATCGCGAGACGGGATTGGACAACCTCTGCCTCGCGGGCGGTGTGGCGTTGAACTGCGTCGGCAACGGAAAGCTGCTGCGCGAGGGACCGTTCAAGAACATCTGGATCCAACCCGCGGCGGGTGATGCCGGCGGCGCGCTCGGGGTCGCGCAGTTGATTCACCATCGCTACCTCAAGCACCCGCGACGTGTCACTCCGGGCAAGGACAGCATGCAGGGCGCGTACCTCGGCCCGGATTTCTCGCCGGACGAGATCGAACAGTTCCTCACGGGCACTGGCGCGACGTACCAGCGCCTCGACCGCAGCGCGATGTTGACGCGCGTGGCGCAATTGATCGCGGACGAGAAGATCATTGGCTGGTTCAATGGCCGGATGGAGTTCGGTCCGCGCGCGCTCGGGTCGCGCAGCATCATCGGCGATCCGCGCAGCCCGCGCATGCAGGCGGACATGAACATCAAGATCAAGTTCCGCGAAGGGTTCCGGCCGTTCGCGCCGAGCGTGTTGCGTGAGCACGTGTCGGAATACTTCGAGCTGGACTGCGATTCGCCCTACATGCTGCTCGTCGCGCCGGTGAAGAAGGAACGTCAGATCCCCGTTCCCGCCGACAAGCAGAATCTGTGGGGCATCGACCAGCTGAACGTCGTGCGGTCGGATATTCCGGCGATCACGCACATCGACTATTCGGCGCGCGTCCAGACCGTGACGCGTGATACGAATCCGGACTACTACGATCTCATCGACACATTCCGGCAGCTCACCGGGTGTGCGGTGATCATCAACACGTCGTTCAATGTGCGCGGCGAGCCGATCGTCTGCACGCCGGATGATGCGTATCGGTGCTTCATGCGCACTCACATCGACTGTCTCGTGCTGGGACCCTTCCTGCTCGAGAAGGCCGACCAGTCCGAATGGAAGGAGGACACGGCATGGCAGAAGGAATTCCAGCTCGACTGACCGTCGCGGAAGGGCGGAAGTTCGGGTTCACCGTCGGCTTTGCCTTCATTGCCATTGGACTGCTGCTGTTGTGGCGGGGCAAGCAGACCAAGGCGGCGGTGGTTCTCGGTATTGGCGGCCTCCTCGTCGTGGCCGGACTCGTCGTCCCGACCTCGCTCGGTCCGGTGGAACGGGCCTGGATGGGGCTCGCGCACCTCATTTCCAAGGTCACGACCCCTATTTTCATGGGGGTCGTGTACTTCGTGGTCATCACGCCGATGGGCCTCATTCGCCGTCTCGCTGGCAAATCGCCGATTGCGCGGACGGAGCGCGGCGCGACACGTTGGGAGGCGCACACGCCCATCGTGAGCGTGGGCGAGAGCATGGAGCGTCAATTCTAGGAAGCGGAGGAGACTGTGGCACAACGTGGACTGCTGGTCGAACTGTGGGGCTTCATGCGCGAGCGCAAGAAGTTCTGGATCATGCCCATCCTGCTCATCATGCTCACGCTCGGTGCGCTGCTCATCTTCGGACAAGGGTCGGCCCTTGCTCCGTTCATCTACACCATCTTCTAGCCATCACGGCTGATCGGAGGAGAAGTGGCACAACACGGATTGCTCGCTGAACTCTGGGGCTTCATGCGCGTGCGCAAGAAGTTCTGGCTCCTGCCGATCCTGATCGTCCTATTGACGGTCGGACTGCTGATCGTGTTTGCGCAGGGTTCTGTGCTCGCACCTTTCATCTACACGATCATCTAGGACGGTCACCGCATCCACATGGCGGAAGGGCGGGACGCGCGCGAGTGTGCGGTCGCTCGCCGCCATGCACTCGAACGCGTCTCACCGCCCTCTCGGCACCGATGACTTCAACGCACTCCGCGCGCGCCGCAGGCCTCTGCGTCGCGCTGACGCTCCTGGGACTCGTTCGTCTGCACGCGCAGGCGGCGTCGCCGAGCGCCACGCCGCCGGCGTCATTCGAAGTGCCGGCGTGGGCATTTCCCGTCGTGCAGCCCGGCACGACCGTTCCGACCGTCCCCAACGACAGCATCACGCTCCAGCACGTGCCGAACAGCGCGGCCGAGTTCACCCAGACTCGTGCGCGTGACCGGTTCGACGTGGTGGACTGGCATCCCGATACGCACAAGCCGGCTCCGAAGGTGGTGATCCATGGCCGGAAGCCGGGAATGATCGCGTGCGGGCTCTGTCATCTTCCGGACGGGATGGGACGCCCGGAGAACGCGATGCTCGCGGGGCTGCGCGACGACTACATCGTCGCCCAGGTGGAGGAGATGCGCTCGCGCGCGCGTGGCAGCGCGTCGCCGGTCCCGTTCCCTCCGACGGTCGGGATGCGATTGATCGCGGACAGCGTCTCCCACGCGGAGCTGGTGGAGGCGGCGAGGTACTTCGCCAAGGTGCGGGCCCGTCCGATGACTCGCGTGATCGAAGGCGACTCCGTGCCGCGCACGATCGCGTCGAACGGGCTGTACGTGAAGGCGCCCGACGGCGGAACGGAGCCGTTGAACGGCCGCATCGTGGAGTTCCCGGTGGAGCTGAACCGGCACGAGCTGCGCGACTCCAGGGCGGAGTACGTCGCGTACGTGCCGCGCGGCAGCGTCGCGCGGGGGCGAGCGCTCGCCCAGGGTGACGTGCGCGGCGTGCCGGGATGCCAGAGCTGCCACGGCTCCGACCTTCACGGCAAGCGCGCGACGCCACCGCTGGCCGGTCGCTACCCCTCCTACCTGCTGCGGCAGCTCATCGGGTTCCGGACGGGCGCGCGCAATGCGCCGAACAGCGGGGCAATGCGAGCGGTCGTCGCGCAGCTGAGCCTCCAGGACATGATCGCCGCGTCGGCGTACGCGGCGTCGCTGCAGCCCTGAGAACGGCGTCTCAGTCGTCGAGCGCGTCGAGCTGGGGCTGCACCTCCGACACGTAGCAGGACGGGCAGATGCTGTGGCT
>DASYMZ010000073.1:0-26391 GCA_036008805.1 Gemmatimonadaceae bacterium
GGTGAACGCCGAATCGGTCGCGAGCTGCGCGACCCAGACGTTGTTGTCGATGCGCGCGACACGCTCGACGATGTCACGGCGGCCCGTGGCGTCGAGAAGGTGCGCGACCGCGCAGAGGGTGCCCGTCTTCCGGTCGATGAAGTAGGGAACCGCGCGGCCGGGAAAGTCGTAGTTGTGCGGGAAGACGCCGCGATCGCGGTAGGCGCGGAGCGTGGCGACGAGCGCGGCGCGGCGCGCGCTGATGGCGCCGCGTGGCGCATCGCTCGTCTGGAGCTCGGCGAGCACGCTGTCGAAGTGCGCCTGGATTCGCGCGACCTCGCGCCGCTCCGCGCCCGACCGAGCGCCGGCGACGGGAAGCGAATGTGCGCCGCTCGTGCGAGCCGCCGCGGCCACGAGGGCGAGCGCCGCGACGGCGATGATCGGGAGCGTGACGAAACGGGACAGCCGCATGATGATCCTCCAGTACGCGTCCGGTGGAGCGGGGGAGTCGTCACCGCCCAACCTGGACCGCTACCGGCCGGTCACCGCTGCGTGGCTCTGGCGCTCCAGTCGCTGCGGATGGCGGGCGCCAGGAGCGCCTGATACACCAGCGTTGGGAGCTTCGAGGCGACGTCCGAGCGCAGCGGGAGCTGGTTGATCATGAACACGACGACGAGCCGCTCGGCGGGATCGACGAAGTAGGTGCTGCCGTACGCGCCGCCCCACCCGAACGATCCGACCGACTTCATGCCGTCCGCGCCGAGGCGATCGACGGTCTCGAAGCCGAGCCCGAAGCCGAGACCGTTCTGATTGTGCAGCGTCCCGCTCTGATTGCTGGTCATGAGGTCGACCATCTTCGGCGAGAGAATGCGCGCGCCATCGAGCTCGCCGCGATTGAGCACCATCTGGAGGAAGCGCGCGTAGTCGTGCGCGGTCGAGAGCAGTCCCGCGCCGCCGGAAAAGTTGCGACGCGGGCCGTCGACGTAGTCGCCCTGGCCCATCCGCCCGTCGGGCGCGCGTACCGCGTGACCGGTGCTGTCGGTCGCGTACAGCGTCGCGAGCCGCGTGCGCTCGGTCTTCGGCAGGAAGAAGTGGGTGTCCTTCATTCCGAGCGGCGCGGTGATGCGTGTGCGGATGAACTGATCGAGCGGGATTCCCGACGCCCGCTCGACGACGCACCCGAGGATGTCGGTGTTGTAGCCGTAGACGTACGCCTCTCCGGGCTGCGAGACGAACGGCAGCGTCGCGAGCGTCTCCATCGTCGTGCACACCGGCTCGTTCTTGTCTGCGGTGTAGAAACCGAGGCCGGTGCCGTTGCCGAGTCCCTTGGCGGCGTACTGCTGCGCGATGAACGGCTCCTGTCCGTACGAGATGCCGGCCGTATGGGTGAGCAGATCCTTGATCGTGATCTGCCGGCGCGCGGGGACGACGGTTCGGCCGCTGTCCGCGCGCGACGCGACCGTCGTGTGCGCGTACGAGGGGATGTACATGCTGACCGGATCGTTGATCGCGAGCTTGCCCTCCTCGGCGAGCATGAGGATCGCGGTGCTGGTGATCGCCTTGGACTGCGACGCGATGCGGAACACGTCGTCCGGCGTCATCGCGCGCCGTGATTCGCGATCGCTCCACCCGACCGTCTTCTGATAGGCGACCTGTCCATCGCGGAGCACGAGGGCCACCGCGCCCGCGATCCGGTTCGAGTCGACGCGCTCCTGCAGGAACCGGTCGATGCGCGCGAGGCGGTCCGGCGCGAAGCCGAGCGCCGTGCGAGCGGCCGCGGCGCGCTGCGCAGGGAGCGAGAGCGGAACCGCGGCGAGTACGAGCAGCGCAGCGGAGACGCGGCGGATGCCGCGAGCAGCTTGAAGCGAAGGGGTCATCGTCCTGGTCGGCTCGAGGGGCCGCATGCTGGGATGGATGTTCGTGCGTGCGACGATCATGGATGGCACGTGTCCGCCGAAGGCGTGGCGCGACGGCCGAAAGTATGGCCGCGATGCGGCGGGGTCACCAGACGCCGAAGGGCCGCGCAGTTCGCGCGGCCCTTCGACTCGACATTCGCCGTGCCTACCGATCCACGATCCGGACGCCCTCTGGGAGCTTGAACGTGAATGCGCTCGCGTCGACCGGGACGTTCGTCCTGAACGACGTGAGCCGAACCTTGCGCTGCAGACCCGAGCTCTCGGTCACCTCGAACTGGCGGATCGTCGCGTCCGCATCGTCGATCCACACCGTCGCGGTCTTGAACTGAGCGCCCGTCTTCTCCTTGGGCACCAGTGTGAAGCCGTGCGTCGCACGTCCTCCCACGTCGAGCGTGCCGGCGGTCGACACGGTGTACTTCGACCGAGGCGCGGTGAGAAACTGTGCGGTGAAATCGACGCTGCCACTGCCGCCGGACCGCGCCGAGGTGCGGATCACCTGGCCCGGTGCGCTGCTGGGCAGATAGAGCCAGAGGGACGTCCCGTCGGCGACGATGGCCTCGTCGGCCGGCGCGGAGAATCTCACCGACAGCTTGCCCGGCCGCTGCTGCTGGAACTCGGCGGTCGAGGTGAGCGTGCGTCCGGTGAGCGGATTGGTGATGGTCTGCTCGAAGCTGGCGCGAGCGGTCTTCACCTTCGCCCATGCGGCGACCGCGCGGTCGAGTAGATCCGCCTGGCGCGGACGCGCGGAAGCGAGCGAGAGCGGAGCGAGCAGCGCTCCGACGAGTGCGAACGAGCGAAGACGACGAACGTGCATGCGAGCTCCAGGGTGCGTGGCGCGGTATCGCGGCCCGACGAGTCCTACCCGCGCGCGGCGGGCGCGGTTCCGGCCGGCGCGGTGATCGACCGTCCGATCGCCTCGGCGATGGCGCGGGCCTCCCGCACGAGGCGGCCGAGCTGATCGGGAAAGAGGGATTGGCCGCCGTCGGACATCGCGCGATCGGGATTCGGGTGCATCTCGACGAGCAGGCCGTCGGCGCCTGCCGCGATTGCCGCTCGCCCCATCGGGATGACCTTGTCGCGCAGCCCCGTCCCGTGGCTCGGGTCGCCGACGATCGGCAGGTGCGACAGCTTCTGCACCAGCGGGATGGCCGTGAGGTCGAACAGGTTCCGCGTCGCGCTGTCGAAGCCGCGGATGCCGCGCTCGCAGAGGATCACCTGCGTGTTGCCTTCGGCGAGCAGGTACTCCGCGCTCATGAGCAGGTCGGTGATCGTCGCGGCCATGCCGCGCTTGAGGAGCACCGGCTTGCCGAGCTTTCCGATCGTTCGCAGCAGGGCGTAGTTCTGCATGTTGCGCGCGCCGATCTGAATGCAATCGGCCACCTCCGCCACGTGGTGCGCGCCCTCTTCGTCGAGCGCTTCGGTGACGATGGGCAGACCCGTCTCACGTCGCGCGAGCGCGAGCAGCTCGAGTCCCTTGCGTCCCAACCCCTGAAACGAGTACGGCGAGGAGCGTGGCTTGTACGCGCCGCCACGCAGCGCGGCACCGCCGGCGGCGCGCACCTGCTGCGCGGCCAACACGATCTGCTCCTCGTTCTCCACCGAGCACGGGCCGGCGATGATCGGAATCTCCGTGCCGCCGAACACGACGCCCGGCGCGATCGTCACGAGCGTGTTCTCCTGGCGCCACTCGCGCGAGACCTGCTTGTACGGCTTGGAGACGTGGATCACCTCGGCCACGCCGTCGAGCGACTCGAGCTGCGAGCCGTCGATCTGGCCGTCGTTGCCGACGAGGCCGACCGACGTGCGCTGCGCACCGGGCATCGGCCGCGCCTGATAGCCCATCTCCACGATCACTTCTACGACGCGATCGACCTGGGCCTGCGTCGCGCCGTGCTCCATCACCACCAGCATCAGTCTTCCTCGATCTCGAACGTGGATCCGTCGTCGGCCAGGGTCACCGGGCCGGCGTAATGCGCGCCGACGAGCGCGCGGACGTCGACGCGCTCCACCGGCGGATAGAAATGCGTGAGCACGAGATGCTTCGGCAGCGCGGCCGCCGCGAGCGCCCCGCATTGCTCTGGCGTGAGGTGCGTCGGGATCGCCATCTCCGTCGGCAGCGAGCACTCGCACAGCAGCACATCGGCGCCGCGCGCCCACTCGCCGAGCATCGGGTCGTATCCCGTATCTCCAGTGTACACGATGCGCCGTCCGCCGCGCTCGACGGAATACGCCACGCTCTCGTCGGTGTGCGGCACCTTGGTCGCGCGCAGGGTCACGCCGCCTCCGAGATCGAGCGAGCCGCCGGGTTCGATCTCGACCATCGAGATGGGAAAGCCGGGCTCGCGCAGCCAGTCGCCGAACGCCTCGGCCTGCCGCTCGAGCAGCGCGGCGGTGCCGGCCGGTCCGACAATCGAGAGCGGCTCGCTGCGACCGGGACGATCGCCGTACTTCCACGCGAAAACGAGCGTCGCGATGTCACCGATGTGATCGGTGTGGAAATGCGTGAGCACGAGGTGCGTGATCGTGCGCCATGGCAGTTGGAGCTCCGCGAGCCGATGCGTGACGCCGCTGCCGCAATCGAGCAGCAGCCTCGCGCTGCCGGCCTCCACGTAGTGGCCCGCGCACACACGCGTGGGGGAGAGCGCGACCGTGCCGGTGCCGAGCGTCACGAGTCGCACGTCATCGCCCCCGGAACACGATCTTCTTCATCGACTCGTAGCCATCGGCTCGCAGGCGCACGAGGTAGATGCCGGCCGGAACCATCTGACCATTGTCGGCAGTGCCATCCCACGCAAGCCGCGGATCGCAGCCCGACGTCGCGGCGTCGCCCTGCCGGCCGTAGCGGCCAGCGGGCAGCATTCCACCGAGCTGAGGTCCCGGCACGATGGTTCGCACCGGCAAGCCGCGCAGATCGTAGATCATCAATCGCGCCTCGGCGGGGGTGCGGAGATCGAACCAGATGCACGTGGTCGACGACGACGGAGCAGGGAACGGGTTCGGAAAGTTCTGATAGAGCAGGGTGGAGACTGGCTGATCCGCCGGTGCGATGACGAAGCTCGACTGACTGCTCACCGAGACACTGTCCTCGGGCAGCCCGTTCAACGGCCGCGCGAGCACACGCCAACGGTACGACGTGTTGGACTGCAGCGTATCGGGATACGTGTACACGGTATCGACGATCCCGCCTCGGGAACGCGTCTCCTGGGTGGCGACGTTGGTGACGAACAACTCGTAGACCCACGGGCCCGGCGGCGTGGTGATCCCGGCACTGCGCCAGACGAAGCGCGGCTGCTGCGTGTTCAGGCTCACGCCGGTGATCCCGCTCGGCTCGATCAACTGCAGTCGCGGCCCGGTGCGGCCCGCGAGGATGACGGCGCTGCCCGCCGTGATCCCCCGCTCGTCGATCACGTCGGCCTGGGCGAAGATGGAGCGGTTCTCCGGAAGCAGTCGCTGCATCGTGAAGAAGACGTCCGCGCCCGACTTCGTGGAGTCGTACACGATGAGTCCGAGCTGCGCGTTCAGCGAGAGGCGCAACCGGATCTGCACCGCGCCGAGCGTCGCGGGAAAGCCGCTCGCGCGCACCTCGATGCGCGGCGCCGCCGGCATCGGCGTCTCGGTAGGCAGGATGATGATCTGAATCTGCCCCTGTGCTTGCGCGCGCAGGGGCACGGCCAGCGCGATCAGTGCGACGACGAGCGCCGCGCCGATCGTCCGCACCCGACTCACGCGCTCGCGGTGGCCTCCTCGGCCACCGGCTCCGCCGGCGCCGCCGACTCCGTGGACGGGCCACGCATCCGCACGCTCACCAGCGACGAAACGCCCGGCTCCTGCATGGTCACGCCGTAGACCGCGTCGCCCGCCTCAGTGGTGGTGCGCGGATTGTGCGTGATCACGATGAACTGTGTGCGGCTCTTGAACTGGTTGAGCATGCGCACGAAGCGCCCGACGTTCGCGTCGTCGAGCGGCGCGTCCACTTCGTCGAGCAGGCAGAACGGGCTCGGCTTGGTGAGGAAGATGCCGAACAGCAGCGAGAGCGCCACGAGCGCGCGCTCGCCGCTCGAGAGCAGGTGGATGCGCTGGGTCTTCTTGCCGCGCGGCGACGCGTGAATCTCGATGTCGCAGTCCAATGGCGTGTCCGGATTTTCCAGACGCAGGTCGCACTCGCCACCGCCGAACAGCGTCATGAAGATCTCGCGGAAGTTCACCCGCACCTGCTCGAACGTGGCGAGGAACAGCTCGCGCGCGGTGGCGTCGATCTCCTTGATCGCCTGCAGCAGCGAGGCCTTCGCCTCGGCCAGGTCGGCGCGCTGCGCGACGAGAAAGTCGTGACGCTTGACGGTCTCGTCGTGCTCTTCGATCGCCAGCGCGTTGACGGGTCCGAGCTGCTCGAGCTGCCGGCGCAGCTCGGCGGCTTCGCTCCGCAGTGCGTCGTCGTCGAGATCGACGGGCGGCACCTCGGGGAGCATCTCCTCGAGGGGTCGGCGCCACTCGGTCTCGAGCCGCTCGCGGATGGCCGCGCGACGGCCCGACAGCTCGGTGAAGCGAAGCTCGGCGTGATGCAGCTCGTCGCTCACCGCGCCGTGCCGGCGCCGATGCTCGGTCACCGCGTGGTCTGCGGCCGTCAGCGCGTCGTCGGAGGCGCGCACCGCGGACTCCGCGGCGGCGAGGCTCGCTTCGCCGTCCGAGAGCGTCGCCTCGCGCGTCTCGAGATCCATCGTCCACGCCGCCATCTGCTCGGCCAGTGCGCTGTCCGACTGCGCGAGCTCGCTCAACTCCTCGCGAAGCTGCGCGAGACGCTGGCTCGCCGTCGACACTTCCTGCGACAGTCGCCGCTCGCGATCGACGGCCATCTGCACCCGTGCGCGCGTCTCGGCCTGCCGCACCTGCCAGCGGCCGCGCAGCTCGCGCGCCTCCTCCTGGCTCCGCTCGGCGATCGCGGCGCGCTCGCGTGCGTCGGCGATCGCCTGCTCGCGCGACGCGGCCTGCTCCGACAGCGCGGTGGCGTCGGCGTCGAGCGACTCCTGCCTCGCGCTCAACTCTGCCGCGCGGCTCGCCAGACGCTCCGCGAGGGCGGCGGCGTCCTGCGCTTCCTTCGTCGCACGCGCCACCCGGCGCTGCGACTCGGCCTGACGCTCCAGCGCCGCACGCGCCTGCTGTTGCGCGACCGATGCCGACTCGGTGGCCTCGACGACGCGGCGCTCGCTCGCGGCGAGCGACTCGCGCATCGCGTCGGCGACACGCGACGCCTCCACGCGCGCCGCCTCGAGCGTCGTGAGCGCGGCGCGGAGCTCAGTCAGCTCGGCACGGCGACGCAGAGGGCCGGGGCCCGCAGTCGTGCCGGGCAGCCACACCGCGCCGCGCGCGTCGACGAAGGCGCTCCCCGCGTCGACGGCGTGCACCTGCCCGAGCAGGGTGCGTACCCACGCACTGCCCGCCCCGACGGCCGAGACGAGATGCGAGAGCGAATCCGGCGCGGAGCTGTCCGGACCGTCGTCGCGCATCGCGTCGAGCGGGAGGAGCAGGAGCGGACCGGGGTTCGCCTCGGCATGCCACGCGCGAATCGCCTCCGCGGCGGCGCGATCGCGCACGACGACGGCGTGCACCGAGTTGCCGAGAAACTTCTCGACCAGCAGCGCCGAGTCCTGGTCCGCCGAGATGAAATCGGAGACGGGGCCGAGGATGGCGCCCTCGCCGAACCGCTCCCGCTCGCGCAGGAGTCGAGACGCGGCGGGCGCGAGCCCCACCCGGTCGCGCTCGAGCTGCTCGAGCGCGTTGACGCGCCCCTGCATCGCGGCGAGCGCCTCGTCGGCGCGGAAGAGCTCCGCGCGCGCCAGCGCCTCCCGCTCACGCGTCTCGCGATCGGATGCGCGCGCACTCTCCATCTCCGACTGGGCGTCCGCCGCCGCCGCCTGCGCGTCGTCCACCTCGATCTGCAGCTCCTCGTGCTCACGTCGCGCGATCGACAGCGCATCGTCGAGCTGCGCCTGTTCGGCCGCGAGCACTTCGGCGCGCTGGCGCACCTCGTCCAGCTCACGCACGGCGCGCTCGCGCTCGTGGTCCACGCGCCGCACGCGGTCCTGCAGCTCGCGCAGCTCGCGCTCCGCGGCCTCCACCCCATTTCGCGCTTCCGCGACGAGGCGACGCACTTCGTTCTCCGCGTCCTGATGCCGCGCCAGCTCGGTCTCCGCCTCGGCGAGCTGCGCTTCCTCGATCGCGCGCTCCTCGGCGGCGCGCTCGCGCTCGGCCGCGATCTGCACGCCGGTCTGCTCACCGGCGTTCGCTTCGGCTTCGGCGCGCTGACGGCGGGCCGACGCGTTGCGCTGGCGCTCTTCGGCCACCGCCATCTCACCGCGGATGCGCTGCACCTGCTCGCGCTGCGCGCTGACGAGGCGCGACAGCTCGTTGCGCTGCGCCTCGGCGGCGGCGCGCGCACCGTGGGCGAGATCGCGCGCGCCCTCGGACTCCAGCGCGCCCGTCTCGGCGGCGGGAAGCTGCTCGCGCAGCTCGGCCAGGCGCGTCTCGAGTCGCGCGAGCTCCTCGCGCCACGCCTCCATCTCACGCGCCGCGAGCGAGAGCTCGACCGTGAAGCGGCGCGTGGTGATCTCCGCATGACGCTCCGCGCGCTTGCGCTGGCGCGCGAGGCCTCTCACCTGGCTGGCCACTTCGTTGATCAGATCGTCCAGGCGCTGCAGGTCGCCGGTGGTCTCCTCGAGGCGACGCTCCGTGGTGCGGCGCCGGTCGCGGTAGAGTCCCACGCCCGCCGCTTCCTCGAACAGCTCGCGCCGGTCGTCCGGGCGGTCGGAGAGCAGCGCATCGATCATCTTGCTCTCGATCACGACACCGGTGCCGGCACCGAGCCCGGTGCCACGCAGCAGATCGTGGATGTCGCGCAGCCGGCACGCGGCCCGGTTCAGGAAGTAGTCGCTGTCGCCGGACCGCGAGAGACGGCGCGTGATCACGACTTCCTTGAACGGCACGGGTAGGATGCCGTCCTCGTTGGAGAAGTGCAGCGAGACCTCGGCCATGTTGACCGCACGCCGCGCCGACGACCCCTGAAAGATCACCTCGTCCATCTTGGCGCCGCGCAGGAGCCGCGCGCGCTGCTCGCCGAGCACCCAGCGGACCGCGTCCGACACGTTCGACTTTCCGCAGCCGTTCGGCCCCACGATCGCCGTGACGCCCGGTTCGAAGACGAGCTGCGTCGCGTCGGCAAATGACTTGAATCCGTGGAGCTCGAGCTTGGTCAAACGCACTAGAACACTCTCCCCATTCGATAGACCAACGTCGGCACCAGACCCGCTTCCCGCACCTGCGGAACGGCGAGCGCCGCTTGCTCGGCGTTCGCGTACGCGCCGAAGTAGAGCCGCGCCGAACCGTCCGGCTGACGCAGCGCGTACACTGGCTGGCCGCGCGCGGCATAGCGCGTGACTCGCGCCGCCACCTCCTGCGGTCTCACGGCGGAGTCGACGAGGAAGGCGAGCGGATACGATGCGACGCTTCCGAAGCCCGCCGCCAGCGAGCGGCGAGCGCGGAGTTGCAGCAGGAGGGAATCGGCTCCGGCACGTGTCGGGTACGCACCGGCAACCAACACGAAGAACCGAGTGGGTGCTTCGACGCCGAACGTCGTCGCCGGCACACGATCGAAGCGCCCATTCAGATCCAAGATAACGCCGGACTTCGTGTTGTATTTCGCGAGCAGCACGGCGAACGCCGAGGCGCTCGCGGAATCTGCGGCGTTGGCCGGCACGAGCGCGGGGAAGGAGTCGGTCGGCGCGACGGCGCCGAGACGCGCCGCGCTGTCTCGGGCCACGCTGTCGCGACGGGCCCGCGCGAGACTGTCCGCGACGAGCGCCCCGCCCGTGACGGCGCGCGCGGCCGGTGAATCGGCGGTGACGCCGCGTCGGTCTCGCGGCTCGGACGCGAACGGCCGGCGCGCGAACCAGAAGACCAGCGCGGCCAACAGCGCGACCAGTACCACTCCCGCGATGCTCGCCACGGTCTTGCGCGACCGAGTGGGCGCCGGAGCCGCGGCCTGGGGCTCGCTGGTCGGCTCCGTGTCGGATTCCACGGGGCGCCCGCCCGGCGGCACGGCGCCCCGCTTGGCGCGCACCCACGCGAGCGACTGCGCAACCGACACGTCGGGCGGCACGACGTCACCAACGATCACGACACCGTCGCTCGCGTCCACGAGATCGTGCACGCGAGGCGCGTCCGCCGGCGCGGCGATGATCAGCAGCGCGCCGACCTCGCGGAATCCGGCGATCAGCCGGCGCCAGCGCGGATGGGCGAACAGCTCGTCGTAGTCGACCGGTCCGGTGCCGGTCGGCATCACGAACAGCTCTCCCGAATCGGGGATCTGGCGCGCCACCTTCGTCAGCGAGACTCCGTAGAGAAAGCTGTCCACCAGCCCGTGCGGATCGTCGCCATCGACCAGCGACTGCAGCGGTTCGGCCTCGCCGAGCAGGTCGCCGACCGCGACACGTCTGCCCACCGCCTGCACGCGCGCGATGCCGAGCGCCACCTGCGCGGTGGCCACCGGATCGGTGCCGACGACGACGACGGCGTGAAACGCGTCGAGCGTGGCGCCGATTCGCCGCCCTTCCTCGGTCCAGTCCATCGTGCGGGTCGCGCTCACGGTCCACCCTCGTAGATCCAGTAGGACTGCTTGGATTCGCGTCCGATCCGCTCGGCTTCGTCGCGGGTGGCGTACGGGCCGAGCACCACACGGTAGATCGCCGACCCGTCCCGCATCGCGACGACGACCCGCGCGCTCTCGTTCCCGACCTTGATCTGCGCCGCCAGGTCGCGGGCCTTGTCCGGTACGAGCAGCGCGGCGAACGAGACAGTGTAGCCCGAGACGGGCTTGTGCGCAGTCGTGTCGCGCGGCGCGGGCGCCGGTGCGGTCGTCGAAGTCGAGTCCGCGGTGGAGTCGCCCGCCGCGGCGGAGTCTCGTGGTGGACCACCGAAATCGACTGGCTTGTCGAGGTCCTGCGCGCGCGGACGGAAGCCGGTCCAGCGGAACGGAAACCAGAAGTCCGCGGCGCCGCCGTTGACGCGCGTCGTGGGGCGAAGCGTCTCGCCGTCGGCGATGATGACGTTCTTTCCCTGCTCGACGGCGATTCCCCCGTCCGGCGCGACGAAGGGGAGATCGGTGCGCCACGCCGTGGCGATGGAGCCGACGACCCGATTCGTGCCGAGCGCGATGACGATCGTCGAATCCTCGCCTTCGGGGCGAGCGAGCAGATAGCGGCCGAGTGGATCGACGCGGAGGTCCGACGGATGCCTGCCGAGCTCGATCTGTCCCCCGATGCGCTCGCGATAGCGGTCCACCACCTGAATGGCGGTGCCCGTCTTCGTGACGACGAACACGCGGTCTCCGCTCGGCGTCGCCGCGAGTAGCTCGACCGGCTCGTCGAAGGAGATGCTGGTGATGCGCTGCATGGTGCGCGTGCGAATGCCCGTGAGCTCTCGCTCGGACGCGAGGTAGAGGAGGTCGCCGACCTGGGTGCGGAGCGCGCGATCGACCTTGGAGAGGACCACCGAATCCACGACCTTCGTGCCGGGCGGACGCACGCGCCAGACGACCGAGCCTCCCTCGCGTTCGCCAAGCACGAGCAGCGACCCGTCTGGCTGAGGGAAGACGGCGCGCGCCGCGACGGGAGGCTTCCACTTCCAACTGCCACTCGGCGCGTCGCGCTCGACCGAGCCGTCCGGCGCGAGGCCGTACACCGTCGAGCCGTCGTTGGACGCGAGGCCCGTGAGCTTCGTCTTCGTGACGACGCCGGAGCCGCCCTGCCGGAAATCGATTCGCACCGGCGTACCCTTCGCATCGACGACGGACAGGATTCCCGCTTCCTCGTCGAACGCGAGCACGCGCGCGAGGGCCGGAGTGGCGCCGCCCGTCCACAGGACCGTATCGAGTCGCGGGTACGCGTACACGCGCGCCTCGCCGCCAGCGCGCGGCACACGCAGCACCAGTTGGTCAGGCCCTCGGGTCGCGGTGGCGGTCGCCGATGCGGATTCGCGCGCGGCCGGCGTGTTTCCACGATCGGCGGGGCCGCAGCCAGCGAGCACGAGCGCCAGCGCGAGAAGGGGTATGCGCACGGGCAAAAGTTAGTCTCCCGGGCCCATCGGGAATAGGCGGGTGTGCGACCGTCGCGCCCGGATCAACGGGTGCGGCGACGCGCGATTCTACTGGGTGTCGCCGTGCTCCGGGGGCGAAGCGTCAGCGTGGCGCGAGCAGCGGAACCGTCTCCGCGTCTGCCCAGAGCCGCTCGATCTGATAGAAGTTGCGGAGCGTGGGATGGAACACGTGCACGACGAAGTCGACGTAGTCGAGCAGTACCCAGCGGCCCTGCGAAAGTCCCTCGACGTGGTGTGCCATCTGCCCGGTCTCCTTCTTCATCTCCTCGAGCACGGAGTTGCCAAGCGAGCGGACGTGGGTGTCGGACGTGCCGCTGGCGATGAGGAAGTAGTCCGTCATGTCGGACACGCCGGCGAGACTCAGCAGCACGACGTCGTTCGCCTTGTGCTCGAGCAGGATGGCCGCGGCTCGCTGGGCGAGCTCGGCAGACGACGGTGCGGGCAAAGGTGCTGGAGCGGCCATGATGTTCGGATCCCGGGGCTGGTACACGTGTGTGGCAAGAGCGGTGCGCGGCGATGTGATCCGCGCGAAAAGCAGGAAGGGGCCCCGATGCGGAGCCCCTTCGTGCTCCAGGCGTGGCGTTACTGCTTGATGACCCAGACGCGGATCTCGGGCTTCACGTCCGCGTGGAGCTTGACCGGCACCCGATAGACGCCGAGTGCCTTGATCGGCTCGTGCAGATCGATGAGCCGCTTCTCGATGTGGAAGCCCTGTGCCGTGAGCTGCTCCGCGATGTCGGCCGAGGTGACCGAGCCGAAGAGCTTGCCCTCTTCACCGACGCGAGCGGAGAAGGTGAGCTGCACCTCCTCGAGCTTCTTGGCGAGCTCGGTGGCCGATGCGACGCGGTCGTTCTCGGCGGCCTCGAGGCGATCGCGCTCCTGCGCGATGCGCTTCAGGTTTCCCGGCGTCGCTTCGAACGCGAAGCCGTGCGGGAGCAGGTAGTTGCGGGCGTAGCCGTTCTTGACGGTGACGACGTCCCCCGGCTTGCCGAGGTTCTCGACCGCCTGACGAAGGATGATTTCCATTGAATGAGCCTCAGATTACGTGGTAGGGCGCGCACGGCTGCGCCAGTCAGCCCAGGTGTCACCCAGTCCGAGCCCGAATGCGGCGAGGGCGAGGAGCAGAAACCCGAGCACGGCGACCGCGTTCAGCACCGGCCACCACAACATGGCGAACCCCACGAGCAGTGCCGCTGCCAGCGCGCCCGGCGCGAGAAACCAGGAGAGGACGCCGAACCCGCGGATCGCGTAGAGCGCACCGAAGAAGACGAGCAGATTTCGACCAGCGCCGTCGAGAAAATCGAACGCGGGAACGAGCACGATCGTGATCCCGGCGATCAACCCCCAGACGAACTGGTCGTTGAAGCGAAAGTCCTTCAGGAACCCGAGCGGCGCGCCGAGGCGCGTGCGCGAGATCCGATGATAGATCCCCCATGCCAGCGCGAGCGCAACGAGCGACTCGAGGAGGAGCAGGGAGGGGAAGAGCCTGGTGCCGGTCTCCGCCACCACGCGAAGCTGCGTCTCGAACTCGTTCGGCAGCGACGCGACCTGCGGCATCGACTTCACGACGTCGGGATACTGCTTGAGCGCGGCGCGGAACGTCGCGATCGCCTCGGTGTTCCGCCGCGCGAACTCCGCCTGCACGGCGAGCTTCGCGCGGCTCGGCGTGAGCGGCCCGCGCGTGCTCATGAGCAGCACGAGCGTGAGCGCGAGCGAGGCCGCCGACAGCGCGCGGGAGAAGAACGGACGCCGCGTGCCGAAGAGGCACACGAGCCCGAACGACCCCGCGAGCAGCAGCGTCCAGCCGCGAACGAGGTTGTAGAACGCGCCGGCCGGAGCGGGCTGCGCGAGCATCCACGCAGCCAGTCCGACCCAGGTGATCGCCAGCATGAGCCGGCCGCCAGCCCACCATCCCACCAGACAGCACGCGGCGAGCGCGGGCAGCAGGAGGAGGAAGGTATCCTCGACCGGCAGCAGCGCACGCAGCGGCGTGTACGGTGGAATGATCAGGAACGCCACGAGTGCGAGCAGGAGCTTTCCCCACCCGCGCTCGGAGGGCGCCGCGGCCTCGGCGTCCTGCATGTCAGCCCTGCAGACCCCGCGTGTACGGCAGCAGCGCGAGGTAGCGCGCGCGCTTGATCGCGGTGCTCAGCTGACGCTGATGCCGCGCGCACACACCGCTCAGGCGGCTCGGGAGAATCTTCCCGTGGTCGGTGATGAAGCGTCCGAGGGTGCGCTCGTCCTTGTAATCGACGAAGCGCACGCGGGTCTCACAGAATGGGCAAGCCTTGGATGGGCGTCGCATGGTCTACTCCTCGTCCTCGTCGTCGTCATCGCCGCGCTTCTTCGCGAGCGCGAGCTCTTCCTCGCTCATCGGCGGAGCGCCGACTTCGTTCTCGTGGATCGTGAGGAGATAGCGGATCACGGAGGAGTCGAGCTTCATGGCGCGCTCGTACTCGGGGATCCCGCCGGCTTCGGCCTCGAAGCGCGCGACCACGTAGTAGCCGTTCTCGCGCGGGCCGATCGGATAGGCGAGCTGACGACGGCCCCAGTGGTCCAGCGTGATCTCGCCCGAGGGGCCGAGGAGCTGGTGGAAGCGGTCGAGCTTTTCGGTGACGGCAGAGTCTTCGAGCGTGGAGTCGAAGACGTAGACCGCCTCGTATGGACGTGGCATGTCCTGGCAATCCTCCCTTTGGTCGTAGCCGCCCCCCGCTGGTTGCCGGAGCAGGGGGAGGGGAAATGGAGCGCCGATGGAATGAGGCGCGTTGTGATAGCCTTGAAGGATACACCCCTTCGCGGTGAGCGAGAAGTGGCGACGTGTGACCGCTGCGGACGCCGGATGGCGTCACGGTCCCATGATCTCGACCATCATACGACCTCATCACCTGTCGCGGCGCTGCCACGGATGTGCTGGCCGACACTCGCAGCTTTCGGGTGGCCACGACCGATGCGCCGACCCATGCCGCGAACTAACTCCATACGCCGCATCGATTTGCAAAGCACTGGGACTGGTCTGCGAGTTGCCCTGTCTCATCGCCAAGGAGCGATCGCGTCAGCGGGATCGCCGAACTCCACCGCGCAATCCGAGACCAATGCACAGAGCCGTCGAGTACTTCGTTCCCGTGTCGGACGTCCACTGCATCCAGCGTGAGCACGACGTCGTGCTGTCCGCGCCCCGCACGAACCAGCATCGGACGCTGACGCCGACGGGCGAAGAGGTGTGGTCGCTGCTGCAGGGCAGCCGTCGCACCGTCGACCGGCTCGTGATGGCGATGGCGCGCCGGAGCTCGGGGCAGGCGCTCGCGCAGGTACCCGACCGAGTCATCGAAGAGCTCGACGCGTTCGTGACGCAGGGGTTCGTCCGGCGGATCGCCGACGTCTGATGTGTCGCGGCGAACGATGCACCGAGCCCGTGCCGTGTGGGCGATGCGATCGGGGGAGGGCGGAAGGACACCGGACGCGTGAGCCGCGTGCGACGACGCGCGTGGCCACGCATCCGGAGCTGCACGCAGAGCCGCAGCAGTTCACCGCACTGGAGCGTCGTCGAGCCGACGACGCCTGAATTCGCGGCGCGTGCACGCAGTGATGCGCGCGGCCGGTGGCGGATCGTCCACAGCGCGCACACCTTCGAGCATGAAAACCAACCTCCGGCTCTCCGCGATCGCGCTCCTCGCCCTCTTCGCCGCGTGCGAGTCGGACGAGGACAAGACGAGCCGGCTCCGCGACGGCGCGCAGAGCGACTGCCTCACCGTGTCGGCGCACGAGGCGAATCCGCAGTCGCCGGCGCCGACGGACGCCGAGAAGGCAACGTGCGAGAAGGCGCGTAACGACTACAACACATTCCTCGACGGACGGTAGCGGCGCGCGACGCCGAGCTGCTCGCGCTCTTGGTCACCGTCGCGACGAGTGAGTGCGGCGGCGGCGAGATCGTCGATCCGAACAGCATGGCGGGGAACAACACGCACCTTCCGGTGGTCGTTCGCGGCGCGCTATGATGTCCGACCTTCAACGGACATCCCAACCGCCATGACTCTCCGACGGAATCGACTGGGCGCGAGTGCCATCCTGGGCGTCGCATTCACTCTCGTAGTGGCGCGTCCGGCCAGCTCGCAGCGCAGCAGCGGCAGCGAGGCCGCGGCGTTCACGCAGGCCGCGGCCAACGCGCGGCTGGCCAACGAAGCGTTCGTGCGCTCCGACCGACTGATGATGGACTGGCTCTCGCTCGCCGATCCCGTCTCGGGACTGTTGCCGCGCACCACCACCGACGATCGCGACATCTGGAACGCGAAGGACTGCGCAGCCGATCTGTACCCGTTCCTCGTCCTCACCGCGTGGTTCACCCGACCGGCGCTCTACGAGGGACGGATGCAGGAGATGCTGCTCTCGGAGACGGCGCTCACGGCGCGGCTCGGGCGCCTGCCCGACACCTACTCGTTCTCCAAGCGCGGGTTCGCCAATCCCACGGTGGACACCGCCGCGATCATGTTCGGGGGCTCGGAGTACGTGAAGGACGGCCTCATGCCGATCACCGAGCTGCTCGGCGTCACCCCGTGGCGCGCCAGGATGATCGGCATCGTGGACGATCTGTGGCGATACGCGCCGATCGAGACGCCCGTCGGCCGCATCGTCTCGCTCGATCCCGAGGTGAACGGCGACATGCTCCTCGTGCTGTCGCGCCTCTACTGGATGACGAAGGACCGGCGCTACCTCGAGTACGCGACGCGGCTCGGCGACTACTACCTGCTCGGAGATCATCACCCGACTCGCGACTTCACGACGCTGCGGCTGCGCGATCACGGGAACGAGGTCGTCTCCGGTCTCACCGAGCTGTACGCCACCTCGCTGAAGGTGCAGCCCGCGAAGGCAGCGGCGTACCGCGCACCGCTGCACGAGATGCTCGACCGCATCCTGGCGGTGGGACGCAACACGGACGGCTTGTTCTACAACGTGATCGATCCACGCGCCGGCAGGGCAGTGGACGCGCACATCGCCGACAACTTCGGCTACGTGCTCAACGGCTACTACACGATGTATCAGCTCGATGGAACGACGGAGTACCGCGATGCGGTGCGCAAGGCGCTCGGCGCGCTCGACGGGAAGTATCGCGGCTTCAACTGGGAAGACCTCGGGGCTGACGGCGACGCCGACGCGATCGAGGGCGCGCTCTACTTGTACAATCGCGAGCCCGTGGCGTCGGCGGCGAGCTGGATGGACTACCAGATTCGCTGGATGTGGAGCAAGCAGGACTCCGCGCACCGGGCCGGCCTTGAGCGCTTTCGCGGACGCGGCATCGTCGAGGGCTGGTACGGCGACGGCAACTTCAATCGGACGTCGCTCATGTACGCGCTCTGGAAGACGCAGGGGACGAGCGTGCATCCGTGGCGCAGCGACGTGCGGTTCGGCGCGACCAGGCGCGGCGACGACCTCGTGCTCACGGTCGAGTCGGATTCCGCGTGGAGCGGACGGCTGCGCTTCGACACGCCGCGGCACCGTGACAATCTCGGACTCCCAGCCGACTGGCCGCGAATCAACTCCTATCCCGAGTGGTTCACCGTCGACTCGGCGCGGAGCTATCGCGTGCGCGACGTGTCGACGGGGAGGACGACGACGGTGTCGGGGGCAGCGCTGGCGCGTGGACTACCGATCGAATCGCTACGAGGGCGACGCTCGGAGCTGGTGGTGGAACTCGCTAGACGTTAAACCCGTACGTGTAGTCACTTCGTAACCCGCTGTGCGAGCGGCGCTTGCGTATTGAGTGGGGTCGAAGTGAGGACAACCGCCTGCGATTCCACCACAGAGGAAGATCGTCGCCGCATCGGCGTGCATGTATGCGGAGCGCATCACCTGGAGCGACCGCCAGCCCGCCGCGGCGGCCACGTCCTGCGCCGGAAGGTGTCGGCGCTCGCTCGCCCACGCGCGACGGAAGGCGTGATAGCCGCCGATCTGCGACTGGGATACACCTACGTTCTCTGGGCGCAGCTGCGAACGGCGCTCATGAACTAGTTCAGCCCTAGTTCGCCAATTTTACGCCCGGAGCCAACGGGTTTGCCAACAGACTTCGTGACCAGAGCCGCACAGAGTGCAGGGCATGGCGAGCCGACCAAGGTCGTGGAACGCGATGAAGAGTGCCGACGACATCCTCCAGCGCGTGAAGCGCTTCTGTCTGCACATTTCTAACTCAGGGCAGTAGAATGCAAACACAGGACAGCAGGCCTCTCGTTGTGACTTCCGTGCAATGTTGTGTTTGCGAGACCGACAACGCCGATTTGATCGGCAAGGGGGAAGACTTCGAGTATCGCACGAGCTCAGACACGTTCTCGGCGATGCGCTGTCGTTCGTGTGGCTTGGTCTACTTGAATCCGCGCCCGTCCGTCTCGGAGTTCGAACGAATCTATCCACCGACGTATCACGCCTTCAGCTTTTCGGAAGCGAACTTCGGCCTTGTCCATAGTGTCCGCTCGCGTCTCGAAGCAAGACGGCTGCTGAGCTGGTGTCATGGTTTGCGCCATGATGCGCGACTTCTAGACGTCGGATGCGGCGACGGGTTTCATCTCGGTTTGCTGCGTGAGTTCGGCAAGGAAACTTGGACCCTCTCGGGGATCGATATTGACAAGCGGGCCGTAGAGATGGCGCGGAAGGCAGGCTTGCGCGTTCATCTCGGCAGCATCGAAGAGATTGACCTGCCGCGCGAAGAATTCGACATGGCGTTCATGCTCATGACAATTGAGCATGTCGAGAAGCCAGTTGAAGCCCTCGAGCGCGTGCGGCAGCTCCTGCGTCCGGGCGGGCGTCTGGTGATCGTCACAGACAATACCGGTACGCTCGATTTCAAGTTGTTCAAGGGCTCGTACTGGGGCGGCTATCATTTCCCTCGTCACTGGAATCTGTTCAATCGCAACGCTCTAAAAGAACTGGCTGAGAAAGCGGAGTTCGAGGTTGAAGACCTGGCGACGCAAGTTAGTCCGGTGAACTGGGTCTATTCGATTCACAACGCGCTGATCGATCACGCTAAATCACAGTGGCTCGCAAAACGTTTCACACTCAAATCGACCGTCACCCTCTCGGCGTTCACCGTACTCGATATGGTCTTACAGAAATTCGGGAAGGGGGCGTTGTTGCGGGCAATTCTCCGAAAGCCTCTGGAGATCGATAGGTGAACGCCGCAGGGGCGAGCAGCGTTAGTCTCTCCGGGCGCGCGTGCCGGTACCGTCCGTCGGATTCGGATCCTGACAGCCGAGCGGCGGAACTGAAGGTGGCGCTCCGGTCGTGTTGCCCTGGTAAACGGTGATACCCGCGAATTCACGTCGCGAGCGAATGAGGCCCAGTCTCATCAGGTCCAGAGGCAGTCGGCCAGCCGGGTCGCTATGGAATGGACGAGTGTAGACGAGCCAGAATGCCGAACCAGGCGGCGTGACCGTGCGCACGACCCGTAGCGCCCCGTCCGTACCGCGGCTGTCGTCATTGACGTCCGGCAACGCACAGACCGTCCATCCGGCCCCAAGGTAATGCTCCACTGGAACCGCCATGTATTTCGCGGTGACGAACACCGGCACAGACGGTGCGGACGTAGCACGCAGAAACGTGCCTAGCGCGGCAACATCCTCGTTCCAGTATCGCTCGACGCGAACCCGATCGACGATCGAGATAGCGCTGACGATCAGCAGCGTTCCCGCCGCCGCTAGTCGAGCGGCCCGCCATCGGAACGATGAGAGTCCGGCCGCGACCAGCACCAGCACCGGGATGACGACCCACGCGAAGTATCGCACCCGAAAGCCAGTACCCATGATCTCGCCGACCGTCCCGCCGACCGCCACCGGCGCCGTCGCGAGCACGACGAGCCGTGTAAAGATCGGCCGCGTGCCCAACGTCACGATGGCCAGATAGCCGAGTACGAGCAGGGCGATCGCGACCGCGACGGCCCAAGGGAGCATGAGGAGTACCGCGGCTGACGTGGACAGCGAATGCAGTTCTCGTAGCGACGGCCCGACGTCGAACCCCGCGACGATGCTGAAATACGCATAGCCCATCGTCGCGACGTTGAACGGCGCATCGAGCTTGTAGCCCGACTGGTAGGCGAGATCCGCTCGCAGGAGACCGACCAGGGGAAGACTTGCGATGGCCAGCGCGGCGTTCGCCAACACGATTGGCATTCGCTCAGCCGCCGTTCGCTTCTCGAACAACGCGACGCCGCCCGCAATCAGTGGCAGGAGCGCGAAGTAGTAGTGCGAGTACAGTCCTGCGACGCAGGCGAGTGCATACAGCAGCCAGTCGCGACGTCGATTCGTCGACATCGCGCGGAAGAAGAGCCAGAGCGCGACCACCGCGCAGAGAACATAGAGGGCGCCTGCTCGCGCCTCCTGTGAGATCCAGCAGTGAAATGGAGACACCGCGAGCGCAAGCGCGGCGAAACGCCCGACGCGTTCACCGCCGGCCCATGCGCCAAGCCGCTGCATCGCCGCGACGGAGAGTACGCCGAGGATCAGCGAGAGCCATCGCACGTTGGCTTCTCCTGGTATCACGCTGAGCCACGCGTGCACGAGAGTGCCATACAACGGAGGAAATCCATCACGTGTATGGATGACACTGCTCAGGGATCCGCTCGCCGACCCGATGTCAGCGATTTCATCCATTGTCAGGCTCTGAGACTCAAGTCCCCACCAGCGCACACCGAGGGCGAGCAGAACGATTGCTACGACGAGTAACAGTCGGCGCGGTTCATCCTCCATGGGGAAACTCTCTGCACGAGACACGGCGTGATCACTGGTACCGATTGCTCGTCCCTGGCGCTCAGGTCTGTGCCCGTCGTCGGATGCATTGAGCGAGCGGTGATGCACGGTCATCGTGAGGCGGTGAATGTGATGTGCATCACAGGGATGAATGAATTCTCGTGGTATCCTCAAGGCGAAGACACTTCGAGTCGAATGCGACGCCGCATTCGCGCCTGATCGGCCGATCTGGAATCCCAATTGTTCGGCATGCGTTTAGGTCGAGTCCGTGCTCGACGAATGAGAACGACGACTTGATCGCAGCGCGAAGCGGAGAGAGTCGTACGCCTCTCTACTCCCGAGCCGAGACCCGGTACTTCCGGTGAAGAGCCGCGACGCAACGCGTCGAGGCTCAGGCACACGACGCGTCGGGCGAGTCGCACGTCGATCGATTGTCTGCCGCACATCATCATTTTTTAAAAAGGGCAACTAATGCGTTACATCAACAGGGCTCTCGCCACCCTGCTCGTCCTCACCGCCGGCGCGTGCTCCGACACGTCCGCTCCCGCGTCTCGCATCACCACTGCGCCGCTCCAGACCGCCAGCTTTGCGCTGGTCGGCGGTGGCGGCGTCGCGGCGCAGATCAAGAGCCGCCCGTACTCCGACATGTGCATCGACGTCCCGGCAAGCGCGTATGTCGATGGGAAGGCACTCGAGACGTGGTCGTGTCACCCGGGAGCGAATCAACAGTTCATTTGGAAGGCCAGCGGTGAGATCGTTCCGGTCAACAGTCAGTCCATGTGCATCGACGACTACGGTGGCCAGGGGAAGGACGGCGATCCGATCATCATCTGGACGTGCCACGGTGGTATCAATGAGAAGTGGACCGCCACTGCAGCTGGTGAGATCAAGGGAATCAACGGCAAGTGCATTGGCCTCGCCACCTCGGCACGCGCCAATGGCACGCGCCTCTCGCTTCAGCCCTGCAGCGGGTCCGCGAACCAGGCGTGGGACAATGCGACAGGGAGTACGACCCCACCGCCCTCCACACCTCCGCCGTCCGGTGGACCGCCGCCAGTTCCGGCAGGCATCGCGATCCTCCCCGGCCAGAGCATCCAGGCCGCAGTAAACGCCAACCCCGCCGGTGCGACGTTCATCCTCAAGGCGGGCACGCACACCCGTCAGAGCGTCATTCCGAAGTCGGGCAACCGCTTCATTGGTGAACCCGGTGCGATCCTCGACGGACAGGGCGTTGGCTACGCATTCGCGAAGGGCAATCCGCCGTATCCGAGCAACGTCACGATCCGCGGCCTGAAGATCACGGGTTACAACCCAGGCATGCAGAGCGGCACGATCGACGCCGGCGGCTACGCGATCAGCGAAGCCACGACCGGATGGATCATCGATTGGAACGAGATCTCGTACAATGGCGAGTACGGCGTTCACATCGGTAGCTCGCTGCGCCTGGCGAACAACTACATTCACCACAACAAGCGCCTGAACATCGCAGGCAGCGGGAATGGGACCACCATTGTCTCGAACGAGATTGCCTTCGGCAATTACCTTAATGCGTTCAACACGAATTTCGAGGCGGGCGGAACGAAGTTCTCCTACAGCGATGGCCTGGTCATTCAGAACAACAACGTCCACGACAATGTCGGTGTCGGCATCCATATGGACGAGAACAACATCAACACGATCATCGAAGGGAACCGGATCGAGAAGAACGGGAGTGAAGGTGTTGCGATCGAGATCAGCTACAAGACGACGATCCGCAACAACACCGTCCTGAACAACGGCTGGGCTGATCCGCGGAACCGATACACCTACTTGTGGAATGCCGGCATCGGTGTGCACGCCTCGCCGAACGTCGAGGTTTACGGCAACACGGTCAGCGGCAACTACGCCGGCATCGTGGCGATCGAACAGGACCGCAGTGCGGATCGCGCGAGCTACGGCGCGCACATCGTGCAGAACTTCTACGTACACGACAACGTGATCACGCAAACAAACCTGCCACGCAACGTCAACGAGTTGAGCGTCGCCTCGGGAATAGTGACGGACATCGCGGGCAATTCGGCGATCTTCACGAGCCGCAACAACCGCTACGTCAACAACACGTACTACCTCCTCCACAACCCGAGACCGTTCGCGTGGAACAATGGCACGCGCACCGAATCCGACTGGAAGTCCTACGGCCTGGACGTGTCGGGGATCTTCAACCACTGAGCCACACCAGTGGCGACGCCGTTCCGTCGTCCGCCCTCTGACAACCTGATCCAATAGCTGAAGTTCGATCGAGCCCCGGTCGCCGCCGAACGGTGGCCGGGGTTCGTCATTGTTGTCAGCCCATGCCTCGGGCCCTTTCGTGACGCCGTGCGCCATGGAATTATTGCGGAGGCATGCGACCATGCTCGGCAATCCGGTTGGACGCTTCCAACCCCGCCCACTCAATGTTCTCGGCTCTCCGTTCCGCTCACGAGAAACGGCCCGCCCGCGTGAGCGCGTTCGCGCTCGCGATGGTGATGGCGTGTTCGGGAACGGGTGATCCGTTCCTGCCGTGGACGGACTCGACGGGCGTGCCCGCGAAGATCACGATCCATCCCGTGCGCGCCGAGCTGCGCGACGACGAGACGCTCACGCTGGACGCGCGCGTGCACGATGCGCGAGGCCGGCCTCTCACCGGCGGGCGTGTGATGTGGTCGAGTGCCAATGTCTCTGTTGTCCAGGTGGTCGAGTCGGGCCGAGTGCCGATCGCGATTGGAACCGCGACGGTAACCGCGGAACGCACCGAACTCAGCGCCGCCCTCGTGGGGAACGTATTGGTCGTCGCGCCGTCAACGCCTCGCGTGATCACGGTCATGGCGGGTCAGAGCATTCAGGCCGCGGTGGACGCGAACACTTCCGGCACGACGTTTCTCCTCAAGGCGGGAACGCACGTACGCCAGTCCGTGGTTCCGAAGCCGGGCGACGTGTTTCGCGGTGAGACCGGAACGGTGCTCGATGGCCAGAACGTCACGACGTTCGCGTTCCGTGGCTGGAACGGTACGCGGTGGGTCGATGATGTCACGCTCCGTCACTTTACCATCACGCGCTATGTGCCACCGAAGCAGGACGGGGCAATCTCGGCCGGCGAAGCGATGACGACGGCCACCACCGGCTGGGTGCTCGACTCTCTTGAAGTGAGCTACAACGCGAACCTCGGCGTCAGAATCGGCAACCGCATGCGACTCACGAATTCGAACCTCCACCACAACGGCACGATCAACGTGGGTGGAATCGGCGTCGCGGTGCTCATTGAGGGCAACCAGATCGCGTATGGCAACTGGCGCCTGGCCAACGATCCCGGGTTCGAGAGCGGTGGGACGAAGTTCGTGAAGACCGACTCCCTCGTCGTGCGGAAGAACCATGTGCACCACAACGGGGGACCGGGGATCTGGACCGACATCGACAACGTACGCGTTCTCATCGAGGACAACCGGGTCGAAGCCAATGCACGCGAGGGCATTGTGCACGAGATCGGCTATGCTGCGGTGATCCGCAACAACACGGTGACGGGAAACGGCACAGGAGATCGCTTTCGCGGTCAAGCCTGGTTGTGGAACGCGGGGATCGGCGTGCACGCCTCGCGCGACGTCGAAGTGTACGGCAACACGCTGATCGGGAACGCCAACGGGATCGTCGCTGTGCAGCAGGTGCGAGGGAGCGGGCGGCTCGGGCCGTACGTGGTCGAGAACCTGTGGGTTCATGACAACCGGGTCACGCAGGACGTTGGGCCGGCCGGTTCGCTCGGAGTGGCCGCTGGCGCGGTGCAGGATGTTGGTGATCCGGCGATCTTCACCAGCCGCAACAATCGATTTCAGAACAACGTCTACACGCTCGGTACGCCGGCGCGTCCATTTGCATGGCAGAACGCCGCACGCACTGCCACGGAATGGCGTGGCTATGGCCTGGACATGACCGGCTCGTTCGAGTTCCGAGCCGCGCCGTGGGGCGTGGATCTTACAACGAACCCGCCTCTCCGCACGCCATTCCGGTGACGTCACCCGGGATCCGGGCGTGGCCTACGTCGCAACACTACAAGAGTCTTTGATGTTACTGGCGTCGCCATGGCGTCGTCGTTTCGCTGAGGGCTACGTCTGCCCACACGTCGGCCGCTCCCTGACTTGGGGAAACGCGAGAAAGGCAAACCCGCCGAAAGACGGGGACGCAAAGCTTCAGGGCTAACGCACACGAACCCCACGTGCCATGCCGGCTGAGCCGCCGAACGTATCTGCGGAGGCTCCGCCACATGCAATTGTCCATCCGAACGGCGCTAGCTCCCACGGTAGTCGCCATCGTTGCATTCACCCTCGCCTGTACTTCCGAGCCGGTCGCGCCAGGTGCGCCTGGGACTTCTCCGCCCGCGCCAGTCGCGTCGGTGACCGTCTCGCTCCCGAGCGTGGCGATACTGCTCGGACAATCGATACAGGCGTCGGCGACGGCTCGCGACGGGGCTGGCGCGATCGTATCGGGATTGTCGATCGCATGGTCGACGAGCAACTCGGATCTCGCGACGGTATCTCCCAGCGGGAAGGTCACCGCGACTGCTGTCGGCTCCGCGACGATACACGCAACAGTTGCTGGCATCAGCGGCGCGCAAACGCTGTCGATCGCGCCGGCGCCTGTTGCCGCGGTCGCATCCGTGACGCTCGATGCGCCGCTCACGAGCCTCGCCATCGGTCAGACGACACAGCTACTACTCACGCTGCGCGACGCCTCCGGAGACACGATTCCAACGAGCGGTCGCACGATTCGATTCTCCAGCTCCAACCCCGCGATCGCGAGCATCTCGACAAGCGGGATGATCACCGGCACCAGTGGCGGATCCATCGTGATCTCCGCATCGAGCGAAGGGGTGACTGGCACGCTCGCCGTGACTGTCACGGCGAGCGCACCGTCACCACAGCCACCACCGTCACCGGCGCCGACAGTGGCAACCGTTTCGGTGACGCTCAACGCGTCGAGTCTGGTGCTGGGTCAGACCACGCAGGCCGCGGCGGTTGCACGTGACGGGAGCGGAACAGTGATCGCCGGCGCAACCATCGCGTGGTCCAGCTCCGACGCCAGCGTCGCGACCGTGTCCGGGTCCGGGCTCGTGACGGCAGTCGGTGGCGGAACAGCAGCGATCGTCGCGACGAGCGACGGCAAGACTGGATCGCAGCCACTCAGCGTCACGGTGCTGCTGACGCCGGTGGCGACAGTGAGCCTAACGACAAATGTAGCGGCGTTGACGATAGGGCAGACCGTTCAGGTCGGTGCGATGCCGTACGACGCGAGCGGCAATCCGCTGACCGGGCGCGTGATCACTTGGACGTCGTCGGCTACGGGCGTCGCGTCAGTGACATCGCAGGGGTTGGTGGCAGCCGTCGCAGCAGGAAGCGCAACGGTCACCGCCGCGAGCGAAGGAAAGAGCGCAACAGTCGCCGTGACCGTGACGGCGCCTGCTCCTCCGCCGCCACCAGCAGCACCGGCGGGCATCGCGATCCTCCCCGGCCAGAGCATTCAGGCGATAGTCGATGCGAACCCCGCGGGAGCGACGTTCATTCTCAAGTCTGGCACGCACGTGCGTCAGAACGTCGTGCCGAAGGACGGCGACGTGTTCCGCG
>DASYMZ010000074.1:0-11285 GCA_036008805.1 Gemmatimonadaceae bacterium
GCGACCCCGACCCGTGGAGTCCGTCCCCACCCCCGACCGGCGGACTCGGCCAGTGACTTGCCTCTACGCGCAGACGTCCGAGAATTCGAATGGCGTTCGGAGCTGCTGCTGTCGTCACCGGAGTACGAATGCAGGACACTGATTCTCGGTCGCCACTATATCTGAACCGCGAGCTGAGCTGGCTCGCGTTCGACGCTCGCGTCCTGCACGAAGCGACCGATCCGCGCGTGCCCCTGCTCGAGCGAGTGAAGTTCCTCTCGATCTTCAGCAGCAATCTGGACGAGTACTTCATGGTCCGCGTCGGCGGCCTGCGCCGGCAGGTCGCGTCGGGAGTCACGCACCTGACGCCCGACGGCCGCTCGCCCGCCGAGCAGCTCGCGCTCATCCGCGAGCGAGTCGCGCAGCTGCTCGACGACCGCCGCCGATGCCTCGGCACGCTGCTCGAGGAGCTCGCACCGTTCGGAGTCCGCATCGTCGGGATGGGCGAGCTCACCGCGGCGGAGCGCCGCGCGATCGACGAGCAGTTCGAGTCGCAGATCTTTCCGGTGCTCACCCCGCTCGCCGTCGATCCAGGGCACCCGTTCCCGTACGTCTCCAACCTCTCGCTCTCGCTCGCCGTCGAGGTGCGCGATCCGGTGCTCGGCACGGTGCACTTCGCCCGCGTGAAGGTGCCGAAGCGGTTGACGCGCTGGATGCTCGTGCCGGGCCGAGCGCACGACTACGTGCCGTTGGAGCACGTGATCGGCGAGAACCTCGAGGCGCTCTTTCCCGGGATGGAGATCCTCGGATGGTACGCGTTCCGGTTGACGCGCTACTCCGATCTCGAGTTCACCAACCTCGAGGAGGAGGAAGACATCCTCTCGACGATCGAGGAGCAGGTGTTCGAGCGGAAGTTCGGCGAGGTGATCCGTCTCGAGGTGCAGGACAACATGCCGGCGCACCTGCGCACGCTGCTCATCGAGGAGCTTCGCGACGCCGACCTGCCCGCGATGACCGCGCTGTGCGAGGCGGACATCGAAGAGGGCGGCCATCTGCTGGATCTGACGGATCTCATGGAGCTCGCGGAGCTGGACATCCCCGAGCTGCGAGATCCGCCGTTCACGAGCAACGTGCCCCCCGAGCTTCGCGATCCGCAGCGGTCGATCTTCGACGTGATCCGCGAGCGCGACGTGCTCGTGCATCATCCGTTCGACTCGTTCCCCGCGACGGTGGAGCGCTTTCTCCAGAGCGCGGCGACGGACGAGCACGTGCTCGCGATCAAGCTCACCCTCTACCGCACCTCGGGCGACACGGCGATCGTGCGCGCGCTCACGGAAGCGGCGGAGCGCGGCAAGCAGGTCGCCGTGCTGATCGAGCTCAAGGCGCGCGGCGACGAGGCGAACAACATCACCTGGGCCCGCACGCTCGAAGACTACGGCGTTCACGTCGCGTATGGATCGGCCGCACTCAAGACGCACACCAAGACGGCGATGGTGGTGCGACGCGAGCCGGACGGCATCCGCCGCTACGTGCACATCGGCAGCGGCAACTACAACTCGCGCACGGCGCGACTCTACACCGACGTCGGCCTGTTCACCTGCAGCCCGTCGATCGGGGCGGACGTGAGCGATCTGTTCAACTCGCTCACCGGCATCTCGCGCCAGCGGCTGTACCGCAAGCTGCTCGTCGCGCCAGCCAACATGCGCGAGCGGTTCATCGAGCTGATCGAGCGCGAGAGCCAGCACGCGCGCGCGGGCCGGCAGGCGCGGATCGTCGGAAAGATGAACGCGCTCGTCGATCCCGACGTCATCGACGCGCTCTACCGCGCGTCCCAGGCGGGAGTGGAGATCGACCTGATCGTGCGAGGCATCTGCTGCCTGCGGCCGGGCATGCCGCAGCTGAGCGAGCGGATCCGCGTGACGAGCATCATCGGTCGCTTCCTCGAGCACTCTCGCGTGTGGCACTTTCACAATGGCGGCGAGGACGAGTACTACATCGGGTCCGCCGACTGGATGCCGCGCAACTTCATCCGGCGCGTCGAGGCGGTGGCCCCGGTGGAAGCGCCGACGCTGCAGGCGCGACTACGCTCGCTGCTCGAGACCTGTCTCGAGGACAACCGTCAGGCGTGGGAGCTGCGCGGTGACGGAGAATGGGTGCAGCGAAAGCCGCACGGCGAGGTGCGCTCGACGCACGTCCGCCTGCTCGCGGATTCCTGGGGCCGTCCGCCCGAGGCGCTGCACCCGGAATCGTACGGCTCGTCCGACTCGCAGACGCGGCAGGCCACGGGCAACTGAGCGAGCGACGCGCGCTCACTCGCCGTCGTCGCCGCTCTCGTCCGCCGACGACAGCACGGAGCCATCGTCCGCGACGATCTCCAGCGGGACGCCAGCGAGCTCCGCGAGGAGCTGCGACTTCCGATGCGCGCCCCACATCTCGAGCCGGAGGTTGGTCGCCCCCGTCGCGGGAGTCGGCGTGATGCGAATGGCGCGCTGCAGCCAGCGTACCTTCAGGTCGTCGACCGCGCCGACGTGACCGCGGTCGAATCCGTCGGCGACGCGGAGGATCGCCGACAATCGCTCGATGCGCTCGCGAAGCGTGCGGTCGAGCTCCCCGAAGTTGCGGTGCTTCTTCTTCGGGTGCGCGCCGCGATGATAGCGCGCGACGTTGGCGATCACGACCTGCTCGGCCGGCGGAATGCCGAGCAGCTCGGCGTGCACGATGAGGTGGTACGAATGCTTGTGGTGCCGGTCGTAGTTGATGTGGTAGCCGCAGTCGTGGAGCAGGGCCGCGTCGGAGAGCGTCGCCCGATCTTCCGGAAGGCATCCGAGCTTCGCGCCGATGGCGTCGAACAAGCGAAGCGCGAGACGCTGAACCTGAACCGCATGACCCTCCTCGAAGTGACAGCGCTCCGCGAAGTCGCGCACCGACCGCTCGCGCGCGGCGCCGGGATCGGCCACGACCGGCGTGACGCGCGCGAGCTCGAGCAACAGTCCCTCGCGAATTCCGTAGCGTGACACGTGCAGGTCGCGCGACTCGACACGCCCGAGCACTTCGGCCGCCACCGCGAGCCCGGCGACGATGATGTCGGCGCGCTCCGGGTTGAGTCCGGAGACGCCGCGGCGCTCGTCGGGGCTCATCGTGGCGAGCGCGTCGAGGATGTGCTCCACGTCCTCGCGCGGGACGACCGTTGCGTGAACGTTGCGCGCCGCGAGCATGCCGCGCCGCGCGAGATGGATCGAGGCGAGATTGGTGAACGTTCCTCCCGAGCCGATGATCTGCGCACCGCGCCAGTTGCTGCGCGGAAGCACGTCGCGGAGCGAGTCGCGCACCTCGCGGCGCAGGCGGCGAACCGCTTTCGGCGTCGCGCCGTCGCGCAGATGGCGCTCCGTGAGCCTCAGCGCCCCGAATGGAAGCGACACGAGATCGTCGAGCACGCCGTCCGCCGCCAGCGCGAGCTCGAGCGAGCCGCCGCCGATGTCCATCACCACGGTGCGTCCGACGCCGAGATCGAAGTGCGCCAGCGCGCTGAGATAGGAGAGGCGCGCTTCGTCGGCGCCGTCGATCACGCGTACTGTCAGACCTGCTTCCTGCCGCACGCGGGCGACGAACTGCTCGGCGTTGGCGGCGTCGCGCACCGCGCTCGTCGCGACGGCCTCGATGCGCTCGGCGCCGAGCTGGCGCGCGAGGGTCGCCATTCGACCGATGGCCTCGGCGGCGCGCTCCATGGACTGGGTGCCGAGCATGCCGGTGTGGTCCAGATCGGCGCCGAGCCGCGGCGCGGCCTTCATCTCGTCGACGACGGTGATGGCGCCGTCAGGCGAGACGTCGGCAACGATCTGGCGCACCGAGTTCGACCCGATGTCGATCGCGGCGATGCGGCGGCCGTTCTCGGCCGATCTGGCGATGCGAGAGTGCGGTGGCGTGGCGACGGTCATGCGAGTACCCGGGCGGCGCGAGGGGACGTTCGCAAGGTAGCTCGGGGGAGGGTTGTCGTGGCGCCGAGGCGTACGGGGATTCGCCGCCTGTCGTCTGGGACGAAGTCGAACGCGATCCTGCGAATTCTGGGATCTGCCTTTCGCACCTTGGACGCCGCTATTGGCGATCCAAGAGCGAGAGCACGGATCCCAGTCGGATTGCACGGAAAGGGCCGGATATGGCTCAGTCGGGAGGCTTCACGCTCGCGACGAGCGGCCGCGAAAAACCCGAGATGAATTTCGGGGGTGCGGCCAAGAGAAGCGTCCCGACATCCGGCCGTTCCCGTCCAGATCCGCGTCATCCGTGAACCCGCTTTTCGGACGCCACTCGTGACGTAGATCGCGAGCGCTCGACGGCAATCGACCAGCCGAGCAGCTACGACGTGAACGTCCCCACCCGCGCCGGCTCGCCACCGCCGTGCTTGATGTTCTTGCCCTCGGCGAGGAAGACGGCATCCTCGCCGATGTTCGTCGCCAGGTCGGCGACGCGCTCGAGGTTGCGGCTCACGAGCAGGAACTCGAGCGACGGATTGATCGTCCGCGGATCCGCCATCATGTGAGTCAGCAGAATGCGGAACATCGACTCGTGCAGCGAGTCCACGGCGTCGTCGCGCGAGCAGACGTCGCGGCCGAGCGCGCCGTCGCCGCGGAGAAACGCGTCGATGGCGTCGCCGAGCATGGAGCGCGCGCGGCGCGCCATGTCCTCGATCTCGGGATCGGGGGTGATGTTGGTGCGCTGCGAGATGAGCCGGAGCGCAGCCTGCGCGATGTTCACCGCGTGGTCGCCGACGCGCTCCAGGTCGCTCGTGACCTTGATCGTGCTGACGATGAAGCGGAGGTCGCGCGCCATCGGCTGCTGCAGCGCGAGCAGTTCGAGCGCGGCGGCCTCGAGCTCGAGCTCCATCAGGTCGAGCTCGTGGTCGGCGGCGATAACCGCCTCCGCCTTGCCCTCGTCCTTGCTGAGCAGCGCGTCGACGGCGAGCTCGACGAGCGCCTCCGCCTTCTCGGACATCGCCAGCAGCTTTCCGTTGAGCGTGGAGAGCTGGTCGTGAAAGTGTCTGAAGGGGACGTCCGCGTTCATCCGAATCTCCCGGTGATGTAGGCCTCGGTGCGCTCCTCACGCGGGCTCGTGAACACTCTCTGGGTGTCGCCCATCTCCACCAGCGTGCCGAGATAGAAGAATGCCGTCCGGTCGGAGATGCGCGCGGCCTGCTGCAGGTTGTGCGTGACGATGACGATCGTGAGCTCTCGCTTGAGCTCGTAGACCAGCTCCTCGATTTTCTGGGTGGCGCCGGGGTCGAGCGCGGACGCCGGCTCGTCGAGCAGCAGCACTTCCGGCTCGTTGGCGAGCGCGCGGGCGATGCAGAGCCGCTGCTGCTGGCCGCCGCTCAGCGTGAGCGCGCTGCCGCGCAGCCGGTCCTTCACCTCGTCCCAGAGCGCTGCGCGGCGAAGCGCGGATTCCACGAGCCCGTCGAGATCGGTGCGCGTCGGCCTCGCGTTGATGCGCGGGCCGTACGCCACGTTGTCGTAGATCGACTTGGGGAAGGGGTTCCAGCGCTGGAACACCATGCCGACCCGCTGCCGCAGCGTGACGACGTCCATCCCCTTGTGATAGATGTTCTCGCCGTCGAGCCGGATCTCGCCGGCGCGGCGCGCGCCGGGAATCAACTCGTTCAGCCGGTTGATCGAGCGGAGAAAGGTCGATTTGCCGCACCCGGACGGGCCGATGAGAGCGGTCACGGCGCGCGGCGCGATGGTCAGGTTGATGTCGTGCAGCGCCTGCGTCTTCCCGTACCAGAAGTCGAAGTGCTCGACGTCGATCCGGCCGGGATGCTCGTGCGCGTCGAGCGCCTGCGCGACGGACATCGACGCGGCGCTCACCCGAACCGTCCGGTGATGTACGACTCCGTGCGCGGGTCGCTCGGCGTGGTGAACATCACGCGCGTCGACGCGGTCTCGATCATCTGGCCGTCGAGCATGAACACGGTGCGGTCGGACACTCTCGCCGCCTGTTGCATGTTGTGGGTCACGATGATCACCGTCATGCTGCGACGCAGCTCGTAGACGAGCTCCTCCACCTTCTGGGTGCTGAGCGGATCGAGCGACGCGGTGGGCTCGTCGAGGAGCAGCACGCGCGGCGCAGTGGCCAGGGCGCGCGCGATGCACAGCCGCTGCTGCTGGCCCCCCGAGATGCCCGTCGCACTGGCTTTGAGGCGGTCTTTCACCTCGTCCCACAGCGCGGCCCGCTCGAGCGCGGAACGGACGATGTCGTCCACCTCGGACCGTCCGAGCCTCTGGCCCGGTTGCACGCGGAGGCCGGCCGCCACGTTGTCGCGGATCGACATCGTGGGGAAGGGCGTCGGACGCTGGAACACCATGCCGACGTGCCGTCGCAGCGCGATGGGATCGACGTCGCTCTCGTAGATGTCCTGCCCGTCGAACAGAACCTCGCCGCGCACGCGCGCGTTCGGAATCGTCTCGTGCATGCGATTCAGGCAGCGAAGCAGCGTGGACTTCCCGCATCCGGACGGTCCGATGATCGCCGTGACTTCGTGCGAGGGAAAGTCGAGCGACACCGCGCGCACGGCGTGGGTCGCGCCGAAGTAGGCGTCCAGGCCGCGCACGCGCATCGCGAGGCCAGGCTCCTGCATCACGCGGACTGCCGCGTCGCGAGAGTGCACCGCCTCAGTCATGTCCACCGGCATGGCGCGCGCGGGTGACGAAGCGGGCGAGCACGCTGATCACCAGCACGAGCGCGATCAGCACCAGCGCGCCAGCCCACGCCTGGGCGTGCCAGTCGTCGTACGGCCCGGTCGCGTAGGCGAAGATCTGGAGCGGCAGCGCCGAGATCGGCTGGGTCACCTTCGTCGACCAGAAGTTGTTGCCGATCGCCGTGAACAGCAGCGGGGCGGTCTCGCCCGCGATGCGCGCGACCGCAACGAGCACGCCGGTGACGATGCCACCCGCCGCGGTGCGCAGCACGATCTGGAGCGAGGTGCGCCAGCGCGGGTAGCCGAGCGCGAGCGCCGCTTCGCGCAGCGACTGGGGCACGGTGCGCACCATCTCTTCCGTGGTACGCGTAACGAGCGGGATCATCATCGCGCCCAGTGCCGCACCACCGGCCAGCGCGGAGAAGTGTCCGAACGGCCGCACGAGGAACTGCCACGCGAAGATGCCCATCACGATCGACGGCAATCCGTTCAACACGTCCGCGAAGAAGCGCACGACGTTGGCGAGCTTCGTTCCGCGCTGCTCGGCCAGGTAGAGCCCCGCACCCACGCCGACCGGCAGCCCGACCGCGGACGCGATGCCGAGCAGGATGAGCGTGCCGACGATCGCGTTCGCCATGCCGCCGCCGGTCTCGCCGGGCGGCTTCGGCATCTCGGTGAAGAAGCTCAACGAGAGCGAGCCCGCGCCCTGCTTGATCAGGTAGGCAAGGATGACGATCAATGGCACGACGGCCAACGCCGCCGCGATGCAGGTGAGCGAGACCATGACGACGCTCGTGCCGCGCCGGCGCGCGAGCCCGCGCACGCGGGGCCGCGGTGCGTAGGTGCGCGGTGCGATCGCCGTGCTCACGCGCGTGCCTCTCCGCCACCCACCCGCCAGACCAGCCAGCGCGCGACCGCGTTCACGATCAGCGTGAGCAGGAAGAGCACGAACCCGACCGCCATGAGGGCGGAGAGATGGATGTCGCTCGTCGCCTCGGAGAACTCGTTCGCGATGAGGGACGCCATCGTGTAGCCCGGGGCGAGCAGTGACGCCGACAGCTCGTGCCGGTTGCCGATGAGCATCGTCACCGCCATCGTCTCGCCAAGCGCGCGGCCGAGTCCGAGGATCACGCCGCCCATGATGCCCGTTCTCGCGTACGGCACCACCGCGCCGGTGATCGTCTCCCAGCGCGTGGCGCCGAGTGCCAGCGCGGCCTCGCGCTGCGAGCGCGGCACCGCCATCAGGACTTCGCGCGAGACCGCCGCGATGTACGGCAGCACCATGATCGCCAGGATGAGCCCAGCGGCGAGCACGCTCGGCCCGTACGCCGGTCCGCTGAAGAACGGGGTGGCGCCGAGATGCAGGGTGTCGCGCAGAAAGGGGATGACCGTCGTGCGCAGTACAGGGATCAGATAGAACACTCCCCACAGTCCGTACACCACGCTCGGGACTGCGGCGAGCAGGTCGATGAGGAAGGAGACCGGGCGTCGCAGCCACAGCGGTGAGAACTCGCTCAGGAACACCGCGCCGCCGAGCGCCAGTGGTGTGGCGATGACCAGCGCGATGGCCGAGGTGAGGATGGTGCCGAGGATGGCCGGCGCGGCACCGAACTCACCGTTGACCGGATCCCAGGTGCTCGAGGTGAGGAAGTGGACGCCGAACTGCCGCAGCGCGGGCCAGCCGGCGACGCCCACTTCGACGAAGATCAGGAGGAGCAGGATCGGCACGCACAGCGCGAAGCCGAGGATGGCGGTACGATAGACCCGATCGGCGACGACGGTGCCTTCGATCGAGACGCGCGGCCGCGGCGTCTCGGAAATCGCGATCGGCTCCGCGTCGCGGGTCTGGAACGGCCTGGACTGCGGCGGCGACACCATGGCGGGAAGCGAGGGAGTCTGCATCTGTGCGCTGAAGCATCACCGGCGCATGTATCGACTCGATGCGGCGAGTGTAACGGTCCTGTCACGGCGGCCAGAAGCACCAAGGCCGGGCCCGTTACCGAATCGCAACAATCCACGGTTGTAAACGTGACCCGGCGCGCCGAGGTTGGTGCGTGACCAGCCAGTCTTCAGGCCGCTGGACATTTCATGCAGTCCTCTCGCATCCAACGACATGACGCGCTCACGTCTCGCTCACGCGGCCATCGCCGCGCTTCTCCTCGCCGCGCCGGCCGGCGCGCAGACCTCCGCTCCGGGCGCTGGTGGCACGCAGCCGACCCAGCCCGCGACGGCGCCGACTCCGGCGCCGACTCCGCTCAACTTCTCTGGCGTCATCTTCGGCAACTTCAACTATCAGCTGCCGACGAGCCCCGCCCAGCTCCGCAATCAGACCAACAACGCGTTCGTCGTCGACCGTGCGTATCTGACCTTCCGCATGCCAGCCGGTGAGCGCACGAGCATCCGGATCACGACCGACGTCTTCCAGAGCACCGACTCGTCGAGCAACGCGTACACCGTCCGCGCGAAGTACGCGTATCTCCAGTACGACGCGCCGAAATTCAGGAACGGCGCGCAGGTCACGGGACGGATCGGCATTCTCCAGAACGTGCTGATCGACCACATGGAGAACTTCTGGCCGCGCTATCTCAGCCAGGCGGCAACCGAGCGGGCGGGCTACTTCGCGTCGGCCGACGTCGGCGTCGCGGGGCTGGTGACGCTGCCGAGCAAGATGGGCGAGATCTACGCGACCGTCGTGAACGGACCCGGCTACACGGCGCGCGAGCGCGACCGGTTCAAGGACTACGCGATCCGCCTGACGCTCACTCCGCTGTTGAACACCCCCGCGAGCTCACTGCTGCAGACGTTCACGATCACGGCGTGGGGCTACAAGGGGGCCACGGCGAGTGGATTCGTGAATGGTGGAGCGGGGCAGGTGGGCGCGGTCGGCGAGGCGCTCGACCGCAGCCGAGCGGGCCTGTTCGTCGGTTTGCGCGACCCACGTCTGGTGCTCGGCGGCGAGCTCGCCCAGCGTCACGACGGTGGCGAGACCGGACTCAACACCGCCCTCTCCCCGCGCGGCGTGACCGAGACGACGGGCCGGCTGCTCTCGGCGTTCACCGTCGCGCGCCCGCTCGCATTCGCGAGCGCGAGTGGTAGGTCGCCATTCGGTATCGTGGCGCGCTACGACCACGTGAGCCCGTCCACGAGCACGACGGGGTTCGTCACGCCGCCGTCGACGTCGAACGCGTACCACAACGTGATCGGTGGCGTGTTCTTCGATCTGTCGCAGAAGGCGCAGATCGCGCTCGACTATCAGGAGTCGCTCGCGTCGAGCAATGGGTCGTCGAACGCGCCGCCGACGCCGCTGCATGGGTATTTCGCGCACTTCGTGGTGAACTTCTAAGAACGGTTTGTCGGTTTGTCAGTTTATCAGATTGTCGGTCGACGGCCGGCCCGGGCGCGATCCTGCCTCCCGAGGCCGGCCGTAAACCGACAAACCGTTCACCGAGAAACGGCGGCGCCCCGCGCCGCCCCCCCGTGACACGACCGTTACCCCGCCGCGACGTGAGCCTGACCTGAGACCCCGAGCTTACCGACGTACGCTCGCACGACTCTCACCTCAGGAGCCACTGAATGATCAGGATGAAGACGTTCGCGCTCGCCGCCGTCTGCGCGGCCGCGATCAGCGCACCCGCCGCCTCGCAGGACCTCACGGGCGCGGGCGCGACCTTTCCGTTTCCCATCTACAGCAAGTGGTTCTCCGACTACGCGTCGAAGACCAACGTGAAGATCAACTATCAGTCGATCGGCTCGGGTGGCGGCATCCGACAGCTCTCCGAGCGGACGGTCGACTTCGGTGCGACCGATGCACCGATGTCGGACGCCGAGCTCGCGAAGGCGAAGGGCGGGCCGGTGCTGCACATCCCGACCGTGCTCGGCGCCGTCGTGGTGACGTACAACGTGCCCGGGCTCGCGAAGTCGCTGCGCCTCGACGGCCCGACGCTCGCCGACGTCTTCCTCGGCAGGATCACGAAGTGGAACGACGCGCGCATCGCCGCGTTGAATCCCGGCGTGAAGCTCCCGGCGACGGACATCCTCGTCGTGCATCGCTCCGATGGGTCGGGCACCAGCTACGTGTTCACCGACTACCTCGCCGCGGTGAGCCCCGCGTGGGCCGCCAAGCCCGGCAAGGGGAAGGAAGTGCAGTGGCCCGTGGGACTCGGTGGAAAGGGCAACGAAGGCGTCGCCGGAACGGTGAAGCAGACGCCGGGCTCGATCGGCTACGTGGAGCTCGCGTACGCCAAGCAGAACAAGCTCGCGTATGCCGACATCAGGAACGCGAAGGGGCAGTTCGTCACGCCGTCGATCGCGGCGGTGACCGCGGCCGCGGCCGGTGCGGCGGCATCGCTGCCGGCCAACACCGACTACCGGGTGAGCATCGTGAACGCACCGGGTGCCGGCGCGTATCCGATCTCGTCGTTCACCTGGCTGCTGGTCTATCGCAATCAGACCGACGCGGTAAAGGGAAGGAAGCTGCTCGACTTCGTGCGCTGGGCGCTCACGTCGGGCGAGAAGTCCGCGGCGGCGTTGGACTACGCGCCATTGCCGCCGTCCATGGCGAAGCAGCTGCTCAAGCATCTCGGCACGGTGACGGTCGCGGCGAAATAGTGAGTCGCGCGCT
>DASYMZ010000075.1:0-17566 GCA_036008805.1 Gemmatimonadaceae bacterium
GGATTGGCGATCCGCCACCAGCGACTGCGGCGACGTGTCCTCGACCGCCGCGATGAACAGATCGTTCGGGGCGACCTCGATCGCGACGGGATGCACGTCCTTGCGGAATGTGCGAGCCGGCAACAGCGCCGTGCACACGCCGGTCGCCGACACCCGAAACAGCTTGCCGGTGTCGGAGAGCCCGACCATCCCCTCCACCTTCGACGTGGAGAGCACGCCCGATGCATTCGGGACGAGCACCGGGACGATCGACACGAGGGAGATGTCCTGCGCGCCGCGCCGCGTCGCGACACGCGTCCACTGCGCGCCGAGCCCGAGACCGCGCGCGTACAGCTTCAGCCCGCGCAGCGCGAGCAGCAGCGGGACCGCGTCGGTGAGATGCACGAGCGCGGACATCGGCGGCGTGGTCGGAGCGCTCGGCGGGATCGATCCGAACGACTCCCATCCGCTCATCGTCGGATCGGCGTCCTCGTGCCACACCCAGACGGCATCGCCGGCACTGGTCGCGACGCGAACCCCGATGCGTGCCGCCGATGGCGGAGCCTCGTACCAGATCGGAAGGCGCCAGGTCGGCTTCCGGTCGAGCGTCACCGCCGGCGAGGTCTCGGCCCGTCCGAAGAATCCCGGCTGTGGTGGTTGCAACGGCTCTCGCTCGAGCAGCTTGGAGATGCCGCCGGTCGTCGGATCGAAGAGCATGAGATGCAGCGCACCGTCGGCGGCCACTCCCGCGAGTATCCGGTCGGGCGCCGGTCCGTCGCGCAACGCGGATAGCGCGCAGAACGTCGGATCGGCCAGCTCGAAGCAGAGCTGCACCTTCGCGCTCTTCTTCGAGAACGCCTCCTGGCTCCCGAGATAGAACGCGTCGAACTGTCGTGGCTCCTTGCCGAGCGGATAGAACGCGCTCTCCAGCACGAGCGGCGTGGTGTTCGCCATCGCTTCGGCGGCCGGCGATGCATCACCCGCCATCGTGCCGCAGGCGGGCAGCGAGGTGCCGCAGTTGACGAGCAGCGCGAGCTCGTCCACCTGCAGCATCGGCGCGTCACCGGTCGCATTCGTGGCATAGGCGCGGATCCACCGGCTTCTGTTTCCGGGACCGATCTCGCGCGGCACGATCGCGCCCTTCGGCTTGAGCAGCGTGACCGCGCCTGATCGCGCCTGATCCTTCGCGAGCGCGAGGGGCTGCCATCCGGGCTCCGCGCCGACGCCGGCAATGCCCCAGTATTCCCAGCTCACCCCCGCGACGAGTGTCGTCGCGCCCACCACGTCGATCGTGGCCGCCGCCTCGATGTTCAGCAGATCGGTGTGGCCCAGATACAACGCGTGCTCCTGACGATTGCGCGCGACGCCACCGAACGGCGAGAACGCCGTCACCTTGCGAACCGTGAGCGGCGGCGTGAGATCGGCGTCCAGTCCAGGCTCGATCGTCACGATGCCCTTGTCGGCCTGCACGATCCTGTACTGGCCTCCGGCCGCGTCGATGACCATGTCGGGAGTGAGCCCGGAGTCGGGATCGAGCTGCAGCTTGTGCGCACCGGCGGGAGCGAAGCTCTTGAGCTCCCACTGCACCGGGACTGGATCGACCGGGTCGAGCGCGCCGATGCCCGGCGCGGTCAGGTAGAATGCGTCCGCGCCAGCGTCGATGCCGACGACGACCTGCAGCCGTCCGGGAACGACCTGCACGTCGGTCTCCGTCTCGAACACCACCGAGCTGCCCGCCGCATCCGCCTGCAGCCGCACCGGCGCCTCGGCGCGCACCGCGACCCGCGCGGCGTCGGCGAGCTTCAACGCGACTGGCATCCTGGCCGGCCGCGCGGCGACGCCCCGCACCGCGAGCCAGTCGAGAAAGCCGCGTCGCATCTTCTCGCCGCCCGCGTCGAGCCGCTCGGCCACCTCGGAGCTGAAGCGCGCGGCGATGTCGAGCAGCGCCGCGCCGAAGTCGCGCTCGCCTTCGCCAGTGTCCCACGAAGGAATCCACGCCTGCGCGCGCGCGCGAAGCTCGGCGGAGAACTCCGCCGTGCGACGTTCGTCGAGACGGGGCGCCCGCGGCGCCTTCACGGCCGCCCTCCTTCATGGAAGTAGAACGGAAAGACCAGATTGCCCGTCTGGTTCGTCTTGCGCACCCGATACTCCAGCTCCACCAGCAGCTCGCCCTGAGACGTTGCCGCTTCGTCGACCGTGACGCCGAGCACGTCGATGCGCGCCTCGCAGCGGCGAAGAGCCTCTTCGACGAGCGAGCAGATGCGTTGGATCACCGTGCTGTCCATCGCGGCGAACACGAGGTCGTGAATGCCGCACCCGAAGTTGGGTCGCATCACGCGCTCGCCGGGCGCCGTCTCGAGGATGATGCGGATCGACTGCCTGATGTCCTCCTCGGCCGCGACGCTCGCGACGAGCCCCGTGCGCGGCTCGAGCTGCACGGGCATCGCCCAGCCGCGGCCGAGGAATTCCTTGCGCTCGCCGACGGCATCGCTGGCGCTCATCCGATCGTCACCGAGGTTGCGCCTTTCGTGATCGCGTTGGGCGCACCGGCTTCCACGACCATGTCGCCGACGCGCGCGGCGGGAAATCCGCCGATCGTCACCGTCATGCTGCCCGCGACCACCTTGCCGCCGACGTGTGGCTTCAGTCCGTCGACGAGGGGACACACGTGCGTGTCGGCGAGCGCACGCCACGCCGGCTGCCCGGCGATGAGCACACTCAGGCTGCCAGGCCCCGGCGTGAGCGGGGTGCCGTGACTGGTGGTGTCGAGCGCGCGTGCAGCGGGGAGTCCCATGGCGTGCGCCTCAGTTGATGGCCACGGTGAGCCCGCGAACGGTCATCGGACCACTCGCCTTGAGATCGAGCGTGCTGCTCGACTCGATCGTGATCGACTGCGCCTTGATGGAGAGCTTCCCCTTCGCCTCGATGGTCATGTCGCCGCTGCTGCTGTTCACCTTGACGGTGTTCCCCTTCTCGTCCTGCACGACGAAGCCGTCGTCGTCGAACGTGATGCGCCGGCCCTTCTCGTGCGCCAGCTCCACGACTCCCTTGTCTCCGTCGTCGAACAGCAGGTAGTGCTTCTTGCGCGACTTGAGGATCCGCTTGTCGTTCTTGCCGTCGTCGTTGGCCAGCGGCGGCTTCTCCTTCCCGTTCCAGAGCGAGCCGAGGACGTACGGGAAGCGCAGGTCCTCACGCTCGAATGCGACGAGCACCTCGTCGCCCACTTCGGGGATGAGCACGAGCCCGCGATCCTTGCCCGTCATCGGCATCGCGAGCCGCGCCCAGTAGCTCTCGCGCGGCTTGTCGTGCCAGGGGTAGCGGACCTTCACCCTGCAGAGGCCATCGTCGTCCTTGTTCTGCGTCACGAGCGCGATCGCGACTCCCTTCACGTAGCCGCCCGCCTCGTGGGTGGTCTCGCTCGGCGCCGTTTCGACGAGGCTCATAGTCCGGTCTCCTTCACCTTGAAGCGCGTGCGATAGCCGCTCGAGTCGATCTTGTGGGTCGCCTGCTGCACGTAGTAGGTCTTGGAGAATGGAGCGCCGAGCCGGTCGAGCTCGATGTTGCGATCGGGACGGATCTCCGGCAGGCCGATCGTCTCGCCTTCGCCGGTCAGGAACTTCTTGGCGCGCTCATTGAGCGCGGCCTTCGCGCGCTGGTCGGCCTCCGCCTGCGTGAACACCGGCTGCCGCAGCCGCAGCGTCGGCCGCTTCGACGGATCGCGCACGAAGGCGTCGAGGTGCTGGCCCGCGCTCTTTCCCGTGAGCCCGGACTCCTCTCCCGCGGACGCGCGGCCGATGATCGTCTTCTTCGCCTTCGCATCCCAGCCGTACACTTCCACGCGCGAGATCTGGCCGGCGAGATTCGCCTCGGGCTTGAAGCTGAGCAGCCCCTCGCCGTAGGCGAGCCGCGCGATCGCCGTCGCCTTGTCGTTCGGCGGGCCGAAGTGGAGCGTCTTCCGCTCGTCCACGTAGAGCTCGAAGTGATTGCGATCGGCGAGCTTCTTCAGGAACTCCCAGTCGCTTTCCTGATTCTGCTCGATCTGCGCGTGCTTCTCCTTCGTCGTCTCGATCTTCGAGCCGAGATTGTTGAAGCTGGCGATCTCCTGGGCGGCTTCGCTGTCACGCGCCTTCGTCCAGGTGCGAGAGTTCTTGCCCATCGTGAGCGCGAAGCCGTGGTCGTAGCCCGAGATCGACAGCTCCGGTGCGCCACCGTCGGGGAAGCTCGTCGTGATCTCGGTGATCGCGCCGGCCACGGCGACCGGAGTCGACTTGGCGTCGCCATAGCCCATGCACACTTCGATCTCCTTGCCGAACGCCAACAGATCGAGAACGTTCGCGCCGCGACCGGAGAGGAAGGCGCGCAGCTTGTGGCTGTACGCGTTGGGCACCGTGAAGCTGAAGCGCGACGCGGCGCCGAGCACCAGGTCCACCTCGATTTGGCTCACGGCCACGAGCAGGTCCCGCATGAGATCGTCGCGCCCGACGCGGACCGCGTAGGACGGAGCGTAGAAGTCCCCGTAGGTCCTAGCGTACGCCGCCAGTTCCATTGGGATTCTCCATGGGAGGAACCTCGAGCCAGTCGCCGGCCGCGATCGCGCGCGGATCATCCAGGTCGTTCGCGATCGCGATGCGCACCCATTGCGTGGCATCGTCGTACTCTCGATTCGCGATCCACCACAGCTGCTCCTTGCCGACCACCACCCGACGCTTCGTCTTGTCGGCGGACTCTCGGCGCGGATCCTCGATCTGCTGGCGAAGGGTCTTGTACTCCTTGAACGTGATCGACAGCGTCGCCCGCGCCGGCGAGCCGTCCGGATGGAACATCGTGACCTTGCGACCGAGCTTCTCGATCACCGCCGAGAACTCCATCGGACCCCAGTTGAAGCGCACCGGGGGCGGCGCGTGCAGGTCGCGGTCGATCAGGAGCAGGCGCGACAGATCGCGCAGCCGCGTCGCCACCGGGTTGTTCTCCTTCTGCAGCAGTGACGTCGGACCTTTCGGATCGGTGCGCTCGTCGAGGAACAGCTCCATGCTGAGCTGATCGGCCTCGCCATTCACGAACTGCAGCAGGGGCGACCCGAGCCCCGGCACGGCGGTCGCTTTGTATGAATTGGTGCGCTCGAAGCTGTACTCCGTTGGATTGAACAGGACGCCGATCACCTTGTCCTTGTCGGCGCCGTCGAGGACGGTGATCGTCGCCTTCTTGAGCTGTTGCTGGCTCATCGTGATCACAGCCCCCGCCGTTCGCGGTCGATGCGCACTCGGCGCTCGACGCGGCGGATGACGTCCTCCGCGAGCCGGTCCACGAGCTCGGGAGCGAGCTGCGCGATCTGCGTCGCGGCGCGCCCCGCGGCCTGCGCGGCGACACTCGACGCAGCGTCCTGGAACGGCGCGCGCTCGATTGCGGTGTGCTGCGCGGCGGTGCGCGACTCATGCCCCGGTCGCTCCTCGGAGCTCCGCGGCGAGCTGCGCGACCCCGAGCGCCAGCGCAGCTCGAGGTGCTGCGACGCGTTGGCACGTGGCGTCGCCTCACGACTCGGAGACGCCTGCGCCTCGGACCGATGCCCCCGTGTCGCGACGCGCGACGCGCGCGCACCGATCTCGTCGACCTCTGACGGCACTCGCCGAAGGATCAGGCGGGCACCCCGTCGCGCGACGCCCACGGGTTGCGATTCGGGTCGCGACACTCGGCCGACCCGCGCGCGATGCGCGTGCTCGACGCCGCGCGCGACCCGTGGCTGAAGCGGCACTGGATGCGCCCTCGTCGCGCGAGCCGGCACGAGCACGCGTGACGTCACCTCGGCCGAGCGCGCCGCCGAGGAGCGGCTTGCCAACCGGCGCGCCACTCCAGCACCCGCTGCGGTCAGCGCTCCACGCATGTGGGGATGAGGATGCACTCGCACGCCGCGGCCGAGCGTCGTCACATCGCGAGCTGATTGGCGGCGGACGCCCGCGGCGCGCTCGCCGCTACCGAGCGCGAAGTGCAGATGAAGCTGCGACAGCCACACGGTGTGCGAGGCGGCGCTCGTGGTGCGCAGCGGCGCGCGCGCGCCGCGCATGCGGGCGCGCCGCCAGCGCAGCGCGAGCGGGCGCCACGCGCTCTGCGCGCTCGACGATCTCGCGCGTGCGCGTGAGACGCGTGAGAGACGCGTGGCCGCCTCTCGCGCGCGCAACCGGAGAGCTCGCCGCGCGGGTGGTCCGCCGCGGCCGCTCACGTCGCCCTCCGCAGGCCGTGATGCGCCAGCTCCAGCGACTCCATCACCACCGGTGACGCGGCGGCGTCCAGATCGGACGCCGTCCACTTCACCGGCACCGCGTGCTCGATCTGCCACGCCCACTGCTTCTCGTTGGCTTCGTCCTGCAGCCGGATCCGGATCGTCTTCCGCTTCACGTCGCCGTCGGCGGCGTCCTGCGCCCACTTCCACAGATCGTCGAGCGCGAGTCCGCGCTCGAGCACGAGCACGGGATACGACACCTGCGAGAGCAGCTTGTGCTCGTATTCGTTCACTCCCCCTTCGCGATACGATTCGTACTTCACCTCGCGCGAGATTCCCTTCACGCGCGCGAAGCCTCCGCTCGCGATCTCGTCGATCTCGAGCAGGAACCTGAATCCTCGCAGGGGGTCCTGACGCGTCATGGTTGCACGGGGCTCAGACGTCGAATGGGTTCGTGGGCGCGCCGTCGAGCGCACGGTTGATCGCCGAGATCTCCCGGCACCACCGGCGGCGGTCGCGATGCTCCAGCCGCATGAGTTGATCGTGCGGCCAATGGAAGTGGTGCGCGATGAAGGCCATCTCCTCGTACAGCGTCTTCACGGGATAGGCCTTCATGCTTCCCCCATGACGGCGACCCTCCGCGCCATGGCGGCACCACCGCTTCGCGACCGGACGGGCGGGGCGACGGGCTCCGCGTCCTCCCCCGAGTTGAGCGACTCGTACAGCCGCTCGAGATAGGCGAGGTCCGACGCGTACAACCCCTCGATCACGTTCGTGCTGATGTCCTGCACCGAGCCGAGGCGAGTGATCACGCGCGCCAGGACGATCACGGCGAGATACGCCTCGTTCTGCTGGACGCGCGGATCGCGCAGCGGCAGGATCTCGTCCGCCGCCGTCGCGAGCCGCATCGTGCCGTGCCGGTGCAGCGCCCCGGTCTCGTCGACGTAGCCCTTCGGCAGCTCGAACTCGATCTCGGTCTGGAAGCCGACGTGCGTGGAAGTGCTCATGTCATTCTCCTCTCTACATCACGCGTTCGATGCCTTCGTTGACGAGCTCCAGCACCTCGATCATCACCTCGTTCCCTTTCGCGTTCAGATCGCTGGGGTCGTACTTCACCGGCCACGCGTCGGTCACGACGAACCGCGCCGCGTCGGCCCCGGCCTCGTCCTGCGCCACGATCACGACCTTCTTGCGCTTCTCCTTCACCTGGCCGGCCGAGACGTCCTGATGCCACTTGAAGAGGTCCATCGCGCCCGCGCCGACGGTCAGTCCCCACTTGAGCGTGATGTTCCCGTACTTCGTCAGCCCGCTCAGCTTGCGGACGTGTGGCGGGTCGGTGCCTTCGCGGTAGTCCACCGCGTCGATCATCGTCTCGGCGATCGCCACCTCGCTGAAGCCGGCCTGCGTGATGCTGTCGATCTCGAGTCGGTACCGGAAATTTCGTAGCGGGTCGATGCGTGCCATGTCGGCTCCTAGCGCTGGGCCTCAGCGGTGTTCTGGAAGATTCGGAAGATCACGAACTCGGCGGGGCGGACCGGCGCGATGCCGATCTCGCAGATGAGGCGCCCGTTGAGGATGTCGTCCTGCGACATGGTCGTACGGTCGCAGGTGATGAAGAACGCCTCCTGCTCCGTGCGGCCGAACAGCGCGCCGCCGCGCCATTGACCGCGCAGGAAGAGGCGCAGCGTGTCGATCACGCGTGCCCAGAGCTTGTCGTCGTTCCCCTCGAACACCACCCACTGGGTGCCCTCGTAGATCGACCGCTCGAGGAAGATGAAGAGCCGCCGCACGCTGACGTACTTCCACAGCGCGTCGGAGGTCATCGTGCGCGCGCCCCACACGCGGATGCCGCGGCCGGGAAAGCTGCGGACCACGTTCACACCCTTGGGGTTGAGATCGTCCTGCTGCCCATCGTTGATCTCGAACTCGACGCCGAGCGCGCCGCGTACCACCTCGTTCGCCGGCGCCTTGAACACTCCGCGCTCGGCGTCGGACCGCCCGTACACGCCGAGCACGTGACCGCCCGGCGGAATCAGCTTGCGCGTGCCCGTCCGCGGGTCCGACGTCACGATCCATGGGTAGTAGAACGCGCCGTACGAGCTGTCGGTGATCGTGCTGCGCGGCTCCAGCTCCGAGACACTGCTCCTTCCCTTCGGGCTGTCGATCACCGCGAAGCGGAAGCGCAGCTTCTCGCAGTGGTTCACGATCGCCAGCGCGACGTCGGGCTCGACGTTCGGCGCGTGCACGAGCGCGACGTCGCGATAGGAGTCGAGCTCGAGCGCCGCGAGTCCCTGCTCGGGCTTGCGGGTGCTCGTGCGATCGCCCTTGTAGTCGTCGACGCCGACCGGGGTGGCGTCGTTCGTACCGTTCGCGAGCGCCGTTCCCCCATCCGCCGGGCGAACGCCTGCCGCGACGCCGCTCTTCCGCACCAGCATGCCGAGCGCGGAGCTCTCGGGGCCCTGGTTCGTGTCGCCCTTGTCCTCGTCGACGAATGGCACGCGCTTGCCGTAGAAGTCGGGCGACGTCTCGTCCGTCACGAGATCGTCGAAGTCCTCGACGAGCGCGGGGCGCGGCAGCGCGCGACGGCCATCCGGAGTGAACGCGTCGAACGGCGCGCCGGGCGCCTCCCAGTACGCGAGCTGCAGACGGAACCCCACCGGCGTTCCGTCCTTGGTCTTGGTGGTGCCGGCTCCGATCTTGGCGAACACGCGAGAGCCCCACTCACCGGGTCCCGCCGCGCGAACGATGAAATCACCGAAGGTCGCCTCGGCCGTCGTCGACGCCTCACCGACGATGCGACAGATGAAGGCCCGGCGTCCGCCATTCTCGAAGAAGCCGTTCGCCGCGTACGGCAGGAAGTTGTGGTCGCCGAACACGTCGCCGAACCACCGCTGATAATCCTTGTAGCTCGTGACGAGCCGCGGAGTGATCGAGCCGCGCTCCGCCTCGCCGATCAGCGCCGCCGTGCTCGTGGGCACGCCCTCGATCGGACGCGGCCCGCGCGAGATCTCCTCGATGTAGACGCCGGGATGTAGATATTCCGCCATGACGTTTCTCCTGGTTCACATCAGCGAGCTTCGGTGGTCTGCTTCTCGGAATCGCGGGGCCGGTAGTCGCAGCAGTCGATCACGCTCGGGATCGCCGCGCGGGCCGTCTTGTCGAACGACGTCGTCCAGTTCTCGAGCAGCGCCTTGTTGGTCTTGATCTGCGCGTCGATCGCGGCGCCGGCTGCCTCCGATGCGGCGAGTGCCTCCTTGGCCGGCGCGAAACGCTTCTCGACGAGGCAGCAGATGATCTTGTAGTACTCGTTGGGATCCACGAGGTAGGGCTGTGGACCGATCAGACGCTGGCGCAGGCTCCGCGTCCCCACGTCCGGACCGCAGCAGTCATCGGGCTCTCCGCTGTCGCAGCCGCAGAACTCCGTGTACTCCCGGTCGATCCGCGTCGTCCGCTCGGCTGTGACCGGCGGTGCGATCGCGAGATGCATCGGCACGAGTCGAAGGAACACGTCGTACACGACCTTCCCCGCCTCGGTGCCGAGCGACTTGTTGGCCGCCTCGATCGCCGCCTTGTTGTCGGTGAGGATCTTCTCGATCGACTGCGCCGGTTTCTCCCACGCGCCGAGCACTCCTCTGATGCGCTGGAGCCGGCGATCCTTTGCGTCGCGGTCGCGCGCATGCCACGCCTGCAGGTCGTAGAGGTTGTGGACGTCCGACGGCTGCGTCCCATCGCCGTACAGCCAGACCTCGGCGTAGTGGAGCTCGTTCAGCATCGGGCAGACGTAGCAGTCGATGATGCACCTCCAGCACGGCACGGCGCACACGAGCTTCCTGATCAGCTCCGCGAGGTCCGCGTCGCGCTGGAGCCAGAGCTTCACGAGCGCGTCAAATTTGTCGCGCGTGTACTCCTGAGTCGCCGCCTTCGCCTTGGCGAGCAACGCCTCGAGGTCGGTCTTGAAGAGCTTCGCCTTCTCCGCCGCCGCGATGTCGCTCGCCTGCTTCGAGATGAGATCCTCCAGACAGCTCGGCGGAGGGCTCGGCGTGGTCGGGCACCAGCAGTCCGAATCCGGTGGCGGACACCGGGCCGGCGGCGGGAGCGTCGGCGGCGTGGTCGTGGGCAGCGCCGCGCACGGCTCGCCGCTGCCTGGCTTGCGTGGCTGGTCCGCGGGATGCTCGGTCTTCGGCGGGCAGTCGCTGCTGCTCTGTGGTCGATTGTACGAGTTCATGGGGCGTGGTCTCCTAGTGGCGGACTCAGGTCTGCAGCTCATCCCAGGCGAACGTCTTGGCATCCAAGGTCGTCGGGTCCGCGACTCGACCTTGCACGAGCATCACATCGAGCGAGCTCCGCTCGTCCACCGCACCTCGTCGCGCACGCAGCCGCACGGTGAGCGCTCCCGTCGCATCCACCTGGGGCACGTCCGTCGCGGCGAGTCGCAGGAACGACACGAAGTCTCCGCGTGCGTTCGTGCGTGAGCGCGTCGCGGCGTCGTGCCAGGTGGTGCTATCCTCGTCGAGCCAGAGGAGGTGCAGCTCGGCGTCCGTCACCGGCACGAGCGGCGCGACGCGATCCTCGACCAGCGTGCCGCGCATTCCCGTGATCCCCGCGGGAAAGTCGTAGTCGACGCGCGGCACGAGCTCGATCGCGGTGATCGGATTGGAGAGCGGCGGCAATCGCAGCTCCGCGCGATCCACTTCGCGGCTCAGGAACGGCACCGTGCGCGGCTCGATGCTGATCGAAGTCAGGTCGTCGAGCCGCTCCTCGCGCCACACGAACAGCCCGCTCGCGTTCACGCTCGCGGGGCGCCTGAGCCCATGCGCCGTCACCTTCACGCCTTCGCTCACGCGCGAGAGTGTCGCGCCGTCCAGCAGCTCCAGCGCGAACAGTCCGCGGCGGCGGTACGCCTGCTCCATCGGCAGTTGGATCACGAGGCGCTGCGTCACGGCGCCACCTCCACCCGGCCGCTTCCGGCGAAGAGCTGCTCGTCCACCACCGGCGCGCCCGTGACCTCCGGTGCGAGCGGGTCGATCCACACGGGCGTCGCCACGTACGCGATGGAGGTTCGGTAGTTCGCCGTGGGGAACAGCGCCCAGATCCGGCTCGACTCCTCTACCGTGAGCGGCTCGAGCGTCACGCGTACGGTCTCGTGCCCCACCCCCGCTCCGGTGAGATCGGGCTCCGCCTGCAACGACTGCAGCACCGATCCGAGCGCGTGCAGCAGCGTCTCCTCGCTCTGCCCGGGCATCGTGCCCACGGTCACGAGGAAGTAGAGATCGAGCGGAAGCGCGTTCCGATAGACGAGCACGGGCGGTGTGCCACCCGTCGTGACACGATGCTCACGGTTGCGCAGGCTCGGCGTCGGGGTCACGCGATACAGGAAGAGGATCAGTGCCGCGCCACTCGCATCGGCGTCGTCCAGCGGCCCGACGAACACGGAGCCCGGCACGGTCGAGCTCACGCGCGCCGCCTCGAGCCGGTCGCGCAGCGCGAGCGTCACCCTGAGGATCGCGTCGGCCTTCATGCCGCGGCCCTCCGCGACTGCGACAGGTCGATCTCGACCGGCGGCATGCCCAGCTTCGCGAACTCCTCGCGCGCGGCGCGTGCGATGTGCTCCAGGCCGATCTGCGTGCCGGCCGCCGCCGCGGCGAACGCGGCGCGCAGCGTGATCTGCCGGATGTGACCACCCGTGAGGTCGATGCGCCGCGCGAGCTGGCGGAACGCCGCATCGTCCAGCACGTGCGATCCCTCGGGCAGGCACTGGCGCCAGATGCGCTCTCGAGCCGTCGCGTCGGGGCGCGGAAAGTCGATGATGAATCGGAGACGCCGGAGGAACGCGGCATCGAGATTCTGCCGCATGTTGGTGGTGAGGATCGCCAGGCCCTCGTACGCCTCCATGCGCTGCAGCAGGTACGCGACCTCGATGTTGGCGTAGCGGTCGTGCGCGTCCTTCACCTCGCTGCGCTTGCCGAGCAGCGCGTCCGCCTCGTCGATGAGGATCGCGGAGCCGGACTGCTCGGCATGCGTGAACGCGCTGTCGATGTTCTTCTCGGTGTCGCCGATGTACTTGCTCACCATCCGCGACAGGTCGATGCGCAGCAGCTGGATGCCGAGCCGGCGCGCGATGCCGATCGCCGCCATCGTCTTGCCCGTTCCGCTCGGGCCGAAGAAGAGGGCGGTCACCCCGCGGCCATAGGGCAGTTGATCGCGGAACTTCCAGCCGTCCAGCACCTGCTCGGCCAGGCGGATGTTGTCCACGACTTCGACGAGCTGCTGCTGGCGATCCGCCGGCAGCACCACCTCTTCCAGCTCGAAGATGGGCTCGATCCGTTGGGCGAGGTTCGAGAGCGACTCGGACGCCACGTCCTTGCTCGCCTCGACGAAGCGCGCGAGCGATGGATCGTCGACGCCCTGAGGTCTGGTTCGGCTCCGCGCGAGCAGCATCGCCTGCTCGAGCGCGTCCACCGACAACGGATACCGTCGCGCCATCCCCCTCGCGGACTCCTCGGAGAGGTACGCTCCCGCCTCGCCGGCCGCCGCCCGCACCGCCGCGGCGCGAGCGCTCGCGGACAGCGCCGTGCCGGGCACCAGCTCGTAGGTCATCCGGCCGAGCAGACGCGCGGCACGCGCCTGATCCGGGCACACGATCGCCGCCTGGCAACCGGTGCCGCCGAGCGTCGCCAGGAACAGCCGGAGACGATCGTGCTCTCCGTCGGCACTCTCGTGCGCGCCGACGTCGACCACCGGCGGGTCGCCGGTGAGTCCCGCCATCCGGCCGATCCGTCGAGCGCACTCCTCCACCGCGATGACGTCGAGCCCCGCGAGCAGGGTGGCGTCCACGCGGATCGGCACGACGCCGCACGAGCTCGCGCCCAACTCGAGGAGCGCGCGCCATTCCGCCGCGCTCCCCCCGCCGAGCACGATCCACTGCGACTCGCCCGCTCCCAGCAGTCGTCGCATCATCGACGTCGCGGCGTCGCGCTCCTCCTCGCGCTGCATCACGAGCGCGCCCGCCCATGGGACCAGGCGCATCACTCGCCGCACGAGTGGGTCGTTGGCCAGGGCGTCGCGATCGCCGAGCAGCCACCGCGCGAGGAAGGGATCGATGCGGAGCGGCTCGTCGCCCGCGGTCGGACGCCCCGGGCCGCCCTCGAACGCGAGCCACCGGCTGAGCGGATCGTCCGCGAGGTCACCACGCTCGAGTCCGAGCAGCTTGAGACACAGCGGCAGCGTGCCGACGCGGCGGCCCATGTCGTCCAGCAGGAAGCCGAAGCAGCGTTGAAAGCGGACGTCGAGCTCGGGGGCGAGCGACAACAGCAGCAGGCGGAACTCGGTCGGGCCGAGCCTGAACGTTCGGGCCGCGGCGGCGAGCGGCTCGACGTCGGCGTCGGCCGCCGCGAGTGCGAGGTCCAGGCTCACGTCGGTGCGGCCCGACTCGTTCTGCTCGACGCCGGCGATCCGCGCCACGGGCGAGTCGAGCGACTGCAGAAGGGTCGTCGCGCCAACCGTGAGGCCGTGCACCGCTCCGCTCTCGTCCGACTCGCTCGCGATCGCATCGCGGAGCAGTGCATGAAGCCAGTCCATGCACGCGCGCAGGAGCGGACGCGAGGGCTCGTCGCGTTCGCTCGGAACGAGCTGGATGCGAGCGAACCGCTGTCTCCCTCGATGACCCACCTGCTCCACCAGGCCGGCGAGCGCGGTGAGCAGCGAGTCGAGACGCGGATCGCGCAGCTCCATGCGGACCACGTCGTCCACCAGATCGACGTGCATCACCACGAGGTCGGCGCGACGCGCGAGCCACTGTCGAGCCAGGTCGTCGGTCTCGACGGGGCGGCTCACCACCACGAGCGCGCACTGCTTCGACGCCGGCAGCGACTCGAGGATCGCGTTCACCTCCGACACCGGAACGGCTCGGTGATCGAGCAGATTCATGTCGGGACGCGCTTCCACCGACGCGGCGATGACGTCGGCTTTCAGATCCCGCGATGTGAACGTCACCAGCACATTGATCCGCGACACGCCTTCGCTCCTCCCGAACCCCTCGGCTTTCGGCGCGCCGATGCGCCTTCTTCGCGACAATGAATCGCACCGGCCGCCAGCCGCGACCATGCGCCGCGGAGGATCAAAAGGGATGGAGACGATCGCGCCGAACGATGTGATCCGAACGATCGACGTCCGGCCTATGCGCCGATCAGTCCTTTCTCCATCCTTCGGTGGTGTTCGCTCGTGAGCGCCACGATCCTCGTACCTCGACGCCTCGCATGACTCCCGCACCCTCTCGCCGCGCCGGCCTCGGCTTCGCGCTCCTCTCCGCCCTCACCTTCAGCATGTCCGGCTCGTTCGCCCGGTCGCTCATCGACGCCGGGTGGACGCCGGCCGCCGCGGTCGCCGTTCGCATCACCGTCGCGGCGCTGCTGCTCGCGATCCCCGCGATCGTGTCGCTGCACGGGCGGTGGGGGCTTCTGCGGAACAATCGGGCGATGTTGGCCGCGTATGGCGTCGTGGCGTTCGCCGGCGGCCAGCTCTGCTACTTCAACGCGGTGCAGCACATCTCCGTCGGCGTCGCACTGCTGCTCGAGTACATGGGCGTCGTGCTCGTCGTCGGATGGCAGTGGCTACGACACGGACACCGTCCGCGCCGGCTCACGGCGATCGGCTCGCTCATCGCGCTCGCCGGGCTCGTGCTCGTCCTCGATCTCCTGAGTGACATCCGCCTCGACCCCGTCGGCGTGCTGTGGGGCCTCGCCGCCGCCTTCGGGCTCGCCTCGTACTTCGTGCTGTCGGCGAAGATCGCGTCGGATCTGCCGCCGCTGGTGGTCGCGAGCGCCGGGATGACGACCGGTGCACTGACGCTGCTGGCGCTCGGCCTGATCGGCGCCCTGCCGATGCACGCGACGTTCGGCACGGTGCAGATGGCCGGCCGTCAGGTGAGCTGGCTCGTGCCGGTCGTGGGGATGTCGTTCGTCGCCGGCGCGGTCGCCTACGTGACCGGCATCGCGGGAGCGCGCCTGCTCGGCGCCAGCCTGTCGTCGTTCGTCGGACTCACCGAGGTCGTCTTCGCCGTGCTCGTCGCGTGGCTCCTGCTCGGCGAGCTGCCGACGCTCATGCAGCTCGCCGGCGGCGCGCTGATCGTCGCCGGTGTCGTGCTCGTGCACGCGGACGAAGCGCGGGGAGCGGCGCCAATCACGCCGGTCGCGGGCGCGTATCCCGCCTCCGACTAGGCCGCTACCGCCGGCTGTGCTCGAGCTGCCGAGTCATGACCGAAGCGAGCGTCGGCCAGAACGAGTCGACGATCGCGGGAACCGACGTCTCGGTCGTGTGCCCGATCATGTCGACATAGACCGCCTGCGTATCGCCCTTGAACAGCGAGGCGGCGTTCACGAACCGCCCCGGCGCGACGTCACGCATCGCCGAGTCGAGCAGCGCGGGAACGAGACGATGCACCGCCTGCAGCTGGAGGTGAAGCGAATCGCGCTCGATTCGCCGCATGAGCCTCTGCTCGAACGGATTGAGCCGCTTCTCGGTCGCGTGAAAGTTGGGTTGCCAGACGAATACCGGCGTGAAGTGATATCGCGCCGCGAGCATCTCCACGAGCATCGCGTTCTCGGCATAGGTGCGCGCGACGCCGCGCGCCGTGGAGTCCGCGGCGATGAAGTGCGGCACGCGCCTGGGCTTCCGCTCCTGCGCCCACTGCACGAGCGCGAGCCGCTTGAACGCGAGACCTCCGAGCACCGAGAGCGCGCTCAGATCCTGACGCACCTCGCCGTACTTCGCCCCAGCCAGGGCGCGGCCCAGCGTGAAGTCGGCGACGCGATTGCTCTCGTTCTGCGGCTCTCCCGGCGTACCACGCTGCACGGCGGCCGCGACGTCGTTGATGCCGTCGTAGAACACCACGACGTCGGGCCGCAGGCCGGCCCGCAGGTCCAGCTCGAGCTGAATCAACTCCTGCGTGAAGACGTACGCCGTCTCGCCGACGTTCGTTACCTCGATGCGCGCCCCAGGACCGGCGAGTGGCTGCAGGCGCCGCGCGACCTCGGCGGCGATCGTCCGCTGCTCTCGCTGTGGCTCGCCCCACATCGTCGATCCGCCGTAGAGAAACACCCGCGCGACCGGTGTCGCGGGCTGCGTCGGTTGCGGCGTTCGCCGGTGTCCCAGGCTGTCGATCGTGATGTAGCGGCCAGGTGGTGACGGCGCTCGACGATAGTAGACGTAGGGGCGCCAGCGCAGGCCCCGCGTCGCCTGGAACTCACGCTCGTAGTCGGCGAACCAGCTCTCCGCATGCGGGTCGCCCGCGACGTACGAGACGGGACCGCTCGACGGACGCGCCGCGACGTAGCGCCTGACCCGCACGCCGACCTCCAACAGGAGCAGCGCCAGCAGGGTGATTCCAGCGATGACCCAGCCGGCATGGATCGCTTGGAGGCCCTTGGTGAAGATTCGGCGGGCAGAGTGGCTCATGTTCGCCGAGGGCGGGTTCGCTGGGAGTTGGCGGCAGCAACGTCACGGGCGGGAGCAGGACGGTGGCGCGAGGTCAGGGCGACGTCAACCCTTCCGCGCCTCGCCGAACCCGGGCCTCAGCGTCGCCAGCAGAGCGAAAGCGCACGCGAGGAACGCCGCCAGCAGCAGGAACAGCGCACGCCGCGAGCCCGTGATGTCGAACCACTCCCCGACGAGCGCGGGACCGAAGATCCCGGACATGCTCTGCACCAGCAGGAACGCACCGGCCAGCGCGCCCGCGCGCGCGCGCGTTCCCAGCTCCATCGCCATCGGGATCAGGTTCGCCAACGGCATCGACCACGACAGTCCGAACAGGAACAGGACCGCGACGGCGGCCGTGAGCGTCGGCACCACGTGCAGCACGCCGCACGCGAGCGCCATGCCGGCCAGGCCGATCAGCGAGATCCGCCGTCTCCCGAATCGCGCGCCGAGCCAACCCGCGGGCATCGATCCCACGAGCGTCGAGATCGCCACGGCGATGAAGCCGAGCGAGGCATTGCCGACCGTCGTGTGGAATCGCTCCGAGCCGTAGAGCGTGAACCAGCTGGAGAACGACTGGAACGCCATGTTGAACAGCAGACACGCGGCAAAGAATTGAAGCGCTCCTCCGTCGGCTGCCGTGAACGTCTCGCGCAGCGAGCGAAGAGGATTGATCACGTCCGGGCGCGTCTCTTCCGCCTCGGTGGGCGGCGGCTCGCGCAGCGCGATCACGTACACCAGCCACACGACGGCCACCAGCGCCGCGGCGAGCACGAACGGAAGCTCGGGGTGCCGCGCGCTGAGACTTCGCGCCCCGCCGAGCACCATCATGGCGCCGAGACACATCGCCACGCCGAGAATGCCCTCGGTCTTCGGTCGATGGACGGACGGCACCAGCTCGGC
>DASYMZ010000076.1:0-2660 GCA_036008805.1 Gemmatimonadaceae bacterium
AAGGGGCTCGCGGCGCGCAGCGACGTCGAGGCCGCGCGCGATGCGGCCACGGAGCTCGGGACGCGCCTATCCCTCGAAGAGGAACGGCTGGTCCAGATGACGCGCGCCGCGGCGGAACAGACGCGGCTCGACGAGGAGCAGATCGGCCGACTGCGCGCCATCGTGAACGAAAGTCGGAGCCGAGTGGCCGCGATGCGTGTGCTCGCCGGAGAGGCCGGCGTGGTGCAGACGCTCGGCAGCCCGTCCCTCGAGCTGGGGCAGTGGGTGAACTCAGGCGTCGAGCTCGCGCGGCTGGCCCGCCCGGGACGGCTCAAGGCGGTACTCAACGTTCCTGAGGGGCAGGCAGGCGGCGTCACCGTTGGCCAGCGGACGTCCATCGACACCAGGCACGGAATCGTTGCGGGGCATGTGTCGCGCGCCGCCCCGTCGTCGCAGTCGGGGACGGTGACAGTGGAGGTCACGCTCGACGGCCCCGTGCCGCCGGGGACGCGCTCGGAGCTGAACGTCGATGGCACGATCGAGATCGAGCGCCTCCGTGACGCGCTGCACGTCCCGCGTCCCGCGAACGGCGTCGAGAACAGTGAGGCGAGGCTGTTCAGGATCGAGCCGAACGCAGGCTATGCGAGCCGCGTGAGCGTGAAGTTCGGCCGAGCATCCGTGAATACGATCGAGGTGCTGCAGGGACTTGCCGTTGGCGACTCGCTCGTCATCTCGGATGTCTCGACACTCGAGAATGTCTCCCGAATACGACTGAACTAGCGCGCTGGGCCAAGCGGGCGCTGTCGCGCGCTCTCGATCACGCAGTCATTCGTCTTACCCTCACCGGCGGCGCCAATGATGACCGACCCGATGACGCAGGTATCTCGTACGACGTCCGCGGCCGCGAGCGCCGACCAGACACTCATTCGCCTCACCGGTCTCGCGAAGGTGTTCTACACCGACGAGCTCGAGACCCATGCGCTCCGGGACATCGACTTCGAGCTGCGGTCGGGAGAGTACGTGGCGATCACGGGACCATCGGGCTGCGGGAAGACGACGCTGCTCTCCATCCTCGGCCTCCTCGACACCCCGACGAGTGGCGAATACACGCTCGCCGGCGAACCGGTGGCTGATCTGCCGTCGGCCGAACGCGCGAGGATCCGCAACCGGCAGATCGGGTTCATCTTCCAGTCGTTCAACCTCATCGGCGACCTCACCGTCTACGAGAACGTCGAGCTGCCGCTGACGTATCGTGGTCTGTCCGCGCCCGAGCGGAAGCGCCGAGTCACGGAGTCGCTCGATCGAGTTGGAATCGGTCACCGCATGCGGCATTATCCGGCGCAACTCTCCGGCGGCCAGCAGCAACGCGTCGCCGTCGCGCGTGCCGTCGCCGGCGAGCCCCTGCTCCTCCTCGCCGACGAGCCGACCGGCAACCTCGATTCGGCGAGCGGTGAAGCGGTCATGGAGCTGCTGCGTGAGCTGCACCTTGCCGGATCGACGATCTGCATGGTGACGCACGACCCGCGCTACGAGCAGCACGCGGAGCGCTCGGTGCACCTCTTCGACGGGCGTCTCCTCCGCGATGAGCGGCCGGTAGGAGCGCTGACGTGACGCGCAACATCCGGCCCGGCGTCCGGCGGCTCTTCCAGCTCTCGCCACGCACCGACGTCCAGGCAGGCGCCGACGCCGACGGCGAGCTCGACGCGTTCCTTGAGGAGCGCATCGAGTACCTCGTGGGGCGCGGCATGACGCCCGGCGCGGCACGGGCCGAGGCACTGGCGCGACTCGGTGCGCCCCTGCACGAGGCGCGTACCAGCCTGCGCCACTCCGCGAGTCGTCGCGAGGCTCGCCGCCGGGTGGGCACCATGGTCGACGAGCTGCGCGACGACGTCCGCTTTGCCTGGCGCCAGTGCATGAAGGCACGCGGCTTCACCGCACTCGCGGTGCTCACCCTGGCGCTCGGCATCGGCGCGAACACGGCGATCTTCAGTGTCGTCCACCGGCTCGTCCTCGCCCCGCTGCCCTACCCGGAGGGGGACCGGATCGTCATGCCGGTGCAGGTCGCCGCCGGGGAACGTGACGTCCCGCTGAACGCCTCCGCCGACACCGGCGTGGCGGCGGCATGGCTGGCTCGCGGACACACCGTCGCGGAGATGGCGGGTGCCTCGGAGAGGATGTTCGCGGTCCGCGCTGACGGTACGATGGATACCATCCCGAGCGCGGCGGTCACCGCCAACTTCCTGCGGCTGCTCGGCGTGCGTCCCATCCTCGGGCGCGGCTTCGTGCGCGGTGACGAGCTGCCCGACGGTGCGGCGTCCGTGGCGATGATCAGCCACTCGCTCTGGCAGCAACGCTACGGCGGCCGCTCGGAGGTGCTCGGCAAGACGGTGTCCGTCGATGGCATACCGCGCACGATCGTCGGGGTGACCCCCGCCGGCCTGTCGATTCCCCTTTGGCGCAGCACGCCCCCGGGCGTCTGGGTACCGGCGCCGCTCGCGGACGCCGCGAGTGGCAGTTCCGGGACAATGGAGCCCGGGCCTACCGTGTTCGCGTGGCTTCGTCCCGGCGCGACGCCTGAGGCGGCATCCAGCGAGCTGCAGGCCATCGCGTCGAGCGCGCCGGAGCGGCCCGGCGTGCTTCCGACCGCGGAGAACCAGGCGCCGCAGCGCTTCCGCGTGATG
>DASYMZ010000077.1:0-6753 GCA_036008805.1 Gemmatimonadaceae bacterium
TCCGTCCCGAGGAGTCCGTCCCCGTGTTGCAGCTGCGCAGCGATCCGTCCGAACGCGGCCCGAATCAGGAGGGCGGGTATGCCAATCCTCCTACTTCCATCCGTCTTTACCCGCGTACTGCCCTGGCCGTTCAAATCCGAGCAGCCTCAGCGAATCGACGCGTACCCCGTGCTTGCTCTGGTCGTCGCGGCCATCGACGGACAACTTTGGTCCTACTCTCCTCGCCGCGAGGGCATCATGCCGCCGATGTTCGCTTTCATTGCGTTGGGTACCATCTCATTCTGGGGCACGGTTCTGTATCTCGGGCTGCGATTCGTGCGCGCGGCGGAGCGACGGGGGGCGAGCCCCGCCGAGCTCGAGGAGCTGCGCGCACGGGTCGCGCGGCTCGAGGAGGACCTCGAGACGACGCGGAGCGAGACGGAACGGCTCGCCGCAGCGGAGCAGCACACGATGATGCTCCTGTCGCGACGGTTGGACGCTGGGACTCGCACCTCCTGACCGTACTGACTTCAACCCTGACGACGTCGTGAGGTCCAACTGGGCGTAGCGGCGTGCGGAACGCTATTGCGTCCGCCGCCACGCCAGCCAGTATTCATGTCCGCGCATCTGCCAGCCCGGCGCTGACGCCGGGGCGCCGATGGACCCCGCTTGGAGCAACGACGATGCGGTTCGAGATCATCACCGTGGCATGCGCGGCTCTCGCGCTGGCGGTCGCTTCGACCGAGGCGCGCGCCGACGACGGGCGCGTGGGCCGCACGACGAGTCCGCCCACGACTGCATATGGTGACGGCGAAGAGGCGGCGTGCGATCTCGTCACGCGGGCCGAGGCGTCGCATGTGGTTGGCGCGTCGCTGCCGGCCGGTGTCGAGAAGAGCATGACGATGTCGGTGCGAGGCTCCGGCGCGCTCAGAGCCCAGTACTGCCTCTACGGCTCCGAGCTGGTGATGGGACGCGTCGCGCTCGGCTCCAGCGGGCGGACGACGTTCGGGCAGTACCGCAGATCGCTCGCCGGCACGGCGGGATTCCGCGATGTGACCGGGATCGGCGACGAGGCGTTCGCGGCGCACGGCCAGCTCAACGTCCGCCGAGGCAACACGACGCTGATCATCGACGTCGGCCAGAGCCGCGCGCTGCCGAACGATCTGGCAGCGGAGCGCTCACTCGCGGCGATGGCGATTCCGAGACTCTAGGCGGCGGCGGTGCCGCCAGCCCGTGAACGGTTTTCGGTGATCGGTGATCGGTTACTACCTCGGGACGCATGAGCTTCCCGAGGTCGGCCGATCACCGATCACTGATCACCGCGTCAGCGGAGTGCCTGAATCACCGGCAGCTTCGACGCGCGCCGCGCCGGGAAGAATCCGCCGACGACGCCCATCACCACCGCGAACACGAGTCCCGCCGCGAGAAGCTGCGGCGTGACGCGGAACGCGAACGCGATCTCGCTGAAGCTCGCCCAGTTCGTCGTGCTGGTGACGACGCCGTTGATCGGCAGCGCCAGCAGGCAGCCGAGCACCCCGCCGGCGAAAGCGATCACCGCCGACTCGGCGAGAAAGCTCGCGAGCACGCTGCGCGGGTGGAAGCCGAGCGTGAGCAGCACGGCGATCTCGGGGGTGCGCGAGCTCACCGCGGCGTACATCGTGTTCACGGCGCCGAACACCGCGCCCACCGACATGATCGAGGTGATCATGATCGCGAGGAAGCGGAGGATGTTGCCGAGCAGCTCGGACTGGCTGGCGTAGAACTCACTCTCGCGGTGCGCGTCGATCTGGATGCGCTGGTCGGCGAGGAAGGCGCGCTTCACGTCGTCGAAGGCGGCGGGGTCCTTGAGTCGGAAGGCGACGTCCTGGAATGCGCCACCGCGGAAGACACTCTGGAACTGCTCGTTCTCGCCCCAGATCTCCGACTCGAAGCTGGAGCCGTCGGCGGTGAAGCGGCAGACGACGTTCCAGCTCCGGTTGGAGAAGCGCAGCACGTCGCCGACGTTCACGTTGTTGAACCGGCCCTTGAGCTTCGCGCCCACGCAGATCTCGCTCTGGCCCGAGGCGAACCGGCGTCCCTCGACGACCTTGATGCTGCGACGAACCTCGAACGCCTTGTCCGACACGCCGCGCGCCACGACGTTCGCGACGTCGAACTCGCCGCCGCCGAGCCGAGGGATGTTGATGACGATGTAGGTCTCCGGGCTGACGAGCGGCTTCCCATCCGACGCGGTCGCGATGTGCGGCGACGCCGAGATGATGCTGATCGCCTCGCGCGGGATGCTGCTGGACAGCTCGCTGTCCGCCCCGCGCCGGAGCAGCAGCACGTTGTCGGGTGAGCCGGTCGTCGCCAGCGCCGCGATGAATCCATTCGCCAGCGCGAGCATCGCGACGAACACCGCGACGACGAGTGCGATGCCGAGCGCGGTGAGCAGCGTCGAGACGGGACGCTGGGTGACGCTGCGAACGTTGTAGATGAGCGGGATCTTCACTCGACCCTCCGAAGCGCCTGGACGACGGGCAGCCTGGCCGCCTGCCATGCGGGGAAGATCCCGCTCGCGACGGTGAGCAGCAGCGCGACCGTACCGCCGACGAGCAGCGTGCCCATGGTGACGTGGAAGCCGGGCAGGAACCCACCCTCGCCGAACCCGGTGACGATCGGCAGCAGCGTGGCCGCGCCGAGCCCGAGCACCGCGCCGGTGATCGCGATCACTGCCGCCTCGATGATCACGAGGGTGAACACGCGGCGGTCGGAGAAGCCGACCGTCTTCATCACGGCGACTTCACCCGTGCGCTCGCGCTGATTCATCATCATCGCGTTCGCCGTGACGAGGAGGATCGCGAACACGACGGCCATGCCGATCGTGCTCATGAGCAGCTTGACGTTCCCCCACATGCTCGCGAAGCCGGCGGCGAACGCCTTCTCGGTGCCGGTCTTGGTCGGCGCGGTGGAGTTCCGGAACTGATCGTCGATCGTCTTCGCGACCGTCGGCGCCGCGTTGGGATCGTCGATCTTCATGATGAACCAGCCCGGCGTCACGCGGGTCGGCTCGCGCTCGTACAGATAGTCGTAGTGGAACATGAAGGAGTCGTCGCCGTACTCCTTCAGCGTCGGGTGATAGATGCCCCGAATGGTGAAGGTCCAGTCGCCCGGAAAGATCGTTCCCTGCATCGTGACGTTGTCGCCGACCTTCCAGCCGAACTTCCGCACGAGCCCTTCGCCGATGATCGCCGCCGAGCGCTCCTTGAAGAACGCCTGCTTCTGGTCCTCGGGGACGGCGAGCTCGGGATACATCTTGAGGTAGCTCTCGGGATCGATCGCGAACTGCGCGAAGAATTCCTTGCCGTCGCCGTACTTGCCGCCGAACCAGTTGGCCCACGTCACGTCGGTCACGTGCGGCACGGACTTGAGCCGCTGGGCGTAGCTCATCGGCAGCGGGATCACGAACGCCGTCGCGTTCTGGGTGATCATCCGCGACGAACTGCTCACTTCACCGCCCGCGCTGAGCGTGGTGACCACGGTGCGGAGCGAGGCGAAGAGGAAGAGCGCGAGCGCCACGCTGCACATCGTGAGGATCGTGCGCAGCTTGTGTCGCTTGAGGTTCGCCAGCACGAGCGGAAGAAATTTCATGACGTCACCTGCACGCCGCCCGGCGCGGACGAGAGCCCACCGCCCGCCTTCACCGCCTCGCGCTCGAGCAGCACACCCTTCTCGAGATGGAGCACGGTCTTCGCCGCCGCGGCCGCCTTCGCATCATGGGTGACCATCATGATGGTCTTGTGGAACTCCACATTGAGCCGGCGCAACAGCTCGAGCACTTCATCCGAGCTCTTCGAGTCGAGCTGACCGGTCGGCTCGTCGAGCAGAATCAGGGTGGGATCGGCGACGATGGCCCGCGCGATGGCGACACGCTGCTCCTGACCGCCGGAGAGCTGCCGCGGAAAGTGATCCATCCGGTCGGCCAACCCGACGACACCCAGGGCAATCGCCGTGCGCTCGGCGCGGTCCTTCTTGCCGAGGTTGGTGAGCAGCAGCGGCAGCTCGACGTTCTGCTGCGCGGTGAGCACGGGTAGCAGGTTGTACGACTGGAAGACGAAGCCGATCGTCTGCGAGCGCCACGCGGCGAGCTGCGACGCATTCATCGAGCTCACCTCCTGACCCGCGACGCGCACCGTACCGCGCGTCGGCTTGTCGAGACCGGCGACGAGGTTGAGCAGCGTCGACTTCCCGGAGCCGGAGGGACCCATCAGCGCCGTGAAGCTCCCCTCTTCGAAGTCGATGGTGAGGCCATTGTACACGTCGACGGTCTGCGCTTCGCGCTTGAACGACTTGTCGACGTCGCGGAGTTCGACGAGGGACATGGGGGGAGGTGGGGAGAAGGTTGGATGCTGAGACGGACTGTGAACGGTGATCGGTGAACGGTGAACGGTGATCAGTCGACCTCGGGAAGCTCCTGCGTCCCGTGGCCTGCCGATCACTGATCACCGATCACTGTTCACTGCGTTTTCACTCTCATTCCCTCGCTCGGCGTCTCCACTCCTCCGACCAGCAGCTGCTCGCCGCCGTTCAGGCCGGAGCGGATCTCGAGGAAGCCACCCGATACGGGGCCGGTGGTGACGGGGCGCTTCGCGAGCTTGCCGTCGCGCACGAGCCACACGTAGCTCGCGCTGCCGTCGGCTTTCACCGCGGCGGAGGGAACGCGGACCGACGGCTTCGCCGGTGCAGCGCCCGCGCCCGCGGCGGGCTGCACGGGCTCGAGGAAGTCGACCTTCGCGCCCATCTCGGGGAGGATGCGCGCATCGTGATCGTCGATCGCGACTTTCACCTGCACGGTCGCGCGCTGCCGATCCGCGGTGGGCACGACCTGTCGCACGTTGCCGCGGAACGTCGTATCGGGATATGCATCCAGCGTGATGCGCGCCTGCCGTCCACTCGCGATGCGTCCGATGTACGCCTCGTTCACGTCCACCTCGACCTCGAGCGTCGAGAGGTCGGCCATCGTCACGACGGCGCCGCGCGTGAGCCCTCCGCCCACCGACGGCGCAACCACCTCGCCGACCTCCGCATCCTTGCGCAGCACGGTGCCGGTGAACGGCGCACGGATGATGGTGTTCTCGTTGCTCGCCTGCGCGAGCCGCAGCCCGGCCTCGGCGCTGCGCTTCCTCGCGACGGCGGCGCTGTAGCGCGCCTCGGCCTGCGCGGCGCGGCTCGTCGCGGTCTCGAGATCCTGCTGCGACATCAGGTTCGGATTGCGCGTGCGGATCTCGCGAATGCGATTCGCATCGCGGATGCTCTGGTCGCGATCCGACGTCGCTTCGATCACGCTCGCGTCGGCGGTGGCGATGTTCGCCTCCGCCTGCGCGACCGATGCTTGAAAGTCCGCGTTGTCGAGACGCGCGATGATGTCGCCGCGATGGACGTACGAGCCTTCGCTCACGCCGAGAAAGGCGAGTCGGCCGGCTGTCTTGGCGGACACGGATGCCTTCGTGCGCGCGACGACGTAGCCGTTCGCGGTGACGCTCGTGGCGCCCGCGGATGCGGTGCCCGCGCCACCACCGACGGATGCCGTGGCCACCTGCACCACCGGCACCGCACGCGACTTCACGACGACGTAGGTGGTCGCGAGGACGACGAGCGCGATCCCGAAGAGAATGAGATTACCGCGCAGCGCTGACCGTACCGGTGCAGGCGGCGCGGCGCGGTCGATACGAAGCTTGGAGAGATCGGCAGGCGCAGCCATAGGGGAGCAATCATACGTAGCCAGGATGCTCGGCGCGAGGGTTCGCAGTGCCGAGCGGAAGAGACTGGCGGGTCTACGGCAGCGACGACAACGTAGTTTCGACGCGTCGAGTTCTTCGCGTGTCCATCATTCGCGCGTTCATCACCTCCGGTCGCGAATGTCGTCCATCCTCATTCGAGACACCGATGCCAAGAGATCTTCCTTCGCTGCTCTACGTCGGCATCAAGAACAGCGTGGTCGCGTTGGACATCGCGACCGGCATGGAGCTGTGGCGCACCAAGCTCAAGGGACACGATTTCGTCAACGTGCTCTTCGACGGCGTATCGCTCGTGGCCTCGAACGCGGGCGAGCTGTTCGGGCTCGATCCCACGACCGGCGCGGTGCTCTGGCACAACACCATGAAGGGGATGGGGCTCGGCATCGTGAGCCTCGCGTCGTCGCGCGTGCCGAGCGGCACGAGCGCGGGCGCGTCGGGCGCAACGCTCGCGAGACAGCAGGCGGCGATGGACGCGGCGGCGGCGGCTGGCGGCTGACGCCGCGATAGCGTGCCGCAGCCCGACCCGACATCTTCCCACGCATGCATCGTTACACCGCCACCACGACCTGGTCGCGCGACGGCGCGGCGTTCGCCGACCTGCGCTACAACCGAGCGCACCGATGGAAGTTCGACGGCGGGCTCGACCTGCTCGCGTCATCGTCGCCGCAGCACGTGCGGGTTCCCATGTCCGATCCGGCCGGCGTCGATCCCGAGGAGGCACTGGTCGCGTCGCTCTCGTCGTGCCACATGCTGTCGTTCCTCTACGTCGCGGCGAAGAGGGGCATCGTCGTCGACAGCTACGTGGACGACGCCGAGGGTGTGATGGACCGCAATGAGGAGGGGCGACTCGCGATCACGCGCGTGGTGCTGCGGCCGCGCGTGGTATACGCCACGCCACCCGACTCGGCCACCGAAGCCGCGCTGCACCATCAGGCGCACGAGGACTGCTACATCGCCAACTCGGTACGCACGGAAGTCGTTGTCGAGCCGGTGTCGG
>DASYMZ010000078.1:0-24776 GCA_036008805.1 Gemmatimonadaceae bacterium
CTCGCCATTCGACGGGAACCCGGTCACGCGGCTGCGGTTCACCGAGCGCTTCGAGTGCCCGAACGACGGCACCACCATGCCGGCGCCCACGCCGCAGCTCTTCTCGTTCAACTCGCCGCGCGGCGCCTGTCCGCAGTGCAATGGGTTCGGCGCGGTGCTCGAGTACGACGAATCGCTCGTGGTGCCCTACCCCGAGCGTTCGCTGCGCGACGGCGCGATCGACCCGTGGACCAAGCCGCGCTACGACAACATGCGCCGGAAGCTGGCCGAGTTCGCGAAGAAAGAAGGGATCCCGATGGACGTCCCCTTCCGCGAGCTCAGCGTGCCGCAGCGGCACAAGCTGCTCAACGCGAGCGGTCGGGGCTACAAGGGCATCTTCCCCTTCCTGCGCGACCTCGAGGAGAAGCGCTACAAGCAGTACATCCGCGTCTTCCTGCGGCAGTATCAGACGGCGCAGGAATGTCCGTCCTGTCACGGCACGAAGCTCCAGCCCGAGTCGCTGCAGGTGAAGATCGCCGGGCGCGACATCGCGCAGGTCAGCGACCTCCCCATCGGCGCGCTCACCACCTGGCTCGACGAGCTCGAGCTCTCGCCATTCGAGCAGCAGATCGCCGCGCACATCTTGAAAGAGGCGCAGGACCGCGTGCGCTTCCTCTGCGACGTCGGGCTGAACTACCTCTCGCTCAACCGCGCGACGCGCACGCTCTCCGGCGGCGAGGCGCAGCGCATCGGCCTCGCGAACTCGCTCGGCTCGCGCCTGGTCGACACGCTCTACGTGCTCGACGAGCCGTCGATCGGCCTGCACTCGCGCGACATGGATCGCCTGCTGCGATTGCTGCTTCGTCTTCGCGACGGCGGCAATACGGTGCTCGTCGTCGAGCACGACCTCGACGCGATCAGGGCGGCCGACTACATGGTGGAGCTCGGCCCCCACAGCGGCGAGAAGGGCGGCCAGCTCGTGTTCGCAGGCCCCATGTCGCGGGTGTCGGAAAGCCCGCTCACCGGGAAGTATCTCACCGGCGAGCGCGAGATCCCGGTTCCAGAGTCGCGTCGGCGCGTGGGTCCGCAGTGGCTCGTGCTCACCGGCGCGCGCGAGCACAACCTCAAGAACGTGGATCTTCGCATTCCACTCGGCACCGTCACGGCGGTCACCGGCGTGTCGGGCAGCGGCAAGAGCACGCTGGTGCATGACGTTCTCATGCGCGCGCTCGAGACGAAGCTCACTGGCGAGCACTCCGCCAAACAGCATCTCGGCGAGAAAGTCGGCGAGTACGACGCGCTCACCGGCTACGACGCGCTCGACGCGGTGGTGCTCGTGGACCAGAGCCCGATCGGCAAGTCGCCGCGCTCGAACCCCGTCACCTACGTGAAGGCGTTCGACGAGGTGCGCCGCATCTTCGCCTCGCTCCCCACGGCCCGGCAGCGCGGCTACACCGCGGGCACCTTCAGCTTCAACGTCGCCGGCGGACGTTGCGAGACGTGCGAGGGCGCGGGCTATCTCGAAGTCGAGATGGTGTTCATGGCCGACGTCTTCGTTCCGTGCGACGACTGCGGCGGCAAGCGCTTCAAGCCCGAGGTGCTCGAGGTGAAGTACTTCGGCAAGAGCATCACCGACGTCCTCGATCTCACGATCGACGAGGCGATCCGCTTCTTCCCGTACGAGGAGAAGCTCGGGCAAGCGCTCTGGCAGCTCCAGCAGGTTGGACTCGGATATCTGCGGCTGGGCCAACCGGCGACCACGCTCTCCGGCGGCGAAGCGCAGCGGCTCAAGATCGCGCGCGAGCTCGCGCTCGGCGCGAAGAAGGGTGGGCGCAAGCTCTACATCATGGACGAGCCCACGACGGGTCTGCACCTCGACGACATCCGCAAGCTCGCGCAGGTGTTCGATCGCCTCGTCGACGCCGGTCACACCCTCGTGCTGATCGAGCACAACCTCGATGTCATCAAGCTCGCCGATTGGGTCGTCGATCTCGGTCCCGAGGCAGGCGACGGCGGCGGCGAGATCGTCGCGGCGGGACGGCCGGAGGAGGTCGCCGCCGTGGAAGGATCGCACACGGGCATATGGCTCCGAACGGTGCTGCCCGACTGGAATCTTCCGTCGGGCGCGCGTCGGGCGGCGCACACGGGAAAGCCGGTCGTCGGCAGCGCTCCGCAACGCCGCCGAGCGCGGGCTTCGTGACGTGGCGCACGCAGCTTAACCGCGTGTCACGGCGTCGGTTGCCCCGTTGACATCGATCGGCTCCCGGCTAGTTTTCGCACTCTGTTGTTGGCCAGGGCGTTCGATCGTCAACCGATCGGATTCTGGCTGTTGCAGAGGCATCATTCCCCAGTAGCTCAGTTGGTCAGAGCATCCGACTGTTAATCGGAGGGTCGTAGGTTCAAGTCCTACCTGGGGAGCTCGAACCGCCAAACAAAGCGCCCCGCCGATCACTCGGCGGGGCGCTTTTTCTTGGCGCGAAGTGCGGATCCCTCCCTCAGAGCCGGTCGCCGACCGTCGGGTCGATCGGACCGGTTCCAACCTTGAACGGTCCGCTCAGCTCGTAGTCGGTCACGAGGCCCGTCATCTCCCACGCGCGCTTCATTCCGTAGATCAGCGCGACAATGGTGAGAAGGCCGGCGTACATCCCGTAGCCGAACGACGAGATGATCGGCAGCACGATGAACAGCCCGATCGCGGCGACGATCACGCTCGACACGTTGCCGTTCAGCCGACTGGCGAACGAGCCGTCGGGCGAGCCGTTGCGCACCGCGGCGCGCGCGGCCTCGAGCCGCTGCAGCGAGTCCGCGCGCGCCGCTTCCTTCTCGCGCTGCGCGGTCACCGCGGGGTCCTCGTTCTCTTCCGGCGTCACCGTGTTCAGCTCCTCGCGCAAGTCCGCCTGCTCTCCGGCCGGACCGGTGCGCGACTCGCTCTTCGGCGGCACCTTCACGTGGTTGATCTTGTACACCGTGCGGATCACCGGCGCCATCGCGGCGAGGCTGATCGCGAGATAGGTGCAGCTCACGGCGAGAATCTGGTAGCGACGGCCGCCGTACTCCGCGGTCGCCCTTCCGATCGCCTTGGCGACGAGCATGCCGATGCCGATGCCAACGAGTCCGCCGATGATGCGGATGGCCGGTGCGACGTACAGGAAGGCGCCGAACAGCACCGCCCCCGCGAGGCTCGCCGCGAGCCCATAGCCTACCGCACGCATCATCGCGGCGTTGCCGGTGCCGCGATCGACCTTCGCCTTGTACTCCCCGCGGCACTTCGGGCAGACGGGGCGCTCGTTCATCACGAAGTACGTCGTGCGCAGCACAGCCTTGCAGTCGGAACAGGAGATGGCCGGCGGGATCTTCGCGGGCTTCTCGTCGGGAGAGGCATCATCGCCTCTGACGCGCGTGGCGTAAGTCATACGAGCTCCATGGCGAGGCCGGAGGTCGGGCGTCCGGCGGATGTCAGCCCGTAGGTGGGACTGCTGGCGGACTGAGCCTTCATCCATTGACGTCGCGACCCGGTTTGAGGAAACGCATCGTTGACGCGTCGCCTATTCGCCGCCCGCCGCTTCCGACGTGGCGGCCCGCCCCGGGGCACTCCAGGCCGTTCATTTTCGCCGCGCTTCCGCGTAGCTTCGCCGCACCCTCACCCGGCTGCGGCCTACGGTCATCATGAGCGACGTTCTCGTCTACCTCGGCACCTACACTGAGAAGCGGCCCGACGGCGGCGGGAGCAAGGGGATCTATCAGGCCCGCTTCGACCAGACGACGGGGAAGCTCGGCGCGATCACGCTCGCGGCCGAGCTCGAGAACCCCTCGTTTCTCGCGGTCTCGCCGGATCGGCGCTTTCTCTACGCGGTCTCCGAGGTCGGAACGCCCGACGCCGCCGGTCAACCGTCCGGCGCCGTCGCCGCATACTCGATCGGCGCCGACGACGGACTCACATTGATCAACGTGGTGTCGTCGCTCGGCGCCGACCCCTGTCACGTCAACGTCTCGCGCTCGGGCCACACGGTCGCGGTCGCGAACTACAGCAGCGGCAGCACCGTCTCCTTCCAGACGCACGCTGATGGCTCGCTCGGCACGCCGACCCGAGACGTCCACGCGGGACATGGGCCGAGAGCGGATCGGCAGAAGGATCCCCACGCCCACTCCGTCAACTTCTCTCCCGATGACGCGCTCCTCCTCTCGTGCGACCTCGGCGCGGACCGTGTCTACCTCTATCGGCACGATCCGCGCACGGGCGCGATCGCGCCGCATGCACCGCCCTTCGTCGGCCTCGAGCCCGGAGTGGGCCCGCGTCACCTCGCGCTCCATCCGTCCGGCAAATACGCGTACGTGATCGCGGAGCTCACCAGCTCCATCGCGGCGTTCGCATGGAACGCGAAGGCCGGATCGCTGCGACAGATGCAGACCATCTCGACGCTGCCATTCGGTTTCAACACGCCGAGCACGACGGCGGAGATCGTCGTACATCCCTCGGGGCACTTCGTGTACGGCTCGAATCGCGGACACGACAGCATCGCGAGCTTCGCCGTGAGCGCGAAGGACGGCCGATTGTCCTTCCTCGCGCACACGCCGACCGGCGGCAAGGCGCCGAGGAGCTTCGCGATCGATCCGAGCGGACGATGGCTCCTCGCAGCGAATCAGCTCTCCGACTCGATCGCCGCGTTCGCGATCGATCAGGGCACCGGTGCGCTCAAGCCGACTGGCGCGATGTCCGCGCTGCCGCGCCCCGTCTGCGTGCTCTTCGTTCCACCGTCGCGCTGAGCGCGGTCAGTCGCGCGAGTCGCAGAGCAGACAGTTCAGCTCCACTCCGAGAAACGACGCGCGACCCTCCGCGGTGGTGACCCACTCGCGCGTCTGCCACGGCGGATCGTGGCGCACGTGCTGACCATGTCCGCACTCCAGCTCCGCCACCCAGTGACCTTCGTCGTCGCGGTGATAGCCGACGATCGAGCGTTTCACGGCAGCGCCCACGACGCGCGCACGCGCGCGAGCACGCCGCTCGGAAGCTGCGCGATCATCGGTCGCCGGTCCGGAGCCAGCCAGCGCATTAGCTCCTGAAGCGCTGTCGACTCCATCGCCGTGCAACCTGCCGTCACGCTCGTCGGGCCGGCCCACACGTGAAGGAAGATGCACGAGCCGCGCCCCGCTCTGGGCGGCGCGGCGTTGTACGCCACGTGCACGCCGAACGTGTATTGATCGATCGCGCGCATGCGCTCGGAGCTCGTCCAGTCGACGGCGGATACTCTCGTGCGGTCGACGATCGTGTTGTAGTGCGCCGAGCGGGAATCGTCCACGCACTCAGTGCTCCGCTGCAGCTGCAGGTACGGCAGCCGGACCCACGAGAGCGACTCACGGTCCGAGAATCCAAACGCGGTATCGAGCGCGAACGCACCCGCCGGCGACTTGCCATCTCCTTCGCGCTTCACGGGCTCGCCGGGAGCAGCGACGCCGATCGCGTCGTCCCACGCGAGCCCCGTCTGCCCCAGCACGATCGGGATCGCTGCGCCCACGGCACGCCACGGCTGACCTGGTCGATCGCGCTCGTACTGGCGCAGGGTGCCGCTCGTCGAGTCCCACGCCGGGGTCGTCACGAGCACGAGCTGCATCGCGCCGGCGATCGGCGAGTGGTCTGCGCGCACGTTCGCGCGCACGGGTGCCGGCGACGCCGTTGGCACGACATGCGTCGCGCAGCCGGCGGCTGCGAGCGGCGCCGCGAGCACCGCCATCTGGATCAGATGTCTCCTGCGCATGCGATTCCTGTGCGGGTTCGAGCGCTGCGGTGCGCCGCCCGGCAGTATGGCGAGCGGTCGCGGCGCACGCCATCGGCTCTCGTGTGACAGCGCGCCGGGCACGCACTATCTTACCCGCGCCGAAGTCATGACCGCACTCTCTCCTCTCGCGCGTGGCCAACTCGACCGCTTCTCCGCTCGTCGGTGTCATCATGGGGAGCCGCAGCGACCTTCGAATCATGTCGCACACGGCTGATCTGCTCGTCGAGCTCGAGATCCCGCACGAGGTGCGCGTGGTCTCGGCGCATCGCACGCCGGACTGGATGTTCGAGTACGCCGCATCGGCCGAGGAGCGTGGGCTCGAGGTCGTCATCGCCGCCGCTGGCGGCGCGGCGCACCTTCCCGGCATGGTCTCCGCGAAGACGATTCTTCCGGTGCTCGGGGTGCCCATCCCGGCGACCGCGCTCGTCGGCGTCGACGCGCTGCTCTCCATCGTGCAGATGCCGAAAGGCGTTCCGGTCGGCACCCTCGCCATCGGCGAGCCGGGCGCCGCAAACGCCGCGCTGCTCGCCGCGTCGATCGTCGGACTGCGGCATCCCGAGGTGCGCGAGCGACTGCGCGCGTGGCGCGCATCGCGCACCGCCGCGGTCATGAACGACACCGATCTGACCCCACCGCGCTGATGGCACCCGTGCTCGCGCCCGCGACCCTCGGCATTCTCGGCGGGGGCCAGCTGGGCCGCATGACGGCACTCGCGGCTCGTTCGCTCGGCATGGGCGTGCAGGTGCTCGACCCGGATGCGAACTGCGCGGCGCGACCGGTCGTCGATCGAGTCGTCGCCGCGGCGTTCGACGATGTCGATGGCGCACGCGAGCTGGCGCGCGCCAGTGCCGTGATCACGATCGAGATCGAGCAGATCGCGCCGGCGGCGCTGGCCGCCGCGATGGAGCTCGCGCCAGTGCGGCCGGGCCCCGAGCTGCTTCGCGTCGTCCAGCATCGCGGGCGACAGAAGCAGTGGCTGCACGACAACGGGTTTCCCGTTGGCAGCTATGCGCACGTGAGCTCCGCCGAGGAGCTCGCGGTGGCCGCGCACGACATCGGGCCGGCGCTGTTCGTGAAGGCGTGCGAGGGCGGCTACGACGGTCGCAGTCAGATTCGGTTCGACGGCAGCGACGCGCCGACCGCCTGGGCCGCGCTCGGTGGACGGCAGGCGGTCGCCGAGCAGGCGCTCGATCTCGAGCTGGAGCTCTCCGTGCTCGTCGCACGCCGCGCGTCGGGCGACGTGGTGGTCTATCCGCCCGCGGTCAACCATCACGAGCGACAGATCCTCGCGTGGAGCGTGCTGCCGGGCGAGCTCGATCCCGTCGTCGCGCGCGAGGCGCGCTCGCTGGCGCGCGGCATCGCCGAATCGTTCGCGCTCGAGGGCATCCTCGCGGTGGAGATGTTCCTGCTTCGGGACGGGCGGTTGCTCGTGAACGAGCTCGCGCCGCGTCCGCACAACTCGTATCACGCGTCGGAGCTGGCCTGCCCCACGAGTCAGTTCGAGCAGCTCGTGCGCGCGGTGTGCGACCTCCCACTCGGTGACGCCGAGCCCGTTCGTCCCGCCGCGATCGTGAATCTCTTCGGCGACCTCTGGCTGCGCGATCGGGCGCCCGACTTCGCCGCGGCGCTCGGCGTGAGCGGCACGCGGCTGTTTCTCTATGGGAAGCACGGCGCTCGCGCCGGTCGCAAGATGGGCCACCTCGCCGCGATCGGTGATACGGCGGACGACGCGCTGCGGCGGGTGCAGCGCGCGGCGTCACTGCTCTGACGCGCCGCGGCGGAATGCCTGTGGAGACGCGGGCACCGGGATTGCCCATGCCGGGAGCCATGGCCACCGCTCACGTCCCGTCGAGCACGATGTCGTCGCTCCTGCTCGGCGCAGCCGGCGGAGCGTTGGTTGGGGCCCGGCCGCGCAACCGAACGCCCGGTGCGTTCACCGCGCTCGCCGGTCTCGCGCTGGTCGGCGTCGCGATGCATCGCCCGCTCACCGACGCGCTCCGACGGGCCGGCGCCACACGCCGTTCGGCGAGCGTGCGACTCTCGCTCGTCGTGCCGCGGCCGGTGAACGACGTGTTCCGCTTCTGCAGCGACTTCGCGAACTTCCCGCGCTTCATCGGCTCGCTTCGCGAGGTGGAAGACTTCGGCGACGGACGCTCGCACTGGACCGCGTGGACGCCAACGGGCGGAACGATCTCGTGGAATGCGATCACGACCAAGTTCGTCACGAACCGCGTGATCGCGTGGCGCAACACGCCGGACTCGCCGGTGCGCACCTGCGGCACGCTGCGCTTCGTCCCGGACAAGGCGGGCGGAACCTGCCTGAAGGTGATGCTGGACCACGCCGTCGTGGATGGCAGCGTTCCCGACGCACTCGCCGCGCTGCTGACGCCTCGTCGCTCCCGAGATCTCGAGTCGGACATCCGGCGGTTGGCCGAGAGCATCGATTTGTTCTTGACGAAAAGCGGTCACTCCCAGTAGGAACAGCCGCTCTCTCCAGTCAGTCCGCAGTCCTTCGTACATGGACTGGCATGCGTCGCCCCAGACACAGGGGCAACGCGCTACGGTGAGTTGCTCCCATCCCCAACTCGCGTCGCCGGCGGCTCCCGATCCGTCGCACGTCGCCCCATCGCGCGCCCATTCGATGCCGCGCTCACCGCAACGATTTTCGGCATCTCGATGATGCGAAAGGCGGGCTGGTCGGGGTAGCTCGCGCGCAGCACGTTGATCGCGACGTTGTACACCGGGATCCCGGTCGACGTCTTGCCGACGGGAGCGCCGCGGTGCGCGTGTCCGTGCACCACGGCGCTCACCTGGAACCGGGAGAGTGGCTCTTCCAGGCGGCTCGAGCCCAGCCAGGGGAAGATCTCCGTCGGCTCTCCCTCCACCGTGCCCTGAATTGGCGCGTAGTGGAGCACGGCGATGCGATGCGCGGTCTTGAGTCGCGCCAGCGCCGACTCGAGCTTGAGCGCCTCGTTGACTGCCTCCTGCACGAACTGCTTGATCGCCGGCTCGCCCCACGGCCCCAGCGTGCCGCGTCCGAACCCGCCCGCAAACCCCTTCACGCCGGCGAACCCTACGCCGTGAATCTCGACCGCGTCGCCATCGAGCATGTGGACGCCCGCATCCGTCAGGATGCGCGCGATCTCGCCCGACTCGTTCGACTCGAAGTCGTGGTTCCCGAGCACGGCGACGATCGGAATCTTCACGGCCGCCGTGAGATCGCGCGCGAGCACGCGAGCCTCGTCGGCGAGCCCGTAGTCGGTGAGGTCGCCCGGCAGCACGAGGATGTCGGCCCGCTCTGTGATCTGCGCGAACAGCGGCTGCAACATCCCCTGCGAGCCCTTCGCATAGTGGACGTCGCTGACCGCGGCAATTCGGACGGTGTCAGTGGGTTGCATGCTCCGGCCTTCTGAAGGAATTGGGCCACCCGGAAGAGACGGACGCGACCGTGGGACATCGTCGCGAGAGGGCGGGCTGATGGCTGAGTGCATCTGCGCGCGGCAGTACGGAGGTCGACACGGATCAAGGGCATCGAGTCCTCAGCCCATGAGCAGTGGTACTTGTGCGCGGCCCCGTCGTAGCGCTGCGACGGTCAGAAGCGGTATCCACGGACAGCCGTCCACGAATTGGAATGGCCAGTATGCCAATCGGAGTATCCTGAGTACGTCGGTTGTCCTGGCGTACTCGCAGTTGCCCGGCGGCTGACCCACAAATCCGTCCCTGCAGCGAGACATTACCGAGTCCAGCAGTAGCCCCGCACCCCTAGCCCCGTCCTTGCATTACCCGCCGCAATGTCCGGCCAATCCACCCTCGACGAATCCGCCCAGGATACCAACACCTTCTACCGGCGCACACTTCACGTCCTCAGCGACGCGTCGGTGCCGTTCCTCGTCGGCGGCTCGCACGCATTCCTCGAGTACACGGGGATCGTGCGCAACACGAAGGACTTCGATCTCTTTCTCCGGCGATCCGATCTCGATCGCGCGATGGAGTCGCTGCGCGCGGCCGGCTATCGCACCGAGCTGTCGTTTCCACATTGGCTCGGCAAGGCATGGCAGCACGAGGACTTCGTCGATCTCGTGTTCAGCTCCGGCAACGGCGTCTGCGCAGTCGACGACGGCTGGTTCGATCACGCCGTGGAGACGCAGGTGCTCGGCATGCCGGTCAAGATCGTGCCGGCCGAAGAGCTGGTGTGGCAGAAGTCGTTCGTGATGGAGCGCGAGCGCTTCGACGGCGCCGACATCATGCACATCATGCGCGCGCGCGCCGCGACGATCGACTGGGACCGACTGCTCGCGCGATTCGGCGTGAACTGGCCGCTCCTCTACACCTACCTGATCTTCTTTCACTTCGTCTATCCGAGCGATGCACCCGCGCTGCCGGCGCGCGTTCTCGACGAGCTCGCGCAGCGCATGTCCGAGCTGCGCGCGAATCCGCGAACGGACCGCGTCTGTCAGGGCACGCTCGTGAGCCGCGCGCAGTACCTGCTCGACATCGGACAGTACGGCTATTCCGACTCGAGGCTCTCGTCCGGCGGGATGTCGCCCGAAGACGCGATCTTCTGGACCTGGGCGATAAACCACGTCAAGTGAGCGCCCACCATGCGAGCCTGCGTCGCCGCGCCCAGCGTCGCATCCATCGACGTGGACGGGTTCGGCCCGCCGTTCGTGCGCCCCGGTAGCGATCGCAGATACGTCCACACCGCGTGCAGCTCCTCGTCGGTCATTCGTCCGGCGTTCTTCCACGGCATCGCCGAGTTCACGGGCATGCTGTCCGGACGTCTCCCAGTGCGCATCAACTTCACGAAGTCCGCTTCGCTCCAGCTCTTCGTCGGCCCGGACACGGTGAGATTCGACGCGGGCGGCCAGCTCGGATCGCCCGCCTCGATCGGCCCACCGGCGAGCGCCGGTCCGTGACATCCCTTGCACGCGATGCGAGTGATGTACGCGCCGTACTCCCTGGTCCCCCCGGGCTGCACCGGTGCACGGCTGGGCGCGTTGTGGTTGATCCGCTCGGCCGGCAACAACGGCAGAGTTCCGATGACGAGGAGCGCGCGGCCGAGCGGGGCGATCTTCGATTCGGGCGGCACGTTGTCCGCTGGCGGCACCGACTTCACGTACGCGATCACGGCGGCGAGATCGGCGTCGGAGAAGTGCACGAAGTCTTGCGCGGGCATCATCATCAACGGCCGCCCGTCGGGTGCGAGGCCGTGGCGGATCGCCCGGACGTAGTCGGCGTCGGTGAGCAGCGATCCCACTCCCCCCATTCCGCGCGTGAGGTTGCGCGCCGCCACCGTGCCCAGCGGACCATCGAACATCAGCTGGCCGTCGAGCTTCTCCCCGTGGCACTCCACGCACATCCCGATCGCCTGGGTGAGATGCGCGCCCCTCGCGAGCGACGCGCTGTCGGTCGGCAGCACGAGCGGACGTGGCGTGATCGCGTACTTCTTGTTGATCCGCTGTTCCGACATCGCATAGACGACGATCGCCGCGACGACGAGCACGGCGACGAACACGCCGAACGCGATGCCGAGCCTCGTGAGCCAGCGTGCCAGCATGAGCGGGGGCGGAAAGGGAGATCGGAAAGATGGGAGTGCCCGCTCGCGAGAGCAACGAGTGGCTGTAGCAGCAACGACCACTCCCGGTAGCGAGTAACGCGTCGCGCATACGGGATCGGAACGCCAGTCAGCATGCGCAGACGCGGCCTACCGGCCAGCAATCGGCCGTACCTGGAACCTTCCGCGAGCCCCCGGTACGGACGAAAGCGCTTCAGGCCGAAGTCTGGACCGCTGCGTCTGCGGTCAGGATGCCAATCCGGGGACGCCGTACGAGCTATCCCTACGAGGAGTGGCAGCTAGAAGCTTACCCCGCCCGCCTCATGCCATCCTCGCTCCGGTACTGCTTCAACTTCCTGTACAGCGTGCGCCGGTCGATCCCGAGTCGCACCGCGGCGCGGCTCTGATGTCCGGACTCCTGCTCGAGCACGTGCAGGATGTACGCGCGCTCGAGCTGTTCGAGCGTCGCTCGCGTCGTGCCCAACTCCAGACCCGCGAGGTCGCCGCGCGATGAGCCGCCGGCCGAGCGCGGCTGCTCCGCGCTCGACGAGAGCGCGCTGCGCTCCACCCAGTGCTCGAGCTCGCGCACGTTCCCCGTCCACTCGTGGCCGAGCAGCGGAAGCATCTCGTCCGGGCTCAGTGCAGACAGCTCGATCCCCTGCTCCATCGCGAAGCGGCGGCGAAAGTGCTGCACGAGCTGCGGGATGTCGCTGCGACGCTCGCGCAGCGGCGGCAGCACGATCGGCATCGCATTGAATCGTCCGAGGAGATCCTCGCTCGAGCGCTCGTCTGCGCCGGCCGCGCCACTGCGCGCCGTCAGGATCAGCCTCACATCGGCCGGCAGCGCCGTGGTCGCGCCGGCGCGCCGCGTGGTGCGTGTGGCGGACGCCCGTGCGAGCTGCGCGCGCAGTGCCGACGGGAGCGAGGATGCGTCGTCGACCACCACCGTGCCGCCGCGCGCTTCCTCGAGCAACCCCGCTCTGGCCGACTCGGTCGCCGACGACGCTCGACCGAACAGCTCCACCTCCAGCGCAAGCGCGTCCGTGCTGCCGCACCGCACCGTCACGAACGGACGCGATGCGCGCGGCGAGAGATCGTGGATCAGCCGTGCCACCGCATCCTTGCCCGTGCCCGCCTCTCCGGTGATCAGCACTGGTGCACGCGACGCGGCCGCGCGGCCCACCAGCTCGCGAACGTGCGCCATGCCGCTCGACCGGCCGACCAGCGCGTTCGGCGCCACGTCGCCCACCCGCGCACGAAGCGTCGCGACCTCGCGCACGAGCTGTCCCTCGCGCACCGCGCGATCCACCGCGAGCAGCAATGCGTCGCCACCCGAAGCCCGATCGACCAGCTCGCACGCGGCGATCCGGGCCGCCTCGCGCGCCGCCGGCGAGCTGCCGCCGCGGGTCAACAGCACGAACGACAGCTGATGACATCCGCTGGACGCGCCGACGAGCCGCTCGAGCGCGGCCGCACCGTGCGACTCGTGGTCGAGCACGGCCACGTCGGCCTCGCCGTCCGCGATCCGCCGCTCGGCGTCCTCGATCAGATGAGTGGAGGCGATCTCGTGTCCGACCGACGCGAGCTGCTGCCGGAGCGCCGAACTGTCAGGCCCCTCGTCCGTGACGAGGAGCACACGCGCTTGTGTGAGCATGAATGTTCGCGAGTGAAAGGGGTCGCGAACGAGTATCGGCCGGAAACCGCGGAGAGTTGAACGGCGCGGCGCACGCCGGCTGGAGGCGGGCGCCGACTGCGTTACGACGCGACCTGCTCCGGTGCGAGGCCGAACCGCCGGTTCCGTCCGCGAAAGTCCTCGAGGGCCTCACCGAGATCCTTCGCGGTGAACTCGGGCCACATCTTCTCCACGAACAGCAGCTCGGCGTACGCGCACTCCCAGAGCAGGAAGTCGCTCAGGCGCTGCTCGCCTCCCGTCCGGATCACGAGATCGACGTCGGTCGCCGGCATGCGATCGTGGTCCACGCGCGCCATCAGCTCGGAGAACTGCTCGCGGGTCGCGGTCTCGCCCCGCAGCACGGCCGCCGCGCGGAGCACCGCGTCGCGCGCCGAGTAGTCCACGGCGACGCGGAGGTGCATGCGCGAGCCCGAGGCGGTGAGCGCTTCCACCTGCTCCACCGTATGGCGCAGCGACGAGGGAAGACGGTCCCGTCGGCCCAGAATCGTCAGCCGCACGCCATTCTCGAGGCATCGCTTCGCCTCGCCGAGCAGCGCCCGGCGGAACAGTCGCATCAGCGCGGTGACTTCGGCCGACGGCCGCTTCCAGTTGTCCGAGGAGAACGCGTAGAGCGTGAGCGTCCCGACGCCCTCGCGCACGCACGCCTCGACGATGTCTCGCGCGGTACGCAGCCCGGCCTCGTGACCCGCGGAGCGTGAGAGACCGTGCGCCGTGGCCCACCGTCCGTTGCCGTCCATGATCACCGCGACATGGGGACCGGCGAAGTTCGCGATCGCGCTCTGCGATCCTGAGTGTCGTGATTTGTGCATGGACCGCTCAGCGCTCCCTGGTGGCGCGGATGAGCGCCTCCATGTGGTCGAGATACCGCTCGAGCGCGCGACGGCCGGCGGTGGTGAGCTTGTACTCCGTGCGGGGCATGCGGCCCTCGAACGACTTCGTGCACGAGATGTACTTCGCGTCCTCCAGCTTGCGCGCGTGGACACTCAGGTTCCCGTCGGTGGTGTGCATGAGCTGCTTGAGATCGTTGAACGTGAGCGAGTCGTTCACCGCGAGCGCGCTCACGATGCCGAGCCGCATCCGTTCGTGAATCAGACGGTCCAGCGCGAGCGCACCTTCCTCGGCGCCCTCCTCGCTCGATGCGGGCGCGGCGCCGTCGACCGAGCGAAGCGTCCGCGCGCCCGCGACGCCGCCGCGCTCTCCACGATCATCATTCGGGCGCTTCGCTGCGCTGTGCTTAGCCACCGTGCCTCCGTGCGATCAGAGTACCGAAGAAGAGATGCAGACCGCCGAATCCAGCCGCCATGTATTCCGTCGACAGCGAGGACGGGGCGAACAGCGCGATCGTGCCCACGAGCATGAACGCCACGCCCATGACCGGCACGATCCGAACGGAGAACGTTCCCGCCGCCACGACGCCGATGCCGTAGAGCAGCATCCAGACGCCGGGAAGCAGTGGCACCAGCCCGCGCTCGAAGAGCACGAGGGTGAGCAGCGCGCCGCCCATCATCGGCGGCGCGAAGCTGAACAGGATCTTGCGAGCGGGCTCCGACCAGAGCGGCAACTTCGCCGCGCGGGCCTTCAGCGCCATGGTATACACCGAGATGGCGACGGAGAGCGTCGCTTCACACAGCCAGATCAGGATCCAGCGGGTCGTGTCGCGCGTCGTGGCGGCCAGAGCCGCCGCCCCGATCGCCGTCACGCCGATCACCACGGTCCCCCAACCCGACACGGCGGTGAAGGTCGCCGCGGCCTCCATCGTCTCACGGATGAACCGGAGGTTGTCCATCGCGCGCGCCTGCATCTCGGGCGGCTCGGGTGGACGGAGTGGAAGGACGCGTGTCATGGGCGGAGAATGTCCCGGAAGGCGGTGTCTGTCAAGTGCTTTGCGCCACAAAGCATGTTGCGGCCCGGACCGCGCGCGGCCGACGCCGCAATGACGTCGGCCGCGCCCACTCGGTCACGTCGCCGCTGCCCCTTCCCCGCCGATCGCCGTCGGAGTCGGCGGGGGATCGCTTGCCGGAAAGCTCTGCTCGCTGACCTCGTCCACATGCCGATCGTCCAGACCGCTCCCGAACTCGTGCAGCATCGCCGCGTTGAACGCCGGGATGTCGGCCGGCTTGCGGCTCGTCACGAGAAGGTCGTCGATGATGACTTTCTCGTCGACCCAATCGCCGCCCGCGTTGCGGATGTCGGTCCGCAGACTTGGCCACGAGGTCAGACGCCGCCCGGCCACCGCGTCCGCTTCCACGAGAAGCCAGGGCCCGTGGCAGATCGCCGCGACCGGCTTGTCGGCCAGCATGAACTCTCGCACGAACTGCACGGCGTTCTCGTCCATGCGCAGCGTGTCGGGATTCGCGACCCCGCCGGGCAGCAGCAGCGCGTCGTACTCGCTCGGCCGCGCGTCGGCCAGCGTGCGGTCGACGGGCAGCTTGGCCCCCTTCTCGTCGTGATTCATCGCCTGGATCGAGCCAGCGTTGGGCGAGATGAGATGCGTGATCGCCCCCGCCGCATCGAGCGCCTTCCGAGGCTCCTCCAGCTCCACCTGCTCCACTCCATCGGTCGCTAGGATGGCGACTCTCCGTCCGTTCAGTCCGAGCTGCATAGGATCCTCTCCTGATGTTCGACGGCTCTCGTGGTCTCACGATCCGTGCCCGTCGCCCCACTCGCCCGCCGGGGCATGCCCGTCTTACCTTGCTTCGTGCCACTTCTCCCCCTTCACGGCCACGACGCGCTCGTGCGGCGTCTCGACGACGCGGTGCGCCGCGACGCATTGCCCGGCTCCCTGCTCCTCCAGGGACCACTCGGCGTCGGCAAGCAGCGACTCGCGCTGTGGCTGGGCCAGCGGTTGGTCTGCAACGGACCCGAGCCGCGTCCGTGCGGCACCTGCCAGCATTGCCGCTATGCGCTCGCGGGAACGCATCCTGACATCCACTGGTACTTTCCGCGGCCGCGCATCGATGGCGACGCCACCTCCGAGGACGTGGAGGACGATTTTCGCGAGGCGGTCGGCGAGCGCGTAAAGACGGGCGCATACGCGCCCCCTCCGCCGAGTGACGCGATCCTGATCGCGACCATCCGTGCGATGATCGCGTCGGCCTCGCTCGCTCCCGCGCTGGCCGCTCGAAAGATCTACATCGTGGGCGATGCCGAGCGGATGGCCGTCCGCGAGGGGGCGGAGGAAGCGGCGGCCGCGTTTCTCAAGCTGCTCGAGGAGCCGCCCGCGCTCGCCAACATCATCCTCACCTCCAGCGAATCCGGCGCGCTCCTTCCCACGATCCGCTCGCGGCTCGTCGCGCTCCGGGTGCCGCCGCTCGGCGCCGACGCGGTGGATGCCGTTCTCGCCGAGCCGGCGATGCAGGCCGCGCTCGCCGCGGCTGGCGTCCCCAAGAAGCTGGAGGAGCAGCGGCGTCTGGCGGCCGGCGCACCGGGTGCGCTGCTCGCACGGGCCGAATGGGGCGACGCGCTCGAGCGGGCCCGCCGGATGCTCGACGCTGCGACCGACGGCGACCGACGAGATCGATTCCGGACGGCGCTCCGGCAGGGGTCGAACAAGTCCCGAGGCGCCTACAGCACCTCGCTCGACGCGTTGACCGTGCTTCTCCACGAGCGAGCTCGCTCCGCTGCGGAGCGGGGAAACCGCGCCGGGGCCGTTGCCGCGGCACGGGCGCTCGACGCCGTGGAAGACGCGAAGGAGCGCGCCACGGGCAACGTGAATCCACAGCTCGTCACGAACGAGCTCCTGGGACGGCTGGAGGCACTGCTCAAATGAGCGCGGACGAGAAGACGGGGACGGGCAGCCTCTCGCACGTCGCACCCGACGGCACGGCCCGGATGGTGGACGTGAGCGCCAAGCCGGACTCCTCGCGCATGGCGCGCGCGACCGGCTCCATCCGGATGACGCCCGCAACCCTCGACGCGATCGTCCGCAACGTCATCTCGAAGGGCGACGTCCTCGGAGTCGCCAGGGTCGCCGGCATCATGGCTGCCAAGCGGACGGCCGAGCTGATCCCCCTCTGTCATCCCCTCCCTCTCACCGACATCGGGGTGGCGCTGACCCCCGACCCCGCGCTGCCGGGAATCCAGGTCGAGGTGATCGTCCGCACTACGGGGAAGACCGGTGTGGAGATGGAAGCGCTCACGGGGGCGAGCGTCGCCCTGCTCACCGTCTATGACATGGCGAAGGCGATGGACCGGGCCATGGTGATCTCCGATATATCTTTGGCGGAGAAAGTGGGTGGAGTGGGTGGCCCATATGCAAGGCTTGCTGGCACAGCCGTTGCGCCTTAACGTCCAGATGCAGCGAGCTGGACAACGGTAGCTAACCCTTTACCAGGGTTCAATTTATGAAAAATCTTCGAGGCACGTACGTGCATCGCGGAGACGCGTATCGCCGTCGCCGCCGTCTCAAGCAGACGGCGATGGCCCTCAGCTTCTTCGGCGCGACGGCCTTCGTCTTGGGAAATCGGAAGCCGGCCACTCCGGCGGCTGAAGCGGCGCCCGTGAAGTCTTCCGCCTTCAACATCAACCTGAGCACCGACCGTTCGCTCGCCTTCGCGCTGGACTCCGCGCGTGGGGAGCTTGAGCTGATGCGCACCCAGCTCGACCGGGCCAAGAAGGTCATTGGCTTTTCGAGCCGCTACAAGATCGGCGCCGACCTGGCGAGCAGCATCGTGGACGTGGCGCAGGCCGAGGGAATCGATCCCGAGCTCGCGTTCCGCCTGGTGAAGCTCGAGAGCGATTTCAACGTGCGTGCGACCAGCCCGGTCGGTGCGCTCGGGCTCACCCAGGTCATGCCCTCCACGGCCAAGTACTACGTGAAGGGGGTCACCCGCGAGAAGCTGTACGATCCCAACGTCAATCTGCGGGTCGGCTTCCGCTATCTGCGCGGTCTGGTGGACGAGTATCACGGCGACGTGAAGCTCGCCCTCCTGGTCTACAACCGCGGCCCCGTGGCCGTGGCCAAGTCTCGCGCGCAGGGTGACAGCCCGTCCAACGGCTACGACCGGATCGTCACCAGAGGGTACAAGGGCAACGGCGTCGTCGATTGACCTGATCGGTCAGTCGGCGCGGCTGGACCGCTTCGCGCTCTTTCCGCTGTTCTTTCGGGCGCCGGCTTTCGAGCCGGCGCCCGAACTCTTTTTCGTCGAGCGAGCGCTGCTCGGCTTCTCGGTAGCCGCTGCCTTCTTCCGGCTGCTCACGGATGCTTTGGACTTTCCCGAGACCTTCGAGGAGCGGGACGCCGACGACTTCCTGGAGCTGCTCGACGACTCGGTGGAACGCGCCTTCGACTTCGACGAGCGCGGCGCCGCCGTGAGCAGCAAGGTCTGCCCCGGAAAGATCACCGGCTTCCTCAGTCCGTTCAGCCGCATCAGCCGCTCGGGCGAGACGTCGTACTTCCGGGCGACCAGCCGCAGGCTCTCACCGCGTCGGACGGTGTGGACCTTGAGCCGCGACGTGCTGTTGGGATACTTCTCGATGCCCGGATCCGGAATGTCGAGCGCCGCGGCGAGCACCGCGGGCGTCGGGACGACGAGCTCCTGACCCGGCGAGAGGCGTCCGCTCTTGAGCCGGTGCATCGACGGATTGAACGCGGCCACCGCGGACGTCGGAACGTCGTATTGCCGCGCAATGCGCTCCGGAGTGTCTCCCTTCTTGGTCTCGACGGTCACCGTGGCCTTGCGCGCCTCGGCCGGCAGCGCCGCGAACGCGCTGTCGAACTCCGCGGCCGATCCCACCGGCACGCGGATGAGATACGTCTCGCGCGGTGGCGTCATCCCGCGCAGCAGATGCGAATTGAGGTCGGTGATCTCGCGAAGCGACACCTTCGCGGCCTTCGCGATCGCGCCGAGCGGAGTGCTCCCGGGCACGCGCACGGAGTCGTACGCGAACGGAGCGCGCGGCCGAAGCTCCATCCCATAGCGCGTGGGCTCCTTGGCGATGAGCGCCGCGGCGATGAGCTGCGGAACGTATTCTCGCGTCTCGTTTCTCAGGTAATCCTTCTCCGCCAGCACGAAGAACGCGTCCTCGGCCTGCGTTCCTTCCAGGTCGTCGGCGAAGCGTGCAAGTCCGCGCGACACGCGGCCGGGGCCACCATTGTACGCGGCAGCGGCGAGGTAGAGTGAGCCGAACTGATCGCGGAGTCCGCGGATGAATCGGACGGCGGCCGTCGTGGAGCGAACGGGGTCGCGCCGCTCGTCCACCCACCAGTCCACGCGCATGCCCATGTCGCGGGCCGTGGACGTCATGAACTGCCACATGCCCACCGCCGCCGCGCGCGAGTACGCGTGCGGGTCGAATCCACTCTCGACGAGGGCGAGGTAGTACATGTCCTCGGGAAGGCCGCCGGCCTTCATCTTGGCGCGGATCATCGGCTCGTAGCGCGTTCCGCGCTCCAGGCGCTCCGCGATGCGTTCCTTCGAGCGGCCGGTGAACATGTTCACGTAGTACGCGACACGGTCCTGGGTCTCGTAGGAACGCACGTCCATGTCCCAGGTCGGCTCGGCTGCCGCGACGGCCGCGGCGGGGGGCACGACGATCAGCGAATCACCGAACACATCGGCCGCGCGGCGCGCGACCTCCACCGAAGAGACGTCGGCGTGCTCCTTCGATTCGAGTCGTTCGGCGCCGGCCGTCGTTGCAGCGGTGCCGTTCAGCGGAGGTGTGGAATCGCGCTTCGTGGCCGTCGGGCTTCCAGCGACGACGACGTTGTGCGGACGCGGCGCGGGGTCGGGATGGCCGTAGCAGCCTGCGAGAAGGATCGTGCCGAGGAAGGATGGCCAGATGCGCACGTGCACTCTCCGGTGGTCGACGACGGCGGCGGGAGGGATGCGGCGGTCGGCTTGCTCGATTGTTCCCTGGGCGGGGCGAACGTCCCGCAGCTTAGCGGGTGGAATAGCTCGCGCCTACCCCTGAGTGGCGCGAGGGTGCCGGGTGTTCAGCGCGTGGCGATGTAGTTGCCGAGCACGCGGTTCGTTGCGTTGAGCACCGCGAGCGCGGCACCGCGTACCATGTCGCCGTCGGCGAGGTAGCAGCCGAGGAGCCGGTCGGGGCCAGCATCGCCGCGCTGCACGAGCGACGCGATCACGACGTTCGCGTCGAAGGCGCGCACGACCTTCACGCCAACGAGCTCGAACCGGATGGCGCCTTCGGTGAACGCTTCGAGCGCGCGGATGGAGGCTTCAGCGCCGAGTCGAGCGTCACCGGCTGGACTGGCCTGTCCCTGAGCGCGCCCGACCACGGGCTCACCGGGCGCCCACTCGAGCGACACCTCGCAGGTCACCTGTCCGGAGGGCGATCGCGTGTAGGCGAATCCGGTGAAACGGAGTCGTTCTCTCCGGACTGCGGTGCTTTCGCCGGGCGTTTCCGAAGGCGCGCGGTCGCTGGACGTCGGGGGCATCTCGGTATGGGGTCTCAAGATCCGAGAACAGGAGGGAGGAGCGTCAGCGCCCCGTGCTGATGAACGAGTGAAATCACAAAACGCAACGGACGGCCGGATTTCCTCAGCGACGCTCGCGTTCCCCGCCGACGTATATTCGCACCGTCGGGTGGCCGTTGCACCGTGACCAGAGTCACTGCCGGTCGCTGTTCGGCCGGCGAGCGCGCCGTCGCGAGCTCGAGGCGCGGTGCGCAGTCGAGTGGCGAGGAGCGCGGACGATCTCCAGCGAGGTGACGATCATGAAGGTGGCATTCGCGTGCGATCATGCGGGATGGTCCCTCCGCGACCGGATCCTCGCCGAGCTGCGTGCGGGGGGCTTCGAGCTCGTCGATTGTGGGCCTGACGCGCCCGTGGCTGGCGACGACTACCCCGACGTCGCCGCGGCGGTGGGTCGAGCGGTCGTGGCGGGGCGCGCCGAGCGCGGAATCCTCGTCTGTGGAAGCGGCGTCGGAGCGAGCATCGCGGCCAGCAAGTTGACCGGCGTACGCAGCGCGCTCTGTCACGATCCATTTTCCGCGCGGCAGGGAGTCGAGGACGACGACATGAACGTGCTCGCGCTCGGCGCGCGGGTGATCGGACCGGAGCTGGCGGCGGAGCTCGTGCGGGATTTCCTTCAGGCGCGATTTTCCGGCGCGGAGCGCCACCGACGCCGGTTGGGGAAGATCGGCGAGCTCGAGCGAATTCGCGTGTGACTGGTGGCGCGCTCGTCCGCGGGCACTCACCTTGCGCTTGGTAGCCGCTACCGAAGGACTCTCACTCCGCCAGTGATTCGTGGACTCATCCGCCTCGTCTGGCCACACAGTGCTCCTCGTCGAAGACAACGAGGACAACAGGATCATCTACTCCACCGTGCTGCGTCATCTCGGCTACACGGTGGTGGAGGCTGAGGATGGCGCCCAGGCGATCGCGCTCGCGCGGAGCGTGCTTCCCGATCTGATCCTCATGGACATCTCGATCCCCGAGGTGGACGGCTGGGAAGCGACCAGGATTCTGCGGCGCGATCCAGCGACGAGCTCGATCCCGATCATCGCGCTCACCGCGCATGCGCTCGCCGACGACCGGGTGCGCGCGACCGAGGTTGGATTCACCGCCTATCTGGCCAAGCCGATCGAACCGCGCGCAGTCGTCGCGGAAGTGCGTCGATGGCTGGGTGGCGAGAGTGCCCCGGCGGGCCCCACGCTTGACTGACGGGTCCGCCGTTGGGACGACTCGGCACGCCACGCGCCGGCTCGCCATCGACCTGCTGCTCGCATACCTGTCGGCGTGGATCATCGGCACCGCATTCGGCTATGCGATTCGCAAAGCGGGGATCTGGGACGCGGGGACACCGTGGGAGCGCGCGCTGCTCCGCTGGTTCCACGCGCAATCGCTTCCCGCGTGGCTCGATGCGGTCGTGCTGCAGGTTCCGCTCACGGGCACGAACCTCACGATCCTCCCGGCCATCATCGTGATCGGATGGTGGCTGTGGAAGCGCGCACGACGACCCATCGATGCGCTCCACCTGTTCGTGGTGTCGATCGGCTCGCTGTCGCTCAACCCGACGATGAAGTACATGCTGGACCGCGATCGTCCCGACCTCTTTCCACGGCGCGGGATGTACAACTGGGCGTCGTATCCGAGCGGACATTCCATTCTCACGATCGCGCTCTACGTCACGGTCGCGCTGATGCTTCATCGCGAGCGTGGGTGGCGCTGGCCGTTCGCCGTCGCGGCGCTGGTCTTTCTCGCGAACGCGTACTCGCGACTCTATCTCGCCGTGCACTGGCCCACCGACATCGTCGGTGGACTGCTCATCGGTGTCGTGTGGCTGATCGGCACGTGGCGCGCCTTCGCGCTCTATCGGCAGCGTGTCGCCCGGAACGAACGGCTGGCGACGGCGCCGCTCAAGCTCGCCGCCGCTCAGCGCTGACCGCCTCACCGGCGCTTCGGGTCCGTGGATCGATGCATGGCCCGATGGATCACGCGCACCTGCCTCTGCGCTTCGGCCCGCGCGCGGAGGTCCGTTCGACGCTCGAGCCACGCCACCTCGCGGAGGAGCGCGCGATAGCTCTCCAGACGCGCGAGCTCGAGCGCGCCTGACTCCATCGCGCCGAGCACCGCGCAGCCTGGCTCGGTGTCGTGCGCGCAATCACGAAAACGACATTGCTCCGCGAGCGCCTCCACGTCCGCGAACGCCGCGGCGACGCCGCTGCCGTCGCTCCAGAGTTGGAGCTCGCGCATGCCTGGCGTGTCGATCAGCAACGCGCCGGATGCGAGTCGCACGAGCTCTCGGTGGGTCGTCGTGTGCCGCCCCTTTCCGTCACCACGCACCTCGCGGGTGCGCAGTCGAGACTCGCCGAGCAGCGCGTTGACGAGCGTGGACTTCCCCACCCCGCTCGAACCGACGAGCACTGCGGTGCGGCCGGCCGGCAGGAGCGCCGCGAGCGCGTCGAGCCCGATGCGCTCGAGTGTGGAGAGCGCGATGATCTCCACGCCAGGCGCCGCCGATCCGACCGCCGAGCGCGCCGATGCGAGATCTTCCGGGGTGGCCAGATCCACCTTCGTGAGCACGATGACAGGCAGCGCCCCGCTCTCCCACGCCAGCGTCACGTAGCGCTCGAGGCGGCGCGGATTCAGGTCGCCGTTCATCGACGTCGCGATGAGGGCGACGTCGATGTTCGCCGCGACGACCTGCGCGATGGCGACGTCGCCCGCGACCTGGCGCACGAACGCGCTCGTGCGCGGCAGGATCGCTTCGATGATCGCGAGTTCCGGGCTCGACGTGCGCACCGCGACCCAATCGCCGACGGCGGGACGATCCAGCGATGAGTCGTGGTGCAGGCGAGAGCGGCCGGTGAGGATGGCGCCGCGGTCTCCGTTCTCGGTGCCGACGACGTACCGGTCGCGATGCTCGGCGAGCACGCGCGCGGGCCGATGCCCGTTCGCGAGGAGCGGCTCAGCCGCCCGCGCGCGCGGGGTGGTCCAGCCGAGCGCGAGGAGCGCCGGCGAGATGCGTTCGGTTGTCATTGGTGAGCACTCTCCAAGCGTCGAGCGCGCAGGCGCTCGAGCGGGCCATTGATCGGGCCGGCGCACGGTTGCGCCGGCCGGAATGATCGGGCCCTGACCGCGTGAGGCGCGGACGGGAGGTGCGGCCGTTCAGTGAGCGGACGACGTGATCGGCGTGATCACGCGGCTCGACTCGAGCGGTGCACCGTCGTCAGGCGGCGAGAAACGCGGCCAGGGTGACGACGGCAGCGACGGCGGTACGCACAGGCGCCTCGAGAGAGTGTGCGCGCGCGAGATGCACGCGCGCACCGATTCTCGCGGATCTGGATCATCGCGTCAAGTGCGCGCGTCGTGCGGCATGCCGTCATGCGAGCTGAGCGAGCGGCACGGTCGACGGCGGCACCTTCGCGAGCGCATCGGCGAGATGATCGAGCACGGGATGCGAGTGACCGGGAAGCCGGCCCCATACGCAGATGGCGGCGGCGGCGGCGATGAGTCCGTCGGCATCGGCGCGAGTCATCGGCGCGGGAACGAGGCCGCTGCTCCGCAGGCTCGAGACGATCCGCTCCGCCTCGGCGAACGCCACCTCGAGAGCGCAGGTGCGCAGCTCGGCGTCGGGGCGGGTCCATCCCGGGTGCGGAATGCCATCCTCCATCACGGCATCGACGGCATCGAGGACGAGACTGAGTGCGTCGCGACGTTTGCCGGTGACGAGTGGCGAGCTGTCTGGACGTGTTGTGGAAGAACGATGCGACATGCGACTGCTCTCTGCAGACATCGCACCGCGACGCGATGCGACGTCGTCCTGATCTCTCAGCTCACCACCGACTCGCGGCGAGCGCGAGCAGCGTGCGACTCGTGCGCGCTGCGCGACGCGACATGATAATCAGAGAAGGGTCGTCATGTCGAAGCCCTGCATGTCGGCGAACTCCTGGTTCTCGCCGCCCATCGCCCAGCAAAACGTGTAGTTCGTCGTCCCGCAACCCGAGTGGATCGACCAGGATGGCGACAGCGCGACCTCGCCATCGCGCACGACAAGGTGCTGGGTCGCGTCCGGCGTGCCCATGATGTGGAACACCACCGCGTCGGGCGGCAGATCGAAGTACAGGTAGACCTCCGTGCGCCGCACGTGCGTGTGCGGCGGCATCGTGTTCCAGACGCTGCCCTCGTGCATCGCCGTGACGCCCATCACGAGCTGCGAGCTCTTCACGCCATTCGGGTGGATGTAGCGCGCGAGCCGGCGACGGTTCGCGCGCTCTTGCGTGCCGAGCTCCGACGCATCCGCCTCGTCCGCGCCGATACGCGTGGTGGGATGCTCGGCGTGCGACGGATAGCTCACGAGGAAGAATTTCGCGG
>DASYMZ010000079.1:0-10997 GCA_036008805.1 Gemmatimonadaceae bacterium
GCAGGCCGGCCGGAGCGATGCGCTTCTCGGTGGCGAACTCGCCCGCCTCGCGCTGCATCACGCCGCACGACGTGCACACCACCGCCATCGCGTCGATCGTGCGCGAGCAGGCGTGACAGTACTTCGTCGGCCGGTCTGGTAGGTAGGTGCCCACGAGGCTCTCTCCGGAATGAGACCGTAGGATGTCGACCCGGCCAGCGGCGGACAAGTGCGCGCGCTCCGTCGCACATCCATCGCGCTCCGACTGGAATGCGTCCAGAGTGACGTCCAATCATTGAGGATTGGTCGGACGTCGGTCGCCGTACGGCGTACGAGAGTACGACCCTACGGTACCAAGTACAGCAGTACTGCTTCGATTCCTCAGGGCCACCGGCGCGCCGGCAACACCCTTGCCCCTTGCCCTACGTCGACACCAGCATCGTGCTGCCGGGTACGGCGACGAGTCGTGAGAGCACCGTGTGCTTCCCAGGGTTCCGATACGACCGTCGGTCAGCGCGGTGGATGCGAACTACTACGAGCACTACGGCCACGACAGCGATCCATTCACGAGCACGTCGCTCCCGAGCACGCTGCGCGGCGCCGTCGGTGTGTTCGGCGCTCTGATGCCGCTGGTGCGGATGACGGTGGAGGTGCCAGGTGGCAGTCGTCCGCCCTCCCCTTGACATCTCAGGTATGCTGATAAATCTTCCCCCCTGACCATCCAAGGGGAAAGATGCCGCCAGCCGAAGAGCTCGACCTCCTCCAGGGCACCCTCGACGTGCTCATCCTGAAGACGTTGAGCTGGGGCCCTCGCCATGGCTACGCCGTCGCGCGCTGGCTGCACGACACGTCCGACGACGTGCTCCGCGTCGACGAGGGGGCGCTCTACCCCGCGCTGCATCGGCTCGAGCGGCGCGGATGGATCGAGAGCGAGTGGGGACTCTCCGAGAACAACCGACGCGCCAAGTACTACCAGCTCACCGCGCAGGGCCGGCAGCAGCTCCGCGCCAAGGCCCTCTCCTGGTCACGCTACTCCGGCGCGGTGAGCAAGGTGCTCGCCGTCGCGCGCGGCTGAGTCGCTCGTGGCGCGCCTCTCGGGCGTTCGCCGCCTGTTCCGTCTTCCGCGCGCCGAGCGCGACGTCGCCGCCGCGGTGGACGACGAGCTGGCGTTCCATCTCCAGATGCTCACCGAGCAGCTCGTCGCCGAGGGACGCTCGCCGGAGGACGCGCGTCGCGAAGCGATGCTCCGATTCGGCGACGTCGATCGCGTACGCGAGCGCTGCTACCAGATCTCCACCGATCACGAGGCCGCAGTGCGCCGCTCCGATCTGTTCTCGTCCCTGTCGCACGACCTGACCTTCGCCGCGCGCAGTCTCCGCCGCGCGCCTGGCTTCTCGCTCGTCGTGCTGCTCACCCTCGCACTCGGCATCGGTGCGACCACGGCGATGTTCAGCGTCGTCCGCGGCGTGCTGCTCCGGCCCCTTCCCTTCCCCGACGCCGAACGCCTCGTGCGCATCTGGCCGGAGAACCGCGGCGCCAACGTCGATCACGGACAGGTGAGCTCACTCGAGCTCGAGGACTGGAGCCGAGAGCTGACGCGGTTCTCGGCGGTCGGCGGCTATCGCAACGGTGAGATGGTGTACGGCGAGGGTGCCGAGCCGTCGTACGTGCCCGTCGCGCACGTGTCGGCGGGATTCTTCCCCGCCCTCGGCCGAGCGGCGGCGCTGGGCCGCACCTTTCGCCCCGAGGAGCACGTCGTCGGCGGCAATCGCTCCGTGGTGGTGAGCAACGGCTTCTGGGAGCGGCAGATGGGGAGCGACCGTCAGGCGATCGGCCGCTCCATCTCGCTCGACGGCGAGATGTACACCGTGGTGGGCGTCATGCCGCCCGACTTTTCATTCCCCGCGCCGACCACCTCGGTGTGGCTCTCGACGAGTCTCGTTGGCGAGTCGTCGGTGTGCTGCGGACGCGACGGGCGATGGCTGGACGTGATCGCCCGGCTCCGTGCGGGGGTGACGCCCGAGCAGGGACGCGCGCAGGTGGACGACATGCTGCGCCGGTTCGCCGCGACGTATCCCGCGTCGAATGCTGGCTGGACGAGCTCGGCCGTCGAGCGCGTGCACGACGTGATCGTCGGCTCGGTGCGGCGCGGGCTTCTCGTGCTGCTCGGCGCGGTGGGATTGGTGCTGCTCGTGGTGTGCGTGAACGTCGCCAACCTCATGTTGGTGCGCGGCACGGCGCGTGGACGCGAGCTCGCGCTCCGCGCCGCGATCGGTGCGGGTCGAGGGCGCATCGTGCGCCTGCTCGTCACGGAGAGTCTCTTGCTCGCCGTGACGGGCGGAGCGCTCGGCGTGGTCGCGGCGTTCTGGGGGGTGCGTGGCCTGGTCGCGCTCAGCGGTGAGTTTCTTCCGCGCGCCGCGGACGTTCGTGTGGACGGCGGCGTGCTCGCCTTCGCCGTCATCGTCTCGCTCGCGACCGGCGCCCTGTTCGGACTGTGGCCAGCGTTGCGCGCGTCCGCCGGCACGGGCACGGCGTCCATGCTCCGCGAGGACGCGCGCGGCAGCGTCGGCAGCGGTGGAGCGAACCACGCGCGCAGCCTGCTCGTGACGACGGAGGTCGCGCTGGCCGTCGTGCTCGTGGTGGGTGCGGGACTGATGCTGCGCAGCTTCGAGCGACTGACGGCGACGAACCCCGGCTTCCGCCCGGAGAACCTACTGCTGGTGCGCTTCGGGATGCCGCTCACCGAAGGTGCGCCGAGAACCAAGCTCGCGACGGACCGGCAGAACGTCGTCGAGCGCGTGCGCGCGGTGCCGGGCGTGCTGAGCGCAGGCGCGACGAAGAACGCGCCGCTCACCGGTGGGATGGGTGAGCCGCAGCCATTCATCATTCCCGGGCAGGCCACTCCGCCCGCCGGTGAGGAGCCGCGCGTGTGGCTGCAGCCGGCGAGCCCCGGCTATCTCAAGGCGATGGGGATTCCACTGATCGCGGGCCAGGATCTGGATGCGGTCACCGGCGACTCGACTTCCGGAATTCTCGCGGTGGTGAGCCGCAAGATGGCGGAGCGCGCGTGGCCCGGGCGCTCGCCCGTCGGCGAGACGTTCGTCTTCGGCGGGCGGCCGGTGCGCGTGATCGGCGTCGCGGGCGACGTGCGCAGCGCGCGGTTGGACTCGGTGGGCGGGTACACCGCCTATGTGCCCGACGCCACGATGCCGCGCCGATCGATATCGCTCGTGGTGCGCACGTCGAGCGATCCGGCGACGCTGATCGGTCCGGTGCGCGACGCGATTCGCGAGGTGCTTCCGGGTCAGGCGTTCCAGGAGATCGTACCCTTCCGTAGCAAGCTTTCGGAGGCCGCGTCGACACCGAGGTTCTTCACGGTGCTCGTGGGAATCTTCGGCGTGCTCGCGCTCGCGCTCGCGGCGGTCGGGCTGTACGGTGTGGTCGCCTACTCGGTCCGTCAGCGCGAGCGCGAGATGGCGGTTCGCCTTGCACTCGGCGCCCCACCCGCGCGCGTGCTCGCGCTGATGATGCGGCAGGGGATGGGACCCGTCGTGGTCGGACTGATCGCCGGGCTCGCGGGTGCGTTCGCGGTCACGCGGATCATGCGCACCCTGTTGTTCGAGGTGAGCGCGACGGATCCGCTGACGTACGTGCTGGTGCCGGTGCTGCTCGGCGCGATCGCGCTGCTGGCGTCGTATCTGCCGTCGAGGCGGGCGGCGAGGGTTCACCCTGCTCTGGTGCTACGGGGGGAGTGAGGGGTGGCTGTCTCTGAACGGGAACCGAACTGCAACCGAACTGCAACCGCGTGTACACCAGGACGACAGACGTACTCAAGACACTCGGATTGGCATACCGGCCATTCCAATTCGTGGATGGCGCTCTATCTGACCGGCTCTGACCGTCGCAGCGGCACGGGCCGACACCTATCCAAGCGCGTCCAATCATTGAGGATTGGTTGGATGTCGGTCGCGATGCGGCGTACGAAGGTACGAGCGTACGGTACCCGGTACCGCAGGTAGAGAGAGAAAGTCCACCCCCTTCCAACCTTTTCACCATTCGCGGTATCTCACCGGTTGACGGGCCGCTCCTGCCTGGCGCCCGGTATTTCTACATTGTAGAATCGACCGCATCGGATCCGTGTCCCCCAACGACGACTCCATCCAGCCGCGCACCCGACTTCTGCTCACGCTGCTCCGCGCGCTTCTCCCTCGCGCCGAGCGCGACGAGCTGCTCGCCGACGTGCGCGCCGAGCTCGCCGAGCGGAGTCGCGCGCACGGCGATGCGGCCGCGACACGGTGGCTCTGGTGGCAGACCGTCAGCTCCGCACCCTCGCTGCTCCGCTGGGGATGGTGGCGAGAACGAACCGGCTTCCTGCCACCGGCGAACGAATTTCGGCCCGGAGGGCCAATGCTGCAGACCTGGATGTCCGACGCCCGCTACGCCGCCCGCCGCCTGCGTGCGCGACCGACCTACACCCTGCTCGCCGTGCTCACCCTCGCGCTCGGGATCGGCGGCACCACCGCCGTCTTCGGCGTCGCGCGGCCGCTGCTCGTCGATCCGCTGCCGTATGCGAACGCGGACGAGGTGGTCACTTTCTGGATGCCGGGCTGGTGGACGGAGGAGGAGTTCCTCTACCTGCGCGACAAGTTCACCGGCTTCCGCGCCGTCGGCGCGCAGCGTCCGGGCGACGTGACGATGCGCGAGGGCGACGCGCCGTCGCGACTCCTGCCCGGCCGACAGGTGACCGCCGAGCTGTTCGACGTGCTCGGTGCGCATCCGCTGATCGGTCGCTCGTTCCGCCGGGGCGACGACGTGCAGGGCGCCGAGCCGGTCGCGGTGATCAGCTACGGACTGTGGCAGGAGCTGGGTGGAGAGCAGTCGGTGCTCGGCCGGCGTCTCACGCTCGACGGCACGCCACGCACCGTCGTCGGCGTGATGCCGCGCGGCTTCTGGTATCCCGATCCGGAGGCGCGCATCTGGCTCCCCAAGGCGCTCGATCCGGTCGGCCGCAACGGAAGCTGGGAGCTCGTTGGCCGACTCGCGCCGGGCATGACGCTGGAGAAGATGGGCCCGCACCTCGCGCGGCTCACCAGCGTCATGCACGAGCGGTTCACTTACTCGAAGAAGGCCGACAAGATCTCCACGGCGAAGCTCACGCCGTTGCGCGAGACGCTGCTCGGCCCGATGCGGCCGGCAATCGTCGCGACGTTCGTGGCAATGGCGCTCATCCTGCTCATCGCCTGCGCGAACGTCGCCGCGCTGATGCTCGGCCAGGTCGAAGGCCGATCGGCTGAGCTCTCGGTGCGCGCCGCGCTCGGCGCGAGCCGCGGTCGGATTACCCAGCAAGTGATCGTGGAGGCGCTGCTGGTCGGGCTCGCGGCGGGCCTCGCCGGTGCGGGGCTCGCCGCCGCCGGCTTCCGCATCCTCGCGCAGTCGCTGCCGATCGGTGCGTGGGGAGAGAGCGCAACGTTCGACTGGACGATGTTCGCCATGGCGCTCGCGATCGCGGTCGGCGCGGTGCTGCTCGTCGTACTGGTGCCCGCGTTCTCGCTCTGGCGCGGCGACCTGCGCGGCTCGATGAGCAGCGCACGCACGGGCGGCATCCAGGGTCGCGGCGGCCGGCTCGAGCAGGGGCTCGTCGTGGCCGAAGTCGCGCTCGCGATGCTGATCGTGTCGGGTGCGGCGCTGCTCGTGCGCAGCGTGGCCAAGCTGTATGCGATCGACCCCGGCATCGAGACCGCGGGCGTCGCGGTGGTGGACGTGATCTCGAGCCGCGAGATGGAGGCTGACGCGCGCCGGCGGAAGATCGAGGAGATCGCCGCCGCGCTCGCCGAGCTGCCGGGCGTTCGCTCGGCGGCCGGCGCGATGAAGATCCCGCTGCGCGGCGGCGGCGACAGCTTTGGCATCACGATCGAGGGGCGCGACATCGAGCGCTCGTTCACGTACTTCCGCATCGTGACGCCGGACTATTTCGCGACGATGGGGATCAAGCTCCGCGACGGGCGCCTGTTCGACGGCTCCGATCAGGAGAGCGACTCGGGCGGCTCGATCGTGATCAACGAGGCGCTGGCGAAGAAGTATTTCCCTGGCGAGAACCCGATCGGAAAGCGCATGGGCGGCGGCTTCACCGGCTCCTGGCGGATCGTGGGCATCGTGCAGAATGTCGCCGAGGCCGCGCTCACCGACGAGGCGGAGCCGTCGCGCTACTATCTGGCGCGCCAGGCGGCGTGGTTCGGCAACGCGGGAAGCTTCGTCGTCCGCACCACGCGGCCCGGTGACGCGGAAGGATTGCTCGACGACATGCGCCGCACGGTGAACCGTGTCGCGCCGGGCTTCGCGGTGCAGAGCACGACGACGATGTCACGCGTGCTCGACACGGCGGTCGGTCCGGCGCGGCAGGTGATGACGCTGCTCGCGCTGCTCTCGGCACTCGCCCTCGTGCTGGGTGCCGTGGGGATCTACGGCGTGATCTCGCACTTCGCCGCGCGGCGCAAACGCGACTGGGCCATCCGCGTCGCGCTCGGTCTGCCAGGCTCGCGCGTGGTGACGCACATCGTCGGGCAGGGCGCGACGCTGGTGGCGATCGGCGTCGCGTTCGGGGCGCTCGGCACGGTCGTGCTCTCGAGGCTGCTGACCTCGTTCCTCTACGGCGTGACCGCGGTGGACCCGGTGGCGTTCGTCGCGGCGAGCGCGGCGCTGCTCGCGGTGGGAGTGCTGGCGGCGTTCGTGCCGGCGCGGCGCGCGGGCACGGTGGATCCGGCGCTCGTGCTGAGGGAGCAGTGATGGGCGACGCGGAACTCGTCCCGCTCGGGGTGCTCGAGGAGCAGGTGCTGGTCGCGGTGCTCCGCACGCGGGGAGAGGCGTACGGGATGGAGGTGCGTCGCGAGATCGAGCGGGTGACGGGCCGCGACCTCGCGATTGGCGCCGTCTACTCCACGCTGGACCGGTTGGAGGCGAAGAGGTTGCTGCGCTCGAAGCGGACGTTCGGGGACGGACCGTCGAGGAGGCTGTTCGAGCTTTCCTCGGCAGGCGCGCGCGCGCTGACGGAGACTCGCGCGATGAGGGATCGGTTGTGGCGCGGGGTGGACGTGGGGGGATTGGTGGCGATGGCGAAGGGGTGACTGCGGGTACTCGGTACCGTAGGCTCGTACCTTCGTACGCCGTATGTCGACTGACATTCGGCCAACGCCCAATGATTGGACGTGTCCCGGCGGCGCAATGTGACGGAGTGCGTTGGGATGGTGCGTCGCCGGCCGAGGGTCGACGCACACTTCATGGATGCACGACTTCCGGCGATTGACGGTCTGGCAGCGTTCGCGCGATCTCGTCGTCGCCACCGCGAAAGCCACGAGGACCTTTCCGCACATCGATAGGGGAGTGATCGCGAGCCAGCTTCGTCGCTCCGTGATCTCCATTCCCGCAAACATCGCCGAGGGATGCGGCAAGAGCTCACGAAAAGAGACGATTCGCTTTCTGCAAATCGCGGCTGGCTCCGCGACAGAGGCCGAGAACCACGTATTGATAGCGGCCGAGCTGGGTTATCTGTCCGCTGAATCGCGGGAAGAACTGCTCGAGCGACTGAACGCCGTTCAACGAATGCTCAACCGCCTCATGCAGAAGCTCCCTGCCTGAGGCACACGGCTTTTGCGGCGATGTCGAGGCTCCGCATTGGGCGTTGGCTGGATGTCGGTCGAGTTACGCCATACGAAGATACGAGCATACGGTACCCCGTACCGCGGTAGGCCGCGCCACCGCAGTAGGCCGCCCACCGCAGTACGCCACGCTACCTGATCCGAACCCCTACCGCCCCCTCCAGCCCCGCCACCGCCCGGTGGTAGTCGTACACCGCCGCGATGCGCGCATTCTCGGCGGTCTCCCGATCCGCGCGCGCCTGCGCCACGTCCACGAAGGTGTTCAACCCCACCCGGTACCGTTCCTGCGCGAACCGCATCGCCTCGCGCGCCGCGGACACGTTGCCCTCCTGGAGCACCACCGTGCGGCGCGCGGCGATCACGTTCAGATAGCCGGCGGTGATGTCGGTCTCGAGCTGGAGCTCCTGTGCGCGCTCGTTGTAGCGTGCCTCGTTCCGCGCGACCGCCGCTTCCTCCAGCCGCTGCTCGCGCTGGAAGCCGTTGAAGATCGGAATGCTCAACTGCGCGCCGAGCGAGAACGGGTTGCGCGCGAACCTGAACGGGAACTGCCTGTTCTCCGCGAGCGCGTCGGCGCTCTCCTGCGGCGTGAGCGTCACCGCGCGGCACGCCTCCACGGCGGCGGGGTCGTCGCCGGCGTTCGCGATGCACCGCTGCTGCTTGCTGTCGGTGGTCTGACCGAGCACGAAGCCCTTGTCGGTGTACTGGTTGGTGTAGCCGCCGAGGCCCGTCGCGATCGAGAGCGTCGGCGTGTACTGCGACTGCGCGCTGCGAAAGCCGAGCTGCGCCGCGCTCTCGCGCGACCGCATCTCTTCGAGCGTGGGGTTCGCGCGGCGGCCAAGGGCGAGCAGGCGCTCGAGCGACGGCACGCTGTCGTCCATCGTGAACGTCGACGTGAGCTCGGCGCCCGCCGGACGCGACATCCCCATCTGCTGGAACAGGCGCAACATCTCGATCTCGGCCTGGTTCGCCGCCTGCACGAGCGCAACCTCCTGTGTTCCGACGGCGACTTCGGCCTTCTTCACGTCGAGCTGGGTCACCGCGCCACCCTCGGCCCTCGCGCGCGCCAGGGTGAGCTGGGCGCGCGCGCTCGCGAGCAGGGTGTCCTGCATCGCCGCGCGCGCGCGCTGCTGCAACACGTTCAGGTACTGCTGCGTCACCGCGGTGCGCAGCCGCTGCGCCGAGCCGGCCACCGCGGCGTCGGCCGCTCGGACGTTCGCGCTCTGGAGCTTCGGCGACATCAGCGTGGACGCGTTGTACTGCGCCTGCACGCCGATGTCGTAGCTCGACGAGATCTGGTCGGACGCCGCGCCGAACCGCTGGCCGGCGATGAGCTGCTGCAATCCCTCGCGGTACTGTGAGCCGAAGCTCGCGCTCACGCTCGGAAGGAACGCGCCGTACGCGCTTCGCCGCTGCCAGGTGGCCACCCCTCGGCGATCGACCGTCGTGAGATGCGCGGGGTTGTTCCGCTCGGCCAGCGAGATGGCTTCCGCGAGCGTGTAGGCCGATGGCCGAGCGGCGGGCGAGGCGGCCTGCGCGGCGAGTGGACGAGTGGCGCCCGCCGAAGCGATCGAGATCGCGGCGGCGCCGAGCGTGGTGATGACTGCGTGACGCATGACTGCGGAGTTCACTGTACGTGGTGAGAGATCACTCGGCCTGCAGCGCCACCGTCGGCGGTACGCGGGTCGCGCGGCGCGCGGGCAGATACGTCGCCAGGAGGGCGACGCCGCTCAGGAAGAGGGGCACGAGCACGAAGGTGACGGGATCGACGACGCTCACACCGTAGAGCAGGCTCGCGATGAGCCGCGACGCGGCGAGCGCCGCGAGCAGGCCGACGCCGACGCCGAGCAGCGCGGGACGCATCCCCTGCCGCACGACGAGCCGCTTCACGTTGCCCGGATCGGCGCCGAGCGCCATGCGCACACCGAGCTCGCGCGTGCGCTGCGCGACGGTGTAGGCCATCACGCCATAGATCCCGACCGCGGCCAGGATCAGCGCGAGCGCGGAGAAGCCCGTGAGCAGCCATACACTGAAGCGTGGACGCGCGATGCTCTGCGCCACGCGCGCGTCGAGCGGCTGGACCTCGTTCACCACGAGATCACGATCGACGTCGCGCACCGCGGCGCGCGCCGATGCGGCGAGGGCCACGGGATCCCGGTCGGTGCGCAGCGCCACGTACACGCTCCGACTCGGCGCCTGCTCGATCGGGCGATAGAGCTGCTGGTACGGCTTCGCCGTCACTCCTTCCTGTGCGACGTTGCCCACGACGCCGACGATGGTCATCCATCCTGCCGTGTCGCTCGGATTGCCGAAGGTGATGCGGTGCCCGACGGGATCGGTGCCCCCGAACGCGAAGCGCGCCATCTCCTCGTTGACCAGCGCGACGCGTGGTGCCTTCTCGGCGTCGGCCGACGTGAACAGCCGGCCGCGGCGCAGCGGGATCTTCAGCGCGGCGAAGTAGTCGGGCGAGACCCCGAACGGCTGGACGTCCTCGGGCGGTGAATCGGGGCGCGTGTCGCGAGGCCCGATCCCTTCGATCGTGTAGCTGAGGTAGTCCGCTCCCCCCATCGGCAGACCGGCGCTGATCGCCGCCGACCGGACGCCGGGAAGCGACCGAGCACGCTCCATCAGGCTGCGGTACTCGGGAGGGAGCAGCGTTCGATCGGGAAACTTCGCCGAAGGGAAGGTCAGGTTGTACGTGAGGACGTTCGACGGCTCGAAGCCGAGATCGACTCGCGTGAGCTTCTCGAAGCTTCGGATGAGAAGACCAGCGCCCACGAGCAGCACGAGTGCGAGCGCGACCTCACCCAGCACGAGCGTGCCGCGGAACCGCGCCAGCGATCCGCCGGTCGCGCCGCGCGCACCCTCGCGCAGCGTCGTGTGCAGGGGACCGCGCGACAGCCGCAGCGCGGGCGCGAGGCCGAACACCAGCCCGGTCATCACGGAGAGCGCGAGCGAGAACGCGACGACGGTGGCGTTCATCCCGATCTCGTTCTGACGCGGCAGGAGCTCGGTGCTCGCGGCACCGATCGCCGCGACGCCCCACGTGGCGAGCGCGATCCCGGCGACTCCGCCGAGCAGCGCGAGCACCATGCTCTCCGTGAGGAGCTGCCGGACGAGCCGTCCACGTCCTGCTCCGAGCGCGACGCGCACCGCGACTTCGCGCTCCCGCACCGCGGCGCGCGCGAGCAGAAGGTTGGCGACGTTGGCGCAGGCGATCAGCAGCACGAGGAGCACCGCGCCCATGAACGCGTACAGCGCCTCTCGCACGTTCTGCACGAGATCCTTTTCCAGCTCGATCACCTCGCTCGTGATCGTGGCGTTGGTCGCCGGGTACTGCTGCGCGAGCTGGCGGACGACCGCGGCGAC
>DASYMZ010000080.1:0-4971 GCA_036008805.1 Gemmatimonadaceae bacterium
GACCTGCGTGGTGGTCGCCCCGTTCAACACGCCGTGCACCACGACCGCCGGCGTCGTCCGCGGAATGGTGATCTCGTTGAATGCGCACCCGGCCATTCCGAGGAACGCAGTGACGAGGAACCGGGTTGCCTGCCACTTAGAACTGTATGGTGACACCGGCCGACGGGAGAAAGGGGAACTGGCTCACGGCCTGGCGGCTTGGCGGACTCTTGGTATAGTCGAAGACGTAGAGGAACACGTTCTTCGCGTTGTACGCGTTCACGACGCTGAAGTACGGCGTCACCTGCATCCCCCGCCATGTCGACGCGCGCGACACGCTCAGGTCGAGCCGCTGGAACAGCGGATACCGCTCGGCGTTCCGCGCGCCGCCCACCGGCTCGAACTCGCCGGCGAACGCACCCGATCCGTACTGATGGCCCGCTGGATCGTAGGTGCGCCGCACGAGCTGGCCGACGATGTCGGTGAATGGCGTCCCGCTCGCGACACCGAGCCGCGCGGCGAACAGGTACTTCCGCCCTGGCTTCCACGTGCCGACGAGATTCACGTTGTGCCGGCGGTCGTGACCCGGCCAGTAGCCGACGCCGTCGTGCTCGCGCTTGCTCACCCCGAAGGTGTACGACAGCCAGCCGCCGAACGCTCCGACGTCGAGCTGACGCAGCAGCAGATCGAATCCGTACGACGTGCCAGACGCATCGAGGAACTCGTCGCCGCGGCGGCCAGGATCGTCGGCGGTGTTCTGCTCGAGCAGATGCTCGTACTTCTTCGCCCATCCTTCCACGCGGACGAAGCGCAGTGGCCCGAGCCACCGCTCCACACCGAGCACGAGATGCTGCGCGCGCGACACCTCGACGAACTCGTCGCTCGCGACCCAGAAGTCGAACACGCGAACGGGAATGTCCTCGCGATTGAGCGAGTGCAGCCACTGCGCGTACTGGCCGCCCGCAACGCTGACGGCGAGGTCCGGCGTGACGAAGTACTTGGCCGACGCGCGCGGCGAGAGCCCCGACCATCCGCGTCCGCTCAGCGCTTCGCCGCGCAGCCCGACTTCCGTGAGCAGCCGCTTCGTCGGGCGCCACGATTCCTGGTAGTACAGTGCGCCCGCGCGCGGGCTCTGGTGCAGCGCGAACAGCTCCGTCCCCGCCGACGTGGAGCCGACGTCGTATCGGACGTCGTAGGCCGACGCCTCGTAGCCGACGCGCCGCTCGTGCGCGCCGCGGTGCCAGTGCACGGCGCCGGCGACGCGCAGCTCGTTGATGCGGTTGCTCAGCGTGAGCGCGCCGCTGCCGAGATCGAGCCCGGTGGAGAAGTGACTGTTCGACACGCGCTGCTCCGCGCCGACGCTGTCTGCACTGCCGAACAGCGGCAGCCGAGCGTGCTCGCGCCACACGTCGCGCAGCGTCACTCCAGCGACCTGGTTGGCCCACGTGAAGCCGAACGCGCCGCCACCCGCGCGCGACGAGTCGCCGAACTGGGTGAAGTCGCCGTCGAGCACGTCGGAGCCGGCGTACGCGGTGAGCTCGACGCGCGCGTTGCCGCTCCCGATCGCACGCACCGCGTGAAGCTGGGCGTCGGAGAAGTGGTAGGGGAACGTGCGGTCGGACAGCGCCGAGACGAGCTTGTCGGCGTAGGTGCGCCGCCCCGATAGCATCCACGAGCCGCGACCGTTTTTCGTCGCGCTGCCGATGCTCACGCTCGACGCGATCACCGACACCGCGGCCGATCCGTGCAGTCCCGCGCGGTGCGGCTCGGCGGAGCGCACGTCGAGCACGCTCGAGAGCCGGCTGCCGTGCGATGCGCCGAATCCGCCGGTCATCAGCTCGATCTCACCGACGGTCTCGTCGAGGAAGGTGCTGAACAAGCCGCCCAGGTGAAACGGATTGTAGATCGGATAGCCGTCGAGCAGGATCAGGTTCTGATCGGATTCGCCGCCGCGCACGTTGTAGCCCGACGAGAAGTCGTTGCGTGCGTTGACGCCGGGAAGGAGCTGCACGGTGCGCAGCACGTCGGGCTCGCCGAGTGCTGGAACGCCGCTCACGGCGCTCGGCGTGAGCGACACGGTGCCGACGTTCGGGCGCAGCTCGAACCGGTCGCGCTCCGGCGAGCGTGCGCGAGCCTGCACGGCGCCGAGCGTGAGCGGTGCGCTGGTGAGCCGCAGCGTGATCGTGGTCGCCGCGCCGGCACGCAGGGTGACGGTAGCCTCGGCCTGCCGATAGCTCAGGGCGCGCGTGCGCAGCGTGTACGTGCCGGCCGCGAGCTCTCCAATCGTGAAGCGCCCCTGTTCGTCGGTGAGCGCGCCGCGCGTCGTGCCGACGACGGAGATGGTGACGGCCGGACGACGCTCGTTCGTCGAGTCGTCGACCACGACGCCTTCGATCGAGCCGCGTGCGGGCTCCTGCGCGGCGGCCGGTCGCGCGACGATGGCCCACGCGAAGGCGACGAAGATCGCGATGCGTGATCGGCGGTGCGGTCGGGCGGTTTGGTGAGAGGGGAACGGTCGGGCGAACCGCGGGGTGCGACGGTACATTTCGCTCGGTCGGAGGTGACGGCCTCGGGAAGGTCGCACAACATACAAGCCGGACCCGGCGCCGGGGCGGCGCTTCATCACACCAATGGCGGAACCCGCGTCACTCGGCCTGGCGATCGCATTCACCGCCGGCCTGCTCAGCTTTCTCTCGCCCTGCGTGCTGCCGCTCATCCCGAGCTACCTCACCTTCGTCACTGGTGTCGGGTTCGACGATCTCGGCAGCTCGCGGCGCGCGGCGCTGGTGCACGCGCTGCTGTTCGTGCTCGGCTTCACGCTCATCTTCGTCGCGCTCGGCGCGTCGGCGACGGTGCTTGGCCGGCTGCTGGTGGCGTATCGCATCTGGATCACGCGGGCCGGCGGCGCGCTCGTGGTGCTCTTCGGGCTGTACCTCCTCGGCGCGGTCCGCGTCACCGCGTTCGACCGCGAGCGGCGTGTGCACCTGGCGAACAAACCGGTCGGCTATCTCGGCACGGCGCTGGTCGGCGTCGCGTTCGGCGCGGGATGGACGCCCTGTCTCGGTCCGATCCTCGGCGCGATCCTGACGTACACCGCCGCGGCGGCCGATCTGTCGCGCGGGCTGCCGCTGCTCCTCGCGTACTCGATGGGATTGGCGCTGCCGTTCCTGCTCGCGGCCGTGGCGGTCGAGCGGTTCCTGGAGACGATGACGCGACTCCGCCCGCATCTCGCGCGGGTGTCGCAGATCAGTGGCGCGCTGCTGGTGATCGTCGGCGTGATGATGATGCTGGACTACTTCACGCTGATCGGGACGTATCTGCAAGCCGTCACACCCGCAGCCCTGCGGAACCGGCTGTAGGATGTCCCAGGGGTCAGACCCCTCGAAGCGTTACGTCATCCGGGCGTTGGGGTGGCGAGCCATTCGCGCGACTTTCGCAACAGCTCGGCGACGGGCACGGGTTTCAGCAGCACCTCGCGACAGCCGGCAGCGCGGCAGCGCGCGATCACTTCCGGCTCGTCGCGACCCGTGAGCGCGACGCTCACCTTCGGCAGCGCATCGAGCTTCGCGAGCTCGGCGAGCGCGGTGAGTCCGTCTCCGTCGGAGAGACCGAGGTCGAGGAGCAGTAGGTCGACGGCATCGGCGCTCGCTGTCGCCACGGTGTCGGCGATCGAGCCCGTGGTGCTCACGCGATGGCCGGTCTCCTCGAACAGCACGCGCATCGCGCCGGCGACGAGCGCGTTGTCTTCCGCGACGAGCACGTGGGGGAGCGACGTCACCGAGAAGTCAGGCGACGGGATAGGGAATGGTGAAGTAGAAGCGGCTCCCCTCACCGAGCTCGCTCTCCAGCCAGATCCGTCCCCCGTGCAGCTCGACGAGCTTGCGCGCGATCGTGAGGCCGAGCCCCGTGCCGTGATGCTGACGCGAGGCGCTCGAGTCCACCTGCGCGAACTCGCGGAAGACGAGGTCGTGATGCTCCGCGGAGATGCCGATGCCGGTGTCGCCCACTTCGACGACGCATTCCGGTGCGCCGTCGAAGTCGCCGCGAAACGCGCGCACCCAGACCTGTCCACCCTGCGGCGTGAAGTCGATCGCGTTGCCGACGAGGTTTCCGACGATGTGCGCGACCTTCTCGCGGTCGGCGTACACCGGCTCGAGATCGTCGGGCACGTGGGTGACGAGGCGCAGCCCTTTCTTGCTCACGAGCGATTCGTTCAACGCGCGAAGCTGCGTGAGGACGTCGCCGAGATCGAACCGCGTGGGTGCGATGGCGAGCTGGTTCGCCGCGCCGCGTGCGTAGGTGAGGATCTCCCCGACCTGATCGAGAAGCTGGCGGCCGCCGTTGATGATGCCCGAGATGCTGTCGAGCTGCCGGTCGCTCAGCGGACCGAGAATGCCGTCGCGCAGGATCTCGGCGTGGGTGATCACCGCGGTGAGCGGAGTGCGGAGATCGTGCGAGATGTTCGCGAGGAACTGCGTCTTCAGCGCATCGCTCGCCTCGAGGTCGGCGATGTGCTGAAGAGCCTGCTTGAGCTGCGCCTCCAGCACCACCACGCGACCTTCGAAGCTGCTCGGCTGCGTGAGGGAGGAAGGCGCGGGGGCGTCCGCGCGAGTCATGAGCAGAAGTTTATGGAGCGTGCGGCGGGGGGCTAGTGCTTTGAACCGCGCACTGCTGGACTGGGTTTCGTGGGCCGCCAGCACTCTGAATGCGGAGCCGTGCTGCGTACTCGGTACCGTAGGGTCGTACCTTCGTACGCCGTACGGCGACCGACGTCCAACCAATCCTCAATGATTGGACGCACTTGGGTGGGGGCCGATCCCACCGAGCAGCGATCCGTCCAAACGCGGCCCGAATCAGGAGGGCGGGTATGCCAATCCTCCTACCTCCATCCGTGTTTACCCGCGTACTGCAGACGATGTGGGGACGGACTCCTTGGGACGGACTCCGGAGTCCGTCCCCAGGAGTCCGTCCCCAGGAGTCCGTCCCAAGGAG
>DASYMZ010000081.1:0-52347 GCA_036008805.1 Gemmatimonadaceae bacterium
TGGCGCGCCATCTCGCCCCACGCCAGCACGCGCTGCGCATGCGCGAGCTCGGTCACGTCGTCGAGCGTGAGCACCGCGCCGCCGCTCGAGAGTCGCGAGAGCTGTCCGCGCAACGAACGGCCATCGCGTTCCATCTCGAACCCGTCCGCTTCGGCGTCGCTCAACAGGAAGCGCGCGAGGCGCGCCGCGATCGCGGTGGACTCCATGCGATTGACCGGTTCACCCGCTCGCGGCAGCGCACCCAGCAGCGTCTCGGCGCGCGGATTCGTGAGGATCACGCGCCCGTGCTCGTCCACCGCGACGACCCCGCTCGCCACCGTGCGCAGCACCGCGTCGGTGCGACGCTGCGCCTCTTCGAGCGCCGCGCGGCTCGCGCCGAGGTCCTCGGCCATCGCGCTGAATGCGCGGAAGACGGGGACGAACTCGCTCGTCTCGCGGCCGCGGAAGGGGAGCTCACGCTCGCCGCGAGCCACCGCGCGCGCGGCCACCCGGAGCGCGCCGATCGGCCGCGCCAGCTCGCGCGCCGCGACGGCACTCAGCCAGAACGCCGCGGCCGCACCGACCGCGGTCGCGAACAGCACGAGCACGCCCAGGTCGCGCCGGCGCCGATCGAGCTGGAGATCGTCGACGCGGGCTGGAGCCGCGAGTACGTACGAGCCGCGCGAGCCCGGCACCACGCCGTAGCCCATCATCCCCGTGGCGCCAGTGAGCTCTTCCGATTTCGTCGCGCTCACCTCACCAGCCGCGAACAGCAGCGCGACGTCGGGGCGAAGGAGTGAGCCGAGTGGCGCGAGCTCGACGAACAGTGAGTCGCTCGCGTCTACCAGCTCGCCGTTGTGATAGAGCAGCAGCTTCGTATCGAGGCGCACGCTCTCGCGCCGCAGCCAGTCCGGTTGCGACCGGTCACTCGAGACCGCGGCGCGCATCGTCTCGTTGACGAGCAGCCGCCGAGAATCCTGCGCGTCCTGAAAGAGCTGCTGCCAGCTCCACACCGCGAACGCCGCCGCTGGTACGAGGAAGAAGAGGAACAGCGCGAGCGAGAGTCGAGTGCGGTAGCTGCGCACTCGTCGACGGCGCAGTCGCAGCCAGCGGCCCACGCGGCCATCGGCGGCCGCGGCGAGCAACCAGATCGGCCCCACCGCCATCACGTCCAGCAGCACGAGCAAGCCGCCGCGAGGGATGAGGGAATCCAATCCACGAAGGTCGACCTCGACGTGAGCGCGCGCGGGGCCGGCCGGCCCCTGCACTGGCCAGTCGCCGTGCAGCTCCGTGCCCTCGCGCCGCCAGCGCATCGAGCCCGTCTGTTCGAGCGGATCGCCCACCACCTGCACCGTGTAGGGCGGCTCGTTGCCGGTGCCTGGGGTGAGCCCGTACCATCGCGCGTACGCGTCGTTGCCGATCAGCCGCGTGCGAGGCGCGACGAGGATCGTCACCGCGCCTTCACGCATCGGCACGGCGACCACGCGCACGCCGTACGCGCTCGCCCGGAAGCTGCTCTCGACGATGCGTCCGTTCTGGGCCGCGAGCGCCACCGTGCTCACGGTGTCCCACGCGACGTCGATCGGCGCGGCGCCGAACGTCGCGACCGGCCGGTCGCCGATCCACGACGCGAGCGCCACCGGATACGCCGACGACGCGAGATCGGAGAAGACGTAGCGCTCGAGGAGCGCTTCGGTGCTCGTCGGAAGGCTGTCGCCCTGCAGATCCGCGGCGAGTCGCGCCACCAGCGTGGTCGCGTACGGATCGGCCTCGCTCAGTCCGCGCACGTCCCGCTCGGCCAGCTCGACACGGCCACGCGACGTGCTTCCCCACACCACCGTCGTCGCGCCGAGCGCGGCGACCGAGGCGGCGGAGAGGAGCCAGCGCCGGCTCGGACGCGCCAGCACCAGCGCGCCGATCGCGAGCGCCCACAGTCCGGCGTACCACTGCGGCCACTGACCCGGCGCAATCCAGAAGAGGGGCGCGAGGATCGCGGCGAGCAGCGCGAGCGCCGGCCCCGCCGATGGGTCCACTCCGCGCCGGCCCCCGAGTGCGATGCGTCCTCCCCACGCGGCGAGCACCAGCAGCGTGGTGGCGGCGAGGCAGAGCGGGATCTCCCAGATCAGCCAGAGCGCGGCGCCGGCGCCTTCGGCCGGCGGAGCGATTCCCCGTGACAGCGACCGCACGAAGTAGGGACCGAGCACCGCGCCGGCGGCTGCGAGCGCGATGCCGGCCGCGCGAGGAACCGCCACGCGCCGTGATCGCCGCGCGACGAGCAGCACCGCGAGCAGCAGGGTTGCCGACGTGATCGCGAGCGCCGCCGCGTTCGCGGTGAACGCGAGCCCGCTCGGGAAGAAGTACACCGCGGCGTTGAACAGGCGGGAGCGAGTCGAGAACTCGCTCAGCGGCACCACGGCGATGCACCGGAGCACCACCGCGACCGCTCCGGCCGAAACGAGCGGACCGGCCTGGCTTCGCGAGGCGGCGATGACGAGTGCGATCATCGCCACGAGCAGCGCCACTCCAACGCGAACTCGTGCGCGCTCGAGCATTCGGAACCGCACCTCCTCGACGGAAGGGAGCTGCGCTCGCGCGACGAACAGCGCGCGATTCCCGTCGATGTATCGAAGCGCGTCGGGTCCGGCCGAGTCCGTCCATGGCGCGAACGAGAAGCCTTCGGTGACCTCGTTGCTCGGCAGCCGCTGCGCCAGGCCACGCACGAGCCGATCGGCCGGTGGCTGCGCGTAGAGCAACGACGTCGCGATCGCGCGCACGCCGGCGCTGTCGCTCGCTGCGTAGAGGGTGAGCCCGAATGGCGTGGCGACGACTCCCGATGCGCGCGTGAGCGAGTGAGGATCGGCGTGCAGCGTCCCCGCCCACGCGACCAGCGTGTCGCCGCGCATCACGAGCGCACCGCGTCGCGCCTGGTCGCCGATGCTCCGCTCGAGATGCGTGACCATCTCGCGCGAGGTGCCGCGAAAGAGGATCGCCGCGCGGGACGCGCGCTGGAGTAGCGCCAGCTCGTCGTCGACCGCGGACTTCAGCAGGGCGCGCTGCGACGTCGCCTGTTCGACTCGAACCTCCGCGGGCGCCGCGGCGAATCGCTCGAGCCGCTGCTCCGCGCGCACCGCCAGGCCGCTCAGCACGGCGAGCGCCGCGCACGCGAACGTCATCGGCACGCGCATCGTGGATGGCGTGAGGCGCACGGTGGCCACGACGGCTACCGCCGTGGCGAGGAGGCAGGCCGCGAGATAACCTACGCCCTGCTCGGCGAGCCATCCGCTCGCCGCCAGCAGCGCCGTCCCCGCGGCGGCCGGCGCGATCAGCGCTCGCCAACCCGCGGCGGGTAGCGATCGCCTCAGCACATTCTCAAGGATGAGCTATCCCTCCGCCTCGGACGGCACGCCGCGGCGCATCAAGCAGATGCGCCCCGACGAGGTCCGGGCCGCGATCGAGGCCGACCCCCGCCTCATCATCCCGGTCGGGACGTGCGAGCAGCATGGCCGGCACCTTCCGCTCGGCGCGGATACGATGATCGCCGAGCACCTCGCGGACGATCTCTCTGCCGAGTTCGGCATCTGCGTGGCTCCCACGTTGGAGTACGGCGTCAACGTCGACACCGAGCGCGGTTTCCCTGGCAACGCGTCGCTCAGGAAGAAGACGCTGCACCGCATGCTGAACGACCTGCTCGACACCTGGGAGTCGACCGGGGTGATGGAGTTCATCCTTCTCACGGCGCACGAGCACGACCCCCATCAGGAGGCGCTCTCGACAGTCATCACCACGGTGGCGAGGGTTCGGGTCGTGGACGTGTTCACGATCGATTTCCGGCACTTGCTCGAGGGACAGTCGGAGCCGATGCACGGCGACGAGGTGGACACGTCGCTGATGCTGTTCCTCGCTCCGCATCTCGTGCGAATGGATCTGGCGGAAGACTATATGATGTCGCGCGAGGAGCTCCGGCGATACCGCCGCGGCTGGCTCAAAGTTCCGGGCGGGAGCGCGGGCTCGATCGGCCGGCCGACGCTGGCGACGGCGGCCAAGGGCGCGGCGATCTACGCGTACATCCGCGAGCGCGTGCGCGCCAAGGTCTTTCTCACTCCCGAGCCCGACCCCGACTGACGCTCGGCGGGTCTCACCTTTCCCGCCGGGGCGCGTTATTGTCGTGACGCTCCACCACTCGGTGCGTTCTGCAGTCGTGCGACGTCGCTCCGGCGCGTGAAACCCGCCCCGATGACCCGCCGTACGAGCGGGTGACCCATCCTCAAGGACTCCCCCTCGATGCGCATTCTGGTGCTCGCCGCGCTCGCCGTCCTGCCTGCCGTGTCCGCGGCGCAGAACGCGATGCCCTCCCCCGGCGCCCCCCTGACTCTCGACGACGCGATCTCGATCGCTCGTCGGAACAACCCCGCATACCTGCAGACGGCGAATAGCCGCCGCACCGCCGACGCCGCCGTCCGTTCCGCGCGCGGAGCACTGCTTCCCTCCGCGGACGCCAGCTTCGGCAGCCGGTACCAGCAGGGCGGTCAGCAGGTCTTCAACGGCCTCTCGTTCACCAACAGCTCCGACGCCGTGCAGTCGAGCTACGGGCTGAACCTGAACTACCGCATCAGCAGCGCGTCGTTCGTGAACCCGAAGGCGGCGCTGGCCAATCGTGACGCGGTCGAAGCCGACATCACGGGCAACAGCGAGCAGCTTCGCGCCGCGGTGACGCAGCAGTATCTGAGTGTGCTGCAGGCGCAGGCGCGCTCCGCGCTCCAGGATACGCTCGTGAAGACGGCGGAGACCCAGCTCGAGCTGGCCAAGGCGAAGGTCGCGGTCGGATCGGGCACCTCGCTCGACATCCGCCGCGCCGAGGTGGCGCTCGGCCAACAGCAGGTCGCGCTGCTCACCGCGCGGAACAACGTCGAAGTCGAGAAGCTGCGGCTCTATCAACAGATGGGGGTGCAGCAGCCGGAGAACGTGCAGCTCACGACCGACTTCCCGATCAATCCGCCGAACATCGCGCTCGATCAGCTGCTCGACATGGCGCGTCGCCAGAACCCAGCGATCGTCGCGCTGCGCTCGCGCGAGCGCGCCGCGTCGCTCAACGTGAAGGTGGCGCAGGCGGCGTACACGCCGACGCTCAGCCTGAGCACTGGATGGGGCGGCAACTCCTATCAGTACACCGACGACAACTTCCTCGTGAACCAGGCGCGCGCCGGAGTGCTCGGCCAGCAGGCGGCGTGCTTCCAGCAGGATTCCATCCGCACGCGCGTCGGGCTGCCGTCGGGCAACTGCGGCGCGATCCAGTTCACCGACGCGCAGGCCGCGGCGATCCGCTCGAAGAACAGCCAGTTCCCGTTCAAGTTCCAGCGCTCGCCCCTCGCGCTCTCCGCGCAGCTCTCGATCCCGCTGTTCGACAACTTCAATCGCGAAGAGCGGGTGCAGCAGGCCGCCGTGACTCGCGACGACGCGGTCTTCAACGTGAAGGCGAAGGATCTCGCGCTGACGGCGGACGTGACGCAGGCATATCTGACGCTGAAGACCAACGCGCAAACCGTCGCGCTCCAGGAGCAGAACGCCAGCAAGGCGAAAGAGGAGCTGGCGTTCGCCGAGGAGCGGTACAAGGTCGGTGCGTCCACCTTCCTCGACGTCGTCACGTCGCGCGGTACGTATGAACAGGCGCTGATCGATCGAGTGAACGCCGTCTACGACTATCACAAGGCCTTCGCCGCGCTCGAGAACGCGGTCGGGCATCCCCTCCGCTAATCCAAGAGAGAGTCTTTACAATGACCAAGCGTGTGAAATGGTCGGTGGCGGGCGGAGTGATCCTCGTCATCGTCGCGATCGGTGGGCTGACCGCCGCCAAAGGCAAGAACAAGGCAGTCGAGGTGCGCACCGAGCTCGTGGCGGAGCGCGACCTCGTCTCGTCCGTCACCGCGAGCGGCCAGGTCCGCCCGCAGACGAAGGTGGACCTCAGCTCCGACATCACCGGCAAGATCGTGCGGCTGGCGGTGAAGGAAGGCCAGATGGTCACCAAGGGCGAGTTCCTGCTGCAGATCGATCCACAGCAGGCGGAAGCCGCGGTCCAGCGAGTCGACGCGATGCTGGCATCCAGCCGCGCGCAGATGGCGCAGGCCGAGGCCAACTACGTGCAGGCGCAGAAGAGCTACGAGCGTACGGCGGCGATCAAGAAGACCAACCCGACGCTGATCTCGGACGAGAACCTCGAGCAGCTGCGCACCGCCGTGGACGTCAACAAGGCGACGTACGAAGCGGCTCGCCACGCGGTGGACCAGTCGACGGCCGGCGTGCGCGACGCGCGCAGCTCGCTCGGCAAGACCACGATCTACGCGCCGATGTCGGGCCGGATCACGCGGCTGAACGTCGAGAACGGGGAGACGGCGATCATGGGCACCCTGAACAAGGACGCCGCGACGCTCCTCACAATCGCCGACATGAGCGTGCTGGAGACCAAGGTCAAGGTCGACGAGACCGACGTCGCGCGCATCTCGCTCGGCGACTCGGCCGTGATCCAGATCGACGCCTTCCCCGATACGACGTTCATCGGCAAGGTGACGAAGATCTCGAACAGCGCCGTCAAGGCGGCCGCCTCCGGCCAGACCACCGACCAGGCGGTGGACTACGAGGTGACGATCCAGCTCGTCAACACGCCGAGCGAGACGCGTCCGGATTTCTCGGCGACCGCCAAGATCATTACAGACACGCGCCACAACGCGTTGTCCATTCCGATCATCGCGCTGACGGTGCGCGAGAACGAGGGGCTCGCCACGGCGGATACGGCGGTCGGCCTCGGCAAGCCGAAGCCGAAGAAGGAAGTCGGCAAGAAGGACGTCGAGGGTGTATTCGTCGTCGGCTCGGACAACAAGGTGACGTTTCGCCCCGTACGGGTTGGTATCGCCGGCGAGAAGCACTTCGAGGTGCTGAGTGGCCTCAAGAAGGGCGAGAAGATCGTCGCGGGCACCTATCAGGCGATCCGCGAGTTGAAGGACAGCGCCACCGTTCGCGAGGCGAAGGTCGACCCCAAGAAGCCACAGGCGAAAACGTGAGCCAGGACATCGTGCAGGACTCGCTCGAGGCGCCGCTCGGCGCGACCGCCGAACGGCAGGCCGTCGTCGGCGCGGCCGGCGCGACGCCAGGCAAGGATTGGGTCATCGTCACGCGGGGGATCAAGCGCGAGTACGACATGGGCGGGGAGATCGTGCGCGCGCTGCGCGGTGTCGACCTGGCCATCCAGCGCAACGAGTACGTGGCGATCATGGGCCCGTCGGGATCGGGCAAGTCGACGCTCATGAACGTCATCGGCTGCCTCGACACGCCGAACGCGGGCGAGTACTGGCTCAACGGAACGCAGGTCTCGTCGATGACGGATGACGGACTGGCGCGCGTCCGGAACAAGGAGATCGGATTCGTCTTCCAGACCTTCAACCTCCTACCGCGCGCAAGCGCGCTGCATAACGTGGAGCTCCCGCTCGTGTACGCCGGCGTGCCGGGCGACGAGCGGAAGCGCCGCGCACGGGAGGCTCTCGAGCGCGTGCAGCTCGGCAACCGGGTGGACCACCGACCGAATGAGCTGTCCGGCGGTCAGCGCCAGCGCGTCGCGATCGCCCGCGCGCTGGTGAACAATCCGTCCATCCTCCTCGCCGACGAGCCGACCGGCAACCTCGACTCGAATACGTCCGAGGAGATCATGCGGGTGTTCGAGGGTCTCGCCGAGCAGGGGCAGACCGTCATCATGGTCACCCACGAGCCCGACATCGCCGCGCACGCGCGACGCGTCATCGTGCTCCGCGACGGACTCGTGGCGAGCGACGACCGGCGCTCCACCTTCGTCGAGAAGCTCGGCATTCCAACCTGACCGGTGGCCGGCGAGCGCTCGCCGGTCATACGTCCGTTCGTCAGGCTCCCTTCGCGGTTCCTACGCATGCCATTCCTCGAGGCCATCCGTCTCGCCCTTCAGCAGATCTGGGTGCAGAAGCTCAAGAGCTTCTTCACGCTGCTGGGAGTGATGATCGGGGTCACCTTTCTCATCGCCGTCGTCTCGATCGTGGGCGGGATGAGCCGCTACATGACCGACCAGGTCGTCGGCAAGATCATGGCGGTCAACTCGTTCGAGCTGCGCAGCCGTCCGAACATCAACCTCGGTGAGATGTCGGAGGAGCGGTGGCGCGAGCTGCGACGCCGCCAGCGCATTCGCGAGACCGACATCGGTCCAGTCGCCGACGCGCTGCCGGCCGACGTGAAGTGGGCCGCCGTCGGGAACGACAACCTGTCGGCGCAGTCGCGCTACATCGCCAAGCCGCGCCAGGTGCAGGTATACACCGTGACGGACCAGTACTTCGACGTCAAGAAGATGGTTCCGGTGAGCGGGCGCCTCTTCTCGCCACAGGAGTACGAGCGCGGGATGAACGTCATCGTGATCGGCGAAGACGTGAAGAACTACTTCTTCCCCGCGCTCGACCCGATCGGGCGCGAGCTGGTCGTGCGCGGCATCCCGTACACGGTGGTCGGGGTGATGGAGAAGCAGGGGAGCGCATTCGGCATCTCCTTCGACAAGTTCCTCATCGCGCCGCACAAGTCGCCGCTGAACCGCTACGTGAACGCGCACGGCGTGATCGACGCCGTGATGATCCAGACGCCGAGCCGCGACGCGCTGCTCTCGACGATGGAGGGCGTGCGCCAGGTGATGCGCGCACGGCACCACCTCCGCCCGAGCCAGAAGGACGACTTCGAGCTGGAGACGTCGGACTCCGCGCTCGAGTTCTGGAACAAGATCAAGAGCTACCTGGTGTTCGCCGGCGTCGCGCTGCCCACCGTTGGGCTCGTGGTCGGAGCGATCGTGATCATGAACATCATGCTCGTCGCGGTGGCCGAGCGCACGCGTGAGATCGGCATCCGCAAGTCGCTCGGCGCGCGCCGGCGCGACATCATGAGCCAGTTCCTCGTCGAGAGCGCGACGCTCAGCACCGTCGGTGCGGCGCTCGGCGTCGCGACCGGGTTCGCCTTCGCCAAGCTCATCGCCGCGGTCACGCCGCTCCCCGCCGCGGTCGAGCTGTGGTCCGTGCTGCTCGGCATCTCCATCGGCGCGGGCGTCGGCATCGTCGCGGGGGTATACCCGGCGAGCCGCGCGTCGCGGCTCGACCCGATCACCGCGCTGAGGGCGGAGTAGCCCATGTCGCTTCTCAGACAGCGCATCGCGGGACTGAGCGAGGGCGTCACGATCGCCCTCGACTCCATTCGCGCCAACAAAGTCCGCGCCGGCCTCACGATCCTCGGCATCGCCGTCGGCGTATTCGTGGTGGTCGTCATCTCGGGCGCGGTGCACGGCATCAACGCGAGCGTGGCCAAGGATCTCGAGAGCACGGGCCCCACGACGTTCTTCGTGTCCCGCTTCCCGATCTCGTTCGAGGCGTGCGACGGCACGGAGGAGACCTGCAAGTTCTTCCGCAATCCCAAGCTCACCCTCGACGACGTGGCGACGCTCGAGCGCATGCCCTCGGTGCGCACCGCCGGCGGACGTCTCGACACCCAGCGCCAGATCAACTACAAGGATCGGCGCGTCACCGGGGTCTCGGTCAGCGGGTTCACCGGCAACTGGCAGCAGATCGACGGCGGCGGCGACATCTTCCCTGGACGCAACTTCACCAACAACGAAGCGGTGTCGGGCGAGCGCGTCGTGGTGATCAACGATGAGCTCGCGACGCAGCTCTTCGGCGAGTCCGATCCGCTCGACAAGACGATCGAGCTCGGCGACCAGCCGTTCAAGGTGCTCGGCGTCTACCACTACCAGGCGAGCTTTCTCTCGGGTGGCAACAAGCCGCGCGCGATCATCCCGATCGAAGCGGCGCGGAAGCATCTCAAGACGTCGTGGGCCGACATCGGGATCGCCATCATCCCGGCAACCGGCACGACGCGCGCGACGGCGATCGACGACGTGATCGCCGTGATGCGCGCACGGCACGCGCTGCGTCCGGGCGCCGAGAACGACTTCGCGATCATCACCCAGGACCAGCTGTTCGAGGTCTACAACAAGATCTTCGGCGCGTTCTTCCTCGTGATGATCGTGCTGTCGGCCGTCGGACTGATCGTCGGCGGCGTCGGCGTGATCGCGATCATGATGATCTCCGTCACCGAGCGCACCCGCGAGATCGGCGTGCGCAAGGCGCTCGGCGCGACGAAGGGGACGATCTTGTGGCAGTTCCTCGTCGAAGCGGTGACACTCACCGGCATCGGCGCGATCATCGGTCTCGTCTTCGGGACCCTGGTGACGTTCCTCATCAAGGCGACGACGCCCGTGGCGGCGAGCGTACCTCCCATCGCTGTGGTTGCCGCGCTGCTGACGAGCTGCGTGACGGGCGTGCTGTTCGGGATGCTCCCGGCGGCGAAGGCGGCGAAGCTGGATCCGGTGGTGGCGCTAAGGTACGAGTGAGTCGTTCGGGTCCCTCTATCGGGAAGGGGGATCCAGGTTGTGAGTTGCCGGTCACGAGTTGGTGGTGACGGGTTCGACGGCGAACGTAGTTGAACCCGATACCGCCAACTCGAAACCGGTCACCCAGAACCTGGATTCCGGTTAAGCGTTAGAGGGGCCAGCCCTTAGAACGGCGCACTCGACCTCGCGCCCTGACACTTTCCAGCCCCGCCTCCCGTAGACCGGAGACACCCTCTCCAGGCGGTCCTCCGCATGCCCTTCCACGAAGCCGTCCGGCTCGCGCTTCAGCAGATCCGCGTGCAGAAGCTGAAGAGCTTCTTCACCCTGCTCGGTGTCATGATCGGCGTGATGTTCCTCATCGCGGTCGTGTCCATCGTGACGGGGATGAGCAAATACGTGGAAGAGGACTTCGCGGGCCGCATGCTCGGCGCCAACACCTTCACCGTCCGCCGCTTCCCCTGGTTCGGGAACAACGTGACGGAAGAGGAGTGGCTCGAGTGGCAACGCAGGCCCAGGGTCTTCCACAGCGACGTCGCCTACATCCGCGAGGCGCTGCCGCCCGGCACCAACTACGCCGTCGAGAGCCAGGACAATCTCAGCGCAGTCAGCAAGTACGCGCGGGCGCGAAACGTCGAGGCGCACGCCGTCGAGGGCGATTACTTCCAGATCAAGAAGCTCGATCTCTCCGACGGGCGAATCTTCTCGCCGCAGGAGGCCGAGCTGGGGACGCCGGTGGTGATCGTGGGTGACGGCGTCGCGAACTACTACTTCGAGGGCCTGAATCCGATCGGGCGCGAGCTGCGGATCGGCGGCATGCCGTATACGGTGATCGGAGTGATCGAGCACCAGGGAAGCCTGTTCGGTCAGTCGCTCGACGAGACGGCATTCGCACCGTTCAACTCTCCCCTGCACCGCCTGACCAATCCTCGCGGCGACATCGATGGCCTGATGGTCCAGGCGCCGAGTGCCGTGATGATGGACGAAGCGATGGAGACGGTGCGCGAGGTGATGCGCGGGCATCGCAGGCTGCATCCCGGTACGCCGGACAACTTCGTCATGGAAACGTCCGCGTCGGCGCTCGTCTCGTTTCAGAAGACGAAGACGATCATGACCATCGCCGGCACCGCGCTTCCCGCGATCAGCCTCGTCGTCGGCGGGCTCGTGATCATGAACATCATGCTCGTCGCCGTGGCCGAGCGCACACGCGAGATCGGTGTTCGCAAGTCGCTCGGCGCGCGCCGGAAGGACATCCTGCGCCAGTTCCTCGTCGAGAGCGCGACGCTCAGCACGCTTGGCGCCATCCTCGGCATCGGGATGGGGCTCCTGGGCGCGAAGATCATCTCCTGGACGACTCCCCTCCCCGCGGCGGTCGCCCCCTGGTCGCTCGTCGTGGCCACGCTTCTCGGCACGGTCGTCGGCATCACGTCCGGCGTCTATCCGGCGCGGCGCGCCGCCTCCCTCGACCCCATCGACGCGCTTCGCGCGGAGTGAGTCATGTTCATCTTCACCGCGGCGAGCCAGGCGTTCGAGGGTGTCGGAATCGCGCTCGACTCGCTGCGCGCGAACAAGATTCGCGCGGCACTCACGATCATGGGCGTGGCGCTCGGCGTGTTCGTCGTCGTCGCGATGTCCTCGGTCGTGAAGGGGATCAACGAGTCGTTCCGTCGTGACCTCGAGGCCTCTGGCCCGACCTCGTTCTTCATCTACCGGCGCCCGATCGGTGGCTTCACGAACCCACCGGAATGGACGCGGAGCAATCCCGGGATCACGATCGACGAGGTCAAGATGTTGGAGCGGCTCCCCAACATCCGCGCGGTCACCGCACATCTGGGAATGCAGCCGTCCTTCAAGTACAAGGACCGCGTCATCCCGCGCGCCGGCATGGAGGTGTACACGCCCAACTGGACCGACGTGGACGGCGGCGACATCTATCCGGGACGCAGCTTCACGTACGCCGAGAACTACAAGGCGTCGCGCGTCGCACTGGTGAACGACAAGCTTGCCGAGCAGCTGTTCGGCACCTCGGAGCCGCTCGACAAGGTGATCAAGATCAACGACGTCGAGTTCACCGTGATCGGACTCTATCACTACACCGCGAGCCCGATGGGAACACCGACGTCGGGCGGCCAGGGTGACCAGCCGAAGGCGATCATCCCGTACGAGACGGGTCGCCGCTACCTCGACATGTGGCTTCGCGGCACCGATCTGATCGTGAAGCCACGCGCGGGCGTGACGACCGAGGAAGCAGTCGACGACGTGACCTCGGCGCTGCGCGTGCATCGTGCGCTGCGTCCGAACCAGCCGAGCAACTTCGAGATCGTCACGCAGGACCGGTTGTGGTCGATCTACACGAAGCTCTTCGGAACCTTCTTCATCGTCGGTCTCGCGCTCTCCTCGGTTGGACTGCTCGTCGGCGGCGTCGGCGTCGTTGCGATCATGATGATCTCGGTGACGGAGCGAACGCGCGAGATCGGCGTGCGCAAGGCGCTCGGCGCGACGCGGTGGTCGATCCTCTGGCAATTTCTCGTCGAGGCGGTCACGCTCACGGGGATCGGCGCATCGGTCGGCCTCGCCCTCGGCATGGCCGTCGCGATCGGCGTTCGCACCGCATGGCCCGCGGTGCCGGCGACGACGTCGTGGAGCACCGTCGCGGCCGCGCTCGGGATCAGCGCGGTGACGGGTGTTCTGTTCGGCATGCTGCCGGCGATCCGCGCAGCGAGGCTGGATCCGGTGGTGGCGTTGAGGTACGAGTAGGCGCGCAGCGCGCGCACTTGCACGGTGAGCGGATGCCCGCTCTGAGACGTCACCCTATATTGCGCCCCAATGACAGCCGCTACCACGAACTCCGGGGCGCCCTCCCCCGTGGCGATTCTGGCAATCGCCGCGCACCGTGACGACGTCGAGCTCACGTGCGGCGGCACCCTGATCAAGGCGGCGAAGCGCGGTCAGCGCACGGCGATCGTCGATCTCACACAGGGCGAGATGGGAACCCGCGGGTCCGCGCAACTGCGCGGCGAAGAGTCCGCACGCGCCGCCGACGTGCTCGGGGTGGCCGCGCGCGAGACGCTCGCGCTTCCCGATGCGGGGATCGAGAACACGCCGGCCACGCGCGAGGCGCTCGCGCGGGTCATTCGGCGCTATCGTCCGCGCGTGGTGATCGCACCGGCGTTCGAGGGCCGACACCCCGACCATCGCGTGACGGCCGGCCTCGTCCGCGACGCCTGCTTCGTCGCCGGGCTGGCGAAGGTCGCGCCGGAGATGCCCAAGCACCGTCCTCTCAAGATCCTGCATTCCCTCACCTATCGGCAGGATTTTACCCGTCCATCGTTCGTCGTGGACATCACCGACGAGTTCGAGCAGAAGCTGGCCGCGGTACGCTGCTACGCTTCGCAGTTCGACGGCGAGATCCAGGCCGGTGAGGTGTTTCCCAACGGCGAGCCGCTGTACGACATCATCACCCACTACGCCGCCACGTATGGCTCGCTGATCCGCACGCGGTACGGCGAGCCGTACTTCACGACCGAGATGATGCGCGTGGACGACGTCACGGCACTCGAGGTGGCGACGTTTTGAGCGAGGGCGCCGGGCGGTCCGCGGACGCCGAGGTCACCTACGGCTCGTATCTCGCCCTGGACCAGCTGCTCGCGCTGCAGCATCCACGCTCCGTCCCGGAGCACGCCGACGAGTTGTTGTTCATCGTCGTGCATCAGGCGAGCGAGCTGTGGTTCAAGGAGATCCTCCACGAGATCGACGGGCTGATCGACGCCTTCTCGCGACACGAGGCGGAGTTCGCGCTCTTTCGAATGGGGCGCATCAACGCGCTGATGCGCATCGTCTCGGCGCAGCTCTCCGCGCTCGAGACGCTTCCGCCGCAGCACTTCGCGGAGTTTCGCCGCCATCTGGGCAGCTCGAGCGGATCGCAGAGCGTGCAGTTCAGGGCAATCGAGGCGGCCTCCGGTCTTCGCGAGCCGCACTTCATGCACGTGCTGTCAGAGCATGGCGAGATCCCGCCGCTCGTGCAGCGCGCCCTCGCGAGGCCGACGCTGCAGGAGCTCTTTCTCGACCTGCTCCGCGCGCAGGGCACGGAGCTCGAGACTCTGTACATCGGGGAGCGGCCGACGACGCTCTTCTTCCTTGCCGAAGCGCTGCTGGAGTACGAGCAGCAGTTCGGCTTGTGGCGCTTCAAGCACGTGCAGCTCGTGGAGCGCGTGCTCGGACCGATGACCGGCGGCACGGGGGGAACGCTCGGCGCCAAATATCTCGCGCGCACGATCGACCAGAAGTTCTTCCCCGCGCTCTGGGCGGTTCGCGCGAAGTTCTACGGCGCACCACGGTAGCGGATGATCCGCGACATCTCCGTCGCCGTGGGGCCTGCCACGCCGGAGTGGCCTGGCGACGTCCCATTCCAATGCGGCTGGACCGCGCGGATCGCGGAGGGCGCGAGCGTGAACCTGTCGAGCGTGACGTCGAGCCCGCACGTCGGCACGCACGCCGACGCGCCTCTACACGTCCGAGACGGCTGGCCCGCCACCGAATCGCTGCCGCTCGACGCATTTCTCGGAGCTGTCTTCGTTCTGGACGTGCGTGACGCGCCGAGTGGGGTGCTCACCCTCGGCGCGGACGATCGTCGCCTGCACGGCGTGGAGCGGCTGCTGCTGCGCACCGGGCGATCGATCGCCGGCGGCTCGTTCCCGGAGGAGTGGCCCGTGCTCGGGGCTCCGACCGCATCGGCGCTCGCCGCGCGCGGCCTCCGTCTGGTGGGCGTCGATGCGCCTTCGGTCGACGAGCGCGAGAGCAGATCGCTCCCGGTGCATCATGCGCTGTTCGCCGGCGGCGCGTACGTGCTGGAGAATCTCGACCTGCGCGACGTCGCCGAAGGTCGCTACGAGCTCGTCGCGCTGCCCCAGCGACTGGTGGGGCTCGATGCGGCGCCGGTGCGCGCCGCGCTCATTGCGCCGGAGCCGCCGCAGGGGCGCTGAGGACTCGCGCGGTCCGACCCTAAGTCGTTAGCTTGAAAGCGTATGCCCGAGCCAGTTTATCTCGACCACGCCGCCACGACGCCCGTCCGCGAGGAGGTGTTCGCCGCGATGCAGCCCTTCTTCGGGCCGCGCTTCGGCAACCCGTCGAGCGTGCACCGGTGGGGCCGCGATGCGCGCACGGCGCTCGACGAGGCGCGCGAGCGCCTCGCCCGATGCCTTGGCGCGTCGCCCGACGAGGTCGTGTTCACCTCGTGCGGCACCGAGGCGGACAACATGGCGCTGATCGGGGTCTGGCGCGCGAGGCGCGGCGAGGGCCGGCGCGGCGCGGCGTCCACCCCGATCGAGCACAAGGCCGTGCTCGGTGCGCTGCACCAGATAGCGAAAGAGGGGGGTGACGAGCGGCTGGTCGCCGTCGACCCGAACGGCCGCGTCGATTCCGCATCGTTCGATCAGCAGGTGCGCGACGATGTCGCCGTCTGCTCGGTCATGTGGGTGAACAACGAGATCGGCACGCTGCAGGACATCGGCGAGTTGGCGACGCGAGCCAAGTCGCGCGGCGTGGTGTTCCACACGGATGCGGTTCAAGCGTTCGGCAAAGTGGAGGTGGACGCGCGCAAGACGCCGTTCGATCTGCTCTCGATCTCCGGACACAAGATCGGCGCGCCCAAGGGAATCGGCGCGCTCTACCTCCGCCGCGGCACTCCGATGGAGGCGTTGATGTTCGGCGGCTCGCAGGACCGCGGACGCCGGCCGGGCACGGAGAATGTCGCGATGGCCGTTGGTCTCGCGGTCGCCGCCGAGCTCGCGGTCGCCGAGAGAGCGGAGGAGTGGAGCCGGTTGGCACGGCTGCGCGATCGCTTCGAGGCAGCGCTGCTGGCGCGCGTCCCCGACGCGATCATCCACGCTCGCGGCGCGCCGCGCGCGCCGCACATCACGAACGTGTCGGTGCCAGGAACGGAGAGCGAGTCGATGCTCATCGCGCTCGATCTGCGCGGCATCGCATGCTCGGCGGGCTCCGCCTGCCAGAGCGGGAGCGTCAACCCATCGCACGTGCTCGAGTCGATCGGCGTCGGCTCGGAGGTCGCCGGCGCGGCGCTTCGCATGAGCTTCGGCTCCCTCAACGACGATGCGAGCGTGGACCGCGCCGCCGAGGTGTTCGCGACCCTCGCCGAGAAGGCGCGCCGCCTCGCGACGGCGTGAGCTCGAGGGAGTGAGGCCGTGACGCGCGAGCGCGTGCTGGTGGCGATGAGTGGCGGCGTGGATTCGTCCGTCGCCGCGGCACTGTTGGTCCAGCAGGGCTTCGATGTCGTGGGCGCGACGATGAAGCTGTTCTGTCACGGGGAGGACGTTCCCGACCGTCCATGCTGCTCGCTCGACAGCGTGAACGACGCGCGCCGCATCTGCGAGCAGCTCGGCGTGCCGCACTACGTGCTCAACCTCGAGAGCGCGTTCGGTCGCGACGTCGTGCAGGACTTCGTGGCCGAGTACGCGCGCGGCCGCACGCCGATTCCATGCGTGCGATGCAACACGTTCACGAAGTTCCGCGATCTCGTGCGCACGGCGGACAAGATCGACGCGCGCTGGATCGCGACGGGGCACTACGCCCAGATGATCGACGGCGCACTGCACCGCGGCCTCGATCCGGCGAAGGACCAGTCGTATTTCCTGTGGGGCATCGACCACCAGGTGCTCTCGCGAATGCTCCTTCCGGTGGGCGCGCAGACGAAGATGGAGACGCGCGCCGTCGCGCACGCGCTGGGTCTGGAGCTGATCGCCGAGAAGCGCGAGAGTCAGGACATCTGCTTCGTTCCGGATGGGGACCACACACGAATCATCGCGCGCCAGCTAGGCGCCGATGCACCGTCGCTGTCTCGTGGCCCGTTCGTGCGGCGCGACGGAACGGTGGTCGGCGAGCACGACGGTTTCGCGCGATTCACCGTGGGCCAGCGCCGCGGACTGCCCGGCGGATTCGCCGAGCCGATGTTCGTCGTGGCAATCGAGCCGTCGACGCGCGCGGTGGTGATCGGCCCGCGCGACGAGCTGCTCGGGCGCGGCGTGGTGGCGCGCGAGGTGAACTGGCTCGTGTCGCCGCCACCGGCGGTGGGCGACGAGGTCGCGCTGCAGATCCGGCATCGGGCGCGGCCGGCAGCGGGCGTCATCGTCCGCGTCGAGGCAGACGAGATCGAGGTCGCGCTCGAAGAGCCAGTGAGCGCGATCAGCCCGGGGCAGTCGGTGGTGCTGTATGACGGATCTCGAGTGCTCGGCGGTGGAGTGATCGAGCGCGGTCGGCGGGCGTTGAGCGTCGTGGCGGCCTAGGCGGCTCGTCCGCTCGTGCGCAGGCGGGCTCGTAGCGCGAGAAGGCGAGCTGCGAGAACCAAGGGATAGCGTGCTGTACTCGGTACCTGGTACCGGATACTCGTACCTTGTACGACCTATTCGGCGCGACGGATGACGATCGCGCGCAATAGATGATGGACACGAGTCGTTACACGCCAGCTTTGCTGGGTGCACGATTTTCGAAGACTACTCGTCTGGAAGCTCGCCCGAGAGCTCGGAGTGGAGATCTATCAGCTCTGCGCGGCACGACCGCGAACCGAGACACTCGTCACGTCTCAATTGCGTCGATCAACCCTGGCGATCGCAACCAACATCGCGGAAGGGTGCGGAAAGAACACGCGCGCTGAGACAATCCGCTATCTCGACATCGCGGCTGGATCAGCTGCGGAGACTGAACATCATCTCGAAGTTTGGCGAGACATCGGTGGGATCGACGCCGCGGCGTGCGACGAACTGCTTTCGCGCGTGCGATCGGTTCGACGGATGCTGCGCTCGCTCATCGTCAAGCTACCGGCGTAACGCGAGCGCGCCGAATACGTCGTACACGGTACGAGTACCCGGTACCAGGTACCGAGTACAGCACGCTATCCCCTGGTTCTCGCACTCTCGCCCTAGCGCGCTACGAGCCCGCTCAGCCGTCGCGCGGATCCTAGTACTTCATCCCCCCCGCCTCGGCAAACGCCCGCATCGCCTCCTCTTGCTCGGGCGTCAGCTTCTCCGGCACCGACACCTCTACCTGCACGATCAGATCGCCCTTCGTCGCGTCCTTCTCGATCCCCTGGCCGCGCACTCGGAACCGCTTTCCCGATGTCGTTCCGGGCGGGATCTTGATCGCCACCTTCGTTCCGTCCAGCGTCTTCACGCTCACCCGCGAACCGAGCGTCGCCTGGGCGATGTTGATCGGGACGGGTGCGATGAGGTCGAGTCCCTCGCGCTTGTAGAAGCGGTCGGGCTGGACGGTGAAGGTGATCAGCAGATCGCCCGGGGGGCCGTTGCTCGAGCCGCGGCCGCCCTGCCCTTTCAGCCGGATCTTCGTGCCCGTGTCGACGCCGACCGGCACCGTGATCATCACCTTCTTCCGCGTGCGCACCTCGCCGCTGCCGGCACACGTCGGGCAGCGTTCCGTCGGGACCTGGCCGCGGCCCAGGCACACGGGGCACGGACGGTTCACCGCGAAGCCCCCCTGGCCGAAGCTGATCGTCCCGCGGCCCTTGCATTCCTCGCAGGTCACCAGCTTCGCGCCGGGGGCCGCACCACTGCCGTGGCAGGTGGGGCACTCCTCGTTGATGTCGAGCTCCACCGGCACCTTGCCGCCCAGTGCTGCCGTGCGGAACGGAATCTCCAACGACGCCTCGACGTCCTGGCCGCGCTGTGGACCACGCGGGCGCCCGCCGGCGCCGCCGGCACGTGGGCCGCCGGCCCCGAACATCGAGCTGAAGATGTCGCCAAGGCCGCCCAGGCCGCCGATGTCGAAATCGTCGAAGCGGATGTTGCCGGGAGGAGGCGCGCCGCCCGATCCGCGAGTCCCTGCGCCGCGCGGCGAGCCACCGAAGTCGCCGAACGCGCCGAGCTGGCGCATCTGGTCGTACTGCTTGCGCTTTTCGGCGTCGCCCAGCGTCTGATACGCCTCCGAGATCGCCTTGAACGTGTCGGCGGCCTTGGGGTCGTTGGGATTCTTGTCCGGATGGTGCTTCGCCGCGAGCTTCCGGTACTGCTTCTTGATCTCGTCCTGCGTGGCAGAGGCGGGAACGCCGAGGACCGCGTAGTAGTCTTGCTGGGCCATGTTCGCCCTTACGAGGTCAACCGTTCCACTGCTTCACCACGACTCGCGCGGGACGCAGCAACTGCCCGTTGAACCGGTATCCCACCTGGAAGACGCGCGCGACGACGTGATCCTCGTCTTTCGATGCGGCGGGCTCCGTCATCACAGCCTCGTGCAGCGCCGGATCGAACTGATGACCGATCGGGTTGATGATCTCCAGCCCGTGGCCGGACAACGTCTTCAGCAGCTTCTTCTCCACCATCTCGACTCCTTCGACGACGGTCTTCGCGTCGGTCGTCGCGGGATCGACATGGGCGAAGCGGCCGAGGTCGTCGAGCGCGTCGATCATGCCCTTGAGCATGTCGGCCTGGCCGCGCAGGTGCGCTTCCTGGCGCTCGCGCGCGGTGCGCTTGCGGAAGTTGTCGTACTCGGCTGCGAGCCGGAGGTACTTGTCGCGTTGCTCGTCGAGCGCCGGTTGCGCGTCGCCAGACTCGGGCGCGTCCAGCGCGCTCGCGTCGTCCATCACGGCGCCGTCACTGGCCGAGCCGCTTTCGGGTGGAAACTGATCAGCGTCTGACATGTGCTTCGATTCCCTGGTAGGACAGTAATGTCGCCGGTGCGGGGGGAGAGGGGCAACGGGCGAAAAAGCGCAATCCGATGGCCAGCACGATGATCACGACGTCTGTCGTACGCCTCGCTTCATCGTTTTGATTCCTCCTTGCCCTGTTCCGAGGCCGTCCCGACCAGCACTCGCTTCCGCACCATCTCCAGCGTCGCCTGCGCCGCGCGCTGCCGCACCTCCGCCCTGTCGCCGATCAATCGGGTTCGTCGCGACTCGGTCACGCCGTCGATGTCGGTCGCGATCCACACTGTCCCCACGGGCTTCTCCTCCGTGCCGCCGCCCGGGCCCGCGATGCCGGTGATCGCCATCCCGATGCGCGCACCCGTTCGCGCTCGAGCCCCCGATGCCATCGCCCGTACCACTGGTTCGCTCACGGCGCCGTGCGCCGCGAGCAACGCCGCATCGACGCCGAGCATCGACGTCTTGATCGCATTCGAGTACGCGATCACTCCGCCGAGCACGACGTCGCTGCTGCCGGGGATCGCCGTGAGCCGCGCGCCGAGCAGCCCACCCGTGCAGCTCTCCGCCACGGCGATCGTGAGCTCACGCGAGCGGCACAGGTCCAGCACCGCCGCTGCCAGGTCGGCGCCGTCCTCACCATACACCGCCTCCCCCACGATCGAGCGCAGCCGGTCCGCTCCCTCCGCCAATCGACGGTCCGCGTCGTCCGGTGCCGCGTTGCGCACCGTCAGGCGCAAGTCCGTCCCTTCCGCGTTCGGCAGATAGGCGAGTCCGACGTCGCCCACGCCGCCGTCGAGGGTGCCGACGCGATCGGCGATGAACGACTCGCCCAACCCCGTCGTGCGCAGCGTGCGCGAGCGCACCACGCGACGCGCATCGCCCAGTCGCTCGCGGATCAGCGGAAGCAGCGTGTCGGCGAGCATCCCGCGCATCTCGCGCGGCACGCCGGGCAGCATCGCGACCCAACGACCCCGCTCATCCTCGAGCCAGATGCCCGGTGCGGAGCCATGATTGTTCTGGAGCTTGCGCGCTCCCTCGGGCAGCATCGCCTGCTGTCGATTCGCGGCGGGCATCGGGCGCTGGAACAGCGTGCGAAAGCGCTCCTCCATCCACGCCAGATGCGCCTCGTCCAACAGCATGCCGCGTCCGAACAGTGCGGCGATCGCCGGCTTGGTGAGGTCGTCGCTCGTCGGGCCGAGGCCGCCGGTGGTGATCACGGCGCCGGCGCGGTCGAGCGCCTCACGGACTGCGCTCGCGATCTCGTCGGCGGCGTCGCCCACGGTCGTGCGGCGAGAGATCTCCACCCCCTCCGCGGCCAGCGTGCGTGCGAGGTGCGCGGCGTTGGTGTCGATCGTGTAGCCGAGGAGGAGCTCGTCACCGATGGTGACGACTTCGATGTGCATGACGGGAGTGAGCGGGCTGCTCGCCGCGCGTCAGCTCCGGCCGCGAACGGGCGCGCCGGTGAAGACGCGGCCGTAGCTGCGCAGGTACAGCGCGAGCGAGTACAGCGTGAGTGCGACGGCGCCGATCATGGCGATGACGCCGACGAGGCCATTGAAGTTCGCGAACAGTGCCCACGCGGACGAATCACTCCAGCCGCGCGCCACCGCGAGCGTCGCGGCGAAGAACCAGAAGTAGGCCGACCCCACCCAGATCCACTGGAACGTCGTCTTCCACTTGGCCGGTCCGATCGCCGCGATGACCACGCCGCGTCGCGCCGCGGCCTGGCGGAAGATCGTCATGAACGCCTCGCGGCCGAGCACGATCGCCAGGATCCACCAGGTGAGGGGGACGTCGCCGAGCGGCGTGTGAAATGGCAGCGTATTGGAGAGCACGCGCGACACGAGGCTCTCGTCGCCGTGGGACGACGGGCGCATGAGCAGGTACATGGGCACGAAGGTGCCCACGAGCAGCAGCTTGTCGGCGAGCGGATCCAGCAGTCGTCCGAGGTCGGTTTCCTGCTTGCGCGACCGCGCGAGCTGGCCGTCGACGTAGTCGGTGACCGCCGCGAGGATGAACAGCACGAACGCCGTGAGCCGCAGCGCCGAGGAGGGCGCGAGAGGTAGCCACGCGATGAGCGGCGTGACGGCGATGCGACCAGCAGTGACCGCGTTCGGAAGGTTCACGTGGTGCGGCGACGGTTCAGGCGAGCGACTTGAGCACGAGCTTGCTGACGGCGCGCAGCGTCTCGAACACTCCGTCGCCCGTCACGGCGACGGCCTCGAAGTACGTGGCGCGCTCGATCCACTCTCCCGTCGGAAGCTGCTCGACGAGATTCTCCCCTGCATGATACGCATCGGGCGTGACACGCTGCCTGGAAGGCTCGGTGAGCTCCCATCCCGGGTTGAGCGCAGCCTGCAGTTCGCGGACCGGGGCAGCGTTCGGCAGGTCACGTTTGTTGTACTGGATCACGAACGGCATCTTCGTGAGGTCGTACCCGTACTCGGCCATGTTGTCGTACAGGTTCTGCATCGCTTCCTGATTCGCTTCCATGCGCTCCACCTGCGAGTCGGCGACGAACACGATGCCGTCGACGCCCTTGAGGATGAGCTTCCGGCTGGCGTTGTAGTACACCTGGCCCGGGACCGTGTAGAGGTGGAAGCGCGTCTTGAAGCCGCGGATCGTGCCGAGATCCACCGGAAGGAAGTCGAAGAAGAGGGTGCGCTCGGTCTCGGTGGCGAGCGAGATGAGCTTGCCGCGGGTGTCGGGCTGGACCTTGCCGTAGATGTGCTCGAGGTTGGTCGTCTTTCCTCCGAGACCGGACCCGTAGTACACGATCTTACAGTTGATCTCGCGCGACGCGTAGTTGATCATCGACATGGCTGTCTCTCCTTACTGGAACAGCTTGTCGATCTCGTCGTCCGCGCCAGCGAGCAGACCGGGCGCACCGCCCTCGGCTTGCGTGGGGCGAGCGAAGACCTGCTCGAACAGCTTCGTGAGCTCGTGCACCGTCTCCTTCATCTTGAGTCGAACCAGACCGAGGGTCGTGCGGTTGTCGAAGAGCACGACCAGGATGACCCGACGCGCCACGTCGGCCAGATACATCGACTCCTTCTCGCCCTGATGGAACAGCGAGTTGAAGTCACTCTCACCAATCAGCTTGGCCAGCTGATCGTTCGCGCTGAAGTCCGCGGCGGTGAGCGTGGCGAACGCCGTCGGGTCGAACTTGGGCTGTTCACCGACGGTCGCCACGAGCTGCCCGCTGCGGTCGACGAGAAGGGCACACCGCGCGTTGCTCTCGTGGAGGAAACGCTGGAGTGAGTGCGTGATCGCGGCAAAGTCGTCTTCGGTGAACGACCAGCTCGCAGCACCGACGGGCATGAGGATTCGGGCCTAGTCGAGGTAAGCTTTCATGCGGCGCAGCAGGAGCTGGCCGCGACGGCGAAGGGCGGGACGGGTCTCCCAATTGACATAATCGGCCAGGAGCCGCGCCGTCTCCAACCCGGGCCGCCCCGCAAGGAAGCCCAGGGCGGCGAACCGCCGGACGGGAGACCGGCTGAACAGCTCCCGCCGGCTGCGCTGCACCTGTGTTGACCAGACGACGAGCCCTACCGCGAGGCCACCAACGAATCCGGCCGCCGCGTACCGCGCATGCCGTACCGAGCTCACATCGACCTCCGGGCCGACAGGGCCTGGGCGATTGTCACCCCGTCCGCATACTCCAGGTCTCCCCCCACCGGCAGCCCCCGCGCGATGCGCGTCACCGTCAGACCGAAGGCCGCCAGCTGGCGCTGTACGTACAGTGCGGTGGCCTCCCCTTCCAGGCTGGGATTGGTCGCGAGGATCACCTCCCGGACCCCGCCGCCACGCACCCGCTCGAGGAGCTGCGGGATGGTGAGGTCGTCCGGCGTGACGCCGTCGAGCGGCGACAGCCGGCCTCCCAGCACATGGTACTCGCCGCGATACTCCCCGGCACGCTCGATCGCGCCGATGTCCGCCGCGTCCTCGACCACACAGATCAGCGCGCCGTCACGACGCGGATCGCGGCAGATCTGGCACAGCTCCTCCTCGGTGAGGTTGAAGCAGCGCGAGCAGGGCCGAACCTTGTCCGACAGGGTCTGGAGCGCATCCGCCAACCGCCGGCTCTGCTCCGGTGGCTGCTTCAGCAAGTGATAGGTGAGCCTGAGCGCCGTCTTCCGCCCGATCCCGGGGAGCCGTGCGAGCTCACTGGTCAGGTCGTCGATCGCCGACACGCGCGGCCGCCGGGCTAGAAGGGAAGCTTGAACGGAAGCCCGCCCGTGAGCTTCCCCATCTCCTGCTGCTGGATCTCCTGCGCCTTCTTCTGCGCTTCGGTGACGGCCACGAGCAGCAGGTCCTCGAGCATCTCGACGTCCGATGCGTTCACGACGCTCGGATCGATCTTGATCGAGCGGACGGTCCCCTGACCATTCGCCTCGACCGTGACCATGCCGCCGCCCGACGAGGCCCGCACGGTCTGCTGTTGGAGGTCCTCCTGGACCTTCTGAAACTTGCCCTGCATCTCCTGCGCTTGCTGCAGGATCTTCATGAAGTCAGCCATCAGGTCGCAACCGATCGAAGAGGGGTAAGCTATGCGGCGTCACGGCGGTGAGGCAAGCGACGTCGGCGGAGGTGCGGAGACCGTACCGCGCGTGCGCTCAGTCGGCGAGATCGAGATCGAGCGCGTCGATCGCCGCGTCGAGCACGGGGTCCTTCCGGCGCAGCGACGACAGCCGCTCGGCGCGCACCATCTCGTCGGTGAGTCGCGGCGGCGGCGGCCCGCCGCCTTCCGCCGCGCGCACGATCACGCGCTGCACGGACGGGAACCATTCGCGCAGCACCGCCGTGATGTCGGCCTTCGTCGTCTCCAGCGCCTGCTCGAAGATCGGATTCGACTCGTCCAACGCGATCGTCAGCTCGCCACGCGCGTTCACACTCGCGGCCGACGCGCTCTCCAGCGCGGTTGCCGCGACGCTCTTGCCCGACGAGCGTACGCGCGCGATGAGGTCGTCCCAGCGCTCGGCGACATGATGCAGATCTGGCGGCGCGGAATCAGTCTGCGGCGCTGCTGCCCGTGATCTTTGCGTCGGAGACCCAACGGCGGCGGCGACGGGCGGAACGGCCGGAGGCGCGGCCGCCCGCGACGGCGCGGGCTCGGCCGCGCGGCGAGGCGCGGGCGACGCCGGAGCAGCATGCGCGGAGGCACCTGCAGCCGGTTCGGCGCGGCGCACTGACGCGGGTTCGCCGGTCTCGCCACCACCATCCTTCGCGCCGCCGAGCCCGCGCAGCATCGCCTCCAGGCTCACGGTGCGGTCGAGTAGCGCGAACCGAACGAGCAGCGCCTCGAGCAGCAACTGCTGCTGGCCGCTCTTCCGGAACCGCGACTCGAGCTCGCTCACGGCGGTGAGCATGCGCAGCACGTCGCCGGGCGCGAACGCCGACTTGCGCTCGACGAGCGCGTCGCGCGCGCGCTCGCTGACCTCGGGCGGCGTGCCGCCGAGCGAGACGGCGAGCAGCCCGCGCAGCATATCGGCGAAGCCCGTGAGAAATTGCCCGAAGTCCACCCCCGCATCGGCGAGCCGTGCGACGAAGGAGAACACGTCGCCGGCGCGGCGCTCGGAGATCAGATCGAGCAGGGCGAGGAACTCGTCCTCGTCGACGAGACCGAGCGCCTCGCGCACGCGGTCGGGCACCACCTCGCCGTCGCCCATCGACAGGACCTGATCGGTGAGCGACAGCGCATCGCGCATGGAGCCATCGGCGGCGCGCGCGATCATCGCGAGCGCGTCGGGCTCGGAGGCGACTCCCTCCTCGCGAAGCACGCGCTCCAACCGCACGCGGATGTCGGCTGGCCCGATGCGCTTGAAGTCGAACCGCTGGAGCCGGCTCAGCACGGGAGCGGCGAGCTGCGCGATCTTCTGCGGCTCAGTGGTGGCGAAGACGAACACGACGCGCGGCGGCGGCTCCTCGAGCACCTTGAGCAGCGCGTTCCAGGCTTCGCGCGTGAGCATGTGCGCCTCGTCGATGATGTAGACCTTGTAGCGGTCGTCACCGGACGGTGCGTACATGGCGCGCTCGCGCAGCTCGCGAGCGTCGTCGACGCCGCGATTGGAGGCCGCGTCGATCTCGACGACGTCGAGGGAGGATGCGCCGCTCCAGATCCGCAGGCAGCTCGAGCATTCGCCGCACGGCTCGCCGTCGAGCGCCGCATCGCCTCGCCGCTCGCAGTTGAGCGCCATCGCGAGCACGCGCGCGAGCGTCGTCTTCCCCACTCCGCGCGGCCCGCAGAGCAGATAGCCGTTCGCCACCCGCCCGCGCGCGATCGCCCCCTTCAGCGTGGCCGCGACGTGCGACTGCACGGCGACGTCGGCGAACGTCTTGGGACGATATTTTCTGGCGAGGGCGAGGGACATGGCCTGAAGATAGTGAGTTGGTTGGTTGGATAGTTGGATCGCGGGTCGGTGAGCTGGCGACCCGACGGCCCTGGTCACGCCCCGGCGTGGAGGTCCTCAGCGGGACCTCCAGGGCGGTCCGTAGCTCGGCCGTTCGACGCACCAATCAACCGACCAACTAACTCGCGATCCAACTCACCGACTCACCCAAAAAAAGCGCGGGAGCGCCATCCGTTAGGATGGCCGCTCCCGCGCCGAGTGTCCCAGGCCTGACGAAGCGACGTCAGACACCTCATGCCGCTGCTACCTTCGGGGTCCTGACGGAGTTAGAAGGCTGTCGCCCTCCGGGACCTGGGACACCCGGAAGATAACTGTTCTCCGCGCCGGCGTGAAGCGCCCGCCCCTATGCGCGCGCGAGCCGCTCGATGATTCCGCGCACCGAGCGTCCGGCCATCGCGACGGACTCCGCGTCCACATCGAGATGCGTCACCGCACGGACACGCGTGGCATGCCAGGGCGTGAGGAGGACCCCCTCATCGCGCGCAGCGGCGACCACCGCGGTGCTCGTCACACCCTCGGGGAGATCCACCATCACGATGTTCGTGTCGGGCTCCACGACGCGCGCCCCTGCCGCCCCCTGCACCAGGCCGGCGAACGAACGAGCGTTCGAGTGATCGTCGCCGAGTCGGCCGAGATGCGCGTCGAGCGCATGCAGCGCCGCGGCGGCGAGGATGCCGCTCTGTCGCATCCCTCCGCCCAGGCGCTTTCGCACCACGTGGGCGCGCCTGATGGTGGGCTCATCGCCAACCAGGATGGCACCGACCGGGCAGCCGAGTCCCTTGGAGAAGCTCAGCATCACGGTGTGCGCGCAGCGGCCGAAGTCGGCCAGCGAGGTACCGGTCGCCGCGCTCGCGTTCCACAGACGCGCACCGTCCAGGTGCATCGGCAGCCCGTTCGCGTCGGCGACATTCCGGATCGCGAGGAGCTCGTCGAGCGGCGTGACCTTGCCGCCGGCGCCGTTGTGGGTGTTCTCCGCGCAGATGAGCGTAGCGGTCGGCGCGTGGATGGACGCGGGACGCAAGGTGCGCTCGATGTCGTCGGCCGAAGCGACGAGCCGGCCTGCGCCCGGCGGAACCGGACGAACCTGCACTCCGCTCAGCGCCGCGGCACCAGCCATCTCCCAGTGGATGATGTGCGCGTTGGCGTCGAGCAGCACTTCGGTTCCGGGAGTGGTGTGCACCCAGACCGCCGCCTGATTGGCCATCGTGCCGCTGGGGAAGAACAGCCCGCGCTCCTTCCCGAGCATCTCGGCCACTCGCGCTTGGAGACGACCCACCGTGGGATCTCCGTCGAGCACGTCGTCGCCGACCTCCGCCTCGGCCATCGCTCGCCGCATCGCCAGCGTGGGACGGGTGACGGTGTCGGAGCGGAGGTCGATTGGCGAGAGGGAGCTCTGCATGGACGAACGTTAGCGGATTGTCGGTATACGGTTAGACGGCCGGCCCCGAGAAACTCCTCCTTCCCGGGGCCGGCCGTCTGACTGTCTAACCGTTCACCGACGAACGACGCGGCGCGCGAAGCGCGCCACGCCTCACGGCTTCGTGACCTTCACCGTTGGCGTCGTCACTTCCGTCTTCTTCGTGCCGATGACGGGCTTGTCCACGATGATCGTGTCCTTCTTCGTCCCCACGACCGGCGTGCTGATCGTGTCCTTCTTGGTGCCGACGTCCACGCTCGGCGTGCGCACGGTGTGCGAGTCCGTCGAGACGTTCACTTCAGGCGTCTTCACCTGGTACTCGTTGTCGCCTGTCTTCTTGCAGGCGGCCAGCGGCAGCACGAGTAGTGCGACGCCGAGCAGCGTATTGCGCATGGGTGGCCTCCCTAGTTGGCGCGTTCCCCGGCGAACTGAAGCAACCTTTGAGCCAAAGGCTCTGCTCGTCAGTCGAGGAAGACCTCGCGCTGTCTTTTTCGCGTCCGCCTGAGCTCGTACACCTGCCCGACCTCGCCGCCGAGGATGAAGATCAGCGCGGCGTAGTAGACCCAGATCACGACGACGACGACCGCCGCCGCGGCGCCGGTATAGAGCGAGCCCGGATTGAAGGAGCTGACGTAGAGGTTGAACACCACCTTCGCGAGCTCGAACATGACGGACGTGAACAGCGCCGCGACCCACGCGGTCTTGGTGCGCACCCGGCGAATCGGGAGGAACTTGTACAGCGCGAAGAACATCACGCCGAGCAGCGCCGTACCGACGAGATGGGTGCCCCACGCGCTCGCCTGGCCCATCACGTCCTGGCGAATGCCGAGACCGACGAGCACATCGCGGCTCGTCTTGGTGGCGATCAGCACGTAGGTGCTGATGAGGGTGTTCGCGGTGATGAGGATCGTCGACAGGATCGTGATCTTGATGTCGAAGATCTTCCCCTGGATGATGCCCCGTTCCTGCTCGATGTCGAACACGCTGGCGAGCACCGTGCGCAGCGACCCGAAGAGTCGCGTGGAGAACCACACGAAACCGAGCGCGCTGAAGATGCCGAGCTGCGCGTGCGCGGTGAGAATGTCCTCGATGATCTTGTGCGTCGGGGCGTCGGGACTCTCCACGTGCGAAGGAAGCACCCGATCGAGGTATTGCACCACGAGCCGGTTCGCCTCCATCCGGTTGTGCAGGATCTGCGCGATGCCCCACACCAGCAGCAGGACGAACGGCACCGCGGCGAGGAGGATGTTGAACGCGATCCCGCCCGCGAGAAACAGCACGTTGTCCTCACCGGAGTTGTCCCACACGCGCTTCGCGTAGTCGCGTAGCGCCCACCGCGCGCGAGAGAACAGCGAGCGGGTGGGCGCGGGAGGCGGTATGAATCGCTTGGCGCTGGCCTCGACCAGCGGCTCAGGCGTCGGCGTCCTCGTCTCCATTCGAGGTGACCGGCGCAGCCGGGCGTCCGGTGCGTGCCACGTCCGCTCCCGCGTTGTACGCCGCCTTGGTCTCGGCCAACCGTCGCTCGAGATCGGTGCGCGCCTGCTGCGCCGCGTCCCGCCCGGCCTCCATCGCGCGGGTCACCTGATCGCGCTTCGCGGCGATCGTGGAGCGCGCGGTCTCGAGCTGCTCTTCCACTCTCGCGCGCGCGCCCTCGAAGGTGTCCACGACCTGGCCCTTCACGCCATCGGCCACGTCGCGCACTCGGTCCTGGGCCTTCCGCGCGCCACGCTTGATCTCGTTCCGCGTCTCGACGCCGGACCTGGGCGCGAACAGCAGCGCGACCCCCGCCCCGATCAGCGCGCCGAGTAGGAACTCGCCCACTCCTCCACTGCGCTTCTCGATGACGATGTACGGTTCTTCATCCTGATCGTGATGCCGCATGCTCGCTCCTGGAGGTCCGGGTTCAGCGTCCTTTCTTGGCCGCCGGCTTCTTCGCGGTCGCGCGGGCTGGCGCCGCCGCCGGCTCCGGCCGCCGCGCCGCGCGAGCAGCGGCCGACTCGGATGCCGTCGCCGTCGCCGACGATGCATCCCCTGCGCCGTTCAACAGCGCGGACAGCTCGGCGTGCACGTCCTCGACCGACAGCCCGAGCACCTTCGCCGTGCGCGTCGCGTCACCCGACGTCGACGCGAAGGTCCGCAACACGAGCTGACGCCGTGCTTCGGCCGCCGTCGCGCCGACGGGAATGGTCAGCGCGGCCGGCATCTCACCGCCTCCACGAAGGTGGCGCGGGATGATGTCGTCCGGGCCGATCGTCGAGCTGCGGCTCATGATCACCGCGCGTTCCACGGCGTTCTTCAACTCTCGCACGTTGCCGGGCCAGTGATAGCTCATGATCCACTCCCAGGCCGCGTCGTCGAACCCCGTGATCGTCTTCCCGTTCTGCTGCGAGAAGCGGCCGAGGAACTCGTTCGCGAGGAGCTGGATGTCGTCGGCGCGCTCGCGAAGAGGCGGCAGGTCGATCTCCACGACCGCGATGCGGTAGTAGAGATCCTCGCGCAGCTCGCCGTCCACGATCGCCTTCTGAAGGTTCTTGTTCGTCGCGGCGACGATGCGGATGTCGACGTTGATCTCCTTCTTGCCACCGAGACGGCGGATCTGCCGCGTCTCGAGCGCGCGAAGGAGCTTCACCTGGATGTCGACGGGCATCTCGGCCATCTCGTCGAGGAAGATCGTTCCGCCGCTCGACATCTCGAACGCGCCCGCCTTCTCGTTGGTCGAGCCGGTGAACGCGCCCTTCTCGTGGCCGAACAGCTCGTTCTCGAGGATCTCCTTCGGCAGCGCCGCGCAGTTGAGGGCGAAGAATGGGCCCTTGGCGCGGTCGCTCTTCGTGTGCAGCGCGCGCGCGACGAGCTCCTTGCCGGTGCCGCTCTCGCCGAGGATCAGCACGCTCGCGGTAGACGGTGCGACCGCCTCGATGACCTGATAGACCGAGCGCATGGATTCGCTCTGCCCGGTGAGCTCACCATAGTGGGTGAGCCCTTCGAGCTTGGACGCCAGCTCGCGGTTCTTCTGCTGCACCTGATACTTGTCGAGCGCCTTCGGGATCAGCGCCTTGAGGCGGTTGAGCTTCTCGGCGTTGAGCGGCTTCTCGATGTAGTCGTACGCACCCTGCTGCATCGCCTGGACGGCCGAGTCCACCGTGGCCTGTCCGGTGATGATGATGCACTCGGTCGGGATCTCGCGCTGCTGTAGATCACGCAGCAGCGTGAGGCCGTCGAGCTTGGGCATCTTGAGATCGGCGAGAACGACGCCGTAGCGCTCGGCCGTCAGCTTGTCGAGCGCCTTCTGACCGTCGCCAACGACCTCGACGTCGTAACCGGCATCTTCGAGGATCGCGCTGAGACCGGTGGTGATCGCGGCTTCGTCGTCCGCGATGAGAATCTTTGGGTGCTTCATCGTGTCTCGCAGGTTGGTCGACTCGCGCGCACGACCGTCATGCGCGGGGGAAGACCAGTGAAAGATCGTGCGATGCTTCCGTCCATCGGACGCCGGCGGCGCGCAGCGTCTCCGCCACGTCGGCCGGCATCCGGATCGGCCTGTCCGCGTACATCCGGACGACGAGCGCGTCCGGTTCACCCGTGAGATCGCACGCGACGTCCGCGGCGCGCGGTCCTCCCTTCTGTCCAATCACCGCGTCGAGCAGCGGTGCCGCGAGCGCCAGCCGGAGGACGTCTCCGTGAATCCGCGTGCGCGCGTCACCATCCAAGTCGTCGCGCACCGTCACCCCTGAATCCGCCGCCGCGCTCGAGGCGCCACAGAGCGCAGCGATCTTCCGGAGCGTGATACCCACGTCGGCCGGCTCTCGTTCGGCGCGGCCCAGCGCGAGCACGGCATCCAACAAGCTACTCAACCGCTCCAGCTGCTGGGTGGCGGCCTCGGCGAACGACGCGACCGCCGAGGCAGGCGCATCGGGGCGCGCCGCCCGCGACCGTACCACCTCGAGATTCACGGAGACGCCGTTCAGCGCGTCCTTCACGTCGTGCGACGCGCGGCCGAGTGCGCGCTGGAGCGCCGCCAACCAGAGAACGCCCGCGTCGGCCGCCGCGACGCTCTCCGTCATCTAGTCCGACAGATCCGCGTCGTCCGGCGCCGCCGCGTGCACGGGGGTCGCGTCGGCCGGCATCGGACGGTGCAGCACCGGCGGCTTCACGTACTTCGCAACGATCTCGCGCGTGCCGGCAATGGCGAGCTGGTCGAACAGGAAGCGGAACTTCCGGTCGTACAGCGCGGCGATCGCCTGCTTCGACTCGGCAGGCATGTCCCACAACTTCTGCTTGAACGGACCGATCGCCTTCTTGCGCGACTTGTAGAAGAACTGCTCGTCGGTGTCGGTCGCCTTCCGCTCGTCCTTCGCGTTCTCGCGCAGCCACTCGTACATCTCGTCACGCAGCGAGGCCGGGATGTGCTCGTACATCATGTTCTGGAAGTTCGTCGCGAGATGGATCTCCGCCGTCTCCCGCTTCGGGAAGTTGTGGAAGGCGTCTTCCGGCAGCGTCGACGCGCCGTGCTGCACCGCGCCCGCCAGCCCGTAGTCGTCGCGCGCGACCTTGCTCAACAGCTCGAGCGTATCGAGATCGAGCTTCACCTCGGCGAGCTTGCCGTCGGCGAGCACGGTGCCGCCATGCGAGGTGCCGCTCTGCACACTGATCTTCGAGAGGCCCGCCATGCCCTTCGGCAGCGCGGCGACGAGACCGTCCATGTACGCGCGCAGCTCTTCGACCGTGGAGTTCTGGGTGCCGACTTCGCCGATCTCGCCGCCGATGGAGATCGTCACGCCGGGCGGCTCGTTGGCGCGAACCTCCTTCATGAGGTTGATCCCTTCCTTGACGTTCAGCACCTGCTGCTCGGCGTGCGTCGGCTTGCTCACGTCGACGAGCGTCGAGGTGTCGATGTCGATGTTGTAGAAGCCGGCGCCGACCGCCTCGCGCACGAGCTGCTTCACCGCCTCGACCTCGGCCTGCGGATCGACCGCGTACTTCTTGTGGTTGATCTGGAAGTGGTCGCCCTGGATGAATACGGGGCCGCGGAATCCTTCGCGCAGCGCGGCGGCGAGGATCACCGAGACGTACTCGTTCGGGCGCTGGCCCGTGTACGCGATCTCCGAGCGGGCAATTTCCAGGATGAATGCGCCGGCGTCGATCGCGAGCGCGGTGCGGAAGATCGCTCGCGCGGCGTCGTAGGTGACGACGCGCAGGTTGATCGCCGGCACGGTGAAGCCGGCGATCTCGCCGCGGCCGCGCGCCATGTACAGATCGTGGATCGAGGCGGGCTGGACCCCGACGGTCTGGCCGAGCTCCCAGATCAGCCAGCGCGCGTACTCGCGCTCCACGCCGTCGGCGAAGACGGCGGCGCGCACGAGCTGGTCCATCGGCGCGGTGGCGAGCGAATCGGGACGCGAGACGGACACGCGTCCGTCGGCGACGGTGACGGCGTCACCGAACAGACCGTTGATGGCGTCGAGATCGAGCATGATGATCCTCACAAATGTGCAACCGCCCGGATGGCGGCAAGGGACTTCGGAATCGTCGGTGGTGATACAGGTGAAGCTCGTCGGGCGAGGGAGGGGTCGCAAGCCCGCTCGCCCGGCCCGCACGGTCAGATGATCCGCTTCGGATCCGGCTTGGGCAAAAGATCCCACTCCTTGCGCGCGGCATCGGCATCCGAGCGGCCGAGCATGGCGTAGGTGAATTGCTTGCCCAGCTCGACGCCCGGCTGATCGAACGCGTTCACGCCATAGAGGCGACCCGCATACGCGGTCGCCAGCTCGAGGAACATGAGCAGTCCGCCGACGTGGAATGGATCCACGCGCTCGAGCGTGAGCGTCATGTTCGGGCGGCCGCGACGCGCCAGCGCACCGGCCGTAGCGCGCCGCTCGATGTCGAGCAGCTCACCCAGCTTGTGACCGCCGAGATACGCCAACTCCGGAACGTCGGCGTGCAGCCTCGGAATCTCCACGTCCGCCCCGCCCTCCTCCACGCCGATGAAGGTGACGGTCTTGTCGCCGGGGCCTTCCATGAACAGCTGGACCTTGCTGTGCTGATCGGTGGCGCCGAGTGCACCGAGCGGCGTCGGACCCACGCCCGCGTCACCGGGTGTGCGGTGCTTGCCGAGGCTCTCGGCCCAGAGCTGCACGAACCAATCGGCCATGTCGCGCAGCGCGTCGCTGTACGGCATCAGCACCTGGATGTGACGACCATGCTTGGTGTCGGCGAGGAACTGCAGCGCAGCCCAGGTGCCGGCGATGTTCTGCGAGAGCTCCTTCGACGCGCAACGCGTCCGCATGTCCGCCGCGCCCGCGAGCAACTCACCCGTGTCGATGCCGATGAGCGCGGCCGGCAGCACGCCGACCGGCGTGAGCACGCTGAACCGGCCGCCGACGTTCGACGGAATCTCGAGCGCGGCGATGCCGTCGGTGCGCGCGATGGTGCGGAGCGCGCCCTTCTGCGGATCGGTGACGAGGACGAGCTGCTTCGCCGCCTGCTCGCTGCCGAGCGCCGCATTCAGCCGTGCGCGGATAACGAGATACTGCGCCATCGTCTCCGCGGTGCCACCCGACTTCGAGATCACGACGAACAGGCTGCGCTTCAGGTCGAGCCTCGCGAGCAGTGCCGAGATGTTCGCCGGATCCACGTTGTCGAGCACGTGGAGGCGTGGATTCCCCTGACGCGCGGCGTCGTCGAGCAGATTCCACTGCGGCGGCCGAAGTGCGGTGCGCAGCGCGATGGGACCGAGCGCCGACCCGCCGATCCCGAGCACGACGACATCGGTGAGCCCGATCGCGCCCGTGTGTCGACGCACCTCCTTCACATAGTCGAGCGTCTGCTGATGCAGCGCGCGATCGTCGGGAAGATCGAGGAAGCCGAGCGTGCCACCCGCATACTCGTTCGCCACCGCGGTGTGCGCGTCGGCGAAGCGTGTGGCGGCGTCGCGCCACTCCGCGTCGGTGATGCCGCCGTCGATCGGCGGGGCCATCATGTTGGTGTAGTCGAGGCGGATGGACATCAGATCTCTAGACCGGGATGGAGAGGCCGTCGTACGCCGGCGCGATGCCGTCCGGCAACTCGAACTCGAGCGCGGCGTGGAAGTTGTCGTGCGTGAGGTGCGTCAGATACGTCTGCTCCGCGCCGATGGCGCGCGCGGCCGCGATCGCCTCCGGAAGGCTCAGATGCGACGGATGCGAAGTTCGGAAGAGCGCGTTGATCACCAGCACGCGCGCGCCGCGCAAAAGCTCGACCGCGCTCTCGGGGACGGCCTGGGCGTCGGTCACGTAGGCGAGCGGACCGATGCGGTACGCGTAGATGGTGACCGCACCGTGCGGGACCGGTACCGCGACCACGTCGACGTCGGCGATGCGGACGGGAACGCCAGGCGCGAGCGGGATCGTGCGCCCCTGGGGCTTCGAGGTGCCGGGCTGCGGACGGATGTTGTCGTCGAAGATGTAGTTGAACTTCTGCTCGAGCCCCGCGAGCGTGTCGGCGGAGCCGTACATCGGCAGGTGTACGTCGCGGCGCGCGGTGATCGCGCGCAGGTCGTCGATGCCGTGGGTATGGTCCGCGTGCAGATGCGTGAAGAGCACGGCATCCACGCGGGAGATGCGGGTCGCGAGCAGCTGGAGCCGCAGCTCGGTGGGCGTGTCGATGAGGATCACCGCGCCGCCGTCGGTCTCGACGGCGGCGCCGACACGGGTGCGCTTGTCGCGTGGATCCGTGGAATGACAGACGGCACAGCCACATCCGATCTGTGGAATGCCGAAGCTCGTGCCCGTTCCGAGAAAGGTGAGCTTCACGCCCGGCGTGCAGCCGCGACGCGCGACGTCATACCGTCTCGACCTTCATCAAGTTGGTGGTGCCCGGCACGTCGAACGGCACGCCCGCCGTGACGACGACGCGGTCGCCCTGGCGCGCGAGCCCGCGCGACCGCACTGCCTCGAGCCCGAGCTTGACCATGTCGGCGTACGTGTCGCAGTGCGGCACGAGACAGGGGATCACGCCCCAGACGAGCGCCATCTGGCGGTACGTCAGCTCCTGATCCGTGAGCACGAGAATCGGCACGCCCGGCCGATGCGACGCGATGATCCGCGCCGAGAAGCCGCTCTTGGTGAACACGATCAGGCAGGGCGCGCCCAGGCTCCGCACCGCGGACGTCGCGGCGGCGGCGATCGCCATCTCGGTGGGCAGCGCCGTCTCCGGATTGCTGCGCTCGTCGCTGCGCCAGGGATGCGGATGCTTCTCGATCTCCTGGATGATGCGCGACATCGCCTCGACGGCGAGTCGCGGATACTTGCCGGCGGCGGTTTCGGCCGAGAGCATGACCGCGTCCGTGCCGTCGAGGATCGCGTTGGCCACGTCGCTCGCTTCGGCGCGCGTCGGACGCGGGTTGTTGATCATCGACTCGAGCATCTGCGTCGCCGTGATGACCGGCCGACCGAGCTTGTTGGAGAGGGTGATGATGCGCTTCTGTGCGATCGGCACCTCCTCGAAGGGCAGCTCGACTCCAAGATCGCCGCGCGCGACCATCACGGCATCCGAGCCGTGGATGATGCTCTCGATGTTGTCGAGCGCGGAATCCTTCTCGATCTTGGCGACGACGAGCATCTGCTTCGGGATCTTCGTGCGCAGCTCGGCGATGTCGGCGGCGCGGCGGACGAAGCTGAGCGCGAGATACTCGAGCTGATGCTCCACCGCGAAGACGACGTCGGCCCAGTCCTTCTCCGTGATCGACGGCGCACTGACCGCGACACCGGGAAGGTTCATCCCCTTGTGACTCTTGATCAGGCCCCCGTGGAGCACGCGGCACTTCACCTTCTTGCCCGTCACCTCGAGCGTCACGAGCTCGATGAGCCCATCGTCGACGAGGATGCGGTCGCCGACCTTCACGTCGTCGGCGAGGTTGTCGTACGTGGTCGGGAACTCGTCGCCAGAGACATCCTCGCCGGCGACGAGGACGATGTCCTCGCCATCCTTGACGGTGCGTGGCGCGGCGAGATCGCCGATGCGGATGCGTGGGCCCTGGAGATCGCCGAGGATGGCGACCGGGCGGCCGAGCTCCTGGGCGGTCGCGCGGACGAGCGCGACGGTCTTGGCGTGCTGCTCGTGCGTGCCGTGGGAGAAGTTGAGGCGGGCGACGTTGAGCCCAGCTTCCATCAGACTGCTCAGCGTCTCACGCGTGTTGGTGGACGGTCCGAGCGTGCAGACGATCTTGGTGCGCGGGAAGGGCACGGGGGTTGGATCGGGGAGTGGCGGGGGCGGGACACGACGCCGGCGGTGCAGCCCCGCCCGCGACCGAGTCCCGGGCTGTCTCAGCGGCTCGGCGCCATCTCGCGACCGAGCGCCGCGCTCTTCTTCTCGAGACCGGCGATGAGCGACTCGAAGCTCTTCTGAAAGCTCGCGAGTCCGTCGAGCAGAAGCTTGTCGGTGACTTCCTTCAGATCTATCCCGACGGCAGCGAGGTCGGCGAGTGTCTGTTCGGCGGCGGTGAGGTTCGCATCGACGGTGCGCGCGACCACACCATGGTCGCGGAACGCGTCGATGGTGGCGGGAGGCATCGTGTTCACCGTGTCGGGGCCGATGAGCTGCTCGACGTACACCACGTCGCGATAGGCGGGGTTCTTGGAGCTCGTGCTCGCCCAGAGCGGCCGCTGAAGTTGCGCCCCTCTCGCCTTGAGCGGTGCCCAGCGCGGCGAGGAGAACTCGTCGCGGAACAGCTTGTACGCGAGCTTCGCGTTCGCGATTGCCGCCTTGCCGCGCAGCGCGAGGATGCGGTCGCGGTCGGCGCCCGAGGCCTTCGCGGCGAGCGCCTCGAGCCGCTTGTCGATCTCGGTGTCCACCCGGCTGACGAAGAACGACGCGACCGACGCGATGCGGTCGACCGGCTTCCCCGCCTTCACGCGATCCTCGAGCCCAGTCATGTAGGCATCGATGACGGCGCGATGCGCCTCGATGGAGAAGAGCAGCGTGATGTTGACGTTCATGCCGGCGCCGATGAGCTGACGCACGGCGATCGCGCCCTCGACGGTGCCGGGCACCTTGATCATCACGTTCGGCCGGTCGACCATTGCCCAGAGCCGCTGCGCTTCCGCGACCGTCTCGTGCGCATCGTTCGCCGAGCCGGGCGACACCTCGATGGAGACGAATCCGTCGGCGCCGTTGGCACCCTCGTAGACCGGCATGAAGATGTCGCAGGCGTCGCGGACGTCGGACGTCTCGACGAGCTCGAACAGCTCCATGGCGGTGCGGCCGACGGGTGCGGCCGCGAGCTGGTCGTCGTAGGCGTGCCCCTCGGAGAGCGCCTTCTCGAAGATCGTCGGGTTGGACGTCATCCCGGTGAGGGCGTCGTCCCGGATGCGTCGAGCGAGGTCGCCGTTCCGAAGGATCGAGCGGTCGATGAAGTCGAGCCAGATGGACTGGCCGGCGTCGTGCAGCCGCTGGAGGCGATTCTCGGGCATTTCAATGATGGCTAGCGTCGGCGAGCGCGCGGATCGCGCCCGTGCTCGTTCTGCAAGATACGGGGAATATATCACGAGCAGCGCCACAACAGGTGCCGGTTCGGCGGGATTCCGGGCGCAGCGCGCAGCCGTGGCCGCGCCCGATGCGACCCTCAGGATGTGGACCGCGGGCGAGGCGCTGGCAGCGGTGGCGCGGGGTGGGAAGTGTTTCCGAGAAGCGAGCTCGAGCGCTGATGTGAGGAGTTTCTTGGGCGGATCGCGGTTTGGAGCCTTTTTTCTCCGATTTTTCGCGGCCACGGCACGCGGTCTGCCAGACCCCGAGTCCGGCAGCAGCGGCGATTCTCGCCGCACCCGCAACCTCGCCCGCGGGACGACGAAAAATGGGCGAAGGCGACGGAGGAAAAAGGATGAAGACCCGGAAATCAGCGTTGTGTGCGCTCGGCCTCGCAGCCGCCCTCACCCTCGGCAGCGCCGTGACGGCTGCGGCTCAAGTAACAGACACCACGGGTCGCGCGCGCTCGCAGACCCGGATCCCGATCCGGAAGGACCAGGGTCAACCAGCGGCAGTAGCGCGAACCGACACGGTCACGATCACCCGCACCGATACGGTGATCATGCGTCGTACGGACACCGTAACCGTGCAGCGCACGGACACCGTGACAAGGATGGAAGAACTGCCGCTTCAGCCGTTGAAGAGCTTCGAGTTCGGTATCGGCGCAGGAATGGACGTTCCTCTGGCGGCCTGGCTCGGCGTCGCGAAGATCGCTCCCACGGTGCATGCACATCTTGGATTCTTCCCCGGTACGAGCCCGCTCGGGCTGCGCATCGACGGCGACTGGTCGTCGTTCGGCGCGCGTGAGACGGACTGCCCGGCCTGCTCGAGCACGAAGCTGCTCTCCGGCTCGGCGAACCTGGTCCTGCGCATCCCGCTGGATCGCAAGAGCAAGGTGAACCCGACGATCTATTTCCTCGGCGGCGGCGGCATCGACAAGTTCACCGACTTCGTCCCGTATCGCGCGGGCCCACGCAACACGGTCATCGTGACGGCTGGCAAGGACACGTATCTGAACTACCCGGGCCTGACGTTGACGTCGACGCAGGCGGGTGACAAGAGCGCGTTCTATCACTGGGATGCGGGTGGTGGCTTCTCGCTCGGCCGCTTCTTCATGGAGGCGAAGTACACGAGCATCAACACGACGGGCGAGAACTCGGCGCACATCCCGATCATCGTCGGCCTCAAGTTCTAAGCAGCCGCTCGAAGTAGCGTTCAGCAACGGATTTCCCTGCGGGGGACGTGCATGCACGTCCCCCGCAGTGCGTCCATGAGCGGCGCCGCGTGCGTCCAAGGCACGCAATCTGCCCCGTTCCAGTCGCACCACCGCGGCGATTCACGCCGCGCCCGCGATGTCGCCCGCGGGATGATGATCCAGGGCGATGGCAATGGAGGACTACCAGGAAATGAGCACTCGTACTTCAATTTTGTGTGCACTCGGCCTCACGGCCGCGCTCTCTCTCGGCGGTGCAGCGTCAGCGTCCGCTCAGGTCGACACGAGTCGTGCGCGCTCCACCACTCGCATCCCGGTTCGGAAGGAAGGCGCACCCGCAACGCCGCCGAGAACGGACACGGTGACGGTGACGCGGACCGACACGGTGACTGTGCGTCGCACCGACACGCTGACGGTGACGCGCACGGATACGGTCACGCGCGTGGAGGAGCTGCCGCTGCAGCGTCTGCCCGGAGTGTTCTTCGGGCTCGGCGCTGGCGTCGCGGTTCCGATGAACAACTGGCGGAACACCACGAAAGATGGCCCCGACTTTCATGCGCACGTCGGCTGGTTCCCCGGCGCGAGCCCGGTCGGGATTCGCCTGGACGGTGACTACGCGATGTTCGGCCGTCGCGAGTCCGACTGCCCGAGCTGCCCGAAGCCCAAGCTGATCTCCGGATCGGCCGATCTCGTGCTGCGCTTTCCGCTCGCGCGCAAAGCATCGCTGAACCCGGTGTTCTACGTGCTCGGCGGAGGCGGCATCGACAAGTTCACCGACTTCCTGCCGTACCGGAACAGCGACAACCAGCTCGTGACCGCAGGCAAGAACACGTACCTCCCCTATCCGGGGATCACGCCGCCGCTGACCGCGACCTCGGTGGGTGATAAGAGCCTGTTCTACCATTGGGACGTCGGTCCGGGCCTGGAGTTCAACGTCGGACCCGCGCACCTCTTCGTCGAAGCGAAATACACCGCGATCAACACGACGAACGGCAACTCGCACTACTGGCCGATCGTGGCCGGCCTCAACTTCTACTAGCAGTTCGTGAAAAACTTTGCTGCGGGGGGCGTGAACTTCATACCCCCCGCAGTGTAGTTTCAGTCTATGCTGCGCCCCATACACCGATCTGTTTGGCTGAGCTCGCTGCTGCTCGCCACCGGTACTTCACTCGCCGCCGCCCAGGGCGTCGAGGTCACTCACGACAGCACGAACGACTCGACTCAGACGTCCGCCGCATCGCGGGAGGGGCACAACTGGTTCGTCTCGCTTCTGCGGAAGATCGGCCGACGGAGCGACGACACGCTCACCGTCGCGACCGCGTCGACGAATCTCGTCGCGCCCGACACCGAGCCGACGTCCGTGGATTCGTCCGCTGCGAGCGTCGTTCCGATGCCGCGTGCGACACGCTCGTTCAAGTCGCGCAAGGACAGTCTCGAGTGGCGGTCTGCTCGCAATGTGGCACTCCGTTCCACGGGGTATCGCATCGTCGTCGATCTGTTCGAGCATCAGCTCTACGTGATCGATCGCGACGACACGCTGCGCACCGCGCCGGCGGCGACGGCGATGAACTCGACGCTCTCGTACGGCGGACGCACCTGGCGCTTCGAGACGCCGCGAGGCGTGCGCGTGGTGCACGGCAAGGAGAAGGATCCGGTGTGGACGCCGCCCGAGTGGCACTTCGCCGAGATCGCCGACGAGCACGGGCTCAAGCTGCGCTCGATGTATCGCGGCCAACCGATTCGCTTGAGGGACGGCACGATCCTCACGTCGAAGGGCGACGAAGTCGGCATCATCCGCCCGGGCACCAAGACGTTCGTGCCGCTCGTGCTGGACGAGCACGTCGTCTTCGACAACACCGTGTTCATCCCACCGCAGGGCACCAAGCACCGCTCGATTCAGGGGGAGCTCGGTCACTATCGCCTGGACCTTGGCGACGGCTACCTGCTGCATGGTACGCCGTACACCAACTCGATCGGCGCCGCGGTCACGCACGGCTGCGTGCGGCTCCACGACGAGGACATCGAGTGGTTGTACGAGAACGTGCCAGTGGGGACGAAGGTCTACATCTACTGAGCTACCACCGGCCTGTGGTGGTAGCGAGTAGCGGTACACCGATGTGGTAGCGGGTCGCGAGAATCGAAGAAATCGGATCGAGTGTAGACGGACGACACCGGCCCTTTGAACGAGGAAATGAAACGGCCGTACTCGGTACCACACGCTGGTGCCAGGTGCGGCCGTTCGGCTATGGAGACATGGCGTCGAGGGCAATGCGCGAATGCGGGGTCCGGCATTCACACTACCCGCTACGACGTCTCGCTACGAGTTGCCCGTCACTACTCACTGGCCGTGGCAGTCATTCCGTTCCCCACACCGGCACCGCCAAGCCCCCCGCGTCTCGATAGAACGCGATGCGGCCGGCGGCGGCGCTCTTCGTGAGCAGGATGATCTGGCCGGTGTGAGTGGAGAAGTGCTCGACGACATGATAGACGGCGTCGAGCACTTTCACGTCGCGACCCTGGATCGTGCGCGATTCACCGAGTGATTCCGCGGTGAGCGCGGCGAGCACCGCGTCGGTCTCACGGAGGGTCTCACGCAGATCGGCCATCAGCGTCGCGGCGCCGGCACCTTCCGTCGCGGAGAACTCCGCATCGCGCTGGCGCTGATCGGGAGCGCCGCCGACGCCGCTGACGATCCACTGGCGAACGTTGCCCGAGAGATGGAGCAGCAGATTGCCGATGCTGTTCGAGCTCTCGTTCGCACGGAGCCAGAGCGCGTCGGCGGGAAGCACGTCGAGGCAGTGCTGGATCTTCGTGGGATACTCGTTGATGAGATAGTGGCGCGAGCGTTCGACGAAGCGTCGTGCGATGTCCATGGCGGGCGGAATCAGTCGATGCGTTGCAGCGGACGCAGGTTCGACGCGGCCTGCGACGACTCGTCGTCCGCCGCCTGAAGATACACATCCACCGCGATGGTCCGTGGATAGCCGTAGGTCGGATCGTAGGTCACGTCGAGCCGGTCGGCTTTCTGAGCGATCCGCCGCTGCACCTGATCGAAGAGATCGACGACGGTCGGCCACTTCGCGTAGGCGTTCAGTGTCGGCAGGCCGTCGCGCGTACGCGTGACCGTCCACACCTGGTCGTTGCGCACGACGATGTGCACTGGCTCGGTGGCTTCCGGTCCGCAGAAGCAGACGAGCTGATAGTCGTACTCGTAGTCGTGAATCCGCGCGTTCGCCCAGCGCTGACGGTTCTGCGACAGCTCGCGGTCATTCGCGGAGCGGCCAGGCTCGGTGAGCGAGCAACTCATCAGCGCGAGAGGTGCGAGCGCCGCCAACGAGATTCGCCTGAAGCACCGCGAAACGGAAAGGCTGGAAGGGTTCGCCATACTGGGCTCAACCTCGAGCCCGACGGCGAGGTCACGCCCCGCGGTCGGAGTGCCCCAGCGTACGCTCCGGCGCCACACGGTCACGTACCCGCTGCTTGAGCTCCTTGAGCTCGGGAAAGCGCCCTTCGGTGGCGCGCGACCAGATCATCTCGTCGTCGAGACGGATCTCGTAGACGCCCTCTTCGCCTGGCCGAAGCGCCACTTCGGTGAGATCGTGCTCGAAGGTGACGAGCAGCTCCTGCGCCATCCACGCGGCGCGAAGGAGCCAGCGGCAGCGAGGACAATAGGTGATCTGAACGCGCGGCACGGCCGACCGCGCGCTACGGCTTGATCTGGATCGGAGTGCCGTCGGGGACGGCGCGCCAGATCTCCTCGATCTCCTCGTTGGTCAACGCAACGCAGCCGTTCGTCCAGTCGTCGAGCCGGTGATCCTTGCCCGCGTTGCTGAACTTGATCGGGAGACCATGGATCATGATGTCGCCGCCCGGATCGACACCGAGCTTCGCGGCACGCTCACGATGCGCCGCGTCGGGGTACGAGATGCGAAGGGCGAGGTGGTACTTGCTGGCCGGGTTGTGCGCGTTGATCGAGAACAGACCTTCGGGCGTGCGATCGTCGCCCGCACTGATCTTGTCGCCGACCGGACGGCTGCCGAGCGCGACGAAGTAGCTGCGCACCGGCACGCCGCGCAGAAAGAGTGTCAGCGTGTGCTCCCGCTTGTAGACGACGATGCTGTCCGCGAGCGACGGAGGCGCGAGCCGCAGACCCGCGGCCGGCAGCGGTACGGCATGCAGGCGTTCGACGGTGACCGTGCTGCGCGTCCCGAGCACCAGACGGCCGTCCGAGGTCGTGATGGCGGCGGCCGGGGCCGCCGCGGGGACCGAGCTGCGCACCGGAAGCGCGACGGCGGACGCGTCGGCTGGCGCTGTGGTCGTGAGAGTCGACGGCGTGGGCTTCACGACCGGGGCAGCCTGTTGCACGACTTCGACCGGCCGCGTGGACACTGACGCCACGACCGTGGGCACGACCGTGCTCGCGATCTGCGTCGCGGGCACCGGCTCGTTCCTGGCTGGCACGGCATCAACCGCGGCCTGCTTCTTCGACGGCCAGGCCAACGTCACCAACCCGGCGATCCGCGGCTCCGGCTGGCTCGGCGCCTTGATCGTGGGCGCGGGCAGCGTGAAGACCACGGAATCAGGGCGCGCCACACCCGCCTGCTTGGGCGCGGTGCGCACGCTGTCGGCCGGGTGGCCCGCCGAAGCGGACAGAGCGCTAGCGAGGAGGACGTGCAGGATCACGGCTGGTGAGCAGCGAGGAAGATGAGAAGTACGCTGAACCAGGGTCGACGTTCCATTCGACACCCACGCCAGAGACGATTCACAGCGGCGCGGGTATCGCGAATCGACCTTCGGTGGAAGGCGTGGTGCGCCGATCAATTTTGCCTACGGACCGAGGTAACGCCAGATGCGCGCGGCGTGCCAGCCGGCCGTCCGACCGGTCGATATTCGGTGTGGCGAAACGCGAAAAAACCGGGAGATGCGCCACCCCACGCGGCGCACCCCGGTCATCCGTTCGTCGCTCGCCGCCAGCGTCGGCGGCCGCGCCGCACGGACTACATCTTCGGCAGCAGCACGTGATCGGTGACGTGAATCACGCCGTTCGACTGCAGCACGTCGTACGTCGAGATGTTGGATACCCCGCCACCCGCGTCGCGCAGCGCGACGTTCATCGGACCGTTGAGCATCGCGGTGAGCGTCTGTCCATTCACGGTGGTGAACGTCGCGGATCCCTTCCCCTTCTCGATCGCCGCGACGATGTCCTTCGCGGTATAGCGACCGGCGAGCACGTGGTACGTCAGCACGCCGGCGAGCGCGCTCTTGTTCTCCGGCTTGAGCAGCGTCTCGACGGTTCCAGCGGGCAGCGCGGCGAACGCCGACTCCGTCGATCGGCGACTGCGCGGCTCCGCGCGCTCCCTCAGCGCCCCTGATCGTAGATGATGTCCACGGGGATTCCCTTCGCGCCGAGTCGCGCGAGATCGCCTTGCAGCACTGGCCCGATCGAGCCGAACTCCGCGCCGAGCGCACCGACTCCGGCGTAGTCACCGTCGCCCTGCAAGGTGAGGATGCGCCGCGAGAGCGAATCCGCCCCCGCGCGCATCTTCGCGACGTTCACGCGATAGCGTCCATCCGCCTCGCGGGTGAACGCGCCCATCCGCTCGAGGAAGTTGAACGCCACGACGTTCGCGCGCCCGTGCGCGTCGGCCGCGCCGAATCGCACGGAGCGGAAGAGGCTCGCCAGGAAGGTGACGTAGTTGTCGTCGATCGACTCGCGTCCGAGCTCGCCCTGTGCGTTGAGCTGGCGGATCATGTACAGGCCGAGGATGTCCGCCTTGCCTTCTTCCAGCGCGCCGTTTCGTTCCTTCAACGCGGCGCGCACCGTTCCCTTCTTGTCGAGCGTGTTCTTGATGCCGAGTCCGTGCGCCACCTCGTGGAACATCACGTTCTCGAAGAAGGCGTCGAAGGTGACGCGGGGCAGTTGATCGGCGACGATCAGCTCTCGCGCGATGGGCATGAGGATGCGATCGAACTTGGCGCGCACCGCGTTCTTGAGCTGCAGCCGGCGCGCCCCCTTCTCGAGCTGCACCTGTTCGTCGTTCGGGAGGTTGATCGCGATCGTCTTGCCGCCCGCATTCGCCTGACCCGACACGTACACGACGTCGTACGCATTGAGGTCCGCATCCGTCCCGGGGCGCTCGGCCTTGTACGCGGCGGGAACGGGAATGCCGCGCTGCAGCGCGGGGAGCATCGCGGCGAACTTCGCGAGCCGCCGGCTCCAGGCGAGATCCTTGATGAGGACGAACGACTCGTTCGCCGCCTTGTAGCCGAACAGCTCGTCCTCGTAGGTCTCGATCGGTCCGAGGACGATGTCGAGGCGATTCCGCTTCATGTCCATCCACGCCATGTCGCTCGGGCGGTAGTGGTCGGTCACGAGCGCGGTGGCGAGCAGCTCGAGATAGCGCTTCAGGCCGGCATCGTCCGCGAGTGCGGCGGCTTGACGGAGCTTGCTCGCCGCGCGCTGATTCTCGTGCGCGAAGTACTTCGAGTACGGCACCGGGACCAACCGCCCGACGTCGTCGCGACGCACGAGTGTGTAGAGCGACTTGAGGCTGTCGGCGCGCGCGGCGGGTCCCTTCTGCACCTCGCGCTCGAACTCCGCCTTCGTCATGTCGCGCGGATAGAAGTTCGCCCCGGCGGGCTTGGGCCCGACGTTCGCGACGAACGACGCGTTGCCGTCGAGTCGGTCCCAGGGGCCCACCTCGACGTCGGCGAGCCGGCGCGTGGTGGAATCGGTGATCGACTGCATGACGCTGTCGCGCTGGCCGATCGACTGCATCCAGAAGATCTCGTGCATCTCGCGCGCGGCATCGATCAGGAGCGGGAGCATGCGACGCTCGCGCGGCGTGAGCGCGGTGGTATCCGCCTGCAGCTTCACGGTGGTGAGCCTCGCGAGCCGTTCGGCCGGTCCGGCGATCGTCGCGGTTGGATTCACCGGCATGGGAGTCGGTGTGGGGGCCGCGCCGGGCGCTGGACGCGGCATGGGCCGTCCATTCGCGTTCCAGTGCGGCGCGGGTCCGTCCGCCAGCAGTCGTGCGGCAGACGCGCCCGCGCGAATCACGGCCGTCATGTGCGGAATGTCCGCGTGCGCGGCATCGTCGCTCGGCTCGTGATAGTCCGTGTGCATGTTGTACGACGAGAGCGTGTGCGCCGGAACGCCCTGTCGCGCGAAGGCGATGTTGTCGCTCCGCTCGAAGAACTGTTGGTCGGGACGCCGATCGGGGCCGATCGGAAGTCCGGCGCGGGCGAAGAGCTCACCCATCGTCGAGCGCTCGAAGCCGGTGAGCCACGCGCGGCCCGGGCCACCGGCGAGCGAATCGGGACGTCCGATCATCTCGATCTCCATGTTCGCGCTCATCTGGGCGATCGGCACGACCGGATGGCGGAGGTACCACCGGGTGCCGAGCAACCCGACTTCCTCCCCGGTGGTCGCGGCGAAGATCACCGTGCGCTTTGGCGCTGGTCCGCCAGCCAGCACCCGCGCGATCTCGAGCACGGCGACGACACCAGACGCGTCGTCGTCGGCACCGTTGTAGATCGAGTCGCCGTTCACGGCGCGCCCGATGCCCAGGTGATCGTAGTGTGCGTCGATGAGCACGGCAGAGTCGCGCAGCACCGGATCGGTGCCGCGCAGCACGCCAACGACGTTGACCGCTTTGAGGCGGCGTTCGGCGGGAAGAGCGTCGTATGCGGCGAAGCTCTCGAGCAGAGCGCGCTGGGGACCACCTGCGCCACCGCCGACCATCGCGACCGGAACGCGCTGGAAGTATGCGCTGTCTCCCGCGGGCTCCAGCCCGATGCGGCGCATCTCGTCGGCGATGATCGCGGCGGCCTTCGCGGACCCTCGCGTCCCCGTCATCCGCCCCTCGAGCGAATCGTCACTCAGCGCGCCAAGCAGGCGCCGCACGTCGCTCTCGGTGACCGCCCCCGAAATGCCACGGTCGGCGCCCTGTGAACCGCCGCTGATCGGCGCCGAGCAGGAGACGGCGGCGAGCGCGAGAGGCAGCAGGCCGCGAAGAGACACGAGGTGGGGCATGGTGGGATCGGAGAGATGTGTTCGTTGGCCTGCGGACGCTGGTTCAATATCGGTGAGTGACGGCTGGACGCCACCGGCCGCCAAGCGACTCGGAGCGACGAACCGACCTCGGCACGTCGATTGCCTTATCGCGCGGCGCAACTCACTTCTTCCACGGAACCGACATGAGCTTTCTCACCTGGATCATCGTGGGCCTGATCGCCGGCGTGCTGGCGTCGCTGGTGATGGGCGGCACGGGCTACGGCCTGATCGGCGACATCATCATCGGCATCGTCGGCGCGTTCGTCGGCGGCTGGCTGTTCAGCCGACTGGGCGTCAACTCTCCGTTCGGCGGACTCGCGGGAGTCATCTTCGTCGCGTTCATCGGCGCGGTCGTCCTGCTCTTCATCCTCCGATTGCTGCGCCGAGGCACGGCGCGACCGTGAGGCCGTGAACGGCGTCGCGCGTCCGGCGATCGGGATTCAGGTCGCCGGAGGCGTGGCGTACACGCCGCGATCGAGAATCTCCATGTAGCCCGACGGACCGGAGGCCGCAGCGAAGCCGTGCCGCTGGTACAGCGAGGCCGCGTCGCGCGTGAAGAGCGCGAACCGTCGCAGCCCCTGCAGCTGTGGATGCCGCATGATGCTCTCGATCAGCCAGTCGCCGAGCCGATTGCCGCGGCGCGTCTCGACGATGAAGACGTCGGACAGGTAGGCATACGTGGCGAGGTCGGTGATGACCCGGGCGAAGCCGATCTGTTCGGCGCCGTCGTAGAGCCCGAAGGCGACGGAGCCGGCGATCGCGCGTTCGACCACCTCGCGAGGGATGCCGGCCGCCCAGTAGCTGGCGCCGAGGACGCGATGCACGAGATCGACGTCGATCCGCGCGCGGTCCGTCGAGACGACCAGCGCACCACGGCTACGCTCGTACAGTACGTCGTTCACTCGTCGTGCCGGTGGAGCGGACGAAGCTCAGTCCGCCGACGTGAACGTGATGTCCATGTCGATCGGCTTGCCGTGCCGCCACACGCCCGTGCCGGAGCGTGGAGAGGTGACCACCTCGAATCGCACCTCGAGCTCCTGCGGCTCGGAGGCGAAGGTGGGACGCAGATCGTTCAGGACGGTGCTGTAGGCTTCCTCGTGGTCATCGGCGGTCACCAACCCGACGTGGATCGGATGCGCGAACCGCTGCATCTCCATGGCGCCGGGCATCTTCTCAGCGATGTAGTAGACGTAGGTGTGCATCGTCACTCATTCGGGTGGCAGCAGCGCCGACTCGGCAGGACGTCGAGCAAGCGAGCGGGCAGGTGAACACCTGCCCGCTCGGATCGTGATATAGCGAAAAACCGTCTCGGTGACCAGCGTGCTGGAGCAGCGCGCGACCGCTCCAGACGCCGGGCGGCTCAGGGCCCAGCCGTGAAGTCGTTCGATATGGTGACGTTGAACACGAGCACGGCGTACGGAGGGATCGGCCCAGAACCGGACGAGCCGTACGCGAGCGATGGTGGGATGATGAGCTGCCGCACCCCGCCCACCTTCGTGCCGACGAGACCCTCGTCCCAGCCCGGGATCACGCGATTGGCGCCGAGCTTGAACTCGAAGGCGGGCGACGGTGAAAGGCGCTGGTCGAACAGCTGCCCGTTCGTGAACGCGCCCTGATAGTAGACCGCGATGCTGTCGCCGGTCGCCACGGTCTTGCCCGTGCCGACGATGATGTCACGATAGTACATCCCGGAGGGGAGCTTCGTGGACGCGGCAAGATTCACGTTCAGGTTGCTCGAGAACGTCGTGCTCTCGATGGGGATGTTCTGAAAGGTGACCGGGTCGGTCCCGCTCAGGCACGCCGCGAAGGCGAGCGGAGCGAGGAGGGACAGCGCGCGGGAGAGTCGCATTGATCTGAGGAGACGGGACATGAGCGATTGGCTGACGAATGTTAACCGCTGGGACCCGCCCCGCGTCACTCTGTTCCTCCGCCCTGCTCCCTGTCCCGTCGCACCGGCACACGTCGCCCCTTGATCGTCGCGGCGCGCAGCGTCGTGATGATCTCGTCGGCGATCTCGTCCGGAACCTCGACGAGCGAGAAGCGATCGGTGATCTGGATCGCACCGATCGCGCGTGGGTCCACGCCCGCCTCGTTCACGATGGCGCCGACCAGATCGGCTGGCCGGATGTTGGACTTGCGGCCCGCGCCGACGTACAGCCGAGCGACGTTCCAATCCGGCGTGATGGGCTCGCCACGCTTGCCGCGGCGCGGCTTGTCGGCTTGCCCGCGATGCGCGTTGCTCGTCGGCGCGCGCTCTCGCGCACCGCTCCGTCCGGCCGGACGCTCGGGACGAAGGGTGACGACGGGGATCTCCTCGCTCTCGCTCGCGCCGTCCTTCGCGGCGTCGGCCTGCTTCACCGCCGCGGCGGCGACGTCCATGATGTCGAACTCCTGCGCGAGCGAGTCGACGATGACGCGGAAGTGCTCGAGGTCGCCGCTGAGGAGCGTCTCGCGAATCGACGCGCGGGTGAGCTCGAGACGGCGTGCCCGGAGATCGGCGACGGTGGGGACGGTGGCGATCTCGATCTTCTGCTTCGTCTGATACTCGATGTTCCGGAGCAGCCGATGCTCGCGCGGTTCGGCGAGGGTGATCGCCACGCCTTCGCGGCCGGCGCGCCCGGTGCGGCCGATCCGGTGCACGTACGCCTCCGCCGCACTCGGCACGTCGTAGTTCACGACGTGCGACACGTGCTGCACGTCGAGGCCGCGCGCGGCGACGTCGGTGGCGATGAGCAGATCCGCGGTGTTCGCGCGGAACTTCTTCATCACTCGGTCACGCTGCTCCTGGCTCAGACCGCCGTGCAGCGCTTCCGCGCGATAGCCGCGTCCATTGAGCGACTCGGTGAGCTCGTCGACCTCGGTGCGCGTGCGACAGAAGACGATCGCGGAAGTCGGGTTCTCGACGTCGAGCACGCGGCCGAGGGTGGCCATCTTGTGGGCGCGCCCGACGATGTACGCCACCTGCCGCACGCGGGGCGCCGACCCCGCGGGGACGATCTCGCGATCGATGCGCACGCGCACCGGATCCTTGAGATGGTTGTTGGCGATCTCGGCGATGCGCGGAGGAAGCGTGGCGGAGAAGAGCGCGGTCTGTCGCTCGGACGGCGTCGCGGCGAGGATCGCCTCGAGATCTTCGGCGAAGCCCATGTCGAGCATCTCGTCGGCCTCGTCGAGGATGACGACCTTCACGTTCTCGAGCCGCAGCGTCTTGCGCCGGATGTGATCGAGCGCGCGGCCGGGCGTCGCGACGACGACGTCGACGCCGCGCTTCAGCATCCGCAGCTGGGTTTCCATCGCGGCTCCGCCATAGATCGGCAGCACGCAGACGCCCAGGGCCTTGCCGTACTTGTGCACCGCCTCGGCCACCTGCATCGCGAGCTCGCGCGTGGGCACGAGGATGAGCGCGACGGTGCGGGTGCGGGGGTCCGCGTCTGGGGTGACGAGATGCAGCAGTGGAAGCGCGAATGCGGCGGTCTTGCCGGTGCCGGTGGCGGCCTGGCCGAGCACGTCGCGGCCGGCGAGCAGCGGCGGGATGGCTTCGCGCTGCACCGGTGTGGGCTCCTCGTAACCGAGCGCGGCGAGCGCATCGACGAGTCGCGGATCGAGGCCGAGCGAAGAGAAGCCTGACATGGTGTCAGTGCTGATGGTGCTGTCGGAGCGTGGTGTCATCATGGAACATACACTGGCAGGTGAGGCGAAGCGGTCGATGGTGCCTCGGATATCTTTCGACATGCCGAGCGATTCACCCGATCTGCCATTCGAGATACGTCCGTCGCCGATGCAAGGGCTGGGCGCGTACGCCACGCGACGCATCCCCGCCGGCGTTCGGTTGATCGAGTACGCGGGCGAGCGGCTCACGCCGGCCGAGGCGGACGAGCGCTACCCGGATCTGGAAGGGGAGCGCCACCACACCTTCCTGTTCGCGATCGACGACGACGTCGTGATCGACGCGGCAGTGGACGGCAACGAGGCGCGGTTCATCAACCACTCGTGCGATCCGAACTGCGACGCGGTGATCGACGACGGGCGCATCTGGATCGAGACGATCCGCGCCGTGGAGCCGGGCGAAGAGCTCGCGTACGACTACGCGTACGTGCTCGAGGAGCGGCACACGCCCGCGGCGAAGCGGCGATTTCCCTGCCACTGCGGCGCGGCGACGTGCCGCGGGACGATCCTGGCGAAGAAGCGCTGAGCGCGAGGCGCGGCTACTTGGTCTTGCAGAGGTAGTCGAGCGCGATGGCGGGGAGCGAACCGGCGAGCGCGGGACCGAAGCCGGGCTGCTTGTTCACCTTGTGCATGGCGATCTTCGTTTCCGCCCTGTCGCCGTAGTAGGTCTGCTCCTTGGCGGCGACGGATTTCTTCGCGCAGTCGTAGGTACCGCCGATGCGGCCGCTCATCCACACGCCCTGCGGCGTCTCGACCGGTTTGACGAAGACCACTCGCACCGTGGCGTCCACGAGCGTGCCCGACTTCTTCACGGACTTGGGATCGACGTAGACCGGGTTTCCCGATGCCGTGGTGCCGATCTGGGTCCACTTCTTCTGCGCCCGCGCGGATGAGGGCGCGAGCGCGGTCGCGAGGAGGATCGTCGTGAGAAGAGAGGCTCGCATGGTTCGATTGAATGGCGTTCGAAGAAGAGCTAGTTGCGGGTGCGGATCGGGGACGGACTCCTGGGGTCGGAG
>DASYMZ010000082.1:0-17041 GCA_036008805.1 Gemmatimonadaceae bacterium
GCGACGCCGGATGGAGACGATCATTCCGCCGACGCCGAAGAACACGGCGTTCCTCTCGAAGACGGCAGCGGCCCGCACGCGGTTCGCCGGCTACGGCGCGCGAATGGAAGACGAGTACTTCACGACGCCGAATGGGCCGACTCTCGTGACGAACTGGCCGCGCGAGATCGCCGAGGTGGAAGCGAGGACGATGAAGCTTCGGGCGAGCGCTCCGCCGCACGACGAGGCGGTGCTGAGGCGGTATCCGCGGGCGAGAGTGATCCAGTAGTCGATGCTCGGCGCGGACCGGGGACGGACTCCTGGGGACGGGGTCGCGACCCCGTCCCCAGGAGTCCGTCCCCAGGAGTCCGTCCCGCGAGCACTTCTGATCGGGAGCGCAATGCGATTCCGGCAGCTATCGTCCCTGGAGCGCTGACCCTCTCTCTCCGCTATCGATGAGCAACCTGCCTCCGCTCGAGCTCGGTCGCATGCCGGTCGGCCGCCAGATGACGACGGTCGACGAACAGCTCGTGCGCGCTCCCCTCGCCCGCATCTTCGCGCTCTCGGCGGAGGTGGAGCGCTGGCCCGCGCTCCTGCCCCACTACCGCTACGTCCGCTTCACCGAGCGCCGCAGCGACGGCGGCGGGTTGGTGGAGATGAGCGCTTCGCGCCCGTTCGGTGTACTGCAGTGGCCCACCTGGTGGCGCTCGCGCATGCGCGTCCATCCACCCGGAGGAACCGCGCCGCCGGCGATTCGCTTCACTCACATCGGAGGCGTCACCAAGGGGATGGACGTGGAATGGACCTTCCAGCCCTCCGGGGATGGAACCCACGTACGCATCGTGCATGTTTGGGATGGGCCGGCGTGGCCGGCGGTCGGCTCGACGGCGGCGACGATGGTGATCGGGCCGGTGTTCGTGCACGGCATCGCGAGTCGCACGCTGGCGGGACTGGCGGCGCACGCGGAGCGACCGCTCGTGACGGGCGGCGCATCATGAGCTCTCAGGGAGGCTGGCGTGGCTGATCGGCGACGAGTGGCGGTGACGGGGATCGGTGCGGTGACGCCGATCGGCTCGGGGCGCGAAGGGCTGTGGCAGGGCCTCCGCTCGCAGAAGTCCGCCGTGGGGAGACTGACGCGGTTCGACCCGTCGATCTATCGCAGCCACAACGCGGCCGAGGTGAACGACTTCGACGGCGCGGACTACGTCGAGCGCAAGAAGGTGAAGCGCCTCGACCGCTACGGCACCTTCTCCGTCGCGTGCGCCAAGCAGGCCATCGAGGACGCCGGCATCGACCTGGCCGCCGAGGACCGCGAGCGCGTCGGCGTGATGATGGGCAGCGCGCTCGGCGGCATCCGCTTCGCCGAGGAGCAGCTCGGCGTCTTCCTGTCGCAGGGGTTGAAGTCGGTGGAGCCTGGGCTCGCGCTCGGCGTGTTCGGCGGCGCGTCGAGCTGCAACATCGCCATCGAGCTCGGCGCGATGGGACCGAACAGCAGCAACGCGATGAGCTGTGCGTCGGGCACCGTCGCGGTGGGTGACGCGTTCCGCGTGATTCGCGACGGCTATGCCGACGTCATGTTCGCCGGCGCCGCCGAAGCGCCACTCGCGCCGCTCTGCTTCGGCGCGTTCGCGATCATCCGCGCGATGTCGACGCGCGACGACGATCCGAGCGTCGCGTCCCGTCCGTTCGACAAGGACCGCGACGGGTTCGTGATGGGCGAGGGCGCGGCGGTGCTGATCCTCGAGGAGCTCGACCGCGCGATCGCGCGCGGCGCGCACATCTACGCCGAGGTCGTCGGATATGGCAGCAGCAACGATGCGCATCACATGACCGCGCCGCGTCCCGACGGCTCGCAGGCCGCGCGATCGATGCGGCTCGCGCTGCAGGACGCGAATCTGAATCCCGGCGAGATCGAGTACGTGAACGCGCACGGCAGCTCCACCCCGCTCAACGATCCCACCGAGACGAGCGCCGTGAAGCAGACGTTCGGCGACCACGCGCCGAAGCTGCAGGTGAGCAGCACGAAGGGCTACTACGGCCACGCGCTCGGCGCGTCGGGCGCGATCGAGCTGGCGATCACCGCGCTCGCGCTCGAGCGGAAGTGGCTGCCGCCGACGCTCAACCTGGACGCGCCCGACGCATCGTGCGATCTCGACTACATCCCCAAGGTCGGGCGCGACGCCGACGTCGAGTACGCGCTGAGCAACAGCTTCGGCTTCGGCGGCATCAACGCGGCGGTCGTGCTCAAGCGACACGACGGGGTCTGACGCACACTGGTGGGTGCGATTAACGTTGACGCGCGGTGCCTCTCCGGCCCGCGCGTCTTCACATCGAGCCCCGAGCAGATCATGCGCGACAGCTGGCGCCACTTCGTCGCCGAGTTCATCGGCGTCTTTGCTCTCGTCTTCGTCGGCGGTGCCGCGATCATGTCGGCGCGGTCGTCGAACTCCGGCGACGTGCTGCTGGCGGTGGCCGTGGCCCACGGGCTGATCCTCGCCATCATGGTGACGGCGACGATGCGCATCTCGGGTCATCTCAACCCCGCGGTGACGATCGGCTTCCTGGTCACTCGGCGCATCGAGCCGATGATGGGCGCGCTGTACATCGTCGCACAGCTCTTCGGCGCGATCGTCGCGGCGTACGCACTGAAGGCGATCTTCCCGGCGGCGCTGATTGCGGCGTCGCGAGTCGGTGGTCAGGCCATCTCGATCGACGTGTCGATGGGTCAGGCGATCGCGTGCGAGGCGATCGCGACCTTCTTCCTGATGTTCGCCGTGTTCGGCACCGCGGTAGATCCCGCCGCGCCGAAAGTCGGCGGCTTCGCGATCGGACTCACCGTCACCGCAGACATCCTGGCGATCGGACCGCTCACCGGCGCGTCGATGAACCCCGCGCGGTCGTTCGGGCCAGCCGTCGCGAGCGGGATCTTCGAGGCGCAGGCGGTCTACTGGATCGGCCCCATCCTCGGCGCGATCGCAGCGGCGCTGCTATACGACCGGCTGTTCCTGCGGCGCGGAAAGGAGCCGGTGGATCATGGGGCGGTGCGGCCAGAGGGGTGACGGCTTCGTTGGGTGGCGAGGCTGGCGGAGGGGTACGCGGGTAATCCTGAGTTGAACTGGCACGGCGGTACGCTGGTGCCTGACAGGGCAGTACGCGGGTAAACTCGGGCGGAGGTCGGAGGATTGGCATACCCGCCCTCCTGATTCGGGCCGCCTTTGGGCGGATCGCTGCTCCGTGTGGTCAGCCCCTACCTAAGTGCTTCCAATCATTGAGGATTGGTTGGATGTCGGTCGCCGTACGGCGTACGAGAGTACGACCGTACGGTACCGAGGTCTCGCAGCTCACCCAGCCCCTACCTCGCCCCCCTCTGCCCCTCCGTCTGATACACCCGCACGTAATCCACCTCATACCTCAGCGGCAGCTCGGACCTCGCAGGGTCCCCCCCGTGCTGCCCCCCCATCGCCTGATTGACGAGGATGTACATCGGCTCGTGGAACGGGTTGGGCGGCGCGCCGGGTCGCGGAGAGTTGATCGTCGTCGACAGGTCCTGCGTGTTCATCAGCGTGTCGTCGAGATAGAGCTTGATCGACCGCTCGTCCCAGTCCATGCGCCACACGTGGAACTGCTCGGCCCAATTCGCCGGCAGACGATCGCGCCGCATCTTCACCGAGTTCCACTTCGGGCCGGTCGCGCCGCCCCACGCCACGTTGAACAGCAGCGTGTCGTCGTAGAACTCCATGATGTCGATCTCGCCGTTGGCCGGCCATGGGCCGGTGGCGCCGAGTGTCCAGAACGCGGGCCATGATCCAGCTCGCACGTCGATCTTCGCGCGGATCTCGAAGCGGCCGTAGCGCCACGCGTGCTTGCCGCGGGTGTTGATGCTCGACGACGTGTAGTCGATGAACTCGCGATTGGCCCATCCGCGCCGATTCGATGGCGACGACGCGGACGCGGAGTCGGCGCTCGGCGCGACGTAGCGCGGGTTCGGCCTGTGCTCGCGCCGCCCCTCGATCACGAGGATGCCGTTTCGACGCGACGCGTTCTCGGGCTGGTACCACTGCAGCTCCTGATTGCGCACGAAGCCGGTCTCGAATCCCCAGCTCGCCGGGTCGACCGGACCGTCACCGTCGAACTCGTCGGACCACACCAGGCGGTACGGCTCGCCGTTCGCGGCACGCGGCACCGCGCCGCCGGAGCCACCGCGCGCCATCGCGCAGCTCGAGAGCGCGACGCACGAGGCGGTCGCGAGAATCAATCGGAAGCGTGACATCATCGAGACGAAGTAGGGAGCGTGAACGGCGGTCGCTCAAGTCTGTCGCGGATGCTGGCGCGCGGGAGGGGTCGCGGCTAGAATCGGCCACCTTTCCGTGCCTGCTTGGCCCCTCGAGCCGGTGCGTGAGGCGACGATCAGACTCGGAGTGCGGATGTCCCCTCTTCTCGCGGAGCTCCTCGGCACGATGATCCTCGTCGTGCTCGGCGACGGTGTCGTGGCCAACGTGGTGTTGCAGCGCACGAAAGGGCACGACAGCGGATGGATCGTGATCACCGCGGGCTGGGGATTCGCCGTCGCGATCGCGGCGTACTCCGTCGGCAGCATCAGCGGCGCGCACCTCAATCCCGCCGTCACGCTCGGCCTGGCGACGATCGGGACCTTTCCCTGGTCCGACGTCGCGCCGTACATCGCCGCGCAGATCGCGGGAGCGTTTCTCGGCGCGATCATCGTGTGGCTGGCCTATCTGCCGCACTGGGCGGTGACGCCGGAGCCCGGCGACAAGCTCGCCGTGTTCTGCACCGCGCCGGCGATCAGGAACCCGCGCGCCAACGTGATCACCGAGATCGTCGGCACCTTTCTGCTCGTCCTCGCGATCCTCGCCGTGCTGTCGCCGGCCAACCTCACGAAGGGCTCGGATTGGGCGCGCGGGTTCGGCCCGGTGCTGGTCGGCATGATCGTGTGGTCGGTCGGACTCTCGCTCGGTGGACCGACAGGCTATGCGATCAACCCCGCGCGCGACCTCGGTCCGCGGCTCGCGCACGCCCTGCTGCCGATCGCGGGCAAGGGCGGCTCGGACTGGAGCTACGCCTGGGTGCCGATCGTGGGACCGCTCATCGGCGGCGTGCTCGGCGCGCTCTCCTATCAATGGATCTGGAGATGACCGCGGCATCGCTGCCGGCGGAGCCGGTGCGTTGGAGCGTGCCGTACGCGGCATCGCTCGCTCGACTGGGACGATCTCTCTTCGCGGCCGGGTTGGTCGGCTTCGCGATCGGAAACGTGATGGTGGGCGACTTCATCGCGGGGCGGGCGCCGGCGTGGCCCGCCGCTGCGCCGGGACGATTGCCGTTCGTCTATCTCACCGCACTGCTGTTCGTCGGCGCCGCGGCATGGATCGTTCGCCGCAGTCGCGAGATCTGGCCGCTCGTCGCCGTCGCGGCGACGATCACGGTGTGGGCGCTGCTGCGGCAGATCCCGGCGGTGCTGGCCGACCACGGCTTCGGCGGCGCATGGACGATGTTCGGCAAGGCACTCGCGTTCTCCGGCGGCACGCTCGGCGTGGCCGCGTCGGTGCTCGGCGCGGCCGAGCCAGCGGCACCGGGCAACGATGGACGACGCGCGACGATGGACCTGCTGGGACGGCTGTCGCTCGGCGCGTTCTTCGTGCTCGCCGGCATCCAGCACTTCATGTTCGCGCAGTTCGTGATGACGCTGGTGCCGGCGTGGATTCCCGGCGCGCTGATCTGGACCTACATCGCCGGCGCGGCGCTGATCGCGAGCGGCGTGGGGCTCGCATTCCCGCCGACGAGCCGACTGGCGGCGGCGATGTCGGGGCTGATGGTGCTGTCGTGGGTGTTCGTGCTGCACATCCCGCGCGCGGTGTCGATGAACAACCAGAACGAATGGACGGCGGTGGCGGAGGCGGTCGCGATCGCGGGGATGGCGCTGGCGATGGTGCGAGGGGAGTAGCTGGCGGAAGGCGTGGTGGCGGGTGACCCCTCGCAGCACAACCAGATGCGCGGCGAGCGAGGCTCGACGTGCGGTACCAGCGGATAGCGTGCCGTACCCGGTACCTCGGTACCAAGTACCAGTACCCTGTACGCCAGATTCGGCGCGCACCACGAGCCTCGATCGGCGCGCGCGCGCCCGGCACGCCGTAGAAGGTACGAGTACCCAGTACCCCAAGTACCGTACTGCTGGGAATCCGCGCGTAGCCGCGATCGAGTCCATCGCGCCCCGCGCTAGGTGGTGAGTGCGAAGAGCGAACGCCCCCCGCCCCGCCCCTCACCCCACCGTCACGACGCCGGCCGTGACGTCCAGCGTCGCCCGGTACGACTGCAGACTGCTCGTCCGCTCGCCCCCGGTCCATCGCCCCGTCGCGTCGAAGCGCGCGCCGTGGCCCGGACAGAGAAAGCCGCCGCTGACCGCGTTCACCGTGTTGCCCTGGTGCGGGCAGATGCGCGACAGCGCCACGACGGTCGAGGCATCGGTGCGGACGAGCGCGAATGGGCTGCCGCTCACCGACACCATCACCATGCCGCCGATCGTCGCGAGCGCCGGATAGTCACTGAGGGTGAAGGTGGTGGCGCTCACCGTCGCCGGCGCGGTGGGCGAATCGCCGCCGGCGCATGCGGCGAGCGCCGTCGCGGCGGCCAGGAGCGCGCTCTGCGCCAGGAAGGTGCGGCGGCCAATGCCGTCACGCGGCGCGGCGGCGCCATCTGCGTCCACTGCGCAGCCACCGCATGACCTCTTCTCGTCCTGCTCCACTCGAGACCTCTCTCTCAGGATGATCGGCGCCGCGATCACTCGATCGCGCGCGGCGTACACCCGAGACGACACCCGATCTCGTCTCGACCCTCTGCGCCTCCTCGGGCAACACTCGATCTGCGCTCCGCCCAAAGCGATCGCTCCGCCGACCGATTTGAATGCAAATCTGCCGTTTGACATCGTTTCGCTCCGCATCTACTCTCTCCGTCCGCTCAGACCGACGGTGGTCCTCGAGCGTGCATGCTCAGTTCCGCGCTGCTCCGCCTCGGCAGCACGCCGGCGCCACGCGCACCGTCCCCTCTCCCTGGGAACCGCTGATGTCCCGCACTCGACTCTCGTTGTCCCTGGTCAGCGCGCTCGCGCTGGCCGCCTGCACGTCGGATCGCGTCGATCCGGTGCGTCCCTTCGAGGCTGGCCCCGCCTCGCGATCGGTCAGCCCCGCGACCGGCCGCTATCTCGTCAGCGTGAAGAAGAACTTTCCATCCGACTTCGCGGCTCGAGTCGCGGCGCTCGGCGGCACGGTCGAGCTGCAGCACGCCGGCGCCGGTCTCGCGGTGGTCAGTGGGGTGAGCGCGGCCAACGCCGCACAGCTCGGCACCATCAGCGGCGTGGATGAGGTGCAGGCCGACGAGGTGTTGAGCCTCGACGTGCCGGCTGCCGCGGTGCAGGCCGACGTCGCGAACGTGACGGTGAACAGCCAGCTCAATCCGACCACCGCGGCTCGCTACGCCTGGCAGTGGAACATGCGCTCCATCCACGCGAACACCGCGTGGGCGGCCGGAAAGCTCGGCAGCCCGGCGGTGACGGTCGCCATTCTCGACACTGGCATCGACTACGACGCGCCCGATCTCAACGGGCTCGTCGATCTCTCGCGCTCGACGTCGTTCGTCCCCTCCGACGACTCGATCTCCACGGCGTACTTCCCGACGCGCAGCAAGATCAGCGACTACAACGGACATGGCACCAACGTCGCCACGCAGGTGAGCAGCAAGGCGTTCGCGCTGGCCGGCGTCACCTCGAAGACGACGCTCATCGGCGTGAAAGTGCTCGCGCAGAGCGGCAGCGGGTCGTTCGCCGGCGTGTTGAGCGGCGTGCTGTGGGCGGCCGATCACAACGCCGACGTCGCGAACATGAGCCTCGGCGGCAGCTTCTCCAAGGCGGGCAATGGCCGGTTCGTCGCGACGATCAACAAGGTCTTCAACTACGCGAACAAGCAGGGGATGACCATCGTCGTCTCGGCCGGCAACGCGTCGGCCGATCTCGATCACAACGGCAACGTGTTCAGCACCTACTGCGACGCGCCGCACGTCATCTGCGTCTCGGCGGTCGGTCCCGCCACGGTGAACGACGACCCGGACGCGGTGTCGTACTACACCAACTTCGGTCGCTCGGCCATCACGGTCGCGGCGCCGGGCGGCAACGCCGACGCGGCGAACGGATTCACCGTCTCCAACTGGCCATGGGGACCGGACATCGCGTCGTGGGTCTGGTCGTACTGCAGCAAGACGCGCATCGCCGGCTTCACCGGCACCGGCGCGCCGATCCTCACCGCATGCGCCGCGGGCAATCGTCTCTCGGGCTTCATCGGCACCAGTCAGGCGAGCCCGCACGTCGCTGGCCTCGCCGCGCTGATCGTGGCCGAGACGGGCAAGGGCAAGCCGAACCAGGTGAAGCACGTGATCGTGAAGTCGGCGGACGACCTCGGCGCCCGGGGCAGGGATCCGTTCTACGGCGAAGGCCGCATCAACGTCGCGAAGGCGGTCGGGCTTTGATGCATTCGTGTCGGCGCGTTCATTCGCGCTGACCAAGGGGGAGAGCCAGGCGGCTCTCCCTCTTCGTGTATCTGTGGGGCGCGGGGTCGGGCGACGAGTGGCGATCCAGAGCGGGATCACGGATCTCAGACGGATTCAACGGAAAGTGCCGGGTACTGCTCTTTTGGGAGGCTACTCTCGCGGCGCGGGCATCGTCGAAGGACCGGCAGAACATTTTTCGGGGGTGTGGCGGAGAGATCTCTCTGCCACATCCTCAGTTCAGTTGCGGTCGCCGTGGCAGTTCTCCGCGGCTCGGCCGTTCTCCGCGCCCTCCGCGTGAAATCAGGAGCAACAGCGCGCTGCGGGTCGGTCGATCTCGCCGGCCCTGTTTGCTGTGGTTTCACACAGAGGGCGCAGAGAACGACGGAGGGCGCAGAGAACCGCCGTAGCTCGACTCGGGCGCGAGCCCGAACATGGTGGAGATGTGGTGCAGCGATCTCTGCGCCACACACCCAAATCCGTTGCAGTTGCCGTGCAGTAGCCGTTCTCTGTGCCTCGGCGGTTCTCTGCGCCCTCTGTGTGAGCTGTTGCCGTTGAAGTTGCTGTTGCAGTCATCCGGCCGTTCCCGTCCAATCCGTTCGAGATCCATGATCCCACTCTCGGATCGCCACGCTTCGCCCGCACCCCGCAGCACGAGCCGCTATCGATCGAGGATCGGCAAGTACTCCCGCCACGGTCCGACCTCCTCGCGATACTGCTTGGCCATCACGCGCGCCGTCTGCGCGAGGTGTCCCAGATCGTGCGCGACCCAGGTGGCGAGAAGCTGGCGCAGCGTGACGACGCCGAGCGCGGGATGCTCTCCGGTGAGCGCGAGCTGCGCGTCGGTCAATCGCCATGCGGCGAGCGTGGCCAGGCTCTCCGCGCGCCGGCGAGCGAGCTCGTCGAGTAGGACGTCGAGCGACTTGCCCTTGCTCTCGTGGAACTGAGCGAAGCGATCGAACGGCGGGAAGCGGCGGCTCTCCCCCTGCGCGAGGATGATCTCCGCGCGTGGGATCCAGTCCGTTCGCTCGGCGTGCACGAGATGACCCACGATGTCGTACGGGCTCCACGTCTCCGGCCCTTCCGTCGCGTCGATCCACTCGGGGCCGAGCGTGGAGAGCATCGCGCGCAGCACTCGCGGCGTGCGCTCGAGGACGGTGGTTCCCTGCTGCAGGTCGAATTCCATCGCGGCTCCGGCTGAGTGAGGCTGGTGAAGAGCTGCCTCGCGCGAGCGTGACAATCTAGCATTCGAGGCGCTGCGCCAGCGCTCGCTCGGGGCGCAGATCGCGCCATTCTCGCCGTCGGCCAATTGGCTCGTATATTCTTCGATTCAGCGAGCCCGAACTGATCGGAGAAGAGACCAATGGCGAAGCCGGTCATTCTCGTCGTCGATGACGATCCCGCCGTGCTCGGCGCGATCGACCGCGACCTGCGCCAGCGATATCGGCAGGACTACCGCGTCATGAAGTCGTCGTCCGCCGAGGAAGGCCTGGACACCGCGCGCGGTCTCGCCGCGCGCAACGTTCCGGTCGCGCTCTTTCTCGTGGATCAACGGATGCCCGGCATGACCGGCACCGAGCTGCTGCGCCAGGTGATCAAGCTGCATCCCACGTCGCGCCGCGTGCTGCTCACCGCGTACGCCGACACCGACGTCGCGATCGCGGGCATCAACGAGATCGGGCTGGACCACTATCTCATGAAGCCGTGGGATCCGCCGGAGCAGCGGCTCTATCCCGTGCTGGACGATCTGTTGGGCGAGTGGCGCGCGCGAGTGCGTCCCGCCTTCGACGGCATCCGCGTGCTCGGCTCGCAGTGGTCGCCGCAGTCGTTCGAGGCCAAGGAGTTCCTCTCCCGCAACCTGGTGCCGTACGAGTGGGTGGACGTCGACGCCGACGACGCGGCGCGCGCGCTGGCCGAGTCGCTCGCGGGCGACCTCGCGCATCTCCCGGTGATCGTCTTTCCAGATGGCACGCATCTCGTCGCGCCCACGAGCGTGCAGCTCGCGACGAAGGCGGGAATGCAGACGCACGCGAACCGCCCGTTCTACGATGTAATCGTGATCGGTGGCGGGCCAGCCGGGCTGGCGAACGCGCTGTACGCCGCGTCGGAGGGGCTGCGCACCGTGCTCGTCGAGTCGCGCGCCGCGGGTGGCCAGGCCGGCACCAGCTCGATGATCGAGAACTACCTCGGCTTTCCCGCTGGGGTCACCGGCGCCGACCTCGCGCAGCGCGCCACGATGCAGGCGCGCCGCTTCGGCGCGGAGCTGCTCACGGGCCAGGAGGTCGTCGGGCTGCGCCGCGAGGATCCGTATCGCGTGGTCGCACTGGCCGACGGGACGGAGCTCACCAGCTATTGCGTCGTGATCACGACGGGGATGAGCGCGCGCACGCTCGACGCACCGGGCGTCGAGGCGCTGCACGGCGTCGGCGTGTACTACGGCGCCGCGATGACCGAAGCCGCGCGCTGCCGAGGCAAGGACGTGTGCGTCGTCGGCGGCGCGAACTCGGCCGGCCAGGGCGCACTGTTCTTCTCGCGCTATGCTCGGCGCGTCACGATGCTCATCCGCGCCGCGTCGCTCCAGCCGATGATGTCGCAGTATCTCGTCGCTCGCATCCTGGCGACGGAGAACATCACGGTGGAATACGGCGTCGAGGTGCACGCGGTGAGCGGCAGCGGCGCGCTCGACTGCGTCATGGTGAAGCACGCCGAGTCGGGAGAGCTGCGCTCGCTCCCCTCGTCCGCGATGTTCATCTTCATCGGCGTGCAGCCGCGCACCGACGCGTTCGCCGGGGTCATCGAGCGCGACGAAGCGGGCTTCCTCATCACCGGAGCCGACCTGCCGCGCGAGCACGGACGTGCGCGCGGATGGACGCTCGAGCGTGAGCCATTCGCGTTCGAGACGAACATTCCCGGCGTGTTCGCCGCGGGCGACGTGCGCGCGAACGCGAACCGCCGGGTGGCGGCCGCGGTGGGCGAAGGCTCGGCGGCGATCTACTCGGTGCACCGCTACCTGCGCACGGTATGACGGGAGTGAACGCGGACGTCTCCCAATACCTGAAGGTGAAGCTGCTCGCGCGGCTCTCCACCCATCGCGCGCTCGCGGACGCTCCGGTGAGCGAGCGAGAGTGGCTCGCCGAGCACGGCACGCTCCAGTCATTCGCCGTGGGCGACGTCGTGACGGCGAAGGGCGCGCAGTCCAGGAGCCTGCTCGTGATCTTCGAGGGACACCTCGTGATCCGCAACGACCGCGGCGCGGGCGGCCACAAGATCTTCGAGTGGAAGACGGGGGACGTGGGCGGCGTGATGCCGTACTCGCGCGGAGCCACTCCGCCCAACGACGTGGTCGCCGAAGCGCCGACGGAGGTGATGACGCTCGCGAAAGAGGCGTTCCCCGAGCTGACGCGCGAGTGCCCCGTGGTCACCGCGAAGCTCGTGCATCTCATGCTCGACCGCGCGCGCATGTTCACGTCGAGCGACCTGCGAGACGAGAAGCTCCTCTCGCTCGGCAAGCTCGCCGCGGGGTTGGCGCACGAGCTGAACAACCCGGCGTCGGCGGTGGTGCGCAGCGCGAAGCTGCTCCTCGAGAGCCTGAATGGCGCGGAGGACGCGTCGCGCCGGCTCGCGAGCGCGGGTCTCTCCGAGCCACAGTTCGCCGCGATCGACCAGGCGCGCGCGATGTGCGACGCGGCGGCGATCTCCGCTCCGCGCACGCCGCTCGAGCGCGCCGACCGCGAGGACGAGCTCACCGACTGGCTCTCCGACCATCGCGCGACCGCGGAGTTCGCGATCCCGCTCGCCGACACCGGCATCACCCCGGCGGCGCTCGATCTGCTCGCCGAGACGTTGCAAGGCGACGCGCTGGAAGCGGCGCTCGGCTGGATCTCCGCCTGCGTCATGGTGCGAACGCTGTCGCTCGAGATCGAGAGCGCGGGCACGCGCATCCACGATCTCGTCGGCGCGGTGAAGGGGTTCTCGTACATGGATCACGCGCTCACCGCCGAGCCGGTGGACGTCTGCCGCGGCATCACCGACACGCTTCGCATGCTCGCCGCGAAGACGCGCGGCAAGTCGGTGCACGTCTCGATGAACGTCCCCCAAGATCTGCCGTGTGCGCGTGCCGTCGGCGCCGAGCTGAATCAGGTGTGGATGAACCTGATCGACAACGCGCTCGACGCCGTCGCGCCGGGCGGCCACATCGACGTGTCGGGCGCGCCAGTCCGCGACTCGGTCGTCGTGCGCATCGTCGACGACGGGCCGGGCATCCCCCGCGAGATTCTCGGGCGCATCTGGGATCCGTTCTTCACGACGAAGGGCGTGGGCAAGGGCACCGGACTCGGGCTCGACATCGTGAAGCGGTTGCTGCAGCGGCACGATGGCGAGATCGACGTGGAGTCGGTGCCGGGACGGACGGAGTTCCAGGTGCGGCTGCCGGTGCAGCGGTAGGGCCGAGCCGCGCTCACTCCCAGCGAAACCATCGCGCCGAGAGCGCGATGCACACCGCGAACAGCGCCAGCAGCGCGGCCACGCTTCCCATCTGCGCGCTCCAGCCCGCGCCGTCCCACACCCCCTGCATCAGCGCGACGGCGTGCGTCGTCGGCAGCGCGTAGGCGACGGCGCGCAGCGGGAGCGGCAGCACGTGCACGGGGAAGAACAGCCCCGAGATGGCGAGCATCGGATACATCACCGCGGCGCCGAGCGGTTGCGCGAAGCGCGCCGTCGGCACGATGCTCGCCAGCACGAAGCCGAGCGACAGGATGCTCAGCGTGCCGAGCATGACCGCGGCGGTGAAGCTCACCATGTCGTCGGGGAGCGCGCCGGGAAGGATCCGCCGCCCGGCGACGTTGAGCAGCAGGAGACTCACGAAAGTGAAGCCCAGCTTCACGAGCACGTGCGCACCGAGGATCGTCACCGGTGAGAGCGGCGTTGCGCGCAGCCGCTTGAGGATCCCACCCTCGCGGTAGATCGCCATGATCGCGATGAGCGACTGCACCGCGCCGAGCGCGATGAGGATCGCCGCGAGGATCGTGACGTTGAACGGCAGCCGCGCGAGCGGGCGCGACGCGCCGCGCGGCATGGTGCGCATCGCGCGGCCGACCAACACGAACAGCAGCACCGGCATGCCGAGCGAGCCGATCACGCCGAGCGGCTCGCGCAGAAAGACCTTCGTCTCGATCCAGCTCAGCTTGAGGAGCCCCTTGAGCATCGTGATCAGTCTCGGATCGCCCGGCCGGTGAGCTTCAGGAACACATCCTCGAGCGTCGGCATCTCCGTACGGAAGCCGCGCACGCGCGTGCCGTCGCGCGCGATCTCGTGGATGATCTCGGTGACGAAGTCGTCACCCTCGCCGTTGCGCTCGTGCAGGCGCTCCACGCCGTCCTCGTCGGTGGAGTAGACCACTCGGCGCTCCGGGCAGTGCCGTCGCACGAGCTCGTCCGGCGTCCCCATCTCGATCACGCGCCCGTGCTCGATGATCGCGACGCGGTCGCAGAGACGCTCGGCCTCTTCCATGAGATGCGTAGTGAGGAAGACCGTGGTGCCGCGCGCGCGGATGTCGGTGACCAGCTCCCAGATGGCGCGGCGCGCCTGCGGGTCGAGCCCCGTGGTGAGCTCGTCGAGGAAGACGACTTCGGGCTGGTGGATGAGCGCGAGCGCGATGAACAGCCGCTGCTTCTGGCCGCCCGAGAGCGTCATGAACCACGCGTTGCGCTTCGCGTCGAGCCCGAGCCGCGCGAGCAGCGGATCCACGTCGACGACGCGGTTGCGCTGGTAGAGCGTCGCCCAGAGGTCGACCGCCTCCCACACCTTGATGCGCTTCTGGAGCTGCGCCTCCTGATGCTGCGCGCCGATGCGCTGGCGGAGCGCCGTCGCGTCGCGGCGCGGGTCGAGGCCGAGCACGGTGATCGTGCCGCCATCGGGGCGGCGCAGCCCCTGCACGCACTCCATCGTCGTCGTCTTGCCCGCGCCGTTGGGACCGATCAGCCCGAAGATCTCTCCCTCGTAGACGTCGAGCGAGACGCCGGCGACGGCGACGGTGCGGCCGTAGCTCTTGGCGAGATCTCGGACGGTGATGACCGGGCGGGGCATCACCGAAGCTAAGTGGTCACAGGCGGCACGTCAGCGTGAGATCAGCTCGCGGATCGCGCTCCACGCTCGAGCCGCGTGGCGAGATGGCGCTTCACGTCCGGCCATTCCTCGGCGAGGATGCTGTAGATGAACGTGTCGCGCACCGTGCCGTCCTTCCGTGGATGGTGGCGACGGATGATGCCGTCGCGCTTGGCGCCGATCCCTTCGATGGCGCGCTGCGAGCGGAAGTTGAAGTTGTCGGTGCGGAGCCCGACCACGTTGCAGCCCACCGTGTCGAACGCGTGAGTGAGCAGGAGCAGCTTCGTCGCCGTGTTGACGTGGCTGCGCTGCCAGCTCGCCGAGTAGAAGGTGTAGCCGATCTCGACGCGGTCGGCGGCGGGGACGATGTCGTGATAGCGCGTGGAGCCCACGACCATCCCAGACGTCAGCTCTCGCACCGCCCACGGCAGCATGTGCCCCGCGATCTGTCCGTCGAGGGCGTCGGCGATGTAGCGCGCCGCGTCGTCGGGCGCGGGGACCGACGTGAACCAGAGCTCCCAGAGCTTCCCGTCGGACGCGGCGGCGGCAACCTCGCTCTCGTGAGCGGGAGTGAGCGGCTCGAGCCGGACGCCGTGGCCTTCGAGCGTGACGGGGGAGAGGGAGATCACGTAGTGGTGATGACTGGTTCGACTGCTACTTGCCGTTCGTCCACGCGCACCACGCTTCCTCGCCCTCGCGCATGTCGTCGTACCGCTTGGCCGACACCGAGCAGCGGCTCCCGTCCCTGGCGATGAGCGTGGCCGGCGCCTCTTTCCCACTCACCAGCTTGGACGACAGCGCCGACCTGATCGCACTCGCGCTGTCGGGCTTCGCGCCGACCGTTCCGGCGCTGCCGCGCCTCGCGGGCATCACGTCCTGCGGCGGGAAGATCTGCCCACTGCCCGGAAAGAGAGGCGTCACGCACCCACCAACCAGAAGGAGAGCGCCGATCGCGACGGTCGTACGTGAGAGCGTCATGGAGGTTCGTGCTAACGTGAGCGGTTAGTGATCGCCCGATGCCTGGAGGCCGACGACTACCCGCCTACGATAGGAGCGCGTGCCGCGAGGACGCAATCCCTCGTCCTGTATGGCGGAGCCTCGGCAACCCTGGCGCACCGCTCCGCCGCACGAGAGAATTGGCGGGATTTTCCGCACGCACCCTGAAGAAGGAAGGTCGGTCGAATGGCAGTCGCCCGCGGTCGCCAGCTCCTCTTCGCCGCGCTCTACGTCGTGTTCCTCCTCGTGCTCGTCGAGGGCGTGTCGCGGATCCTCTTCGGCGTGCAGCGCCTGTCCGATCGCATCTCCGTCCAGGACGACTACGGCTGGCGACGCACCTGGGTGAAGCGCCACAAAGCTGCCGGCGAGCAGATCTACTTCGCGTTCGACACCTTCGACCTCACCAAGGGATGGAGGTCGCGCGTCAACATCCGCAACATGAAGGTGTTCAACAACAAGGTGTTGAACACCAACTCGGCGGGCTTCCGCGGCTCGCGCGAGTTCCCGCTGCAGAAGGACAGCGGCAAGACGCGCATCATGCTGGTCGGCGACTCGTTCACCTTCGGCGAGACGGTGAGCGACGACGAGTCGTTCGCCGGCCTGCTGCAGCGCAACTTTCCGAATGCCGAGATCCTCAACCTCGGCGTGCACGGCTACGGGCACGATCAGATGCTGATCCACCTGCGCGAGCAGGGCTTCGCCTACCATCCCGACATCGTCATCCTCGGCTACATCCCGAACGATCAGTCCCGCAACCTGCTGAACTTCCGCGACTACGCCAAGCCGCGGTTCGAGCTCGAGGGTGACTCGCTGCATCTCACCGGCTCACCGGTGCCGGCTCCCGAGCAGATGATGCGATGGGACTGGGCGCGTCCGCGCACGATCGACTTCCTGAGCACGATCCGCCACATGGTCATCGGCCCGGCGGGCCGGCGCGCGAGGGGCGAGCGCATCTCCGACGCGATCCTCAGCGAGATGAGCCTCGAGGTGGAGAAGGCCGGCGCGGTGCCGGTGTTCGCGTATCTCCCCACGCTGAAAGAGCTGGCGGGCAAGGGACCGCTCAACGACGACGAGCGCTGGTTCAACGACTTCTGCAAGCGTCACGCGAAGGTGCACTGCCTCTCCGCTCGTCCGCTCTTCGATCAGCGGGTCGCCGAGGGCGCGACGTTCAAGCAGAAGGGGCACTGGGACGAGGCGGGGAACGTCGTCGTCGCCGAGGCGATCGGCCGATTTCTGGTCGACTCACTCCACGTTCAGCCCTAGGCGCATGCGGGTCCTCTTCTACCGCATGAACTGCGGATTCAACGGCGTCACCACCTGGATGGCCGATCTCGGCACCGGGCTCAAGGAGCGCGGGGTCGATGTGTCGTACTGGTTCGGCGGCGGCACCGCGGACCGCGCCGAGCCGTTCGAGGCG
>DASYMZ010000083.1:0-37603 GCA_036008805.1 Gemmatimonadaceae bacterium
GGGGACGGACTCCTGGGGACGGAGTCGCGACTCCGTCCCCAGGAGTCCGTCCCTCGGAGTCCGTCCCAAGGAGTCCGTCCCAAGGAGTCCGTCCCGAGGAGTCCGTCCCGAGGAGTCCGTCCCGAGGAGTCCGTCCCCCCCAGCGCGAACGATCAGAGCTCGATCTGCGCGCCCATCTCCACCACCCGGTTCGGCGGCAACCCGAAGAAGTGCGCCGCCGATTGCGCGTTGCGCGACATCAGGATGAAGAGGTGCTTCCTCCACCGTGCCATCTTCGACGGACCGGTTGCGATCAACCGCTCGCGCCCGAGGTAGTAGCTCGTCTCCAATGGCTTCGCGCGCAATCCGTGCTCGGCGCAGAGCTCCATGATGTGCGGCACGTTCGGCGTGTCCATGAAGCCCGTGCGCACCAGCACCCGGTAGAACCCCTCGCCAAGTGGCTCGACCCGCACCTGATCCGCATCGTCCACATACGGGACATCCGTCGATCCGACGGAGAGCAGGACGACCTGCTCGTGCAGCGACTTGTTGTGCTTGAGGTGGTGCAGCAGCACCACCGGCGCGCCGCCGCTGGCCGAGGTGAGAAAGACCGCCGTCCCGCTCACGCGAAGGGGTGGACGGCGCGCGATCTCGCCGAGCAGCAGCTCGAGCGGAAGTCCGGTGTCGCGCAGGATCGCGCCGAGCAGATCGCGCCCGCGCTTCCACGTCGTCATCAGCGTCAGCACGCCGAGCGCGATGGCCAGCGGGACCCATCCGCCACTGAAGACCTTGAGCGCGTTGGCGCCGAGGAAGGCGAAGTCGAAGGTGAAGAAGAACAGCGCCAACGCAACCACGCGCCACAACGGCCAGTTCCAGCGGGTCCGGGCGACGACGGCGAACAGCAGGGTCGTGATCGACATCGTGCCGGTGACGGCGATGCCATACGCCGAGCCCAGCGCGCTCGACGACTTGAAGCCCGCGACGATGCACAGCGTCCCGATCATCAGCGCCTGATTGATCTGCGGCACGTAGATCTGCCCGTGCTCCTCCTCCGACGTGTGCACGATCGTCAGCCGAGGAGAGAAGCCGAGCTGCACCGCCTGCTGCGCGAGCGAGAACACGCCAGAGATGAGCGCCTGCGACGCGACGATCGCCGCGAGCGTCGCGAGGATCAGGAGCGGATAGAGAAACCACCGCGGCGCGAGCAGATAGAAGGGGTTCGAGATCGCCGACGGCTCGCGGAGGAGCAGCGCTCCCTGGCCGAAATAGTTGAGCAGAAGCGCCGGGAGCACGAACCCGAAGAAGGCGAGCCGGATCGGCTTCCGTCCGAAGTGTCCCATGTCGGCGTAGAGCGCTTCGGCTCCGGTGACGGCCAGAAACACCGCCCCGAGACTCGCGAAGCCGACGAAGCCGTGCGCGCGGAAGAACTGCACGGCGTGCCACGGGTTCATCGCGGCGAGGATGCGCGGCGCGCGCGTGATCTCGGCGAGTCCCAGCACGCCGATGACGGCGAACCACGAGAGCGTGATCGGACCGAACGCGCGGCCCACCTTGGCCGTGCCGAATCGCTGCACGACGAACAGCAGCAGCAGAATCGCGACGGTGACGCCGACGACGTACCGCTCGAAGACGGGCGCGGCGACTTTGAGCCCCTCGACCGCGCCCAGCACGGAGATCGCCGGCGTGATGATGCCGTCGCCGTAGAGCAGCGCCGTTCCGAACACGCCGAGGATCACCAGCGCCGCGCGGCGGCGCCGGTCGTCGGAGCGATGCTGGCGCTGGAGCACCAGGGCGAGCATCGCCAGCACGCCACCCTCGCCGCGGTTGTCCGCCTGCAGGATGAAGACGAGATACTTGACGACCACGACGAGCAGGATCGACCAGAACACCAGCGAGAGGATGCCGTACACGTTGCCGATCGTCGGCGCGAGGCCGTGCTCGGCGCCGAACGCTTCCTTGATCGTGTACAGCGGGCTGGTGCCGATGTCGCCATAGACCACGCCCAACGCCGTGAGCGTGAGCACCGCGAGCCGGCGCCCATGCGGTGCGGCCTTCGCGGCATGGTGGTCTTCCGGAGGCCCCGCGTCGAGATGATCGCGATGGGCAGGGTCCCGGCGCTCCGGCGCTGGCGCGTCTGTCACGTCGGACGTCGTCTGCAGCAAGACGGCAGTGGGGCTCGGGTCGGCGGGCACGGACACTGAAAACGCGAGCGCCGACGTGGGTCGGTGCTCGTGAGCTCGAAGTCTACCGTGCGCTCGCGCGAAATCGTATGGGCACGCTCACTTGCCGCCACAAGGATGTCACAAGGACGACGTACGCGCCGCCCAGCTCTCGGCGATCGCCTGCTCCTTGTTCAGCGTCACGACGGCACCATTCACCGTGATGCGGATGAATGGACTGTGGTGATAGCCGCCGAGCAGGACCGCGCGCGTCGTCCGGGAGAAGACCCTGCCGGAGCGTGTGATCTCGTAGAGCGTCTCGAATCCGGCGAGCGGCACGCGCTCGGCCAGCTCGTCGTTCTTCTGCCCACGGCTCGCGTGCTCCTTCTCCAGCTTGCGCCGCCGATTGGCGTGATGATGCCGACTGTCGCGTTGGGCCATGCCGAAAGGTAGCCGCGCGACTCAGTCTCGGCGTGCGCCGACGCCGAACTGGTTCCCCGCACGGACGACCCTGCCGTCGGCGATGACGAGGTCGAGCAGCTTCTCGCTCTGGACGTCGCGGCCCGCCTCGTCGCGCAGCGTCGCGATGACCTTCCGGCTGGCGACGTCGATGACCTCGCCCGTCGAGGAGTACGCTACGCGTCCGTCCATGCTGAAGGTCACCCAGCCCACGCAGTCGCGCATCTTCAGGCTGGCGATCTGCTTCGCCGGCGTCACGGTGACGTCGAACAGATGGATGTAGCCGTTCGCGCAGTCGGCGAGCCACAGCTCGCGCTCGTCGCGCGTGAGGGCGATGCCATGGCTGGGACAGCCGTGCCGCTTCACCGGGCCCTTCTGAAAGCCGGAGACCTCCGCGCGATAGAGCACCTTGCCAGTCGCGATGTCGCCGGCCTCGAAGCCGAGCAGGTCGTTCACGTTCACGTAGGCGCGCGCGTTGCGCCCGTCCACGGTGAATGGGCGGACGACGTTGCTGAACGGCCCGACCGCGCGCTCGACCTTGCCCGTCCGCGTGTCCAACACCGACAGCACCGCCGACTTGAGCCCGGCGAGGTAGACGTAGCGTCCGTCCGCGGACGCGATCGTGTTGTGCGAGCCCGACCTGGTCTCGACCGTCGCGCGCACGTCGCCCGTGGCGGCGTCGACGACGTGCCACGCCGGCCCTTCGAGCTGCGGCACGTAGAGGGTGGCGCCGTCAGGGGAGATGGCGAGCCGGTCGGCGCCACCGTCGTATGCACGGTCCCACACCGTCGTGCCGGACACCGCGTCGATCGCGATCACGCGCGAGAGCGACGAGAGATAGATGCGGCCAGTCGCCGCGCTCGCCGCGATCCCTTTGACGCTCTCCGCAGGCTTGCCCTCGGTGGTGGGCCAGGTCGCGATGCGGCGCACGAACTTGTAGCCGTCGTCGGCGTCGAACACGAGTACGCCGACGCCGCCGTACTCGACGTAGTTCCGCGTGCCGGGGCTCGCGACGTAGAGCAGGTGGTGCTCGACCGGGAGATGGCGGACCGGCGCGGCGAGCGCGGGGGAGAGCAGCAGCAGCGGCACGAGTGAAAGGAGTCGTCTCACGAACGACCGCTCGGCGAAGCGCATGGTGAGCACCGGGGGCTGGGGGTGGGGCAGAATGGCGCGAAGGGATCGCGCACGCCAGACGACGTCCCTCGCCTCGGGCGCCACGCATCGGGTCGTGCCGCGAACAGGTCACCCGCCGCCCGCCGAATCTTTCCCCCGTTCGCATCGCCCGATACCTTCGCTCCGCCAGCTCACCCTCACTCCAACCGTTGACCTCCGTCTCGCGATCCCTTCTCGTCGCGCTCTCGCTCGCGATCACCGCCGGCAGCGTCGCACTCCTGCTCGCGACGCGCCATCGGCCCGAGCCGGTCACCGCGATGAACGCCGTCGGCGACGCCGCCTGTCTCTCGTGTCACCGTCAGTACGGGACGTTCGAGCACACCGCGCACCGGCTCACCTCCAGGCGCGCGGTGCGCGCGGCGATCGCTGGCAGCTTCACCGCGGGAGAGAACCTGCTCCGCACGTCGAATCCCGCGCTCAGCTATCGGCTCGATTCCACCGCGGCGGGCTTCGTCCAGACGGCGGTGATGGGCGATCCGCCGAACGTCAACGAGCACTCTGAGCTCATCGCGCTCGTGGTCGGCTCGGGACGAAAGGGCCAGACGTATCTCTACGCGCACGGCGACCGGCTCTTCGAGCTGCCGGTGTCGTACTGGACCAGTCTCGGCAAATGGATCAACAGTCCTGGCTATCTCGACGGAAGCGTCAACTTCGGGCGGCCGGCGACGCCGCGCTGCCTGGAGTGTCATTCCACCTGGTTCCAGACGCGTGCGGATTCGCAGCTCTCCAATCGCTACGACACGACGACGGCGATACTCGGCATCACCTGCGAGAAGTGTCACGGCGCGGGCGCCGCCCACGTGGCGCGCGAGCGATCGCCGCTGCGGGTGCTCGGCCCCGCGATCCTGAATCCCGCGCGCCTGTCGCGCGCGCGCCAGATCGACGGCTGCGCGCAATGTCATGGCGGCGCTGGCCAGCTCGAGGATGCCGCGTTCAGCTATCTGCCGAGCCAGCCGCTCGGCCGCCATCTCACCCTCGATCGGCCGCCGCCGGGAAGTCAGGTGGACGTGCACGGCAATCAGGTCGCGCTGCTCGCGCGCAGCCGCTGCTTTCAGGCATCCAGCATGACCTGCGCGACCTGCCACGACGTGCACCGCACCCAGCGCGATCCGACGGAGCTGTCGTCACGCTGTCTCACCTGCCATCAGCCACAGCGTCACACGCCGCTGCCGGCGCTAGGCCGCGCGCTCGCGGGCCGCTGCGTGGACTGTCACATGCCCCTGCAGACGTCGAACCTGATCATCTCCGACTACGAGGGACAGCAGGAGCGACCGCAGGTGCGGACGCACTGGATCAAGGTCTACCCGGACACCCTGCGCACGACGAGGTAGCCGCCGCCGTCAGCCTTTGACGTCGCCCGACACGTGCGGCGCACGACGCTGGCGGACCGGCCGGTCGCCCCCCTCGTCGACCGGCGGGACGGAGCTCGACTCCGGCACCGTCGGCCTGATCCCCAGCCGCCCATCCACACGGAGGAGCGCGCGAATCGCCGCCGCATGCTCCTGGGCGGCGTGCAGCTGCGCGTCGTACTGCTCCGCATGCGAATGAAGCCCGCGTTCGTGCGCGAGTCCGCCGCGAAGGCGCGCGAGATCCGCCTTGTCCTCGAGTGCGCGGAGGGCGGCCCACATCGCGCTCTCCACTGCCTCCGTCTGTCCCTCGGCGAGCGCCGCGGCGGAGTACGCGTGCCCCGTCTCGCAGCGGAAGTGGAGCGGCGCGCCGGCTGGGCTGGCCGCCCAGAGCACGCCGCCGCAGTCCGGGCAGGCGTAGCGCGACGGCACGCCGACGCGCTCGGGTGATGCGTGTGCGGTGTCGTCGAGCTGCGCGATCGCGATCTCTCGTTGCAGATCGCCGCGGTTGCCGCGTCCGATTTCGTGTCCCTTGGGAAGTCCCACTTGCTTCTCGGTGCTTGGCGGTGTGTGGCTGCCGATGGACGTACGCGCCAGCTCGCCGAGAAGTGCGCCCATGGCGGACGCCGGGACGATGTGATCCGCACCAACCTCTTCGATGGCATGAGACGGCATGCTGCTCACCAGCGCATCCGTCGGGTCCTGCACGACGGAGATCCCGCCGCAATCCTTGATGACCCAGAGTCCCGAGGTGCCGTCGTCGAGCGCTCCGGAGAGCATCACCCCGATGACACGTCGTCCAAACGCGAGCGCCGCCGAACGGAACAGCGGATCGATCGCGGGCCGCGACCGGTTCTCCTTCGGGCCGCGCACGAGCCGAAGCACCCCGAGCTCCGCCGTCGTCCCGCGCTCGATGAACAGGTGCTGGTCGGGCACGGAGAGATAGACGGTGCCAGGGCGAAGCCGCATGCCGTGCTCGGCGAGCACCACCGGCAGCACGCTGGCGCGTCCGAGGATCTCGGGCCGCCGATTCGGGAGATACGCCGCCTGATGGACGACGACACAGACCGCCGCCGGGAGATCGGGCGGCAGCGTCGCGAGAATCCGCATGAGCGCTTCGATGCCACCGGCCGAGCCTCCGATGACGATGATGTCGTGTCCTGCCATGACTCCGACGCGTGATGTTCAGCTACCCGTGCCTCCGGTCGGCTGGAGAGGCGCAACGAACGTGCTCGCCGCGCCGGCCCGGCTCGCCGCACGCTCGCCAACGAGAAAGCGGCGCCGGCAGAGGCCGGCGCCGCATAGTGAAAGGTCCGGCGCTGGCCGTGCTCAGCGATTCAGCCAGTACGACATCTTGATCAGGAAGGTGTTGGAAGGGTGGAGCCGCATCAGGTCGCGCACGTCGCCCTGGAAGTTCTGCGTGCCCGGCGCACCCAGATAGCCCTGTCTTCCCTGGTTCCACACCGCGAACAGCGTCGAGCCCGGCGCGTACTCCCAGCGGAACACGAGGTTCGACTGGAACGCCTTGTAGTTGAAGCCGCCCGGGTTGTTCGTCACCGACGTGTCGGCGAACGCCGCGTAGCGATCCTCGTAGCGCGTGGCGCGCGGCGTCTGCGAGAGCTGAATCACGTGGCTGTACGTCCCCTTCGACACGAAGGGTGAGAGATAGCCCTGGACCGACACGTCCGGGGTGAAGGTGTAGTTGAGCCGCATCGTCGCCGACGTCGTCGTCTGGTCGAGGTGCGCGAAGGTGTAGTGCGCGCCGAGTGCGTCGTCGTAGCGGCCGAACCACTGGGTGTTCTGCACGTTGTGCGTCCGGTTGGCCGACAGCGACGAGCTGAACGCTCCCTTCATCTTGAAGTCCACACTCGGATTGAGGTTCACGCTCCAGTTCCGGCCGTCGTCGCCGCGGAACAGGTTCATCCCGAAGCCGGGAACCACCGAGCGCCGGTCGTCGGCGTTGATGAACAGCCACGGCGCCAGGTATGGATCCTGTCGCACCGCCGGCCCGCCACGTGCCTTGCGATCGTCGTACGTGGTGCCGAGCTGCCCCACCGTGCCGCCGGTGTGCAGTCCCCAGTTGTTCTTGAAGGTGAGGTGGAAGTTGGTGTTGTACGCCGCCTCGAGGGGAAGTCCGTCGGTGGACCAGTACTGCCACCAGTTGTTGTTCCACTGCAGACGCTTGTAGTGCGCGCGCTCGGTGCGATCGAACACGCCCATCCAGGTGGCCCACGACTGCTGGTCGGCACGCTGCAGATAACCGAGATCGTTCAGCTCGAAGCCGGCCGAGCGGCGCATGTACGCGCTCTCGAACATCAGGTGCTTCCCGCCGACCTTGCCCAGCCTGAGCTCCTCCGCGTCCCCCTGCAGCACGGTGCGGTTGGAGTCCAACGGCAGGGCGGCGTCGGGACGCTGATAGTAGTGCACCGCCCCCCGCTGGATGTTGAGCATCGCCTCCTTGCTCGCCTGCACTCGGCTCGCGTCGAGCGAGCCGGAGATCTCGTACTGGTTCTTGAGGAACTTGTGGCGGAAATCGACGGCGCCGACGTACGCGTTCTGGGTGAGGAAGGGGGACGACCACTGATCCACGCGCCGGTTCACGCTCGTGAACATCGCGCCGAACCCGCTGTTGCCCTTGCGCAGATCCTGCTTGGCGCGCACGACGGCGTAGTTGGTGCCCGGCTCGTACGTCGTGTCGCCAGGGCTCGAGACGCGCTGCGTCACGGCGTCCAGCACGCCGAGTGTGAAGCCCTTGCCGAGGGTGCCGAGCAGCTTGCCCGCGCCGAGGATGCGCGTGGGGCTCTGCGGAAGCGTGTCGCCGTAGTTGCCGGCGAGCGACGGTGTGCGACCGATGCGCCGGCTGTAGAACAGCCCTTCGCCATTGCAGTTCACCGCGCTGCAGTTGACGCCGAACTGGAACTGACCCCGACCCGTGACGAAGAAGGGACGCCGCTCATCGAAGAACGACTCGTACGCCGTGAGGTTGAGCACCGACGGATCCGCTTCCACCTGGCCGAAGTCCGGGTTGATCGTCGCGTCGAGCGTGACGTTCGGAGCGAGGCGATACTTCACGTCTCCGCCGACGTCGAGGTGGCCGCGGTTGGTGAAGCGGTTGCGGACGATCTCGTTGCCCGCCTTGGTGACCACGTACGGCACCGCCTCCAGCCGGCGTGGCGGCTCGAGATCGGCGAGTCCCGTGATCATGCCGAACTGCGAGACGAAGCCAGGCTTGGATTGGCGGAGCAGCGGCCAGCTGAACCGCTCCTGCGTTCTGTACAGGTAGCGATCGATCAGGACGCCGAAGGTGTGCTCGCGCTGCGAGCCATAGCGGAGCTGCGAGAGCGGGATCCGATACTCGGCGATCCATCCGAGCGAGTCGATCGAGGTAGCCGCGTCCCACACGCCATCCCACGCGCTGTCCTCGTTGCCATCGTCGTAGATCGCCATGTCCATCTTCACGCCCGCGGCGTTGACGCCGAACTCGTAGCCCGTGCGCCGGTCGTGGTACGTGTCGAGGAAGATCCAGACCATGTCGGACGCGGTGTAGGTGTCGCGCCGCTCGAGCAGCTTGATGATGCTGTCGGGATGCGGATCGAACGCGCGGACGACGACGTACAGGTTCGCGGCGTCGTACGCGATCTTCGCGACGGTCTTGAAGCGCGGATCCTTGTCCTCGGTCGGACGCCACATGCGAAAGCGCGTGACCTCGGGCGCCGTCTTCCAGATCGCGTCGTCGTCCTTGCCATCGATCACGGGCGCGGCCTCAGCCCGGATCGCGCCGACGCTCGAATCGGTCGGCGCTCCGACCGGGATGGCCCGAGGAGATCCTGCCTGCGCCGCGGTCGCCTGCGGCATGATGGTTTGCAGACTCAGGGCAATGCCCACCAGCGCAACGCCGATCATGGTACACTCCAATCAAAACGGGGGGTCGGTGACGACGGCTTCAGCGTTCGGACACCCTACGCCCCGTTTTAGTTGGAGAGTTTCGAAAAGTTTTACCCGTGTCGCGGTCAGTGCTGATGGTCCATCGGCATCATCGCGGCCGTGTCCGTCGCCGCCGGCATCGCCTGCGGAAGATCGGAGAGATGCTCCTGCACGATCACCCACTTGCCCGACCGTCGCTGAAAGACGGCGGTCCATGCGCCGGCGATGACGTGAGGCTCGCCGCGTGGCGTGAGGTGGGGAACGCTGTAGGTCGTCGTCACCACGGCGGCACCGGGAGCGAGAACGTCTACTTGCATCTGCCCCCACGTCCACTTCGGATCGCGCATGTTTCGTCCGACGTTCTCCCAGAACGCGACCAGCTCGGCTCTGAGCGAGTCGCGCGACGTGGTGACGTGTCCTCCGCTCGCGGAGACGACTCGGCCCGAATCGGGGTAGAGGCTCATGAGCCGGCCGACGGCGTCCCCTGGCTTGGACAGGTCGTATGCGCTGACGAGCAGTCCGCGCAGCGTGTCGGCGATCGCGGCTCGCTCCACGGAGGAGACGGGAGGCGCCTCCGAGGGCGCGCAGCCGGCGAGCGCGCCGAGCGCCAGCAGCATGACGGTGAGGCGATGGAGGCGATCGGCGATGGACATGAGCGGAGTCGGGGTGTGGCGGTGGAGCGCTGCGGGCGGCCGAAGCTACGAGCTGCCTTCGGCAGGACAAGTCGCGTTCCGTTCCTCCGCTCACCCGTGGGTCACTGCTCGACCGCCGGTGTCCCGATCCGAGGACGATCGCTGTCCCTCTTTGCGGACGCGTGTCCGCGTGGAGCGCGTCTTCAGGGGCTCGCGAGATGGCGCACGTGATGCATTGCGCGCATGCGCGTCCCACACCCATCATGATGAAGGGTACCGGCCCGCACGCGTGTCGTATGTGGATCGGGCGGACCGCGAGGTAGCGCCACACGTCGTCGATGCGCACCTGTCCCAGCGTGCATCGTTCCGAGGAGGTTCCAATGCGGACGGACTTCAAGGTTGCTTCGCTCTCGATCGCTCTCGTCCTGAGCGCGTGCAGCCGTCGTGAAGAGCCGACGGCAACGCTCTCCGACGATCTCAAGCGCGACCTCGCCGCGGCGTCTTCGAACAGCGGAGATCTGGCGACTGCGCCGCAGAGCTATCAGCGCATGCGCTTCGTCTCGGCCGCCGAGCTGCCGAAGAAGACGGAGCCGGCGCACCGGCCCTCGGTGGCGAAGCGCCCGATCCGTCCCATCGTGCGGAACAGCCCGAAGGCGGAGCCGACCCCCGAGCCGACGCGCGAGTCGAGCGTGACCACGGTGGCCGAAGCTCCGGCGCCGGTGCCGGCGGCCGAGGCTCCGATCCCGGAGCCGGTGGTGATCGCGCAGCGGCCCACTCCGGACTACACGCCGTCGAACATTCCGGCCAGCCTTCCGTCGGATGGCGGCATCGGTGAGGGCCGGCGCGGCGGTGGCATGGGCGGGCTCGGCGGCATCCTCGGCGGCATCATCGGCGGCGTCGTGATTCGCGGCGGACACGGCGGCGTGGACAAGTGCGATCCCCGCACCGACGGCCGCGGCGGTCGGCCGCCGATCTTCGATCAGCCCAACACGGGGCTGCCGCTGCCGTCCGGGCGCGGCTTCCCGACGATTCCGATGGGCCGGCGACTCTAGCGGCTTCTACGGCGCCGTCTGGCCCACCGGTTCGTACACGTCCACCGCTTCTTCCGTCAGGCCGCGCGCGACTCGCTCGAACTGGTGCGCCTGCGGGAGGCTGAGCCTCGTGTTGGCAGCGCGCTCCGCCGAGGCCACCGCGGCCATGAGCTGCACGTAGGCGACGTCGGTCGCCGTCGGCATGTCGCTCTGCTTCGACTTGTCGCCGCACGATTCCATGATGCTCGTCCACGAGCAGGTGTGGCCGAAGCCCAGGCCGTGGGTCATCTCGTGCTGCACGCAGAACAGGTCGATGAAGCACTTCCTCGACTCCTGCTTCCAGTCGCCGTCCATCACCCCTTTCACGAAGTCGCGGCTGAAGGGGCTCGCGATGCCGGCGACCGGGATCCCGCCAAGGGTGGAATCTCGAATCAGCTCGAAGCCAGGCCTGCCCTGACTGCACACTGCGGAGTCGGTCGCCGGGGTGTACATGGTACGGCCGAGGATGACGTGGTACGCCGACATGATGAGCCAGAACGCCGTCGAGTCGGCGGGATCGATCGCTCGGTTGGACTTCGCGCGGCAGAACGCGGTCGCGACGGGCGGCGCCGCGTAGCTGCCCACGACGTACCGCCACGGCGTGCCGTATCGCAGGTAGAAGCTCGGGTCGCTCGCGCGCCCGCCTGGCGACGCGAATGCCGCCTCGAGGTCGATCGCGACGCGAGCGCCGGTGAAGGCTCCCGCCGTGATCGTCCAGGTGGCCGGGATGCCGACGACGTTCATCGCGGAGAAGTAGCGCTTCGGAACCCGGCCGAGAAATCCCTTCATCGTGGACGGAGCGACGACGACGATTCGCGCCGTGTCGTCGAGCGAGTACCGGCTCTCCAGCGTGAAGCCGCAGTCGGCTCGCACCGCGGCGGAGTCCTGCGCGCCGGCGGGGCCCGCGAACACCCATGCCGGAGCGGGGCAGGCGTCTGCACCCGCCAGCACCAGCCGTCCGGTGAAGTGCGGCTTCGCCGCCGTCACCACCGACGCGGGACTCGTGCTCTCCACGGAGCCGCCGCACGCGGCGACGAGGCCCAGCAGCCCAACACAGAACGCGGTCAGCTCGCGGCGACGTCGCCAGCGCATGCGCTACTCCGGACGATGAACGGTGCGGCGGGCCAGTCGGCCCCGATGCGGGAGTCTTGCCGGTCGTCCGCGGGTTGGCAAGCACACGCCGGCCGCGCCGAAGGGGCCGGCCGGCTCAGTGGGCGTCGATCGGCGCGCCCGGAGCGCCGCGCCGCTTACGCAACAGGAACACCGCGGGGATCACGCACAGGAACGACAACAGGATGAACAGCCAGCAATCGTTGTAGGCGAGCATCGCGGCCTGGCGCATCACCTGACTGTCGAGCAGCGCCATCGCCCGGTGCTGCGCTTCCACCGCCGGAGTCCCTCTGGCGATCATGCCGGCGGTGAGCGCGTGCAGCCGCTCCTCGAACACGGGGTTGCCCGCGTAGAAGTTCGTCACGAGATCCGCGCGGTGCTGCTGGATGTGGCGCGTGAGGTAGGTGCCGATGAGCGCGATGCCGAACGAGCCGCCGAGCTGGCGCGAGAGGTTGATGAGACCCGACGCCTGCTGCGCCTCGTGCGGCTGCAGACTTCCGAACGCGACGTTGTTGATCGGCGTGAAGAGCAGGCCGAGCGCCGCGCCGCGAATGATCAGCGCGAATCGTGCGTCGGCCTCGCCGGCCGACGTGGTGAGATGGCCGAGGTCCCACATCGACCAGAGCATGAGGCACATGCCCAAGAGGATCAGCACGCGCGCGTCCGCCTTCGGCTTCTGTCCGTTGAGCAGGAAGCCGCACACCAGCGCGACGGCGGCGGTCATCAGGCCGCCCGGCATCATCGCGAGACCGGTCTCGGTGGGAGTGAAGCCGAGGAGCGTCTGCGTGAACAGGGGAAAGAGGAACGCGCCGCCGAACAGCCCGAAGCCCAGCACGATGAACAGAAAGATCGACGCGGCGAGATCGCGATTCTTGAGCACGCGGAGCTGGATCACCGGATGCTTGTTTCGCTCGGAGAGCTGCCACCAGAGGAGCGCGACGAGGCAAGCAGCGGCGACGATCGAGAGGCGCAGGATCAACATGCTCGAGAACCAATCCTCGGAGTTTCCCTCCTCGAGCACGTACTGGAGCGATCCGATGCCGACGATCAGCAAGCCGATCCCGAGCCAGTCCACGGTCGCCGGTGGGCCCGGCCGCTTCGGTGGATCGTGGAGGAAGGTGGAGACGAGCAGCGCCGAGATGATGCCGATCGGCACGTTGATGAAGAAGCACCAGCTCCACTGGTAGTTGTCGGTGATCCACCCGCCGAGTGTCGGCCCGAGGGTTGGCGCCACGATGATGCCGAGCAGGAAGATCGCCTGCACCAGTCCCTGTTCCTCGCGGGGGAAGATCTGGCGCAGCGTTGCCTGGGCGGTGGAGAGCAGCGCGGCGCCTCCCGCGCCCTGCAGCAGCCGCCACAGCACGAGCTCGCCCAGCGACGACGACGTGCCGCACAGGAACGAGGCGACGATGAACAGGATGATCGAGAAGGTGAGATAGCGCTTGCGACCGAACCGCTCGGTGAAGAACGCCGTCATCGGCAGCACCACGACGTTGGCGAGGATGTACGACGTGCTCACCCACGCGATCTCCTGGGTGGTCGCACCGACGTTTCCCGCCATCTGCGGCAGCGCCACGTTGATGATCGTGGTGTCGAGCACTTCCATCACCGCTGCCGTGATGAGGCCGAGCAGGATGAGCCAGCGGTGCGCCTCGATCGTGGAGACGCCGGCCGGCGGGGCGGGGGGAGCCGCCGTCGTCGAGCCGGCGGGGAGGGGTGCAGTCGAGGAAGCCATGCGTCAGTGGTCAGCGCCGATCGGGCGCGAGAATTCGAGATTCATGAATGACCGGCCGCAGCGATGCGCGCGTCGATCCAGTGCCGCGCCAGCGCAATGCACGGATAGTGCGAGCGCATCCGGCGCACCGCGCGACCATGCCGGTCTCGGCCGCGAAAGATGTACGCTCGTGCGGAACGACGCTCGGCGCAACGCGCTGCGCTTCCCTGGACAGCGCGCGGCGAGGGCGGCAGAATCCAGCTCCCTCGAACCCCACCCGGTGCCCAATGAAGACACGCTCGCTCGCCACCATCCTGTCGCTCGCGCTGGTCCCGTCTCTCGTGTCGGCGCAGGGTGCTCCCGTCGCGAAGGCGTTCCGCGACTACGCCGCTGACGAGGCGAAGAATCTGATCGCCGCCGCCGAGCTGATGCCAGCGGACAAGTACACCTTCAAGCCGACGCCGGCGCAGATGAGCTTCGCCGACATCATGGCGCACCTCGCGATGGGGAACGACTTCCTGTGTGGCGCGATCGGCGGCGCGAAGGCGCCCCAGCGCACGAGCGTTCCGTCGAGCGCGAACAAGGACGCGCTGGTCACGCGGCTCAAGGAGACGTTCGCGTTCTGCGATCAGGCGCTCGCGTCGCTCGACGACGCCAAGCTCACCGAGCAGCTCCCGATGTTCGGCGGCAAGACCATGTCGCGCGCCGCGGTGGAGACGCTCACCGTGGGCGATTGGGCCGATCACTACAGTCAGGCCGCCATCTACCTGCGCCTCAACGGCCAGCTCCCGCCGACGGCGAAGAAGCCCGGCGCGTGAGCCCCCCGCCGATGCGAGCCGACGTGGAGGTCGGCCGCATCGGCTGGCGAGACGTCGTCAGATGGAGCGCCACGGGCGTCGTGGACGACAGGGGTCGAGCGACCTCGGCAACGCCGCCATCCTCAACGAGCACGCTCGTCGCCAGCGGGGCCGGCAACGCTGGCGCACACCACGTTCACGATGCGCCGCTCGCTCAGCTCCGTGAACAGTGCGGTGTGCTCGTCGGAGAGCTCGAGGCCGGTCTCCGCCACGACCGCCGTGCACGCGCGAATGGCGCGAAGGTCGGCCACGATCGCCATGGGGTCGATGCCGGTGCGCTGCACATGGTCGGGATGTGCCTCGAACGCCACCACGAACCGGGACGCTCGGCGCAACGTCTCCACGGCGCCACGTACCACGGCGCGCTCGCTCCCCTCCACATCGCACTTGAGCGCCACGCAGCCACGGACGTCCGCCGCGAGCGCGTCGACGGTGATCACGGGGAAGTCGCCCGCTGCGCTCGGCACCACGAATCGCGACACCTCCGACTCGGGATCATGCGCGGGATATCGCAGCTCGCCGCGACCGCACGTGTCGCCCGCCGCCGCCAGCTCGCTGCTCGCGGTGCAGGGCAACCGCGCCATGTTGGATGTCAGGGCGGCCCGCGTCGCGGAGTTGGGCTCGACGGCGATCACGCGGGTAATTCGCGCGCATCGCGCGACGAGCTTCAGCGAGATGAGCCCGAAGTCCGCACCGCAGTCGATGAGCGTCGTGGGCGCAGCCATCGCATCGATCGCGGTGGCGAGCCGCTCCACCAACACCGACTCATACGCGCGGACATCATCCTCGTCCATCGGCCGAAGGTGCAGCGGTACGTCCAGCTCGATATCGCGCCCGAGCGCGTAGCGAGCGGGCCGGTCGAGGACGCCAACCCTGTGAGCGAGCCGGAGGAGCGCCGTTCCTCCGCGCCAGCCGCGCCGTTCGATCGCGCGCGAGAGCCGAAGGAGGAGTGGCGCACCGCGCGGCTGCGCGTGCACGCTCTCGCGGGACCCCGCCATCGCCTCGGTCATGCGTGGGCGTCGCTCCACCGCGCCGACAATCGCGCGATCCGCGCTTGCAGACGGGCACGATCTTCGGCGTCGACGAGCCCCATCCGCCACGCGATGCACAGATACGCGGCGAACGATGTGGGAATGCCGAGCGCGAGACGTGCCACGGGGGGCAGCGGCGTCGCCAGCACGCGAGCGCCGACCGCGCTCGCGACCGCGGCGCTGAGCAGTGACGCGAGCGATCGCCACGGGAGCAGAGTGGCCGGCGTGCGTCGCAGCTCGTGGAGCAGCACGCGCGAGCCGGTGAGCTGGAACGCGACCGACGCGAGCACGAGACTGGTGACCGCGCCGAGCGGCCCGACGCGGTGCACGAGAAGCGGAAGGCTCCCGACGGCGACGACCAATGAGACGATCTCGGCGCGCGCCGCCGCTCCCGTCCGGCCGGTCGCGCGGAGCATCGTATGCAGCAGCGGTACGGAGAGCGGCTGCAGCAGGAGCGACAGACGGAAGACCGGCACGGAGGCGCCGTACGTCGCGCCGAACAGCACGCGAAACAGATCGGGCGCGAAGAGCCACAAGGTGACGAACACGGGAAAGGCCACGGACGCCAGCGCGATCGCGGACCGATGCCACAGCGACACCAGGGGATCGATCTCGCCCCGGCCATGCATCTCGCTCCCGTGCACGATGAGGACGTCGTTGAGCGAATGCGCGGCGGCGCCGAGGAAGGGCACCTGGAGCAATCCCACCGCGTAGATCGCGTACGCGCTGGTGGAGACGTTCGCCGCGACGTAGTACGCGTGCGCCTGCTCGCGCACCAGATTGGCGACGATCGCTCCCTGGTACGACGCGGCGTAGCCGAGCTGCCGGCGCACGACCGAGTGCGTCCCCTTCACCTCCTTCGGGCCGGCAGGCTTGCGCTGGGCGACCAGGTAGGTGCCGAGCGCGAGGAGCTGCAGCGTCATGACGGCGGCCGCCGCGGCGAGCACGGCGTCCACGCGGCGGAACACGAGCGCGGCACTGACCATCGCCGTCGCTCGCAGCACGTCGAATCCGGCGATGGCGAGAGAGGCGAGACCCACTCGGCCGTCGGTGGTCGCGAGCACGGGCAGCAGCGCCGCCGGTATCGACACGGCGGTGAACAGCGCGGCGAGCAGGACCTCGCGATGATCCGCCAGATCGAAGCGGGTAGCGAGGAGCGGTCGCGCGGACACGATGATCACGGCGCCCGCGAGGCCCGCGAGCACGAGCAGTCCGATGGCGGTCGCGATCATCCGTTGGCGGCTCGCCGGATGCCGCGGTACGTAGTAGTAGAGGCTCGCCGGGATGCCGAACGAGAGCAGCGTGCCGAGCGTGGAGGCGATGAGGAAGAACAGCTTGTAGCGCCCCACGCTCGCCGGGTCGAGCACACGGACGAGCGCGATGGGCAGCACCATCGCGACCGCCGCTGCGCCAACGCGCCCAGCGGCGAGCACCGCCGACTCGGCGATCGGGGACGCGCGCGGACGCGCGGCGCTCGCCGCGCCGCCGGCCACGGCCGTCGGATCGAGCAGCGTCCTCCCATCATCGATGGTCACGCCATCCTCCTCGATGCCTCCGTCGATCGCACGCCGAACTTGCCGACCGCCAGATTGAGATAGCCTGGCCGACCGTCCACAGTGGAGCTGGCGCCGAGGAACACGATGGTGCCGCGTCCGCTCACGGCCATACGCGCACGCGCCGATCGACGCCGCGCCGAGCTCGGCGACGAGCGACTCCAGCCGGTCGGCCCGGCGCGCCAGCGAGCGTGTCGGCGCCGCCGTCAGAGCGCGATGGCACGTGCTTCGCCGCGACTCGCGTGAGCGACGAGTGACCGCGGAAGGCGCGGTGACGCAGACGGCAAGAGGCTCGCCGCTGGCTCGGTCTCCAACGTCACGGAGCTGTGGTATGCTCACTCAGATCGCGGGCTGGTCCGGCATCGCGCGCCGGCTCGAGCCAGGCCACTCGACACTCGCGGCCATGCTCGAGCCAAGTACGGACGCGACGTCGATGCGCGGCGATGCGCTCTGCTGGATGCGGCTGGACGAGTCGAGCGCGCTGGGTCAGCAAGGCGTCCTTCCGTCCGTTGCTGCGGGGGCGCATCCGGCGCTGTGGTGCGCGATCGACGGTCACCCGCGCTGGGGCGAGCGGCGCCTGGCCGAGATCGCGCAGGAGGAGGGAGACGGCGCCGCCCTCGCCGACGGATTCGCCCGCCACGACACCGGCGTCGTGCGATTCGTCGGAGGCCGCTTCCGTCTCGCGGTCGTGCAACCGTCCAGGGCACTGCTCGCCGTCGATCGCGTGGGCACGCTTCCGCTCTACGTCGCCCGGCAGTCGCCCCACGGCGTCGTCTTCGCCTCCTCGCTGGACCGTTTGCGCGCACACGCGGGAGTCGGGCTGCGCCTCTCCGCCCAGGCGCTGGCCGAGTACTTCCATTTCCAGGTCGTCTACGGCGCCCGCACCGTGTTCCAGGGCGTGGAGAAGCTGCCGCCGGGCAATCGACTCGTGCTCGAGGGTGGGGAGTGCACGGTGGACGCGTACTGGCATCCCCGATACGCAGCGCCGCGGCACTGCTCGCCCTCCGAGGAGCACGAGTTGCGAGACGAGCTTCGCGAGCGGCTTCGCACCTCAGTGCGCCGGGAGATCGAGGGGGTGCCCGGTGCGGAGATCGGTGCCTTCCTGAGCGGTGGGCTGGACAGTTCCGCGGTCCTCGGCCTCGCCGCCGAGTGTCTGGAGCGCAGGCTGCCCACCTTCACCGTGCGCTTCGACGTGCCCGGCTACGACGAGAGCGCGTACGCGGCGCTCGCGGCGCGGCGGTTCGGAGCACGAGCGCACGTGTACACGCTCACGTCACGCGACATGGCGTGCGATCTCGACCATATCGCGCGCGTGTTCGACGAGCCATTCGGGAACTCGTCCGCTGCGGGGGCCCACCACTGTGCGAAGCTCGCTGGTGAGGCCGGCGTGCGCACGATGCTCTCTGGAGACGGCGGAGACGAGCTGTTCGCGGGGGGCAGCGACTACGTGTTGATGCAGCGCTTCGAGCTGTTCGGCCGACTGCCCGCCACGTTGCGTGCCGGAATCGCGAGCACGTTGGAGCGGCTGCCCTGGATCGACCGCGTGCCGACGCTCGAGCGGGCTCGGAGGTACGTACGCCGCGCGCGAATTCCGATGCCGGCCCGCATCCGCTCGTACGAGTACCTCACTCCGTCCACGTACCCGGACGTCTTCACCCCGGAGTTCCTGGGCTCGATCGACCCTCGCGGAGCGCTGGGGAGCGTGGAGCACACCTATGCACTCGCCGGGTCCGCCGACGAGCTCCATCGGCACCTGCACCTCGCCATGTGCACCGTCGTGGCGGACAACGACGTGCCGAAGGTGCGGAGAAGCTGCGAGCTCGAGGGAATCGAGGCGCGGTTTCCGTTGCTGGACGATGCGCTGCACGAGTTCGTCGCGAGCGTGCCGTCGAACGTCCTCGTCAAGCACCTGCACGAGCGAGCTCTCTACCGCGACGCCCTGCGCGGATTCCTGCCCGCCGCGATCATCGACAAGCGCAAGCACTGCTTCACCCATCCGCTCCGTGTCTGGCTCGGCGAGCCATCGCCCCTGCGACACGCTGTAGTCGAGTCGCTTCAGCGGTTCGCGCACCGGGGCATCGTCCGCGCGGATCTGCTGGATCGGCTGATCGTCGAGCCCGCTCTCGCCGCGCGGCCGGAGATGACGCGCCTGATGTGGTACATGGCCGTCCTCGAGCGGTGGCTCCAGAGCCACCGGCTCGATGCCTGGTCGTGAGCCGGCAGCGCCGATTCACCGATTCCGCCGCCAACGTCGACGGTTCCGGGGTGTACATCCAATCGCAGGCGGCAGGCTCGCGGGTCTCCGGCACGATCGTCGCTAGACGCCGCGTCCGGTACCTGCGCCGATCGCCGCGCGGCTCCGGCCGGGTTGCGCCCTTCGACGACGAGCTCTGAATGAACAGAAAGCGATTTCTCATCGGCGGCATCATCGCCCTCGCCGTGCTGGCGGGCGCGTGGATCATGTTCGGCCGCAACGGCGACGGCGACGTCGTGTACCGCTTCGCGACCGTCGAGCGGGGCAACATCCAGCAGACGGTGCAGGCGACCGGCACGCTGAGCGCGGTGAAGACGGTGCAGGTCGGCACCCAGGTGTCGGGCAAGGTCGTGGAGGAGTTCGCGGACTTCAACGACCAGGTGAAGAAGGGCCAGCTCCTCGCCCGGATCGACCCGACGCTGCAGGAGCAGGCGGTGCGCGACGCGCAGGCGCAGCTGGCCCGCTCGCAGGCTCAGCTCATCCAGGCGCGCGCCGAGTACAACCGCAACGCGGAGCTGGCGCGGCAGAAGTTCATCAGCGCGAGCGAGTTCGGGACGATCGAGGTGAACCTGTCGGTCGCCCAGGCGGGGGTGCGCTCGGCGGAGGTGACGCTCGACCGCGCGCGGCAGAACCTCGCGTACACCAACATCTACGCCCCGATCGACGGCGTCGTCGTCGAGCGCAACGTCGACGTCGGGCAAACCGTCGCGGCGAGCCTCTCGGCGCCGCAGCTCTATCTCATCGCGCAGGATCTCAAGCAGATGCAGATCCTCGCCGCCGTGGACGAGAGCGACATCGGGAGCATCAAGCAGGGGCAGGCGGTGCAGTTCACGGTGCAGGCCTTTCCCAACCGCAACTTCGTCGGCTCGGTGGACGAGGTGCGCCTGCAGTCGAAGCTGCAGGACAACGTCGTGAGCTATACGGTCGTGGTGAAGGTGGACAACTCGAACATGCAGCTGCTGCCCGGCATGACGGCGACGGTGTCGTTCATCACCGGCTCGGCGACGAACGTGCTCACCGTGCCCAACGCGGCGCTCAGATACAGGCCGTCGGCGGAGGAGCTGCAGGCGGCCGGTCTGCCGCCGACGTTCGGGCAGGACACGACACGCCGGCGTGGTGCAGGGGCGACGACCGGTGCGGCGGGCGGCGCAGCCGCTGGCGGAGCGGGCGGCGGCGGGGCTGGAGCGGGTGGCTTCGGCGGCGGCCAGGGCGGCACTGGCGGAGCGCGGCGTCGCGCGGGCGGCGTCGGTGGACCCGGCACGCTGTGGACGCTCGACGCGAAGAAGAAGCTCAAGCCGATCCGCGTGCGCACTGGGCTGAGCGACGGACAGCGCACCCAGGTGACCGGCGACAGCGTCGCCGTGGGCATGCAGGTCATCATTGGAAGCAGCGGTGGTCCGACGGCAGCGCCGGCGGCCGGCGCGACGTCCAACCCGCTCGCGCCGCAGCGCCAGGGTGGTCCAGGTGGCGGAGGCGGCGGGCGTCCGGGCGGGTTCTAGATGACGACGGCAACGGTCCCGGCGGCGACGCAGGAGCTCGGGCGCCCGGTCATCCAGGTGACCGGCGTGACGAAGGTCTACGCGACGGGCGGCAACAAGGTGTACGCGCTGCGCGGCGTGGATCTCACCGTGCACGCCGGCGACATGATCGCCGTGATGGGCTCGTCCGGCTCGGGGAAGTCCACGCTCATGAACATCCTCGGCTGCCTCGACGTGCCATCGAGCGGTCACTACGAGCTCGACGGAGTGAGCGTGGATGGCCTCGACAGCAACGCGCTGGCCGACCTGCGCAACCAGAAGCTCGGCTTCGTGTTCCAGGGATTCAACCTGCTCGCACGCACCTCCGCGGTGGAGAACGTGGAGCTCCCGCTGCTGTACGACCGCGCGCATCGATGGACCAATCCGCGCGCGATGGCGGCCGAAGCGCTCGGGCGCGTGGGTCTCGGCGACCGGCTCGATCATCAGCCGAGTGATCTGAGCGGCGGACAGCAGCAGCGCGTCGCGATCGCGCGCGCGCTGGTCACGCAGCCCACGCTGCTGCTCGCCGACGAGCCGACGGGAAATCTCGACAGCCACATGACCGTCGAGGTCATGGCGCTGTTCCAGGAGCTGAACGACCAGGGGATCACGATCCTCATCGTCACCCACGAGCCGGACGTGGCGAAGTACGCCAAGCGCATCGTCGAGGTGCGCGACGGACGGATCATCCACGACCATCCGGTTCCTGAGCGGCGAAGCGCGGCGGACGACCTCAGGGCCCTCGCGCCAATCGACCCGGCGATCGTGAACGGTGTGCCGGAACCATCGGAGACGACATGAAGCAGAGGACCCTGTTGAAGCTCGCCTGGGCGAGCATTCTCAAGAACAAGATGCGCACGCTGCTCACGATGCTCGGCATCGTCATCGGCGTGGGCGCGGTGATCGTCATGGTCGCCGTGGGCCAGGGCGCGCAGTCGCAGATCGAGTCGTCGATCAGCAGCCTCGGCACGAACCTCATCCTCGTGCTGCCCGGAGCGACCCAGCAGGGCGGGGTGAGCCAGGGCGCGGGCACCTTCAACCGCCTCACGGTGGAAGACGCCGAGAAGCTCAAGAGCGAAGGGCAGACGCTCGCCGCCGTGTCGCCGATGATCAACACGCGACAGGTGATCATCGGATCGGGAGGCAACTGGCGCACGTCGATCAACGGCGTGTCGCCCGACTACTTCACGATCCGCAACTGGCAGGTGACCTCGGGCGACATCTTCACCGACGCCGACGTGCGCGCCGCGCGCAAGGTCGCGCTGCTGGGCACGACGGTGGCGAACAACCTCTTTCCCGGCGTGGACGCGACCGGTGCGCAGATCCAGATCGGCCACGTGCCGTTCACCGTGGGCGGCGTGCTCGCGTCCAAAGGGCAGAACGCGACGGGGCAGGATCAGGACGACGTGGTGATCATCCCCTACACGACGGCGCAGAACCGGCTGAGCGGCTTCGTGCGGCTGACCCAGATTCTCGTCAGCACGATCTCCGCGAGCGACATCCCCACGGCGCAGAACGAGATCACCGCGATCATGCGCGAGTCGCATCACCTGGGCGACAACCCCGACGACTTCACGGTGCGCAATCAGAGCGAGATCGCCGCGGCGGCGACGAGCACCACGTCGGTGATGTCCGGCCTCCTCGCCGCGATCGCGTCGGTGTCGCTGATCGTCGGCGGCATCGGGATCATGAACATCATGCTGGTGTCGGTCACCGAGCGCACCCGAGAGATCGGCATCCGCATGGCGATCGGCGCGCGCGGCTCCGACGTGCTCACGCAGTTTCTCGTCGAGAGCATCGTCATGAGCCTGCTCGGCGGGATCGTCGGGCTCGTGGTGGGCTACGGCGGCGCGATGCTGTTGGGACATCTCACCGGATGGAGCACGGTGGTTCCCATCTCGGCGGTGTTCATCGCGGTCGGATTCTCGGCGGGAGTCGGCGTCTTCTTCGGCTACTATCCGGCGCGCAAGGCGGCGGCGCTCAATCCCATCCAGGCGCTCCGGTACGAATGACGCGAACTTCCGCAGCATCGCACATGCGCGAACGGCGCATCGTGCGCGTTGTCGCGCTGGGTGTCGCGCTCGCCGCGTGCGCGCGCACCGCGCAGGCACAGGACACGGCGCGCGTGCGGCCACCGTCGCGCACGATCACGCTCCCGCAGGCCATCTCCATCGCGCTCAGCGAGAACAACGCCATCCGGTTCGCGCGCAACAACACGGCGCTCGACTCGCTCTCGGTCCGCCTCGCGCGCAACGCCTTTCTCCCGAACCTGTCGGCGACCAGTCAGGCATCGCAGCGCGCCCTCTCGGGCAGTCAGGGCCAGAACAGCTTCGGCGCGAACGGCAACCTGTCCAGCAACATCACGCTCTACAACGGTGGACAGAACCGGAACATCCTGCGCCAGGCGCAGCAGAACCTGCAGGCGAGCGGATTCGATCTGGGTCGCACGCGGCAGCTCGTCGTGTTCACCGTCGCGTCGGACTTCCTGAATCTGATCACGCAGCAGGAGCAGCTCCGCGTGCAGCAGGAGAATCTCACCGCGCAGGAGGAGGAGCTTCGCCAGCTGCAGGAGTTCGTCAATCGCGGCACGCGTCCCATCGGCGATCTCTATCAGCAGCAAGCCGCGGTCGCCTCGACGCGACTCGCCCTCGCGAACGCCCGGCGCGCGACCGAGAACGCCAAGGTCGATCTCATCCAGGAGCTCGTGCTCGACCCGCGGGTCGAGTGGGTGTTCGAGACGCCCGTCGCCAACGGCCCCGCCGCGCAGCAGAGCTTCCGGCTGGACAGCCTGGTCGACGTTGCACTTCGCCAGCGCGTCGACATCCAGGCGCAGCTCTTCCGCGTGCGCGCCGCCGAGACGGAGGTCGCCATCGCGCGCGGCGGACGCCTGCCGACCGTGACGGGGAGCGCGGGGTTCGGCAGCGACTTCACCACGACGGGCGACCAGGGACTCTTCCAGCAGCTCGATGCTCGGCGCGGCGGCTCGATCGGCGTCGGCGTGCAGGTGCCGATCTTCGATCGGGGCGCGGTGTCGGTCGCTCGCCAGCGCGCCCAGGTGCTGCTCGAGAACGAGCTGCTCACCCTGCGCGACGCCGAGCAGTCGGTCGCGCTCGAGGTGCGGCGCGCCTACCTCGACTACCTCGCCGCGGAGGAGCAGCTCGCCGCATCCACCGCGCAGCAGGAGGCGGCGGCGCTGGCGCTCCGCGCCGCGCAGGCACGCTATCAGGTCGGCTCGTCGACGTTCATCGAGGTCACGCTCGCGCGCGCGCAGCTCATCCAGGCGCAGAGCGCCGTGGTGAGCTCGCGCTCGGCGGTGGTGTTCCAGCAGGCGCTGATGTCGTACTACACCGGTGTGCTCGACCCCTCGACCGTCCGCCTCGATCGCTGATCGCCGATGACCGACGCAGCGGCCGAGCGGGCGCGCCCACGCCTCACGCGGGCGCTCGCGTCGCGGAACTACCGACTGTTCTTCGGCGGGCAGACCGTCTCGCTCGTCGGCACGTGGATCACGCGGATCGCCACGTCCTGGCTCGTCTACCGTCTCACCGGGTCGGCGCTGCTGCTCGGCGTCGTCGGATTCTGCGGGCAGATCCCCACGCTGCTGCTCGCCCCCTTCGCCGGTGTCCTCGTCGATCGGTGGGACCGGCATCGGATCCTCCTCATCACCCAGGCGTTCTCGCTCGCGCAGTCCGCCGCGCTCGCCGTGCTCACGCTGGCCGGCGTGATCACGGTGGCGCACGTGCTCGCGCTGCAGGTGGTGCAGGGGATCATCAACGCCTTCGATACGCCGGCCCGGCAGGCGTTCGTCGTCGAGATGGTCGAGGACCGCGCCGACCTCCCGAACGCCATCGCGCTCAACTCGTCGATGGTGAACGCGAGTCGCATCATCGGTCCGTCGATCGGCGGGATCATCATCGCGGCAGTCGGTGAGGGCTGGTGCTTCGCGCTCGACGCAGTCTCCTACCTCGCCGTGCTCGGCTCACTCGCCGCGATGCGGCTCGAGCGTCGCGAGCGCACGCGCAAGCCGACGCGCATGCGCGAGGAGCTGGCAGTCGGATTTCGCTACGTGACCCAGTTCCTGCCGGTGCGGTCGGCGCTGCTCCTCCTCTCCCTCGTCAGCATCATGGGGATGCCGTACACGGTGCTCATGCCGGCGATCTCCGCGAAGGTGCTCCACGGCGGCCCGCACACACTCGGCTTCCTGATGACCGCCTCGGGCGCGGGTGCGCTCGTCGGCGCCCTCTATCTCGCGTCGCGCCGCACCGTCCTCGGACTGGGCCGCGTGATGACCGCCTCGGCCATCGCGTTCGGTGCAGGCCTCACCGCGTTCTCCTTCTCGAACGTGCTCTGGCTCTCGCTCCTCGTGCTGCCGGTCGTCGGCGCAGGGATGATGGTGACGATGGCGTCGACGAACACGATCATCCAGACCGTGGTGCAGGAGGAGCTGCGCGGGCGGGTGATGGCGTTCTACACGATGGCGTTCCTCGGCACCGCGCCGATCGGCAGCCTGATCGCCGGTGTCGCGGCCGACCGGATCGGCGCGCAGCGAACGATCCTGCTCGGCGGGCTCTCGTGCATGGTCGCAGGAATCTGGTTCGCGGTCCGACTGCCGAAGCTGCGCGAGCTCGTGCGGCCGATCTACGTGGAGCGTGGCATCCTCACCGCCGCGCAGATGGAGGCGAGCACGAAGGCGTTGTGAGCACGCTCGGCCGATCGAGTGCACGTGTCGATACTGGGAGGAGAGCGTCCTTCTCGAAGACCCCCCATCCACGAGCACGACATGCACGAGCACCGACGCATCGCGGGATCCCTGCTGTTGCTCGCCGCCACCGCCTGCGGCGGCGCGTCGGTGAGCGATGCCGGCCACGACGAGGTCGCCCCCGTGCGGCCCGTGCCGTGGGTGGCCGGCGCGGTCACTCAGCCCGTGCCCGCATGGGGCTCGCCGGTGCGGCTCAACCTTCCGGTCGCGCTGAGCGACATCGTGCTCGGAGTGGGCGGTGGCCTCGGCGCGTTCGGCGCGCACGAGGGCGGCCACGTGGAAGGGCTGAACCACGTGTGGATTCCCACGCGGCCGGGCATCCCCGTGCGGAGCTGGGCCGCCGGCACGGTCACGAGGATCGAGGACATGGGTGCTCGCGGCACGCCCGACGGCCGCCACGAGTACTTCATCACCATCGACTATGGGCGCGGCCTCGTCGGCAAGCATCTCGACGTCGATCTGCCCATGGTGAAGGTCGGAGACGCCGTGAAGGAGGGCGATCCGGTGGGCGCGATGAGCGGGAGCGCGGAGTTCAACCTGATCGACAACAATCGCACGGACGGAGAGCGCACGGGTGGCATCACGGGCGCACCGGTCTCGCCGTTCGACTATCTGCGCGACGACGTGAAGGCGGCGCTCCTCGCGCGCTATCAGGCCGAGGTCGTGCCCGACTTCGCGCGTGGGGCGACGAGTGGCAACGCGCGCCCGTGGGAGCCCTATCTCACCAACCCGATGCTCTATCACGCCGATCACCGCGGCACGATCGTCGGCGAGTGGATTCTCGTCAACAAGAGCTGGAGCAACCCCGATCCCGTCTACTACGACGTCATGGCGATCTTCGACGTGACCAATCCATACGGACACTTCCAGCGCATCGAAGCGATGGATCACGACTGGTCCAACCCCGGCCACAAGGTCGTCAGCTCCGGCACGTGGACGACGGGGGATGGCGCAGGTCGGCTCATGCTCACGCTGGATCACAGCGCACCATGGTACGCGCTGTACACGGTGGACGAGAGCGGCGGCCGCGCGAAGCTGACGATGGAATGGAAGCAGGGCGGCTACCCTGCGGCCATCACGTCGACGGCGGCTGTCTACGCCGAGCGCTCGGCCATCTATCTCGGCGGCGACGCGGCCGCGTTGGGCCTGGGCAGGTAGCGGCGCGTCAGCGCGGCGCGGCGAGGGAGTCGGCGCACGGCGCGGCGACGACTCCCTGCGCCGCCGGAGTCTGCCCCTCGATCAGCGCGATGATCACCGGATACACGATCGCCGGCACGCCGCACCGCTGGCTCACGTCGATCACGTCGTGCGGCAGCCGCAGTGCCCGATCGAATCGGTGCAGGCGCGTCGTGATCCCCGCACGCGCCTTCCAGCGTGCCATCAGCGTCAGCGCCGACCCTTCGCTGATCGTGCGATCGTTGTCGTTGATCACGAGCGTGATGTCCCGCACGACTGGCGGTTCGCGGTCCGCATCCTCCAGCACCATCGCGCCGAGTCGGAGCGTCTCACCCAGGCCGCGCGTCGAGACGCCGAAGTAGGCGTGCGCCCGCAGCGTGTCGGGCGTCTGATGGAGCGTCAGGTTGGGCGCGCGCTCCATCACGTTCATCGCCGGCGCCGCGAGCAGGCGTGGGATCCGCGCCAGGGTGATGGCCGGCGCGATGACCACCACGCGCGCCACGTCGCCGCGGTGCTGCGCGATCCACGCCGCGACGTTGCCCCCCGCGGAGAGCCCCACGACGAGCACCGTGTCGCCGAGCCCGCGCGCGACGTCGACCGCCGAGTCGGCGTACGCGCGGTAACGCTCGGCCGTCACCTCGCGCAGCGCACCGACGTCCGCCGCGACCAGCCCGTGCAGCGGAAGGCGTGGAACGATCACGTTGTCGCCGCGGTCGTAGAGCTGCTGCGCCAGCTCGCGGAACTGTCGTGGCGAGTTGGTCAGGCCGTGGATCAGCACGATCGCGCGCGGAGTGCTCGTGCCGTGCACGTAGATCAGTGACCCGCCGTCGGCCATCACGCCCGCGCGGTCGCGCTCGATCCCCGCGTTGTACTCGGACACCGCGCTGGCATAGTCCGCGAGCGGGTGCGGATCCGCCGGCATGGTGCGCGTGTCGATCGGCACCGTCACGAACGCGGTGATGAGGCCGATCACGAGCAGCGCGACGAACATTGGAGGTCCAGGTCCGAGGAGCTAGCGCCAGGAGCCGATCGTGAGCGTCGCCTGCTGCCGGCCCGCGGTGTTGTGGCCGACGTCCATCCGGACCGGGCCCAGCGGAGTCTCCAGCTCCACGCCGTAGCGGTTCCCGTCCACGAAGTGCGTGGGCGGCAGGTTGCGTTGGCCGCGTAGCGTGTCGGCGTCGAAGATCGCACCGCCAACGCTCTCGGCCAGCAGCGACACCGGACCGGTGAGGTGATACTTGAACAGCAGCGACGTCGAGTTCTCGACGGTGCCGCGTGCCTCGAACACCTTGTATCCCGGAAAGCCGTTGAACCCGCCGAGCGAGAAGGTTTCCTGCGCCGGTAGATTCGCCGAGCCGCCGCCGAGCCGGATGCTGGGGATGAAGGTCCAGCGCTTCCACGGATGCCGGACGGTGTTCGCGGTGAACAGGATCTTCTGATATCGGTTGTTCACGTCCGTCTCCACCGTGACGATCGGCGATCCGTTCGGGCGCAGCCACCAGAACTGGCCGTGACCACCGATGGCGTTCACCGCTGGCTCGTCCTTCATCTTCCAGAAGTGATTCTCCAGCCCCCAGCGGTAGCGTCCGCCCCACGACAGCGCTCGCTCGAAGCCGACGAGCACCCGCGCTTCGTCGACCTCGCGCCCCGCCAACTGATCGTGGGCGGCGCCGTAGAAGCGGACCTGTTCACGCGCGCCGGAGACGCGCGCGATCGGATGCGTGGTGAGCTTCCCGAGGCGCGTCGTGCGTCGAACGCCGAGGCTGAGCTCCTGTCTGATCTCGCTCATCTCGAGCAGCGCCGTTCCCTCGACGTGCGAGGTGCCGAGCCGGCGATCGATCAGTCCCGTCCAGAGGTGCGCGCCGAGGGACGTGATGTAGTCGATGCCGACGCCGATGCTTCGCTCTGGCCTGTCGATGAACGCGGGACGGAAGCCGAGGTGCTGCGAGTCCTCGGGTGTCGGGTTGAGCCACGCGCCCTGGAATGGATCCGAGTACGAGGTCCGCTGCAGTCCGCGGCGCAGCGAGTCGGGGTGCAGCGGACCCTGCGTCTCGATGCGCAGGGTGAGCACCTCGGGCAGCGCATCTTCCACGACAGTCGACGACGGAATGATCTGCCCCACGAGCGGCGGGATCGCGGCGATCCTCGGCAGCGGCGTGGGCGGCGGCACGCACGACGCACCGCGAAGCACCTCGACCGCGCGGTCGTGGCCGAGCTGCACGAGGCTGGCGATCCGCGCGGGCGTGAAGTCGAGCGCGGCGAACTGGCCGGTCTGCGTCGAGACCATCACGTCCGTCGGCTTCAGGCTGTCGATCGGTTGACGGAAGAGAAAGTCGATCAGCAGTGAGGCCGTCCCGAGCGTCGAGCCGGTTCCCTTCGGCGCCTGCGAGGAGTTGTCGAGCCGCGAGACGATCACGCGCTCCGCGCCGAGCAGGCGCGCCACGGAGATCGGCACGTTCAGCGCGATGCCGCCGTCGATCAGCAGGCGGCCGTTCATGCGCACCGGCGTGAACACGAGCGGGATGGCGAAGCTCGCGCGCACCGCCTGGGTCAGATCGCCCTTGCCGATCACGACCAGGCTGCGAGACGCGAGATCGGTCGCGACGGCGCGATACGGGATGGGCAGTGAATCGAAGTCGCCGCGCGCGAGCAAGTTGCCGCGCAGCAGGATGGCGTTCATCAGAGCGATGACGTCTCCCTCATAGAGAGAGCCGTTCTGCAGCGTGAGCTGATCGCCCCAGCTCTCCCACACCGTGAACGGGCGCAGTCCCACGCCGATGAGCGATGGCAGGCGCGGGCGATACGGTTGAAAGAGGCTCCCGATCGGAAACGCGGTGCTGAGCGAGTCGATCTCCTTTCCCGTGTAGCCGCTCGCGTACAGCGCGCCGACGATCGACCCGATGCTCGTGCCGACGACGAGATCTGGATGGATGCCGAGGCTGTCGAGCACCTTGATCACGCCGATGTGCGCGGCGCCCTTCGCGCCGCCGCCGGCGAGGACGAGCGCGGTCTTGACGGGCGCGCACCTGGCCTGCGCGAAGGAGCCGGAGGGAGAGGCGCTCGCGGACTGCTGCGCGACGCCCGTCTGTGCGCGGAGCGGTCGCGGGTCGGCGGCGACGATCGCGAAGAGCGCGGCGGCGAGCGTCGGGGTGAAACGGGTGGGAGGCGGCATGGTGGCCTGAAGCGAAGCTCGTGGCCGGTCGCGACGCATGGCGACCCAATCTCGCCAATGTACTCGCGTCGCCGCGCGCGGTAAGACGTCGCCGAACTGCTCGGGTCGCTCGCTTGACCACTTCTCAGGCGACGCGTATCGTCGGTCACGCCGCGCGTCACTCGTTCGCTCAACACATTCTCGAGGTCGATTCTTCCATGCTCACTCCTCGTCCTGCTCACCTCCGGGTCGCCCTGATCGCGTCGCTGTGTGCGCTCGCGGCCTGCGTCGACCAATCTCCCGTCGCTCCTGCCGCGGCCACGCGAACGCTCAGTCCATCTCGCCCGGCGCTGGCTGTCGCAAGCGCACAGAGCGCCATCGATCACGTGGTCATCGAAGCGCGCGCCGGTTCTGCCGCCGCGCTCGACGCGAGAATCGCGGCGCTCGGCGGACGCGTCGAGCAGAAGCTTCCGCAGCTCAACGTCGTCGTCGTGCGTGGGCTCACCGCGGCGGGCATCGCGTCGTTGCAGGCGCGTCCCGAAGTCGCACATCTCACGAAGGACGTGAAGCTTCGCTGGATCCCGACGAACACGCTGCAGCGCGCGAGCACGCGCGCCGCGGTGGCCAAGCGTCCGTCCGCGAGCACCGTCGATCAGAGCGGCGCGTTCTTCTTCGACACCTTCCAGTGGAACATGAAGGTGACGAAAGCGAACCAGGCGTGGCTCTTCACGCCGGAAGGAAAGGGGGCGAAGGTCTACGTGCTCGACACGGGAATCGACGCCACGCACCAGGACCTCGCCGGTCTCGTGGATCTCGAGAACAGCGCGTCGTTCGCCGAGGCCGAGCTCGGAGACATCAAGGACTACGAGAGCCACGGCACCTTCGTCGCGTCGATCATCACGTCGAACGGACTCGGCGTCGCGTCCGTCGCGCCGCTCGCGAGGATCACGGCGGTGAAGGTGCTCGACGCGTCGGGCAGCGGCTCGTTCGCCGACCTGATCACCGGCATCGTGTACGCCGCCGACAAGGGCGCGGACGTGATCAACATGAGCCTGGGCGCGATCGTCGACACCAGCGACAAGGAGACGCGGACCCTCGTCTTCCATCTGCAGGCGGCGATCAACTACGCGCGGTCGAGAGGCGTGGTGATCGTGGCGGCGTCCGGCAACGAAGCGCTCGATCTCACCGGGATCCCGCCGCAGATCATCTCGATCCCCGCCGAGCTGCCGGGCGTGATCTCGGTCGGTGCCACCGCGCCGGTGAATCAGATGAGCTTCGACAAGCTCGCGTCGTACTCGAACTTCGGATGGACCGGCACCTCGTTCGGCGGCGTCCCGCTCGTCGCCCCGGGCGGCGATCTCGTCGAGGGCGGCGCGCTGCAGGATCTGATCATCTCGGCGTGCAGCCAGTTCTCGCCGTTCGCGTGCGGTCCGCAGGACTATCTGATCGGAGCAGGCACCAGCTTCGCGTCGCCGATGGTCGCGGGTGAGAGCGCGGTGCTGCGCTCGATCGTCGGCAAGTCGCTCGGCGCGTCGCTCATCAACTACGACTGCGTGTTGCGCGGGGCCGATCCGGTGGGCCCATCATCGCAGTACGGCCGCGGACGGATGAACGTGATCAAGGCCTCGGAGTGCGCGAGGCGCGGCGCCGAGCCTGCCCGCACGTTGATCGCGCAGTCGAACTGATCGTCAGCGCACCCGAGAAAGAGCCGCATGCCGTGAAGGCATGCGGCTCTTTCTTCAGGTCTGGCGGTCCCGCGGCGTGAGTGGCGTCATCCGATCGCGAAGCCGATCAGTCCTTCTTGTACGGGATGTTCATGTCTGACCGCGCGCGGCCTGAGCTCGACGAGCCTGACGCCCGGCTCGTGCTCGGCGATGCGGACGTGCCCGACATGCTGGAGCCGCTCGTGCTGGAGCCGCTCGTGCTCGCGCCGCTCATGCTGGAGCCGCTGGTGCTCGACCCGCTGGCGCCCATTCCGCTGCTGCTCGAGCCAGAGCCGGACATGCTGCTGCCCGAGGTCCCGGACGTGCCCGAGGCGCTGCCGCTCGTGCCATTCATGTTCGACGTGCCGGATGTGCCCGAGGAGCTGCCGCTCGTGCCGCTCGTGCCGCTGGTGCTCGACGACCCAGCGCTGCTCGGCTGAGAGAGCTCGACGTCGCCGCCCGACGTGCCCGTCGTCGTTCCCCGCTGCATCGACGCGTTGCCCGTGGACGGGACGCAATTGGTCGAGCGGCTCGCGCCGCTGGTGCTCGGGGTCACGCCCGTGCCGTTCGCCCCGTTCGTGGTGTTGAGACCCGAGAAGCGAGCCTCTGGGTTCGTCGCCGTGTTGTTCCCCGTCGACGCGCCGACGCCGGTCGTCGTGCTGCTCGCATTGCCACCCGTCGCCGAGTTTCCAGAAGCCGTCGCGCCCGTCGCGTCCGTCGTACTGGACGCACCCGTGCTGCCCGCCCCCACGCTGCCCGTGCTCCCTACCGATCCTGACGTGCCTGCTGCCCCGGTACCCGTCGTGGCTGCTCCGGTCGTCGTGCCGCCGAATGTCGCGGTGGTGCCGGTTCCGCTATCCGTCCGGCCCGTCGCGCCCGTGGCGTTCGTCATGCCCGTCGCAGGCGACGACATGGTCGAGCTACCGCTCATCTGCATCGGCGGGCAGGGCTGCATGTTGCTGGCGCTGCTCGAGGTCGACCCAGAGGTGGTCTGCTGCGCACCGGCCGACGCGGCGAGCGCGGCGCCGATCACGAGTGTAGCGCCGACGGCGCGACATCGAACCAGCCGATGTGATCCTGCAAGTGATATGGACATCGTTCCCTCCGTAGGTCTGCCCAGGCGCCCCCGCGGGCAGTGCACGGGTGGGGCGCGTCATCCGGCATCCTGCCGCATCGTCATCGCGCCCCGCACGACGGCTCTCGTCGAGGGTCGGTTCACAGGCGCGCAATGCGCGTGCCCTCGGCCGCGCGGAGCGAGCTGCTGTCGCCCACCGATGTTGGAACGGCCCAGCTTTCGCATGCATGTGTGATGACCCTCACCATGCCTGCTATGATGAGACCGCTGTACCTCTCCATCGTGATCGCGATCTACTCATTGCAGCTCGCGGCCTGCGACGACGGCACGCGGGACGAGACCGCCGTCGCGCGCTCTCGCGATTCCTCGCTGGCGAGCGATCTCCGGCTCGCGACGGGCGATAGCGCACGACTTACCGGCGCTGACGCCGCCGCCGGCACCGACACGCACGGCAACGCATCCGTGCCGCCGATGGTGGAGTCGAGGAACGCACCGGCGCCCGGCACGCAGTCGGCGCGCACGGTGTCGAACGGCCCGGCAGCCACGGTGACGGAATCCTCCGGCGCGGTCGACGGCGCTTCGTCCGGCCCCGCCACGGTCGTCTCGGCCGAGGGGTATGCCGGGCCGTCGTGTGCCTCGCCTGCGCTGCCGGATCAGCGACGCTGCCTGCTGGCCTATCTCGCCCGGTCCGACGTCGCGCTCGACCGCAACTATCAGGCGCTCATCGCGGCGCTCGAGCGCGAAGCGGGACCGCAGCCCGCGGGACGCGAGCCGCCGACGGTGCTGCGTCTGCGCACCGCGCAGCGCAACTGGCTCGTGTATCGCGACGACGAGTGCCGCCGTCGAAACGCGGGCACCGAGGGACCGCTCTGGGCGCCGACGCGCGCGCAATGTCTCGCCGAGTACTCGGACCAGCGATCGCAGGAGCTCGCGAACGCGCTCGCCGGTCGCGCGAGCGCGAAGCCCGTCGCGACGAAGTCGGTCGCGACGCGCTCAGCCACGACGAGATCCGCCACGACGAAGCGCGCGAAGAATTCGGCCAAGCGATCGAGACGCGGACGGCGCTGAAGCGCCGCCGTGCAGAAGTGACACGGCGGCGCGGCCAGGTCGTGATCCCGTGCGAGCGCAGCGAGCCGAGGATCTGCACCTACGCGGCTCGTAGCGCTGCGACGGTCAGCGGCGGTATCCACGGACGGCCATCCACGAATTGGAAAGGCTAGTATGCCAATCCGAGTATCCAGAGTACGTCAGTCCTCCTGGCGTACACGCAGTTGCCGTTCGGTTGCAGTCGAAACCGTTGTAGTTCGGTCGCAGTCGAACCCGTTGTAGTTCGGTCGCAGTCGAACCCGGCATTCAGTACGCCGCCTGAACAACCGCCCCCATGACCGGCGTGAGCGCCGCACCGCGTCCCTCGCGGATCGTCAGCCAGTCGGTGCGCACCCGATCCCACTCCTGAATCAGCACTCCGTGCTTCTCGAACAGCGCGCGGATTCTGTTGCGGTCGTATCCGATGATGTCCTCCAGCACCGGGATCAGGACGCTCATCGCGTCCTCGCTCATGACGGTGCGCTGCGCGATCCGCGCGATGAACCGCGCCTCAGACGCCGCGATGGTGAGTCCGTCGCATCGGTTGACGTGAAGCATGACGTGGATGTCGGAGCTGCCGTCGCCGACGTACACGATGCGGTTGCCCGGCACCCCGAGCCGGTCGCGCAGCTCGTCCACCGCGGCCACCTTGCCATAGCCGGCCGGCACCCGCGCGATCGACCTCACCTCGCCGGAGTGCTCATCGTAGACGAAGCGGGTCGCGATGATCCGCTCGGGTGGCACGATCCCGTCGAGCGCCGAGAGCACGACGTCCTCCGGCGCGGCGGAGACGACGTAGAAGTCGAAGCGGTGTCCGTCGATGCCGCTCTCGAGGAAGGACGAGAGCAGCGCGATGTTCCGCTTGAGGCGGATGCGCCGTCCGACCTCGACGAGATCCGCACGACGTACGCGGCGGAACTCGGGATCGTGAAGGATGAGATAGGTCAGCTCGGCGCCAGACTGAACGAGATTGAGCCGCGAAAGCCCCGCCACGCGCTCGGCGAAGTCGGGAATGCCCAGCATGTCGCTCATCACGTGACCGGAATCGTTGAAGCTCAACGTCTGGTCGATGTCGCTCACGAGCAGGAAGTGCTTGCGTGCCATCGAAAGCCCCTGCGTGGTAGTAGATGTTCTGGATGCTGCGCCCGGGCTCCCCGAACGCACACGCCCCCGTTCCGAATCGGAAACGGGGGCGAACGTCGTGTCACTCCACTCCACCGATTCCCTCAGGACGCGTCTCGACGCCGCAGCCGCAGTCCGCTCGCGCGGGTGCAGTCAGTGGAGCCGAGAGTGGCGCAGTCGAGGAGCATCGTCAGCGGTGCAGTGAGGTGTCGGATGGATGTCCATCCCCCACCTGCAATATCACGTGGCGTGCGCAGCAAGTCAACGGTTCACAGTGCAAAAACAGCACGAGCCGCGTAACAGTTTCGCGATTATCGCCAACAATTTGCGAAAGTGTTACACAATCAGTGCATCAATTGCACGTTCGGCGCATCACCATGGGCGCTGCTGGAGCATGGCCGACACGCCGTGCGCATCCACCGCCTGCGAGAAGAGCGGTCCCTGGCCGTGCGTGCATCCGATGTCCTGCAGGACCTTCAGATGTCCGGCCGACGTGATTCCTTCCGCGACCACGTCCAGCCCGAACTCCCGCGCCAGACCGACCACGGAGCGCACGAGCCGCAGCGCCTTCTCGTCACGATCCATCCGGTTGACCAGCGTGTGGTCGATCTTCACGCCGTCCAGCGGCAGCCGCTGGAGATAGCCGATCGGCGAGTTGCCGGTTCCATAGTCGTCCAGATGCACGCGGGTGCCGAGCGAGCGGAGCCCGGTCAGCACGCCGACCGCGCGCGCCATGTCACGCGCGACCACTCGCTCGTTCACCTCGAGCGCGAGGCTCGCCGGCGCGAGCCCGAAGTCGCTCACCGCGCGGCCGACGTCTTCCAGAAAGTCCGTGCTCGTGAACTGGCGGGCCGAGAGGTTCACGGCGATCGTCAGGATCTCGCCGGCTGGCAGGGCATTCATCCATCCCGCGACCTGGCGGCACGACTCGCGGATGACCCAGCGCCCCACGTCGTTGATGATGTCGAGCTCCTCGGCCACGATGAGGAAGTCGAACGGCGAGAGTAGACCGCGCGTCGGATGCTGCCAGCGGAGCAGGGACTCTACGCCGGTGATCTGGCCGGTCTCGAGCGAGATGATCGGCAGGTAGTGCAGCAGGAACTCGTCGCCGTGGACGGCGCGTCGGAGCTCTTCCTGCAGCCGGCGTCGCGAGCGCGCTTCGGCGGCGATCGTCCAGTCGAACACCACGGGCCGCACCGTGCTCTCGCCGCGCGCGTCGCGCTTTGCGCGCGCCATCGCGAGATCGGCGCCGCGCAGCACGTGCTCGGCCAGCTCGACCGCGGTCGTGCTCAGCGCGATGCCGACGCTCACGGTGAGCGAGACCGCCTCGCCACCGATCGTCGTCGGCTGCGACAGCACGACGCGGAATCGCTCGGCGATCTCCTCGGCGACGTCGGGCGCCTCGACGCGCTCGACGAGCACCGCGAACTCGTCGCCGCCGAGTCGCGCGACGGTCGCGTCGGGGCCCGCGCTCTGCTGCAGGCGGCGGCCAAGGGTCGCGAGCAGCTGATCGCCGACGTGATGACCGAAGCGCTCGTTCACCGAGCGGAAGTCGTTGACGTCGAGGAAGAACACCGCGACCAGCTCCTCGGGCGGCACGTCGAGCACGCCGTCCGACTGCGCGGTCGTGCAGGCGACGTTGGCGCTCGGTCGGTTGAGCGCTTCGCGCAGGCGCTTGAGGAGCACGGCGCGGTTGGCGAGTCCCGTGAGCGCGTCGTGGCTCGCGTCGAACTGCAGGCGTCGTTCGTTCGCTTCGTGCTCGGCGACGGCGCGGCGGAGCTCCCAGTCCGACGCGGCCGCCGATGCGAAGCCGCGGAGCATCTCGGCGTCGTCCTCGTTCCACTGCGTGGGCGACGGATCGGCCGCGCAGAAGATGCCGAGGATCTCGCCACCGGAAGAGCGGATCGGCACACCGATCAGCGAGCCGATGTCGAGCGTCGCGGCCGCGGCACGCTGCTCGGGGCTCATCTGCGCCTTCACGTCGCGCATCTCGACGGTGCCCGCGTAGATCCGCTCGACGATTCCCGAGCGCCACAGCGCGCCCGCGTCGTGCGAGGCCCAGGCGGGCATCTGCGGGCCGGCGGTGAAGATGCGCCGGTCGTCGCCCGTGAGGAGGATGAACGCGAATGGCGCACGCAGCGCGATCGCGGCGAGGCCTACGATGCGCTCCATCGCCGCAGCAAGCGGACCATAAAACGCCGTTGCTCCTGCAGACACGGCCGCATCGGCGACCTCGCCGACAGCCAGCTGTTCTGCTACGAGGGATGAGTCCGCTGCCATGATCTATGGACGGCCGACCACCGTGTTTGTCACCGGTGAGCCGGAGATTCAGACAATAGCAAATCCGATCGCGCAGTGACAGAGGTCACAGAGGACGGCGCGCGCGCCGTTCTGGAAACCGGCAACCGGTGCAGGGTATCGCCGGCATCGCCGGCATCGCGCACTCCAGTACGCGGGTAAACTCGGTAGGAGGCGCGAAGATTGGCATATCCACCCTCCTGATACGGGCCGCGTTTGGAGAGATCGCTGCGCCCAGTCGGAGGACCGGGACGGGGTGAGGGACGGACTCCCTCCCGCGCGGCAACGGTCAGAGCTGGTCCCCACGGACAGCCCTCCACGAATCAGGAGAGCTGGTATGCCAATCCTCCTACCTCCATCCGGGTTTACCGGCGTATTGCAGACGAAGTGGGGGACGGACTCCTGGGGACGGACTCCGGAGTCCGTCCCCATGAGTCCGTCCCCAGGAGTCCGTC
>DASYMZ010000084.1:0-4537 GCA_036008805.1 Gemmatimonadaceae bacterium
GGGGACGGACTCCTGGGGACGGACTCCTGGGGACGGGGTCGCGACCCCGTCCCTAGGAGTCCGTCCCCCTGGTGGCTCCGGATCGGATCCAGCTCGTACAGCGTCAGCTTCGCCGCAGCCAGGGCCGGCTCCACGATTCCATAGTACACCCATCGCCCCTCTCGCCGGTCCGCGACGATCCCCGCCTCTCGCAGGATCCGAAGGTGGTGCGACATGAGCGACTGGCCCACCTCGATCCCGTGCTGCAGCTCGCTCACCGTGCGCTCCCCGGTGGCGAGCAGCTCCAGGATCCTCAGCCTGGTCTCGTCTCCCAGGGCGCGAAAACGGAGGGCCGAGATGGCCCGGGCACGCTCTGCATCGATCGGCATGCCCTAACATATGAATTGATATTTATATGGCAAGAGCGCCGCCTCGGAGGCGGCGCTCCGCATTCGGCCATCGCCTACCGCTTCCGTGGCGGCTCGCGCGTGTCCGAGCTGTTCACCGGAGCGCCGCCCGCCCCGCCGTAGCCGCTCCGGTGCTCGTTGCTCCGCTCGGCGAGCGGCTCCGAGCCGGCGCGATCGTCACCCTCGCGCCCACTCCGGCCCGTCTCCTGGCCGGCCAACCCGGTCTTGTCGCTCGGATCGCGCGACCCGCCCTGCTGGGCGTTGTGCACCCCTTCGGACGCCTCGCTCCCCGTACCCGTATGTCGCTCCGGCCGATCCGGCGGAGAGTCCGAGTGCCGCTCGGGAGCCTTCAGAGTCTGGTCCGGGGCCCCCACCCGCGTCCCCTGGTCATCGCCCAGACCGGACTTGCCGCCGGTTGCGTCGTCTCGAGTCGATCGGTTCTGGCTCATCGCCCCTCTCCCGGTGAGCGCGCCGCGCGCGCGTGAGCCCACTCAGGGGGCAACGCACATGCCAACTTCGGGCTCCGCCGGGTGACTCGGCGGGCTCGACATCGTCGATGTCGTACGAGCCGAGCCTTCGTCCCGAGCTCGCGCATTCACTGCCACGATGTCGCCGCCACCTTCTGCCTCCGCACCACTCGCGGGCGCGGTCGCAGCCTCGCCCGTCGGGGAGGCAGACACCGGCTCTCGATCGAACTCGCTGCCTCGGGAGCTCTCGGATTTTCTCCTCGAGCTCTCGGTGGCGTTGCACAAGCACGCCATCTATCCGCCCGGCCATCCGCTCCTCGCCCAGACGGTCGACGCGGTGCACGAGCTGCTCGGCGCGCTCCTGCAGGAGCGCGGCGCACTCTCGATCGGCGTCGCCCGCCGCCAGCTCATCATCGAAGGAGTCGCGACCGACGCGGGACATCCGCTGCTCGCAGAGCTCGCGGCCAAGCTCCACCGCCATCACGTGGGCGCGGTGAAGTTCGCGCGCGGGATCGACCGGGCGGAGCTGAGCGACGCGCTGTCCGTCGTCGGACTCGAGCCGCAGCGTGATGCGCAACCGCTCGGCATGCAGCCCGAGTTGATCCAGTCCCGCTGGGTGAACGTGAAGCTCTTCCCGCTCACCTACGACCGCCTGCAGCTCCTGGACGGCGAGGAGGCCGGCCAGCCCGCCGGCGGCGTGCGCGGCGGCAGTCACTCCGCACAGCTGTGGGTGGGGCTCGCGCGCGCGGCGATCGCGGCCGATCGCGGCGGCCTGAGTGACGACGCGAGCACCGACGTCGCCATGGAGCCGGAGGCGGTCGCGCACGCCATCGACGAGCACGACCGCGAGAAGGCGTACGATCAGGTCATCGTCGGCTACCTCCTCCAGATCGCGCGCGAGATCCGGGTGGAGGGCGCCGAGACGGCGGGACTGCAGAAGCGGATCTCCGCACTCGTGGGATCGCTGCAGCCCGAAACGCTCCAGCGGCTGCTCGAGATGGGCGGCGACGCGCCGCAGCGCCGGCGCTTCGTGCTCGATGCGTCGCAGGGGATGACCGTCAACGCGGTGGTGGAGCTGGTGCGCGCCGCCGCCAGCGCGGAAGGCCAGACGATCTCGCACTCGCTCGTGCGCATGCTCACGAAGCTCGCGTCGCACGCGACGAACGATTCCACCTCGCGCGGGCCGGCCGCCGACCGCGCGCTGCGCGAGCACGTCGAACGGCTGGTCTCCTCCTGGTCCCTCGACGACCCGAACCCGGCGATGTACTCGGCCGCACTCGAGCACATGGCGCAGAACGAGGCGGCGCCGCTCGTCGACCGGACCCGCGCCGACCTCACGTGCGAGCCGTCTCGCGTCGTCGCGATGGGGCTCGAGATGGACGACATCGGGGAACGTGTGCTGCGCGCCGTCACCACGATGCTCGATGCGGGCGCGCTCGCGCCGCTGCTCGACCTGCTCGACGCCGCGCCCTTTCCCGCCGGCACCCTCGCGCCGCTGATCTGGGAGCGGATCTGCGTGCGCGACCCGCTTCGCGAGCAGCTCGCGGAGAGTCGGGTCGACCACGCGCTCGTGCGCCGGCTGGTCGTGCGCACGGGTCCCGCCGCCGCGCGACCGCTGCTCGAGACGCTCGACCGTCGCCCCGAAGCGAGCCTCCAGGAACGACTGCTCAACTATCTGTCGCTCCTCGGACCGGCCGCGGTGCCCGCGATCTCCGATCACCTCGCGGCCGCGACGCCTGCGCTCGCGCGCGAGCTGATGGCCTGCCTGGCCAAGCTCGCGCCGCCCGACGCGCCCTCCGCGGTGAGCGAGTTCACCTACCATCCCGATCCCACGCTGCGGCGAGAGGCGGTGCGACTGCTCGCCGGCTACCCGGACACCCGTGAGGAAGCGCTGCTGAGCGGAGTACGCGACCCGGACGAGCGAGTCGCGTACAGCGCGCTGCTCGCCGCGCAGGCGGGCTGCCCGGAGTCGGTGGCGGTGGTGATCCGCGAGCGGATGAACCGTGACGAGTGGGAGGAGCTCGCCGTACGAGCCGCCGCCGTCCGCGCCGCGGCGACGATCCGCGACGACGCGACGCTCGAGTGGGTGCTCTCCCGCGCGCTGCAGGTGGGCGGACTCCTGCGGCGCACGCGCCTCGCGCCGCCGACGCCCGAGGTGCTCGCCTCGCTCAACGCGCTCGCGACGTACTGGGCCGACGATCCACGCGCCGAGCCCGCGCTCACGCTCGCGCTCAAGAGCTCGAGCTCTTCGGTCCGCGCCGCGGCGCAGCGCGAGCGCGCATCGACCATGGCATGAACGATGGCTGAACCGGTCCGCTTCCTCACCGCGTTCGCGCAGTCGATCGCGACGATGTCCCTCTACGGAACCACGCACCCCGCGCGCACGCGTACGATCGACGGCGCGTACCGCGTGCTGCGCGATCTGCAGGTGCACGATCCCAAGCCGGAGTTCTCCTTCCTCGGCGACGAGGTGGTGTACGGTCACCTGCCGCTCCGCGAGATGCGCGATTGGGAATGGGCGGCGCGCCTCGCCTCGGCCGGCGTGCAGCGCCTCGAGTTTCCGGCGAACGTCTCGCGCGAGGACTTCGAGCGCTTCCTCGACGAAGTCCTCGCGCGGCTCAGCGTCGCGGCGGCGGATTCGGCCGAGATGCGCCCAGGCACCGGCGCCACGTCGATCCGCTTCGGCGCGCTGGGCATTCGCGGAGAAGGACGGCTCGCGCCGCTCGTGCCGGTGGCCCTCGCCCCGTCGGGCGGAGCTGGCCGCTACGAGCTCAGCGACGAGGTCGCGACGGTGGAGTGGATGCACGAGGAGGTGAGCGCGCGCGGACAGCTTCCACTGCTCGAGGCCGAGTCGGTGGTGCGCTCGCTCGCCGTCGCGATGCACGGCGACCAGGAGATGCTCCTCCCCCTGCTCAGCCTGCGCGAGTTCGACGAGTACACCACCACGCACTCGCTCAACGTCTCCGTGCTGACGATGGCGCTGTCGGAGGCGATGGGGATGGGGGCGCGCGACGTCCGCGCATTCGGCGTCGCGGGGCTGCTGCACGATCTCGGCAAGACGCGCATCCCGCTCGAGATCCTCAACAAGCCGGGCAAGCTCACCGACGAGGAGCGCGGGATGATGCAGGCCCATACGGTCGAGGGCGCGAAGCTCATCCTGGCGAGCGACCGGGAGCTCGACCTCGCCGCCGCGGTGGCGTACGAGCATCACATCATGATCGACGGCGGGGGCTATCCGCACCGCAAAATCGACCGGAAGTGCCACTGCGCGAGCACGCTCGTGCACGTGTGCGACGTCTACGACGCGCTGCGCACCCACCGTCCCTATCGCGCCGCGTGGGAGCAGAACGCGGTGCTCGCGTACATCGAGGAGCGGTCGGGCACCGACTTCGATGCCGAGACGGCGCAGGTGTTCGTGGACCTGATGCGCCGCATGGAAGGCCGCATCGAGCACAGCACGCTCGCCGAGCTGCGGGCCGGTGTGCAGGCCGAAGCGCCAGCGGCGTCTCCCTGACGGAGCCGGAATAGCGACCATCGCTCGCGTCTGGTGACCGGGGCGCCCGGGGTGCCATCTTGCGGGCATCATGGTTTCACCCGACCGGCTCTCGCTGCTGTTCAAGGCCTATCACACGCCTCTGGTCCGCTTCCTGACGCGTCGTCTGGGCGACCGTGATTCGGCGGAAG
>DASYMZ010000085.1:0-51031 GCA_036008805.1 Gemmatimonadaceae bacterium
TCCATCATGCCGACGCTCGGCGCCTTCCAGCGGGACCCGCTCCAGAAGACGACCGTTCCCGGCACGGGCCTGTCCGACCAGCAGATCGCGGACATCGTGGCCTACCTGCAGGCGCTCAAGTAAACGACGGAGAACCGGACACACATGGCAACCACGGCGACCGCACCGGCCTACGCGCCGACGGGGAGCTACGTCGGCGAGAGCGGCCTCTGGAGCTGGCTCACGACGGTCGATCACAAGCGGATCGGCACGCTCTACCTCTTCACCTCGATCTTCTTCTTCCTCCTCGGCGGTCTCGAGGCGGGGATGATTCGCGCCCAGCTCTACGGGCCCAACCTGCACCTCCTGTCGGCCGAGGCGTACAACCAGCTGTTCACGATGCACGGCACGACCATGATCTTCCTCGGGGTCATGCCGCTGTCCGCCGCCTTCTTCAACTACCTGATCCCGCTGCAGATCGGCGCGCGCGACGTCGCCTTCCCGCGGCTCAACGCGTTCAGCTACTGGGTCTTCCTGTTCGGCGGCATCTTCATGAACGCGTCGTGGATCCTGGGCGCGGCCCCGAACGGCGGGTGGTTCGGCTACACGCCGCTCACCAACCTGCAGTTCTCGCCCGGCCTCAACATCGACTTCTGGGTCATCGGGCTCCAGATCCTCGGCGTCAGCTCACTGGCGGCGGCGTTCAACTTCATCACGACGATCATCAACATGCGCGCGCCGGGGATGAACCTCATGCGCATGCCGATGTTCACGTGGAACGCCTTCGTCGTGCAGTTCCTGCTCGTGCTCGCGTTCCCCGTGATCACGATCGCGCTCGTGTTCCTCCAGTTCGACCGCTTCTTCGGCACGAACTTCTACACCATCGCCGCCGGCGCCGACCCACTGCTCTGGCAGCACCTGTTCTGGATCTTCGGGCACCCCGAGGTCTACATCCTCATCCTGCCCGCGTTCGGGCTGGTGTCCGAGATCATTCCCACGTTCAGCCGCAAGCCGATCTTCGGGTATCCGGTCATGGTGTACGCCACCATGCTGATCGCCTTCCTGGGCTTCGGCGTGTGGGCGCACCACATGTTCGCCGTCGGCATGGGCCCGATCGCCGACACCGTGTTCGGTGTGACGACGATGCTCATCGCGATCCCGACCGGCGTGAAGATCTTCAACTGGATCTTCACGATGTGGGGGGGCTCGATCCAATTCACGACGGCGATGAAGTTCGCCATCGCCCTCGTCTGCCTCTTCACGATCGGCGGCATCTCGGGCGTGATGCACGCATCGCCGCCCGCCGACCTGCAGCAGACGGACACCTACTTCATCGTCGCCCACTTCCACTACGTGCTGTTCGGCGGCTCGATGATGGGCATCTTCGGCGGGATCTACTACTACTACCCGAAGATGACCGGACGTCTGCTGAGCGAGAAGCTCGGCAACATCCACTTCTGGTTCATGTTCGTCGGGATGAATCTCACCTTCTTCCCGATGCACTTCGCGGGGCTCTACGGCATGCCGCGCCGCATCTACACCTACGACGCGGGCCAGGGCTGGGAGCTGTTCAACATGATGAGCACGATCGGCACCTTCCTGCTCTTCATCGGCCTGCTCTTCTTCGTCTACAACTTCGTCACGAGCTTCAAGAAGGGCGCGATCGCGGGCAACGATCCGTGGCTCGCCCCGACGCTCGAGTGGTCCATCCCGTCGCCGCCGCCCGAGTACAACTTCGCGCGGATTCCCAAGGTGACGTCGCGCTTGCCGCTGTGGGACCTCAAGGCGCCGCAGCTCAACGCCGAAGTGCCGCACAGCGAGCGTGGTGACACGCGCGTCGACGTCGACGTCGGGACGAAGCATGCTGGCCACAGCCACAGTGGCTTCGTCGGCAACCGTCCGAAGCAGTCCGCCGAGTCGGGGATGCACACCGAGGAAGCGACGGGCAAATCCGCCAAGGACCTCGGCATCCCGATGCCGAATCCCACGATCAAGCCGTTCATCTGCGCGTTCGGGATGACGGTGATGTTCAGCGGCCTGCTGTTCATCCACAAGGACAAGATGCCGCTCGCGCTGACCACGATCATCGGCGGCGCGCTCCTGATGACGATGGCACTCTATGCGTGGGTCCTGACCCCGCTCGAGGACGCACACTAAGCCCCCGAGGAAAGACAGTGACTCACGCCGCAGCGCACAGCGCATCGCACAGCGCGCACGACGACACCCACGGGCACCCGCCGACCTCGACGGGGCTCGACAACAAGAAGATCGCGATCTGGGCCTTCATCGGCTCGGAGTGCATGCTCTTCGCCTCGCTCATCTCCACGTACCTCATCTACAAGGGGCGCAGCGTCGTCGGGCCGTATCCGCACGACGCCTGCCTCCCGCCCGGCTGCAGCACGCCACTCAAGGCGATCCTCAACATCCCGGTCACCTCGGCGTCCACCTTCGTGCTCCTCATGTCGTCGCTCGCCATGGTGCTGGCGCTCGCCGCGGTGGAGATGAAGGATCAGCCGGCCCCGACCACCTTCGGCGACAAGCTCCTCCGCTCCTCCAAGCTCTGGCTGTGGATGACGGCGATCCTCGGCGCGACCTTCCTCGGCTTCCAGGCGTTCGAGTTCACCTCGTTCGTGCACGAAGGGCTGACGATCAGGACCAACCTGTTCGGCAGCTCGTTCTTCACGCTCACCGGCTTTCACGGCGCGCACGTGACCGCTGGTGTGCTCTGGCTCCTCACCCTGCTCGCGATCGACTATCGGCGCGGGCTCGGGCCGAAGGACGCGATCAACGTCGACCTGGCCGCGCTGTACTGGCACTTCGTCGACGTCGTCTGGATCGCGATCTTCACGCTCGTCTACCTCATCAAGTAGGCCGACGACCATGGCGCACGATCCCTCGCACGAGCCGCATCACTCCAACGTCGACCATCAGTCGATGGGCATGGTGAAGGAGCACCCGACCTGGTCCACGTACTGGAAAGTCGCGCTCATCCTGACGTTGATCACGATGGTCGAAGTCTGGATCTACTACATCCCCAGCTTCGTCGCGTCGCGGGCGTTCGTCCCCGCGCTGCTCATCATGTCGGCGGTCAAGTTCTTCACGGTCGTCGCGTTCTACATGCACCTGCGCTACGACCACAAGCTGTTCCGCGTGCTGTTCACCGGACCACTGATCATCGCGATGACGACGATCGTCGCGCTGATGTTCCTGTTCGGGAAGCTCTCGTCGCGGACGGGAGCCCTGCTCTGATGCACCCGCCGGTCGCGCTGCTGCTGCATCCGGCAGCGCGCCTCGCGGTGACCGACTTCACGGTGCATCCGAGCACCGTGATCGGTCTGGTCGGCCTGGGCGCGCTGTACCACTGGCGCGCCGGACAGCGCCCTGGTGGCGGCAGCGCCGCGTCGCCCACGACAGTCCAGCGCGCGACCTTCTTCGGCGCGCTCGCGCTGATCTTCTTCTCGCTCAACGGCTGGCTGCACGACCTGAGCGACGGCTACCTGTTCAGCGCGCACATGGTGCAGCACCTCGTGCTCACGCTCGTCGCGCCGCCCATGCTCGTGATGGGAACGCCGGGCTGGATGCTGCGCCCCGCGCTCTCGTGGCGCGGCGTGGGACCGGTGGCGCGCTGGCTCACCGCACCCGCGCACTGCTTTCTCATCTTCAACGTCGTGCTCGCGGCGTGGCACCTTCCGCCGATGTACGAGTACGCGATGGCGCACCATCCGGTGCACATCCTCCAGCACCTCTGCTTCATGACGGCGGCGGTGCTGATGTGGTGGCCCGTGCTCTCGCCGCTCCCGGAGCTGCCGCGCCTCTCGTATCCGGGTCAGATGCTCTACCTGTTCCTCATGAGCATCCCGATGTCGCTCGTCGCGGTGTGCATCGGCTACGCCGACCACGCGCTCTACCCGTTCTACTCGAGCGCCCCGCGCATCCTCGGCATCACGCCGATGCAGGACCAGATGATCGGCTCGCTGATCATGTGGATCCCCGGCGGCTTCTTCTTCTTCGCGATCATCTCCGTCGTGTTCTTCCGGTGGCAGAAGCTCGAGGGCGACGACTCGACGCTGGGGGCGCAGGTTCGGGGGTAGGTCTGATCGTGCAACTGCCACTGCCGTACGCTCGTATCGTCGTACCGCGCACGGAGACCCGGTCCGCTGGCAATCCTCAAAGATTGGACGCCTCTCGGAGCTACTGGCTTGGGGCCAGAGCATCCAAGAATTTGGGGATGCGTGGATGTCGGTCGCCGTACGAAGATACGAGACTACGGTACGCGGTACGGCAGTTCGCAGTTACGAAGCCCGCCCCCCCAACGCCACCTGCAGCTCCGCCTTCAGCTCCGGGTGCGTCCTCCACATGTACGTCCCCATCACCACCGCGGCGATCAGGTTCCCCGTCGCCACCGACACCCAGCCGAGCACTCCGAGGAACGGTGAGGCGCGCAGCGCGGAGCTGATCGCGTAGATCCCGATCTCGAGCGCGACGAACAGCATCAGCGCGCCCGCGAGGACGCCCGGCTCCGTCTGTGCCCAGTGCACGATCAGCGAGACGAGCAGCCCGACGCCGATGAACGCCGCGAAGTGGAACAGCGTATACACGACGACGAACGTCGCCATCCCCTCGCTGCCTTTCGGTCCGAGCACACCGAGCAACCCCTGTCCGAGCGCGGCCGGGGTCGCGAATGGATGGCTGTAGATCATGTCGATCCCGAGAAACCAGACCGCGACCGCGGTCGCTCCAAGGATTCCCGCGACGATCCCGTCGCGCGCTATCGTGTGACGCATGTACGACCTCCTCCGCTCGGCGTTGCCTGCGTGGATGAGCCGTTCCGCGGCCGATACTCCTTCGTGCCGGAAGCTCCGGCCGACGGTCGGCTCGACAAATGCCGCTACTACCCTGTAGTTAGATATGGCACTTCGCCATCCGTTGGGAACCACTCGCGCAGCCTAGATCCGTCACTCCGGTCTGAACAGAAGAGATCGCCGGCCATGGCCATCACCCTTCCATCTCTCCCCCGAGCGCGCGACGGACACGTCCTTCCGCCTCCGCCCGCGGCTCCGGCGCGCGAGCGGCTGCTGTCGCTCGACGTGTTCCGAGGGATCACCGTTGCGGGGATGCTGCTGGTCAACGATCCCGGAACCTGGTCGGCGATCTATCCGCCACTCGAGCACGCGGAATGGAACGGGTGGACGCCGACCGACCTGATCTTCCCGTTCTTCCTGTTCATCGCCGGCATCACCACGCAGCTCTCGCTCGGCGCACGGCGCGCGCGCGGCGACGACGATCGCGCGATCCGCAACCAGATCATCCGGCGCGGCGCGCTGATCTTCCTGTTCGGCCTCCTCATCAACGGATTTCCCTACTTCACCTGGGGCGACGTCGCCGGCGCCGCCGATCCGTCGCTGCTGCAGCGCATCGGCGACCGGCTGCTGCACTGGCGCATGCTCGGCGTGCTGCAGCGCATCGGCATCGCGTACATGTGCGCCGCGCTCATCACCCTGCGCACCACGCTGAAGCAGCAGGTCGTCATCCTTGCCGCGCTACTCATCGGCTACTGGATCGTGATGACGGCGCTCCCCGTCCCCGGCGAAGGGACGATCGGCGCGCTGTTGCTCGACTCGCCGACGCGCACCATGGCCGCGTGGGTCGATCGCACGGTGCTCGACTGGAGCCGATGGGGCCTCGGCAACCATCTCTGGGCGTCGAGCGTGAGGTGGGATCCCGAGGGCGTGCTCTCGACCGTGCCCGCGATCGGCACGGCGATGCTCGGCAACCTCGCCGGACGCTGGATCGCCGAGCGTCGCCCACTCACCGAGCGATTGGCTGGACTGTCTGCCGCGGGCGCACTGGCCATGATGGTCGCGCTGATGTGGAACTGGGTCCTCCCGATCAACAAGAGCCTCTGGACCAGCTCGTACGTGCTGTTCTCCGCGGGTCTGGCGTCGCTCGCGCTGGCAACCGTGATGTGGATCGTCGACTTCCAGCGGGTGCGGCGCGGGACCAGGCTGTTCGTCATCTACGGCGTGAACCCGATCGTCGCCTTCGTCGGTTCGGCCGTGATGGCGCGCTGCATCTACTCCATCTTCAAGGTCACCTACGAGGGACGACGCATCCCGCTGCAGGAGGGGATCTACCGTACGCTCTTCGCGTCGTGGCTCTCTCCGGTGAACGCATCGCTCGCGTTCGCGATCGCGTTCGTCCTGCTCTGGTATGGCATCCTCTCGGTGCTGCATCGACGCGGGATCATCTTGAAGGTCTGAGCTTTGGGGCGGCGGTTGATCGGTGAGGCGGTTGATCGGTGAGGCGGTTGATCGGTAGGGCGGTTCATTGGTTCGTCGAGATGAATGGCCACGGACTCTCCGGTGGGAGCATCCAAGCCAGTCAGTGGCCTTCGCCGCTCGATGCACAGTGGAACCGGCCGATCGAGTCACCAACCGCGTCACCGATCGACCGTAGCTCTGATCAACCGTAGCTCTGATCAACCGTAGCTCTGATCAACCGTAGCTCCGATCAACCGTAGTTCCGATCAACCGTAGCTCCGATCCACCGTTTTCTCGAGTGACATCTCGTCGTCCCAGGGCGTCGAGTGATGGAACGCGAGTTGCCTCCTCCGACGACAATGCACGGCTCCCTCTCCCGGACGCACGCCCTTCGCGTTGCGGCCTTCGCGCTGGCTGTTCCCACTCTGCTCCTCGTCGCCGGGCGACAGGAGGCGCTCGCCGCGCCCGCTCCCACGGCAGCGGCGTTTGCGCCGCAGGCCGCCAGCCGCGCCAAGTCGCGCCCCAAGACACCGGCCAAGCGGACCGTCCGGCGCACGCGGGTCAGACGGCCCGCGGGACGCGCCGCGGCACCAGCATCCACCGCGTGGTCCTCGCCGCACGGCGCCCCCGCGCTCGCGAGCGACTTGGCCGGCATGATCTCCACGCGGGTGCGCAGCGGGAAGTTCGGTGTGATGGTCGTCTCGCTGACGCGAGGTGATACGCTGTTCGCGCAGAATGCGGGCGAGATGATGCAGCCCGCCTCCACGATGAAGCTGTTCTCCACCGCGGTCGCTCTCGACCGCTACGGACCGGAGCATCGCTTCTCCACCGACGTCCTGCGCGACGGGGCGCTCGGCGCGGACGGCACGGTCGCGGGAAGCATCTATCTGCGCTCCGACGGCGACCCGTCCATGTCGGCGCGATTCTACAAGGACCCGAACCTGCCGATGGCGACACTGGCGAGATCCGTCGCGTCGGCCGGAGTGAAGCACATCAAGGGCGACCTGGTCTACGATGCGTCGGCGTTCGACGACCGCAGGATTCCCGAAGGTTGGAAGACCACCTATCTCGGCGCGGCCTACGCCGCGCGCGTCTCGGCACTCTCGCTCAACGAGAATCTGGTGTGGGTCGTCGTGCGGCCGGCGGGCAAGGGGGCCGCGGTCACGCTCGAGCCGGTGACCACGACGATCCCGCTACGCAGCAACGTGCGCCTCGTGGGTGGCCGAGGTGGGCGCATCTCGGCGCGTCGCGCGGCCGACGGCGGGATCGACGTGAGCGGGTCGATCGGCGCGCTGAGCGGGCCGCTGCGCTACTCGCTCGTCGTGGACGATCCCGCACTGTTCACGGCCGGTGCGCTGCGCGCCGCGCTCCAGAACGTCGGCATCACGTTCGACGGCACGGTGAAGGCGGGCAAGACACCCGCGAGCGCCGAGCGGGTCGCCGGGCTCCCGTCTCCGCCGCTCTCGGAGATCGTCTCCGAGATGAACCGCGAGAGCATCAACATCGTCGCCGAGCTGCTGTTCCGCGACGCGGCGCGCGCCGTCGCGCCGAACGGGATGAGCTCCGCCGAGGCGGGCGAGTCGAACCTGCGCGATTTTCTCCAGAAGAAGGTCGGCGCCGATCCGCAGGCGATCCGTGTGTCGGATGGCTCGGGGCTCTCGACGCTCGACTTCCTCACCCCGCGCACGATGATCCAGCTCCTGAGCTACGCGCACAAGGGACCGTGGTCGTCGGCGTTCCATGGCTCGCTCCCGGTGGCGGGCGAATCGGAGCTGCTTCGCATGCGCATGCGATCGACGCCGGCGCAGGGCAACCTGCACGCGAAGACGGGAACGACGAACACCGTCGTAGGGCTCGGCGGCTTCGTCACCTCGAAGAGCGGCGAGATTCTCGCCTTCTCGTTCATCTACAACGGCAACGACCGCTGGAACGCGAAGGCGACGATGGACGCGATGGGGGCGACGCTGGCGAACTTCGTGAGGGAGTAGGGCTCGTCTCACCGCCACGACAGGACGCGGGTGTGCCTTATCGGCCAGGCAGTACGCGAGTAAACACGGGTGGAGGTAGGAGGATTGGCATACCAGTCCTCCTGATTCGGGCCGCGTTTGGGCGGATCGCTGCTCGATGGCTCAGCCCCCACTGAACTGCGTCCAATCATTGAGGATTGGTTGGATGTCGGTCGCCGTACGGCGTACGAAGGTACGAGCGTACGGTACCGAGTACCCGCGGTTCCGAAGCATCCACGCGCTCCAACGGCCAGCGGCCTGGATCCAGCCTATGATGATACGGCGTCGGCGGTCAGCTCTCTTCGAGCTCGATCCCCCTCGCCCTCAGCTCCGCGATGTACGCCTCGGCCGGCACGCATTCGTCCGGTGTCCACACCCCGGGTGGTCCCACCTGCCTGCGCGCCTGCATCTGCCCCGTGATCGACAACGAGTAGCCCGTCGTGCGCATCATCGCACTGATGCCGTGCGCTTCGTCGTATCGGTCGAGCAGGTCGAACCTTCGCTCTGCCGGCCGCCCTTCCTTCTCGCCTCTCACGATCACGCGCAGCGCGAGAAGGTCCTTGCCTTTGGGCTTGGTGAGCTTGGGCCCCACCACGGCGACGAACAGGTCGCGCGGGCTCACCTTCGATCCCTTCACGTCCACTGGCTCGAGGTCGAGCAGACCAAGCTCACGAATCGTCTCCATGATCTCGGCGTGTCCCGGATATCGGAGCGTCTTGTACTCCATCTCCGGAATCTTGCCCTCGTAACGGAACGCCATCGTCGACAGACCGCCCGCGGTGTGAAACGCTTCGAGCGCACCGGCCGGCGCGGGGAACTCCACCAGCTCGCGCTCGGAGAGCGCGCGCACCTGCGTGCGCACGCCGTCGCGCAGCACCCATGAGAGCGTCGTGTAGTAGTCGAGCACTCCCTCCAGCGAGTACACCACCTGATAGTTGAGCGGCGGCTCCGGCGCCTGCGGCAGACCGCCGACGTAGATGCGCACGGACTGCACCGAGTCCATCTGCTTGATGCCGTACTCGGCGAGGATGTTCACCATCCCCGGCGCGACGCCGCAGTCGGGAACGATCGTGACTCCTTTCGCCCTGGCCCGCTCGGCGAGCGCTTTCTGCTGGAAGACGATCTCCGTGTTGCCGCCAAGATCGCAGAAGTGAACGCCGGCCTCGACCGCGCACTCGGCGAGCGCCAGATTGAAGTAGTAGGGGATGGCGCTCATCACCGCGTCCGACTCTCGCATCACGGCCAGAATCGCTTCGCGGTCGCGCACGTCGAGCGGTGTCGGGATGAGACGCGGGCCGGACAGGGGCTTGAGAAACGCTGGCAGGTGATCGAAGTGCAGGTCCGCGAGCCGGACCTGAGTCACCTCCGGATTCTGCAGCAGATCGTAGGTACATGCCGAGCCCTGCAGGCCAGCCCCTAGCACGAGCATTCGCATCTTACGTCCTCTCCGGATGTTGTCGGAAGAAGCGGGAAATGTAACCGCCGCCTCCGCCATTCGGGTCAGCCCTCCCGGCGCGCACGATCCTGGCATCGCATGGACGACATGAGCCCACCATTCTCCGCCGCCGCAGGCGACACGGCCTGGCGCCACCACCTCATCGACGACGATGCCGGCATCCGCGCGCTGCTCGAGCGCACGCGGCGAATCGCCGTGCTCGGGATCAAGATTCCGGAATCGCGACAGCCCGCGTACTACGTGGCCGAGTACGCGAAGAAGGCCGGATACGACATCGTCCCCGTGCCGGTCTACTATCCCGAGGTGACGGAGATCCTCGGCGAGCCAGTGTATCGCACCGTCGCGGCGGTGCCGGGCGAGGTGGACATGGTCAACGTGTTCCGCCGGCCTCGCGACATCGACGCACACGTCGACGACATCCTCGCCAAGCGTCCCGCGTCGGTCTGGTTCCAGCTCGGCATCCGCAACGACGCCGCGGCCGAGCGGTTCGCGCGCGCTGGCATCGACGTCGTGCAGGACCGGTGTCTGCTCGTCGAGCTTGGCGCCATTGGGCGGTGAGTTGGATCGTTGGTGAGTTCGTCGGTTGATCGGTGCGTCGAAGTGCAGCTCCCCCGACTCGGCGCGCTCGCTCGGGATGACAGTGCTCCCGGCGACGCACGCGCCGTCATCCCGAGCGCAGTCGAGGGATCCGCACCTCGCTCACTTGCGATGACCGCCAGAGTACGACCGGCGTGAAGCCTCGATGAGAGGTCTCCACGCCGGTTGTGGTTGGAGCCGTTCAGCTCAGTCGCCAGCCGACCAACGAGCCAACTATCCAACCAACCAGCTCATCCTGTTTCAGCGCACCACCAGAAGGCCGTGCAACAGGTCGAGCTGCCACCATCGCGCGTCGAGCTCCGCGAGCGCTTCAGGCAGCGAGCGCACTCGACCCGGCGCGAGCAGCACGCGCACGTCGGCGGGAGATCGCAGCACCGGATAGCGGCGTCCGACGGCACTCAACGCCGACCGCGAGTCCGCGTGGAGACGCAGCACGCGGTTCGTCACGTCGTACGTCGGCACGAGCCCCTCGAGGACCTCGATGCCGACGCGGGGGCTCGTGCCCGATGCACTGTCCAATCCGATCATCCGCGGCACGAGGTCGGCCCACACGGTGTCGTGTCTGGACGCACGCACCACCGGAAAGCGGAGCAGCGAGCCAGCGCTCGCCGGCGCGCGCACCACGAGGCTCGAGTCGCGCGCGCCGGCGCTCTCCCGCCGTCGGAGATCGAGCAGCGAGCGGAATGGCGCGGCGAGGCCTCGTGCCGTGGCTGCCGGCAGACCGAACTGCTGCGCTTCCTCGATCAACACGAGACCAGGAAGCAGCGCGCCCTTCATCGCGAGGTAGCGCCCGAGCCGAGCGCGCGCCATCGGATCGCGCGGCTGCAACCGCACCTCGCCGTAGAGCATCTCCTCCGCTTCGGTCCACCGTCCCGCCTCGATCAGCGCGTCGGACTGGTTGCGCGGGAGCAGTGTCGCGGTCTGCGCGTTCGTGGCACCAGCGACGCCGAGGCACAGAAGGGCGGCGAAGGCGATCGCTCGGACGTTGGATCGCGGTTGCTCACTCATAGGCGCGTGATGCGGGCGAGAAGGAAGAGATCCGGGTCGAACGCCAGCGACTTGGGACGCGCGGCGAACCGGCCGGGAAGTGGCAGCGTCGCGCGCCCCTCGGCGGGGACGTTCACGACGAGCCGGTGTTCCTGATTGTCGGCATCCGTGAGCACGACAGTGAGCGGCAGCTCGTACGCGCCGTGCCGACCTTCCTGCAGCACGAACAGCGAAACGCTCTGAGACGCCGCGTCCCACGCCCACCCGACCGCCGGCGCGGCCGCGCCGGGACGGCGCAGCCACTGGTCGAAGAACTGGCCAAGCGATTGCCCCGACGCCTTCTCCATCTCGTGCCGCAGATCGTCGGTGAGCGCCGTACCGTGACGATACGTCGCATAGTACGACTTGATCCCGTGAAAGAACGCGCTGTCGCCGAGGCGGCGATGCAGCATGAACAACACGTAGGCGCCCTTCTGGTAGCTGTTCGCGTTGAGCAGCTCCATGTAGTTGGTCTGTGCCGTGTCCAGCACTGGGCGCGTCGCGACGACCGAGTCTGACAGGATCTTCTCGCGCATCTCCTTCATGTGCGCGCGGAACGCGCCGTCGCCTCGGATGTACTGTACCCACACCGCGGTGAAGTAGTCGGCGAATCCTTCGCTGAGCCAGAGGTGCGACCACTCGCGTTCCGTGACGGCGTCGCCGAACCACTGATGCGCGGTCTCGTGCGCGATCAGGCCGTCGGTGATCGTCGGCGTGGCGAACAGCTTGTCGTCGTAGAAGATCGCGCTCGCATTCTCCATCCCGCCGAAGCGCGTCGAGCTCTGGAGATGCGCGAGCTTCTCGTAGGGGAAGGGACCGACCAGCCCCTCGAACAGCGATACGATCGGGCCCGCGGCGAGAAACGGGCCGGGCAGCCAGCGGCGGTTTTCCGGCGCGACGTAGATCGACTGCCGCACACATTGGCCCTGGTCTCCGTAATGGCAGTCGGGCTCACGCAGGTCGAACCGCACGATCGGCCCCGCGGCGATCACCATCATGTAGGGCGCGATGGGCCGGCTCTCGCGCCACCGCGTCTCGGTGCGCCCTGCGTCCCGACCAGTCAGCCGCGTCGTGCCCTGCTCGAGACCGTTCGCCACTACCACGCGCCCAGTCGGCGCGCGCACCCGCCACGTCACCGTCGCCTTGTCGCTCGGATGATCGACGGTCGGCAGCCACTGCCGCGCGCGATCGGGCCAGTTGTCGCCGAACCAGGTCCAGCGACCGCGCGCATCCTTCCGCACGACGAGACCGTCGCTCACCGCGCCGTCGTAGATGACGCGCACCTTCACGCTGTCGCTGGTGACGCCGTCGAGCGGCACGTCGATCTTGTTCGCCGCGTGCGCCGCCGTCACGGCCGCGCCATTCACCTGCACGGCGCGCACGGTCAGCGCATCGACGAGATCGAGCCGGAGTCGCGTGACGCCGGCGGAGCGCCGCGCGGTCACGGTCACGTCACCACGCAGAAAGGCGCCCGTGTCCGGAAGGTCGAGAGTGATGTCGTAGTCCTGCACGTCGATGCCCGGCTGATACGTCGGCGCGGCGACCGGCGATTGAGCCGGCGCGCTCTGCGCGCCCATGCCCCGTACCATCACCGTCGAGCCGGCGAACACCGCCAAGATCGTCGCGAGCGCGCTCATCATCCGAGGCGAGCGTCGTGTCGCGTGAGAGCGAGCCTGCATGGAGTGAGAGCGCTCGGGGCAGCCGAGCGCTCTCACTGCGCGAGCCGGTAGATCGCGCCCGCCGCGTCGTCGGAGATCAACACGCTGCCGTCCGCGGCGACGGTCACATCCACGGGCCGCCCCCAGCGCGAGCCGTTGGACTGCTGCCATCCCGTGACGAAATCCTCGACGCCCACCGGCTTGCCATTGCTCACGCGAACCCGGACGACCTTCGCCCCGGTTGGCGTGTCGCGGTTCCACGACCCGTGATACGCGACGAGCAGATCGCCGCGATACTCGGCCGGCAGCAGCGTCGCGCGAGAGAGAAACGACATCCCGAGTGGCGCCGAGTGCGCCTGCAGCTTCTGCGCGGGGGGGATCGTCGCGGCGCAGCGCGCCGCGTCGTTGTATTCGGGGTTCGGCACGCGGTCGCCGTAGCAGTAGGGCCAACCATAGTTTCCGCCATCGGTGAGGATGTTGATCTCCTCCGGCGGCAGATCCTCGTGGTCCGGAGCCAGATTGTCGCGCTCGTTCTGCGACGCCCACAGCGCCTTCGTCTGCGGCTCCACGGCCAGGCCCACCGCGTTGCGCAGCCCCGACGCGAACACGCGCTTGCCCGAGCCGTCCTCATTGAACTTCAGCACCGCGGCGCGATCGCTCGACCGTTCCACGCACAGATTGCACGTCGAGCCGACGGCGACGTACATCGCGCTGTCCGCGCCGAACAGGATCGTGCGCGTCCAGTGACCACCGCCGCCGTCGTAGTGGTTCACGTACACCGGCCCACCCGACGCTCGCCCATCCGCGCCGAGCGCAACGCGCACGACGCCGTCCGTAGCCGCGACGTACAGCGCGCCCTTGTGAAACGCGAGTCCGTGCGGCTGCGCCAGACCGGTGACCACGACCACCGTGCTGTCGGCGCGGCCATCGTGATTGGCGTCGGGCAACCGCACGACGCGTCCGCGCCCCGGCTGGCTCGCGTACACCGCGCCGTCCGGCGCCACCGCCATGAATCGCACGCCGTCCAGCCCCTGCGCGAAGTACGTCGCGACGAGCCCGGACGGAACGCTGAGCCGGCCGTCGAGTGTCGTCGTGCGCCCCACGGTGTCGGCTGGCGTCGTGACACCGGGCGAATCGTGGCTCGGCGCGCCGCACACCGCCGACCCGAACGCCGCGGCGAACATCGTCGCCGAAAAGATCGATCGCATCATGACTTCCCCATCCCGGTCAACGTCCGAAGAGCCGCCCGAACACTCCCGAATCACCGCCCTTGCCGCCGCCTTTGGCGGCCGCGCTGAGGGCCTGCGCGAACTCCGGCGCCGTCGCGTATCTGTCCCCGGGGTCCCGCTGCATCCCCTTGGCGAGCACGCGCTCCACCGCTTCCGGAAACGCCAATGCGGGCGCCGCCGCGCGCAGCGGCACGGGCTCGCTGCGCAGCCGAGCGATCATCATCTCCTGCTGCGTGCGGCCGCTGAACGGCAGCTTGCCAGTCAGCATCTCGTACGTCATCAGCGTCAGTGAATAGATGTCGGTGCGCGGGTCGAGCGGCCGGCCGCGAAGCTGCTCGGGGCTCATGAACTCCGGCGTGCCGAGGATGATGCCCGTCGCGGTCAACTTCTGCAGCTCCGCATCGGCGCGCCGCTCCTTCGCGAGCCCGAAGTCCATCACGACCGCCCGCTCGCCGCCGCTTGGCTTCGGGCAGATCATCACGTTCTCCGGCTTGAGATCGCGGTGCACGATCTTGAGCTCGTGCGCCACGTGCAGTCCGGCCGCGATGTCGCGCACGAACGGCACCACGTCGGCCAATGGGATCGTGCCCAACCGGTTGTTGCGGTCGGAGAGTACCTCGCCCTCGACGTACGGCATCACGACGTACACCAGCCCGTCCTGCGTCTCGCCCAGCCGGATGATGTGGCACACGTTGGGATGCGCGAGCCGCATGCCCAGACTCGCCTCGCGCCGCAGCCGTGCCATCGCGTTCGCGTCGCTCGAGAGCGCGGCCGACAGCACCTTGATCGCGTAGCGCTCCTCCGTCGCCACGTCGGTCGCGAGATACACGAACGACATTCCCCCTTCGCCGATCTTTCGCGCGATGCGGTAGCGTCCGTCGAGCACGCGGCCGGTGAGGTTGCCGTGAGTCACCGGCGCCGGCTGCTCCGCCCGACCGCCGAGCGTCCCGCGAGGAGGCGGCGACGCCGCGGGGGCATCGGCGCTCGCCGCGGGCGCGGCGGAGATGTCGCGTGACGGCATCGCGACCAGCTTCGAGCCATCGCGCGTGCAGAAGCGCGCGTCGTCGTCGTACGTCTTGCCGCAGGCGGGACAGCGGTTCATCACGTCAGCCCGCGCCGAGGAGCGCGGCGACGCCGCTCCACTCGATGTTGCCGCCGCTCAGCACCGCGACCGTCTTTCCGCGCGGCGCCACGAGCCCCTCCATCAGTGCGGCGACGGTGATCGCGCCGCTCGGCTCCGCGACCAGCTTCAGCCGGTCGAACAGCACGCGCATCGCGCGCGGCAGCGCGGTGTCGTCCACCGTCACGACTTCATCGACGTAGGCGGTGTGGTGCGCGAACGGCAGCGCACCGACTTCCACCGCGAGCAGCCCGTCGGCGAGTCCCTCCGTCTTCCCGAGACGCACCGGCCGTCCCGCCTCGCGCGCGCGCGTGAGCTTCGGCGCGCTCGCCGGCTCCACGCCCACGACGCGCGCGCGCGGGGCGAGCAGCTTGATCGCCGCGGCGGTTCCGCCGCTCAGCCCTCCGCCACCGACCGGGACGAGCACCGTTCCCACGTCGGGCAGATCCTCGGCGATCTCGAGGCCGACCGTCCCCTGCCCCGCGATGATCCACGGATGGTCGTAGGGCGGAACCATCGTCAGCCCTTCGCGCTCGACCAGCTCGACCGCGCGGTTCCACCGGTCGTGCGTCGACGTGCCCGCGAGCTCGATGCGCGCACCCAGTCGCTCCGCGCCGGCGCGCTTCGCCGGCGTCACCGTCGTCGGCATCACGACCACGGCGCGCATGCCGAACATCCTGGCCGCGAGCGCGACCGCTTGTGCGTGATTCCCCGACGACGGCGCGACGACGCCACGCGCGCGCTCGGCGGCGTCGAGCTGCGCGAGGAAGTTGTACGCGCCGCGGAACTTGAACGCGCCGCCCCGCTGCAGCATCTCCGGCTTCACCCAGATCTCGGCTCCGAGAAGCTCGGACGCGTGATCGAACGGCAAGAGCGGCGTGCGCACCGCCACCGGGGCGATTCGCGCCGCCGCGCCCGACAGGTCGTCGAGGGAGATCAGGTCGGTCATCGAGAGGGAGCTCGTCACGCGAAGACGCGGTTGCGGCCTGCGCTCTTGGCCTTGTACAGCGATCGGTCGGCCTCCTGGAGCAGCAGGGCGGGCGACATCGGATCCGTTCCCCGATGCAGCGCCACGCCGACGGAGATGGTGATGCGCATCGCGCCGGTCGGCGCACCGAATGTATGCTCGTCCACTTTGCGGCGCATCCGCTCGGCGAACGTCAGCGCGCCCTCCCAGCCGGTGTCGGGCAGCACGACGACGAACTCGTCGCCGCCCAATCGCGCCACCTCGTCGGTGTCACGTGCCGTCGCGCGCATGATCGCCGCCAGCTCCTGCAGGACGAGATCACCGAACGGATGGCCATAGGTGTCGTTGATATCCTTGAAGCGATCCAGATCGATCGCGAGCACGGCGATCGTCGTGCCGCGCCGCTTCGCCTGACGCCACTCGGCACGGAGGAAGGTCTCCAGCGCGCGGCGATTGAGGCAGCCGGTGAGAGGATCGGTTCCGATCTGCTCGCCGAGGCGGAGGCGCATCGCGTCGAAGCTCTGGGCGAGCAGGGTGAGGTCGTCCGGCCGCTTGTCCACGCCCAGCTCGAGCGCGGGATTCAGGTCGCCGTCCTCGACGAGCTTGCAGAACAGTCGCAGCCGGTTCATCCGCGCGCGGAAGCTGCCGTAGGCGGTGATGAGCACCGTGCACACGAGCGCGAACACGCCGACCGTGAACGCGACGCTCCCCCACGCGGGAATCTCGCCGGCGCTTCGCTGCGGATACAGCAGCGTGATGATGACGTAGCCGACCGCGGAGAGCACCGCCGCGTAGAGGCCGAGTCCCCAGCCGAAGTAGAAGACGGCGAGCTGCACGACGAGGAGCGCGCCGATCAGGAGACGGGGGGCTACCGAGGGTCCACCAGTCACCCGGACGAACGCCGCCAGCGCGACGACGTCGGCCGTCACGAGCAATGCGGGGATCCAGCTGTTGTGCATCGTCCGCGCTCGGCGCGCCCATTCGCTCGTGAGCGAGACGCACAGCACGTAGAGCAGGGCCACCACCGCGAGCGGTGTCGCGATCGCCTCGCGCGGCCGCTCGCTGAAGAGGATCGAGAGCAGCGCGATCGCGAGCAGACCGGCGTAGCGTACCCACCGCTGCCAGAGGAGTGCGTCCCGAACGAGCGATTCGCGGTCGCGGTGCAGCGCCTCGACCAGCTCGGGGGTGGACACCGGCAGCTCGACGGTCATCCCCATCTGCCCGCTGGTGACGGGCATCTGGTCGGTTACTGTGGGCCGGTTCACGAGCGGTGGCTGCGAGGCGGGTGATGAAAAATACTACCATCCGGCGAACCCGGCCGAAAGACGGGTGGTGATGCGCGACGGCCCCGGCGTTGGTCAGCCGGGGCCGTCGCGTTCACTGCTCGATCGATGCTACTCCTCTCCGCCTTCCGGCTCCGCGCCATCGCTCTCGGGCTCGCCCTCGATGATGTCGCCATCGGCTTCGTCCTCGGGCACCACGCGAGCAACCGCCATCACGAGATCCTTCTCGTCGAGATTCACGAGCTTGACCCCCTGGGTGTTGCGGCCCGCCACGCGGATCCCCTTCACCGGCATCCGGATGAGGATGCCCTGCTTCGTCATCAGCATCAGCTCGTCTTCCGGCAGCACTTCCATGATGGACACGGCATCGCCCGTCTTCTCGGTGCGATGGATCGTGATGATCCCCTTGCCGCCGCGCTTCTGCACGCGGTAGTCGTCGATCGGCGAGCATTTCCCGATTCCGCGCTCGGCGACCACCAACAGCGTGGCCTCGCGCCGGATCACGACCATGCCGATGACCTCGTCGCGCGGTCCGAGCTCGATGCCCTTCACGCCGGTCGTGTCGCGGCCCATCTCGCGCACGTCCTGCTCGTGGAACCGGATCGACAGGCCGTGCCGCGTGGCGAGCACGATGTCGTTCGTGCCGCTCGTGATCTGCACGTCCATCAGCTCGTCGCCGTCCTCGATCTTGATCGCCTTGATCCCGTTCGAGCGCGGGTTGGCGTAGGCCGAGAGCGCCGTCTTCTTCACCGTCCCCTTCACCGTTCCGAAGAGCAGGTACTGGTCGTCACGGAACTCGCGCACCGGGACGATCGCCTGGACCTTCGTGTCCGGGGTGACGTTGATCAGGTTGACGACCGGCTTCCCCTTCGTGGCGCGCCCACCCTGCGGGATCTCGTGCACGCGCAGCCAGAAGCAGCGTCCGTCGTCCGTGAAGACGAGCAGATACTCGTGCGTGCTGCCGATGAACAGGTGCTCGATGAAGTCCTCGTCCTTGAGCGCCTGCCCGTTCAGCCCACGCCCCCCTCGGCGCTGCTTCTTGTACGTCGAGACCGAGGTCCGCTTGATGTAGCCCGAGTGGGAGATCGTGATGACCATCTCCTCGTCGGCGATCAGATCCTCGATCGTGAACTCGCCCTCGTCGCTCGTGATCTCCGAGCGGCGCTCGTCGCCGTACTTGCGCTCGATCTCCACGAGCTCGCTCTTGAGCAGCGCCATGCGCTTCTCGCGCGAGCCGAGCAGGGTCCGCAGCTCCTTGATGAAGGCGCGCACCTCCTTGAGCTCCTCCTCGAGCTTGTCGATCTCGAGGCCAGTGAGCTTGGCGAGGCGCATGTTGAGGATCGCCTCGGTCTGCCGCTCGCTCAGCTTGAACCGCTCCTGAAGCTGCGTGCTGGCCGTCGGCGTGTCCGCGGCCGCGCGGATGATCCGGATCACCTCGTCGATGTTGTCGACGGCGATCTTGAGACCTTCGAGGATGTGCTCGCGCTCGAGCGCCTTGTCGAGCTCGAACTGGGCGCGCCGCACGATGACCTCGTGGCGATGCGCGATGTAGTGCTCGAGCACCTCCTTCATCGGCATGATCTTCGGCACGAGCCGACGCGTGGTCGGGTCGGGCACGAGGGCGAGCATGATCACGCCGAACGTCGTCTGCAGCTGCGTGTGCTTGTACAGCTGGTTGAGCACGACGCGCGGGATGGCGTCTCGCTTGAGCTCGATGACGATGCGCATGCCGTCGCGATCGCTCTCGTTCCGAAGATCGCTGATCCCCTCGAGCTTCTTGTCGCGCACGAGCTCGGAGATGTTCTCGATCAGGCGCATGCTGTTGACCTGATACGGAATCTCCGTGATCACGATCTGCGACTTGTTCGACGACTCCTTCTCCTCGATCACCGCGCGAGCGCGGATCACGATGCGGCCGCGGCCGGTCTCCTGGTAATCCTTGATCCCCTCGCGCCCGTAGATGTAGCCACCCGTCGGGAAGTCGGGACCCTTGATGAACTTGCGGAGATCCGTCGGCGTCGCCTCGGGATGGTCGATCAGGTGGATGATCGCCGCGATCGTCTCCCGCAGGTTGTGCGGCGGGATGTTCGTCGCCATGCCGACCGCGATGCCCGACGAGCCATTGACGAGCAGGTTGGGCATGCCGGCCGGCATGACCGTCGGCTCCTCCAGCCGGTCATCGAAGTTCGGCCCGAAGTCGACCGTGTTCTTGTCGAGATCCGAGAGCAGCTCCATCGCGATTGGCGAGAGCTTGGCCTCGGTGTAGCGGTACGCCGCCGCTGGATCGCCTTCGACCGATCCGAAGTTTCCCTGCCCGTCCACGAGCGGATAGCGCAGCGAGAACTCCTGCACCATGCGCACGAGCGCGTCGTACACGCTCTGGTCGCCGTGAGGGTGATACTTGCCGAGCACGTCGCCGACGACGGTCGCGCATTTCTTGTAGGGACGGCCGGGCACGAGCCCGAGCTCGTTCATCGCATACAGCACGCGCCGGTGCACCGGCTTGAGGCCGTCACGCACGTCGGGCAGTGCGCGCGACACGATGACGCTCATCGAATAGTTGATGAACGACTCCCTGATCTCGTCGTCGATCAGGCGCGGCAGGATACGTTCGCGGTTGTTCGGAGCGGTCATTGTTCGGCTATACTCGCTGCTCGAAAGCACACTTGAGGCGGGAATCCCGCAGACTGCGAAATATACCCGAAGCGGAGCCGAAAATCAATGGTTTTGTGCGCTTGTAAGCTGTTGGGATGTAACAACTTACAATGCGCATTTTCAGGGAGTGCGAGAACCTATTGCCGGTGATCCGTGATCGGTGATCGGCCTGCCTCGATCAGCCCGTGCGACCCGAGGTCGTCACCGATCACCGATCACCGAAAACCGTTGACGCGGCGCCTCCGGCGCCGCTATTCGCTCCCCTGCATCTCGCTCGTGTTCCGGTCGGGATACTCACTCAGCATCTCCGCCTCTTCACGAGCCGCGAGCTCGCGCTCGCGAGCCTGAGCCTCTTCACGCTCCAGGCGATACTGCTCGTACCACTCGCGTGTGATCTGACCCGCGAGCTCGCGGTTGCCGAGGCCGAACGACAACGCCATCGCCAGCGCGATGGCTCCGAACAGAATCGCGAACGCCGTCGTGACGATGTCCGTCGCGATGCCGAGCTCCTGGAGCGCCATGAAGATCGCGAGCAGGATCACCCCGCCACGTCCCACCCGCGCCAGCGCGCGACCACCGTGCAGCGCACCGGCCGACGCGGCGATGAGGCCGCCCACGAATCCGCCGAGCACGATGCCCACGAGTATGATCACGATCGCCGCGATCACGCTGGGGATGTAGCTCACCAGCTCGGAGAACACGTTCGCCAGCGACTCGAGCCCCAACGCGTTCGCCGCGACGAGGATCACGGCGAACATCACCAGCCAGAAGACGAGGTTGGTGAGAACGCGAATCGGGTTGAGATGCGACCCCGAGCGCTCGACGGCCTGCATCACGCCGCCGCGCTCGAGCATCCGGTTCAGTCGGATGCGACGCAGGAACCGCTCGGTGAGCTTCTCCAGAACCTTCGCCAGGAGATAGCCGGCGAACAGGATGACGAGAGCACCGAGCATCGCCGGCACGAGCTCGCCGAACACCTGGGCGAAGCTCGCCTGCAGCCGATCGGCGAAGTTGACGCCGCGATCCTGGAGAAACATGTCGTGGGATGGGAGACGGTGGGAAAGTAGCGGATTCCCTCTGAACTACCACTCCCAGTGAGCGACTGCTCCGCACCAACCACCGGGACTGGCATACCAGCCCCCGGAAGTAGCAACCGAGAGCGCGACCTGAAATGCATACGGCCACACTCGGCCTCGCCCAGCAGCCAAGTACGGCCGTTTGGCTGTGACGCCAGGAGCGTTGCCCCTACTTCTGGGGATCCTGTGCGAGTCCTGGTATCGGGTGCGAAATACTCGCCTCGCGACGGGGACTTGCAGTTGAAAAGCTCAGTTCCTGGTCCCGCGCCTCCGATCGAAGATCACACTGCGCTTGCAGACGGGGCAGATCAACCACTCGCGCCGCCGCGCGTAGCCGAGACCGAACGACCCGCCGCCGATCTCGCGAACGGTCATCTGCGCTCCATCTCTCGGACACACCGGCGCCTCCCCCGCCGACACCGCGTCGCGAATCGCCTTCTGCTCCGCCGGCTCGAACTGCGCGTGCTCGCCGCTCATGGCGCGACTCGCACCACGAGCTTGCCGAACTGCTCGCCACTCCGCATCCGCTCGAACGCCGCTGCCCCGTCATCCAGCGCATAGACGCCGTCCACCACGGGACGAAGCTGCCCCTGCCGAAACTTCCCCACCACGGCCGCGAACTCGGCGTCGTTTCCCATCGTCGAGCCGAGAATGCTCCACTGATTCCAGAAGAGCCGTCGCACGTCGGTCGTCACCATCGGACCAGAGGTCCCTCCGCACGTCACGAGTCGCCCGCGCCGGCCGAGCGCGCCGAGCGACTGACTCCACGTCGCTTCGCCAACCGAGTCCACGACGACCTCGACGCCGCGCTTCCCCGTTCGCGCGCGAATCTCACGGCCCACGTCGGCGTCACGGTGATTGACGGCGGCGTCCGCGCCGAGCGCGAGCGCGCGCGCAAGCTTCTCGTCGCTGCTCGACGTCACGGTCACATACGCTCCGAGCATCTTGCAGATCTGCAGGCACGCGAGCGCCACGCCACCTCCGATCCCCCAGATCAGCACGTGCTCGCCCGCCGTCACCCGCGCGCGCGACACGAGCATGCGCCACGCGGTCAGCGTGGACAGAGTGAACGCCGCCCCATCGACGGGATCGGTATCCGGCGCGACCGGCAGCACGTTCGTCGCCGGTACGACGACGAGCTCGGCCATCGTGCCAGGGACATGCTCGCCGAGCACGCTGAACCTCGGGCACAATGGCTGCTCGCCGGCGAGACAATACTCGCAGCTGCGATCGCTCAGCCCGGGGTTGATCAACACCTGGTCGCCGATGGCGAGCCCGCGCACCGCGGCGCCGATCGACTCGATCGTTCCCATCGCATCCGACCCGATGATCCAGGGCGGCACGATGCGCACGTTCGGCAGTCCGCCGACGACGAACAGATCGAGATGATTGAGCGCCGCCGCGCGCACGCGCACGCGGACGTCGCTGTCCGAGCCGAGCGAGGGCTCCGGCAGGTCGTCGCGGAGCTCGAGTCGATCGACCCCGCCGTGAGCCGAGATGGTGAGTCCTCGCACGCCTCTGACCGGGGGTTATATTGGTCGCGGAATGCTATGCGGGGGCCGAGCGCCGCGAAAGGCGATGAGCACCCGGTCGTTTTGCTCCGAGACGCGTACTCATGACCGCAATCAAAGTCCCCCCGCTCGGCGAGTCGATCGTCGAAGCAACCGTGTCACGCTGGCTGAAACAGGAGGGCGACGCGGTCGCCGCCGGGGACACGCTCGTCGAGCTCGAGACCGACAAGATCACCGTCGAGGTACCGGCGTTGTCGGCGGGCGTTCTGTCCAAGCGGGCGCGGAACGAGGGCGACGTGGTGAAGGTGGATGAGCTGCTTGGTGAGCTCTCCGAAGGCGCCACCGCCGCGGCGCCGCCGGCTCCCGCACCGTCGGCAGCGGCGACATCCGCGCCGGCAGCAGGTCCAGCCAGTGCGCCGCCCGCCGCCGCGCCCCCGCCGGCTGCCGGTGCGGAAGTGCGCGCGTCCCCCGCGGCGCAGCGCATCGCCGCCGAGCAGGGGATCGACCTCGCCGGCGTGCAGGGCACGGGGCGCGGCGGAGTGGTCAGCAAGCCCGACGTGATCGAGCAGACGGCGAGAGCGGCGAGTGCGGCTGCGCCGACTGCGCCCGCCGCCCCTCCGCGCGACGCCGGCGCGCCGCCGCGCCCGGCAGCGTCACCGTCACGTGCACCGGCGCCCGCCGGCGAGCGCGAGACCCGTGAGAAGATGACGACGCGCCGGAAGCGCATCGCCGAGAACCTGCTGCTCTCGCAGAGCTCCACCGCGACCCTCACGACCTTCAACGAGATCGACATGTCCGCCGTGAGCGCCCTGCGCGAGCGGCTGAAGGAGAAGGTCGAGAAGGAGCACGGCGTGAAGCTGAGCTTCATGCCCTTCTTCGTGAAGGCCGCGACGATGGCGCTCAAGGCGTATCCGATCCTCAACGCCCAGATCGACGGCGACGCGATCGTCTACAAGCACTACGTCAACATGGGGATCGCCGTCGCGTCCGAGGCGGGACTCGTCGTCCCGAACGTGAAGGACGCGGACCGGAAAGGGATGATCGAGATCTCCCGCGACATCGGCGCGCTCGCGAAGAAGGCGCGCGACGGCAAGCTCGCGATGGACGACCTCACGGGCGGCACGTTCACGATCACGAACGGAGGAGTGTTCGGATCGCTCGTGTCCACGCCGATCATCAACTTCCCACAGGTCGGCATTCTCGGTCTGCACAAGACCCAGGACCGCCCGATCGCCGTGAACGGCCAGGTCGTCATCCGCCCGATGATGTACGTGGCGCTCTCGTACGATCATCGCGTCATCGACGGCCAGCAGGCGGTGCTCTTCCTCGTGCGCGTGAAGGAGTTGATGGAAGATCCGGCCGCCATGCTCATCGACTAGCGACTGCCACTCCGGTGGCGGGTAGTCAGCAGACCGTAGCGTGGTACGGCAGCGGCAGTGGCGCTCAGAGATACCCCCACCACCACTCCCTCCGCCTCGCCTTCACTCCCGCGTACCACTTGCAGATCGGATACAGCGTGAGCACGCCGAGGATCCAGAACAGATAGACCACCGGAAGCGAGAAGCCCGACTGGGCGAGCACCGCCGCCGGCGGAGCGTCACGCAGGCGGTGCAGCGCGTCCGTCGGCATGCCTACGGCGGTGTACAGCGCCAGCGCAGCTCCGTGCGCGAATAGCCACTGCATCAGATAGAACAGCATCGGTACGCGGCCGAGTGTGACGAGCGCCCGCCCGATCGCGCCGCGCCGGTCGCGCTCCAGAAACGCGAGCAGCAGGATTCCAGGGCCCATCGTCATGCACAGGTAGAGCAGCGAGGACGGATATTTCGTGGTGTTCAGGAAGGAGAGCGCGGTGAACACGCCGTTGCGCTGCACCGACCACCTGCTCGGGTCGCCATAGAGATTCGTTGCGCGCAGCGTGACGAACAGCAGGATCACGGACGCCCCGAGCCGCAGCAGAATTCTGCGGCGCTCGGCCTCGTCGAGCGTGTACAGCTTGCCGAACGCATAGCCGGCCGCCATCACGCCGATCCACGGAACCAGAGGGTATCGCACCCGGAACAGCAGTCCACCGTGCCCGAGCGCGACCCATCCCGGCTCGTGCATGACACGTTGCAGCAGGTCGCCTGCGCTGCATCGCGGGAGGAGCAGCCCGCACGATGTGGTGTGCATGCCGTCGAAGGCGTTGTGCAGCACCACCATCGCCACGCCGAATGCGCCGATCAGCACGAGCGGCAGGTGCACCAGCGCCGCGAGCGCGATCATCGACCAGCCGAGTGCCCAGATCGTCTGACCGACGTATCGTCCGTGCGGCAGCAGATCACCCGAGATGCCGACTCGCACGACCGTCAGCTCGAGCAGGATGAGCCACACCCCTCGGCTCACCAGGAATCCTGACAGCTCTGCAGGGGTCGCGCCGCGTGCGCGCCGCAGATAGGCGCCCGCACCCGCGAGAAAGAAGAAGGTCGGCGCGCAGTAGTGGGTGATCCAGCGCGTGAGGAACAGCGCGACCGACGTCTTGTCCAGATTCGTGGGATCGAACTGGAATTCCGCCGCGCTGAAGTAGTCGCGCGTGTGATCCAGCATCATGATCACCATCACCAGCCCACGCAGCAGATCGATCGAGTCGATTCGCTGCCGAGGCGGAGGTCGATACGTGCCGTGGTCGAGCGTTGCCGTGGTTGCGGCAGCGGTGGCCATGATTCGACTGATGACGGGTGGGAGAGGCGCTTCGGTAGGTACGACTGCCTCATTGCGCGCATTATTCCCATCGTCCGTCCTTCTCCCGCCGCCGACTACGTCAGAGGTATCCGAGCCACCAATCGTTGCGCCGCTTCTTCACTCCCGCGTACCACTTGCAGATCGGATAGAGCGTGAGCACGCCGAGCACCCAGAACGCGTAGACCACCGGAAGCGAGAATCCCGTTCGAGCGAGCACGGCCGCTGCCGGAACGTCCTGCAGCAGGTGCAACGCGTCCGTCGGCTTTCCGAATGCGGTGTACACCGCGAGCGCCACGCCGTGCGCGAACATCCACTGCATGAGATAGAACAGCATCGGCACGCGGCCGAAGTTGACGAGCGCTCGGTCGATCGGACCGCGTCGGTCGCGCTCCAGAAACGCCAGCAGGAGGATGCCCGGTCCGATCGTCATGCAGAGGTAGAGCAGCGAGGGCGGATACTTGGTCACGTTCAGGAACGAGAGCACGGTGAACGGCGCTCCCCGCGACTGAACCGACCACTTGCTCGCATCACCGTACAGGTTCGACGCGCGAAGCACGATGAACAGCGTGATGACCGCCGCGCCCAGCCGCACGAGAATGCGTCGACGTTCAGCCGCGTCCACCGTATAGAGCTTTCCGAATACGTACCCGAGCGACATCACACCGATCCACGGGATCAGCGGGTACATCTCGAGCACCATGAGTCCTCCCCTCCCGAATGCGAGCGGTCCCGGGACGTGCATGATCCGGAGCAGCACGTCGCCCGCGCCGCAGAGCGGTTGTCTCAGACCGCACTGAGCGACCGGCAGCCCGTCGAACGCGTTGTGCAGGAGCACCATCGCCGCCCCGAACGCCCCGATCACCCGGAGCGGCAGATGCACGAGGGCCGCGAGCACGATCATCGACCAGCCGAGCGCCCAGATCGTCTGGATGAGGTACCGGCCATGCGGCAGCAGGTCGCCCGAGATGCCGACTCGCACGATCGTGAACTCGAGAAGGATCAGCCAGACGCCTCGACTCGCGAGAAAGCGCGACATCTCGCCCGCCGTCGCGCCGCGCGCGCGGCGCAGATACGCGCCGGTTCCGGCCAGGAAGAAGAACGTTGGCGCGCAGTAGTGGGTGATCCACCGTGTGAGAAACAGCACGACGGATGTCCGCTCCAGATCGGTGGGATCGAACTGGAACGCCGCTGCGCTGAAGTAGTCGCGGGTGTGGTCGAGCATCATGATGACCATCACCAGCCCGCGCAGCAGATCGATCGAGTCGACGCGCTGCCGCGTTGGCGGCTGGTAGGTCACCCGGTCCAGCGGCGAGGCAGAGACGGATGCAGCGGTAGCCATCGACGCCCTCTCGAGCGTGGGATTTGGCGGGACCCAAAGGTCTACGGTATCGATCTCTGGTACGAGGCGCCAGATCGCCGTCGGGCGGCGGCGCCGCGAAGGGTGGACGCATCGGCTACATTTCCAGCCGTCCTCACCCAGCTCTCGCACCTACTGCAATGGCCAACACTCCAGCCGACGTCGTCATCATCGGTGCCGGTCCAGGCGGCTACGTCGCCGCCATCCGCGCCGCCCAGCTCGGCTTCGCCACCGTCTGCGTCGAGATGGACAAGACGCTCGGCGGCACCTGCGTCAACGTCGGATGTATTCCGTCCAAGGCGCTGCTCAACTCCTCCGAGCACTTCGAGTTCATGCGGCAGCACGCGGCGGAGCACGGGATCACCGCCGGCGAAGTGCGCATCGACGTCGCGCAGATGCTCAAGCGCAAGGACGACGTCGTCGGGCAGAACACGCGCGGCATCGAGTATCTGTTCCGCAAGAACAAGATCACCTGGGCCAAGGGCCGCGGCACGCTGCGCGCCGGCAACCTGGTCGACGTCGCGGGCGCCGACGGATCGACGACGACCTACGAGGCGAAGCACGTCATCATCGCCACGGGCTCGGTTCCGATCGAGCTTCCCTTCCTCACGTTCGACGAGCAGCGCGTCCTCTCCAACGTCGGCGCGCTCACGATCCCCGAAGTGCCGAAGCATCTCATCGTGATCGGGGGCGGTGTCATCGGGCTCGAGCTCGGAAGCGTGTGGCGCCGCCTCGGCGCCAAGGTCACGGTCATCGAGCTCGCGCCGACGATCCTGCCCGGCATGGACGAGGAGCTCGTGAAAGAGGCGACGAAGGTGTTCGCCAAGCAGGGGCTCGACCTGCGCACGGGCGCGAAGGTGAGTGGCGCGCGGCGCGAGAGCGACACGATCTTCGTCGACGTGGAGAAGAATGGCGCGACGGAGACGCTGGAGGCCGACTACGTGCTCGTGTCCGTCGGCCGTCGGCCGTCGCTCGGCGGCATCGATGCCGCCGGGCTCGGGCTCGCGCTCGGAGCGCGCGGAGAGATCCTCGTGGACGACCAGATGCGCACCAACCTTCCGAACGTCTTCGCGATCGGCGATTGCATCGGCGGCAAGCTGCTCGCGCACAAGGCTGAAGAGGAAGGCGTCGTCGCCACCGAGGTCATCGCGGGCAAGCCGGTACACATGCACTATCGTTCGATCCCTGGTGTCGTCTACACCTGGCCAGAGATCGCGACCGTCGGCCTCGCCGAGCACGAGGTGAAGGCGACCGGCCGCCAGTACCGCGTCGGCCGGTTTCCCTTCTCGGCGAACGGCCGCGCGCGCACTGCGGGCGACACTGCAGGGTTCGTGAAGTTCATCGCCGATGCCGTCACCGACGAGCTGCTCGGCGCCCACATGATCGGCCCGAACGTGTCCGAGCTCATCGCCGAGGTCGTGCTGGCGTTCGAGTATCGCGGTTCGTCGGAGGACATCGGCGTGACGGTGCATGCACACCCCACGCTGTCCGAGACGACGAAGGAAGCGGCGCTCGCCGTTCTCGGGCGGCCGATCCACATCTAGCTTCTCGTGAGCGAGCTTGTCGTACGTCCGCTGCTGCCCGAGGACGCAGCCGCCGCGCGCGGCGTGCTCGCCGACGCCTTTCGGGGCACTCCGTATCTCCGGCGCGCCGATGAAGTGCTCGAGAGCGCACTGCGGTTCGAGGATCCGGAGTATCTCTGCCTGCTCGCCGAAGCCACCGAGAGCCAGCGGCCCGTGGGTCTCGTGCTGTTCGGCACCATCGTGGGTGCGAAGCTCGCCGCGAAGGTGCACTTCGTGACGAGCGCCGACCCGCGCGTCATGCTGGCGCTGCTCGCCGCCGTGCGCGAGACCTGCGAGCGATCGGGTGAACGGCTCGTCGTCTGCGAGATTCCTCGCGACGTCCCGTTCGACGTCGCCGCCGTCGCGCTCGTCGCGAGCGGCTATCGCGAGGAGGGGCGCATCGAAGACTTCGTGCGCGACGGCGTCGCATTGCGCGTCATGGTCTGGCGACCGGATCGCCGGGACGGCGACGCGTGCTGAGCCGGCGCCGCTTCATCGCGCTCGGCGCGAGCGCGTGCGCGCTGGCCGCCGGCACGGGACTCTACGCGTGGCAGATCGAGCCATTCTGGCCCGAGCTCGTCCGACGTCCGATGCCGCTCGACGACCTGCCTCCAGCGCTCGTCGGCAAGACGCTGCTGCAGATCAGCGACATTCACGTCGGACCGCGCGTGAGCTCCGAGTTTCTCATGCGCACCTTTCGCTCGGCGAGCGAGCTCGCGCCCGACTTCGTCGTGTTCACGGGCGATTTCGTCTCGTATCGCACGGCGCACGAAGTATCGGAGCTCGCGCGAGTGCTCGCGCTCGTGCCTCGGGGCCGGCTCGGCACGGTGGCGTCGCTCGGCAATCACGACTATGGGCAGAACTGGGAGAGCATTGCGGTCGCCGATCAGGTGAGCCGTGTGGCGGGCGACGCGGGCATGCGCGTGCTGCGCAATGAAGTTCACGTGACTGGTGGCCTCCAGTTCGCCGGCCTTGCCGACTACTGGAGCCCCGAGTTCGGTGAGGGACACGGCGACCCACCGACCGGTCTGCTCCTCGCACCGACCCACGACTCCGAGAGCGGCCGTGCTCCAGACGCCAGGTCGGCACTGCGTCTTCTCGCGCCCGGAATGCCCACCGTCGTGCTCTCGCACAATCCCGATGCGCAGGACCTCCCGATCTGGGACGGCGTGCGCGGGTGGGTCCTGGCCGGCCACACCCACGGCGGACAGGTGAAACCGCCCTTTCTGCCGCCACCGATCGTGCCCGTGCGCAATCGCCGCTACACCGCCGGTGTGTTCGACGTGGGGCCGGGCCGCACCCTGTACGTGAATCGCGGCCTGGGATTCCTCCTGCAGGTGCGGCTCAACGTGCGCCCCGAGCTGACGCTGTTTACGTTGGAGCGAGGCGCCTCGCGCAACGCGTGAGCACACCCGCGCACCAGAATTTCGCAGACTGATTCGCCATGCCGGACGATCCGACCAACGCCGACTCTCGCCCGAGGCGCTCGCAGCCGCCGGTGCCCCTCACGCTCGCCGCATTCGCCGCGTCCGTCGTCGGCTTCATGCTGGTCGTCGTTGCCCTCTTCGCACTGATGCGATTCGTCGGACGGGTTCGTTGATCGAAGCCGCCGGCGCGCGGAGGCCGCGCCTCGAGCCCCGCGGCGAGTCGGCCCGCCGAGCACGGCGCGGCGACCCTGATCGACCGGCTACTCGAATCGCGGTGCCTCGTCCGCGCGTGGAGCCCCGGAGACGCCGAGCAGCTCGCGCACGGCGGTCGTGCGAAAGCTGAAGATGCGTCGCAGCTGCGCTCGCACGAGCGGATGCGTGATCTCTCCGAGGAATCCGAAGGAGAGACGGTAGCGCACCTCGTCGTCGATGATCGTGCGACCCGGGCCGTCGTCTCTGAAGGAGTGCCGGTGGATCCAGAGCGCGTACGGCCCGCGAAGCTGCTCGTCGCTGAACTCTTCACCGGGCGCCCACCGAGTGATGCGCGTCCGCCAGCGCATCGGGATGCCGTGCAGACCGATCGTGTAGTCGATGAGCGTGCCCTCGCGCATCGTGATTGGCAGCGGCGTACGGATGCGAAACGAGAGCTCGGGCGGCGTGAGGAGCGCCAGGTTCTTCGCGTCGGCGAAGAACTCGAAGACTCGCGAACGGGGAAGCGGCAATCGGACGGTGGCGCGGAGGACATGATCAGTCATGTCGGTCGAACGACCGCGCGCCGAGCACGGTTCCTGTTGTCGGACGGCGCAAAAAAAGAACGGCCGGTCCAGAGGACCGGCCGTTCGGGCATTCGGACTCAGCGAGCGAATCGCAGCACCGCGGCGGTAGCGGCGACGGCGACGGCAAGGAGCGTCGCCGCGGCAACCAGCGCGCTCGAGGGTGTCACGACGAACTCGCGGCGCCACCAGGGCGTGATGAGCGAGGGCGCGTGCTGCGGAATCGCTTCCATGATGCGGGCCTGGACATGGGCTGGAGTGCGCATGCGGCGTCGGCGCTCCAGATCCTCGTTCATCCGCTTCCAGAAATCGACGTCGCGCGACCACTCGCCACGCCGCACGCTTGCCTCCGGCACCTCGCCGTCGAGCCAGGCATGCACCGCTTCGGCAATGGTAGCCGTCGGCGGGCCGAGCGGCACCTCGCGATCGGCGAGCGGACGCTCCGGATTGACCGGGCGCTCACGCTTGCGGCCGTCGCCAAGGCCGTCGGATTGAAGGTCGTCGTACATGTTAGGCGTACTTTTCCTCGAGTAAGGCCTGCAGCGCTTCACGTGCGCGATGCACACGCATCTTCAGCGCGCCGACCGTAGTCCCCAGTAGATCCGCCATCTCCTCGTACGAGCGTCCCTCGACGTGCTTCATGACGAACGCTTCTCGCAGAGATGCGGGCAATGACGACAGCGCAACGTCCAGATCGCTTCTGAGCTCGGTTCGGTCCAGCTCTTCTTCGGGCGTCGCATAGCTCGAAGGCTGGTCGTCCTCGTCGTAGCTGAGGTGCGAGCGCCGGATGTTCTTGAGCCAGTCCTTGCAGCCGTTCGCGACGATCCTGAACACCCAGGCATCGAACCGCCCGCGAACTTCCGCGAGATGCTGATATGCCTTGATGAAGGACAGCTGAAGGATGTCTTCGGCGACATCGGGGCTCCCCGTCATGCAGAGAGCATGACGGTACAGTGGATCACTGTATCGAGTGATCAACACCGTGAAATCGTCGCGGTCTCCCGCGAGCACGCGCTGGATGATCCGTTGATCAGAGTCGTCCTGATCAACGATCGGCTCTGGTTCAGTCGTTCTCACGACCACAGAGTAACGCGGAATCCGCTTGCCGGACAGGGTACCTGTCCCACCGTTTCCTGCAGTTCGGGTCGCCACGTTCTTGGGACGACGTGCCGTGCGCGGCCGTAACAGTGGCGACGAGCATGTTCAGACGTGAACCCTCGCCTGTGTCGCGAACGCTCCCCATCCCTCCGCGCGAACCAGCTCCGAGTGCTCGCCAAGCCTGGGCGGAGGCATTCGCACCGTCCCCGGAACGCTCGGCGGAAGGCCAGTCCGAGACGAGCCCCCTCCGCCGGCCAGCACTTCGGGCACCGTTCGCACGATGCCGCACGGGACACCGGCTCCGTCGAGCAGGCCGCGCCATTCATCAGCCCTTCGCGTGAGCAGCCGCGCCGACATCGCTCCCACGACCTCCGCGCGACGCGCCAGGCGGCCCGCGTTCGTCGACAGCGTCGCATCCGCCGCCAGCTCGTGGAGCTCGAGCGCTCGCGCACACGCCTGCCATTGCCCGTCGTTCCCGACTGCGATCACGAACGGGCGGTCGAGCGCGTGAAAGAGTTGATACGGGACGAGGTTCGCGTGCGCGTTCCCCCATCGCGTCGGCGACCGCCCGCTCACCATCGCGTTCTGCGCGACGTTGATCAACGCCGCCTCGGCGGATCGCTCGAGCGACACGTCCACCCGCCTCCCCACGCCCGTACGGCCACGAGCGACGAGCGCGGCCAGGATCGCCGCGACGGCGTCCTTGCCGACGAGCACGTCGACGAGCGCCACACCGTGCTTCATCGGTTCGCCGTCGGGCTCGCCGGTGATCGACATCCAGCCGGACTCCGCCTGCATGATCAGATCGTAGCCGGGTCGCCTGGACGACAGTCCGAATCCACTGATGGTGCACCAGACGACTTCCGGCCGAGCGGCGCCGCAGGCATCGGCCCCCCAGCCGCGTCGCTCCAGTGTACCGGGGAGAAAGTTCTCCACCACGACGTCGCTGTTCTCGGCGAGGGTCCGGATGAGCGCCAGATCGTCGGGATCTCCGAGATCGGCGGTGACGCTCAGCTTGTTCCGGTTCACGCTCAGGAAGTAGGCGCTCTCTCCGCTGGAGTCGAAGGGTGGCCCCCACCCGCGTGTCTCGTCGCCTGCCTCGGGACGCTCCACCTTCAGCACGTCCGCACCGAGGTCACCGAGCATCATCGTGCACAGTGGTCCGGCCAGCACGCGCGAAAGATCGAGCACTCGCACCCCACTGAGCATTATATGTCCCTATTGTGTCGCGTAGATGCTGCGTTTAAAGAACGGAAACCGCCGTGGAGAACACGACCCGTCTCGGCGGAGCGCTTTTTGTTGGCTTCGCGCTCCGCGTCAGCAAACCTTGCGTAGCTGTTGAAAAATCATATACTTGCCGCCACAAAACCGGACTCCACGCGTGGCGCGGCAAGCTAGCGCGTTGGCGTACGGCCTTCAATGAAACGGGGAGCCCCTCCCCCGGCGCACCGGAACGGAACGGGCACATGGTGGACAACGATTCAACGACCGACGAGACGGCGCCAGCAGCGCCGGCCGCCCCTGCACCGCGACGCGGGCCGGGACACCGGGGCGCGGACATGCGCGACACGGTGGCCGAGATGGCCGAGCGCGCTCAGCTCATCAGTCAGGAGGCGGGCAGCAAGGTCTCGTCCGCGATGAAGGACGTGATCAGCGCGGCCGCGGGCCTCGCTGGTTTCGCCATCGAGAGTGCCCGCGACCTCGTGCAGTACATGGTCCGGCGCGGTCAGATGACGCAGGAAGAGGCGGACAAGCTGATCAGGGAAGCCGAGGACGCGCACTCCAAGAAGCCGGCGAGCGAGAAGACCCGCCCCACCGCCTCGAAGATTGCAGCCGAGAAGGCGGCGATCGACAAGGCGGCCCGCGATGCGGCGGCGGCGGCGGCGGCAGCGATCGCTCCTCCTCAGCGTCCCGGCGCGTTCTCGCTCCGGACGGGAGGTCCTCGTCCGGTGGCGAAACCCGCTCCCGCGCCGGCGCCCGCCGCACCACCGGCCGCACCTGCTCCGGCAGCCAAGGCCGCAGCAGCGCCGAAGCCGGCCGCGAAGGCCGCTCCGGCCAAGCCTGCGGCCAAGGGGGCTGCACCAGCGAAGCCTGCCGCCAAGCCTCCGGTGAAGTCCTCCGCCAAGGCTCCCGCGAAGGGCTCGGCGTCCAAGCCGGCAGCGAAGCCCGGCAAATCGGCCAAGGCTGGGGCGAAGTCAGCACCCAAGCCGGCCGGCAAGAGCGCCAAGGCGCCGGCCAAGAAGAAGAAGTAGCGTCGTGCGGCCCCGCGCCGCACGACGACTCGCCGCGATTGGCGTCCTCGTGGCGGCGGCGTGCGCTCCGGCAGTCGCCGGCGGCTCGCGCCCGACCGAGGCACAGCGTCGCGCGATCCGCGACGAGGTCGGCGCGATGCTGGTGCGCGCCGCCGGCAACTGGAATCGCGGCGACCTCGACGCGTTCGTCGACGACTACCTGCCCGGTGATTCCACCACCTTCATTGGCAAGGGCGTGCTGCGCGGGCCCGCGGCGATCCGTCGCGCCTACGCGCCAAGGTTCGCGCCCGGCGCCACGCGCGATTCGCTCTCCTTCGTCCTGCTCGACGTGGACGCGCTCACGCCTGACGTCGCCAACGTGATCGCGACCTACGTCCTCGCACGCCGCGTCGGCGCGCGCGACTCCGTGACGGCGCAGGGTCCGACCTCGCTCGTGATGCGGCGCGTGAACGGACGGTGGCGCATCGTGCACGATCACTCGTCGTAGCTCCGGCCACGTGACCCGCGCCATCGTCGCGCGCGCGCCGACTCGCCTGGACTTCGGCGGCGGCTGGACCGACGTCCCGCCGTACTGTGATCGCGAAGGCGGCGCGGTGTGCAGCGTCGCGATCACGCGCTTCGCCACGGCGACCGCGGCCACGAGCGAGCACGCGGCGCGCCGCGCCGGCGTCGTCGCGCTCGAACCGGATGCGCTCGTCTCCGCCGCGCTTCGTCGTTCCGGCCAACCGGAGGCGGTCGCGACGATCGTGACCGATTTTCCCGCGGGTGCCGGGTTGGGTGGCTCGTCGGCGTGCGGTGTCGCACTCGCCGGCGCGCTCGCCGCCCTGTCGGGCGAGCCGCTCGACCCCGGCACGCTCGCGGCTCGCAGCCGCGCGACGGAAGTTGAGGAGCTCGGCGTCGTCGGCGGATTTCAGGACCACTATGCCGCCGCGTTCGGCGGAGCACTCCTGCTGACCTTCAGTGACTGCGTGGGTGTGGAGGTGCTATCGCTGACGGAGCGCACCGCGGCCGATCTCGCGCGGCGCAGCGTGCTGCTCTACACCGGCGAGTCCAGACTGTCCGGCAGTATCGTCGCCGCGGTGCTCGACGCGTACGTGCGCGGTGAGCCGCGCACCTGCGACGCGCTTGCACGCATGAAGGCGCTCAGCGTCGAGATGGCCGCGGCGATTCGCGCGGATGATCTGGACGCGCTGGGCACGCTCACCGGAGAGCACTGGGTGCACCAGAGACAGCTCCACGCCTCGATCACCACGCCGCGTATCGACGCCATCGTGGACGCGGCAGGGCGGTCCGGCGCGCTCGGCGTCAAAGCGCTTGGCGCGTCTGGAGGCGGCTGCGTCATCGCGATCGCGCGCGACGGAGGCGAGGACGAGCTCGCGCGCGCGCTCGAGCCGTTCGGCGAGCGACTCCCGTTCCGCGTCGACAAGGACGGCTTTCGCATCATCGCGTCGATCGACGAACAGCACGACGCGGCGGAGCTCGAGTCGTGACGAGCGCGGGCGCGATCGTGGCTGGCGATGCCCGCGCGCTCGCCCGCGCCCTCGTACGCATCGACTCGCGCAATCCCTCGCTGTCGCCGGGCGCGCCCGGTGAGGCGGCGTGCGTCGAACTGCTGCGCGGCGTGCTCGATTCGTGGGGCTTCCGCGTGGAGGTCCACGATTCGGCGCCGGGGCGTCCGAACCTCGTCGCGCGCATCGGCGACGCGTCGCCAGGCGCGCGCTCCTTGATGTTCAGTGGTCATCTCGACGTCGTCGGCACGGAGGGGATGACCCACGCGCCGTTCGCCGGAGAGGAGCGGGATGCGTGCCTCTATGGCCGCGGCGCGACGGACATGAAGGGCGGCATCGCGGCGATGTGCGCGGCGGCGTGGCACGCGCGGCGGGATGGGCTCTCCGGAGAGATCGTCGTCGCGGCGACGGCCGACGAGGAGTACGAGTCGGTGGGCACGCGCGCGATGCTCGAGCGTGGCATTCGCACCGACGCGGCGATCGTCGGCGAGCCGACCTGTCTGGAGATCATGCCGGCTCATCGGGGCTTCGTCTGGACGGAGGTCGTCGTGACGGGCCGCGCGGCGCACGGCAGTCGCTGGGACATTGGAGTGGATGCGATCCGCCACGCGGGACTGCTGCTGGCCGAGCTGGACCGAGTGGATGACGAGGAGCTTCCGCTTCGCGTGCACGACCTGCTTGGCAGAGGATCGCTCCACGCCTCGCTGATCGAAGGGGGCATCGGCATGTCGACGTACCCCGACCGCTGTGTGCTCCGTCTCGAGCGGCGAACGCTGCCGGGCGAGCGCGACGCCGACGTCGTGGCAGAAGTGGAACGCGCATGCGCGAGAGTCCGCGCGCGCCGGCCGACGTTCGATGCCTCGGTGCGATTGGTCATGTCGCAGGAGCCGAGTGATGTGCCGGTGGACTCCGACCTCGTCCGCGCGCTGGACTCCGCTCTCAGGGTGAGTGGCGAGCCCGTACGCATCTCGGGGATGTCGGCATGGACCGACGCCGCGCTGCTGAACGCGGCGGGCATCCCCGCCATCTGCTTCGGGCCGGGCGACATCTCCCTGGCGCATGCGGCCGAGGAGTACATTCCGCTGGCGGAGATCGACCGCGCGGCCACGGTCCTCTCCTCGCTCGCGCGGCGCTGGTGCCGCTGAAGGACTTCGCGCTCGCCGTCTCATGCCACGTCGCCCCAAGGTCACTCAACTGAACACCGCGCAGTATGACGCGCTCGAGCGTGCGATCGCGGACAGGCGCCGCCTGTCGGTGTGGCGGCGCGGCACCGAGTTCGTGATCATCGTCGACCGGCTGCGCGTGACCGGAGGTCGCGAGGCGCTCGAGGCGCACCATCCGACAACGGGCGATCGGCTCACGCTCTTCATCGACGAGCTCGAAGGGATCGAGGTCGTCTGATGAGCCTGGACGAGCCGATGAGCAGCGAGCTGCCGCTCGTCGCGATCTACGCCGACGAGTCGTGCCTCGGCAATGGTCGCGAGGGGGACAATCCGGGCGGCGCGGCCGGTGTGATCGAGCATGTGAACGGCGCGACCGAGCGACTGACCCGCTGGGACTACTGGATCGCGGAGCCCTCGACGACGAACAATCGCATGGCGCTGCGCAGCGCGATCGAGGCGTTCCGAGTGATCGGCCGGAAGGGTGGCCGGTTCCGCGTGCTGTTCACGAGCGATTCGCAGTATCTCGTGAAAGGGATGACGGAGTGGGTGTACGGCTGGGCTGGGCGAGGGTGGCGGCGCCGCGAGGGTGCGATCGAGAATCTCGCGCTCTGGCAGGAGCTCGTCGCCGCGGCGGCGCCGCATCGCGTGCAATGGCAGTGGGTGCGCGGCCATGCGGGTCATCCGCAGAACGAGTACGCGAACGACCTCGCCGTGCGTGCGGCGAAGGAGCAGACGTCGTCCGACGGCGCGCGCACGTCGGAGTTCGATCAGTGGCTCGAGGCGCAGCGAGCCAGGAAGCGCGTCACGCTCGAGCCGGCGCCCTTTCCCGCCGGACGGCCATTCGCGCCGGCGCGCCCGCTGCCGCGGACGAGCACCCCAACCAACTAGAACGACGAGGAGCCGAGATGGACGACGTGGACCGGATGTACCGGCATCTGGTGCGGACGCTTCGCGCGACCGCCCCTCAACTGCTCGCCCAGCCGTTCCAGGTGGGTGATCTGTATTCGACGATCCTTCCGTATCGCCTGCACCGGCGCGAGCTCGGGCTCGAGACGAATCAGGATTACGAGATGGCGCTGCTCGAGCTGCTCTCGGGCGCGCGCGGCTACCTCGTGGTAGAGGATCGCATGCGCGACGAGCTGGGCGCGTCGCTGCGATCGCCGAATCCGGACGCCGCGCTGATTCGCAACTTCGCAGAGTCTCGCGCAGCGCTGTCTGCCGACGCGCTGCACGCGCTGGAGATGGAAGGCCAGCCCGCGGCCCGCACGCCCGAGCCCATGTCGTCCGGAGCTCCGACGTCGCCACCGATCAAGGAGCCGGATACGGCGCCCTTCCGTGCTTCGGCCGCCAGCACGGCGACGACCGGCGCGTCCACGTCCGCCGTCGGTGCGCCTCCCGCCGCACCGAGCGTCGCGGCAAACCCGGCGCCGGCCGCGCCTCGCTCGAGCGGCGTGAGCGCCGCGGCCGGCGCGACGCCGGGTGGGGGTGCGCGGAAGCTGCCTCGCCCCATCACCGTGTCGCCGACCGGGGAGCTGTGCCGGCATTGCAAGGGCGAGCTCCCCGCGGGACGCGAGATCAGCTTCTGTCCCCATTGTGGGCAAGACCTCACTGTGCTCCACTGTCCCGCATGCGGCAGCGAGCTTGAGCACGGCTGGAAGTTCTGCGTCACCTGCGGGCGAACCACGGCGGGTGCCTAGCGGCGCGCTGAGGCGCCAGCACGCCGAGTGGCGTCCCCGAGCGGCCGGGGCGCGTGCCTTGCGAATCCATCGTGGTGCAGGGCTCACTCGCATCGAGGGCTGATCGTGACAATTGCCGGAAAACATCGCCGCGTCGCGCGCACGGCCATCGTGCTCTCGCTGAGCGTGGGCGTCGCCTGCGCGTCGGGTGGGAGAGTCACACCGGCGCCAGGCCCCAGCCCCGCCGCGGGCCCGACGACGCAGTCGGGACCACCTCCCCTCGTGCAGACCACCTGGCCGGTTCGCACCCGCGAGCACGTCGATCTCTGGCTGCACTCCTACGCGCTGTTGACCTCCGACTCGAACCTCGTGCCGTACTTCGCGCGCGGCTATCGGGATCGCGTGATCGCGCTCAGGCGGCAGCGCAACGTGACGTCACAGCTCGACGCGAACCGCGCTCGCCTGCTCTCTCGCATCGATCTGCAGCCATCGCTTGCGACTGGACCGCAGTTCATCCCCTTCTACTTCGAGTCGTGGGATCAGATGCGGCAGGCGGTGGATCTGTTCTCGCGAGCCAACGGCAACCCGCGCGCGACGAACGATCCCACGCTTCAGACGTACATCTCGATTCTCGCCGCCTCGTTTCCGACGTCGGCCGATCGCGAGTGGCTCCGGCTGTTCGTGGCCTCCGTCGATGACGAGAGCCGGCGCTTCCATCACGAGTACTGGGCGGCCGAGACGCGCGCGCGGGTCGGCGTGATCGCGCGGGTGGACTCGCTCTGGCAGCGGCAGTGGCGGCCGCCGCTCCAGCGATTCCTCAACAACACCCAGCAGCAGAATGGCGAGCTGTATCTGACCCTCCCGCTCGGCGGCGAGGGTCGCACCGTGCACTTCGGCAAGCTGCAGAACGCGGTCGGCGTCGGCATGCCCGCGTCGCGAGACGACACGGACCAGGTGCTCTACACCTTCGCGCACGAGATCGCGGGCTCGGTGGCGAGCACGGCGATCGAAGACAACACGACGCCGGCCGAGCGGCGCGCCGGCGCGACCGCGCGGTTCGAGCAATCGGCCGCGGTGCGCGCGGGTGCGCTGCTGCTGGAGCGCACGATTCCAGCGGCGGTGCCGGGCTACATGCGCTTCTACCTGCAGGCCGCTGGCCGCACGGCACCCACGGATCCGCGAGCTGCGTTCGCGACGACGTTCACCGTTCCCGAAGCCGTGACGACCGCCATCGCCCGACAGCTCGAGGTGATCCTGGGCGGCATCTGACGCGGGAGAACGGCGTTATCTTTCGCGCATGTCCTCCGAGGGTCCCAAGCCAGGCAACCTTCCAGCGACGATCGATCGGGGCGCGGTCGAGCGAGTGCTCGCGCGCGCGCTCGAGCTGCAGGCGGGTTCCGCGGGCGACACCGCGGACCGGTTGACCGAGGCGCAGCTCCTCGATCTGGCGAAGGAAGTCGGTCTCGACGCGGTGCACCTCCGTCAGGCGCTGGCGGAAGAGCGCACGCGGGTCGCGGTGCCGGAGGAGAGAGGGGTGCTCGCTGCGCTGTACGGTGGCGCGTCGGTGAGCGCGCAGCGGACGATCGCGGGCACGCCCGCCCAGGTGCTCAAGGCGCTCGACGACTGGATGCAGCGCCAGGAGTGTCTCACGGTGAAGCGGCACTTCGGCGAGCGCATCGTGTGGGAGGCCGACCGTGGAGTCGCGAGCGCGGTGAAGCGAGCGGTGAGCGGAAAGGGGGACGCGCTCGCGCGAGCGAACGACGTTGCGGCGACGGCGATCGCGCTCGATGCGAGTCGCGTGGTCGTGCGCCTCGACGCGCATCTTGGCTCGCACCGCGCCTCGATGGCTCAGGTGAGCGCGGGCCTCGGCGTCACCTCCCTCCTCGCTGGCGGCGTGCTCGCGGCGCTCACCTTTCCCGTGTGGGCGGCGGTGGCGCCCGCCGCCGTGCTCGTGCCGGCGGTGTGGGGACTCACTCGCTCGTCGCATACGCGGACGGTCGAGCGCGCGCAGCTCGCCCTGGAGCAGGTGCTCGATCGCCTCGAGCGTGGAGACGCCGGCCGGCCGCCGACGCTGCTCAGCATGTTGGCGGCCGCCGTAAGACGGTGAGTTGGATAGCGAGATAGCTGGTCGGTGACTCGTGAGTCGAAGTGCGGATCCCTCGCCTGCGATGACCGCCCGAAACACCACCGGCGTGGAGACCTCGCAGTGAGGCGTCCACGCCGGTTCTGGTTTGGGCCGTTCAGCTCACTCGCACACCGACCGACGAGCCAACGAGCCAACCGACCAGCTCACCGGACGCCGGCCACGAGAAAGGGCCTTCGCATCGCCCGATCCGCCAGCCAATCCAGCCCGCGGTTGCTCAGGATGACGAGGAAGCCGAACAGCGTGAGCGACTTCACCTCGGCGCGCGAGATCTTCACGACCTCGCGCCGCACCAGCGCCTGCGGCGTGCGGGTGAGATCGCGCAGCGTCGCGTACGCGAAGAGCAGCGGGAGCACGCAGAACAGCCGGATCGGCACGGCCCGCCGCGGGATCAGCAGCAGATAGCTGCGTGCGCCCTCGAGGTCGTGCCAGGCGAGCTGCACCATCGTCGCGAGCGCGTCGCGCGTCTGACGAAGCCGCTCGGGGGCGAGGATCGTCGCATGGCTGCTTCCATGCTCTCGCAGCAGCTCCTCGGGGATGTAGATCGAGTTCTCCTTCTCCGCGTCCGTCGCGACGTCCTTGAGAATGTTCACCGTCTGGAGCGCCTCGGCGAACGCTCGGCATTTCTCGCGCAGGACGCCGTGCTGCCGGACGCCGATGCTGGGCGCGTGCTCGTGCCAGAGATCGGTGAGGAGGTATCCGACCGTGCCGGCGACGTAGTAGCAGTACTCCTTGTACTCGTCGAGGCTCTGGATGCGGATGCCGTGCGGATAGAGCAGCACGAACTTCTTCATCCCCAGGATCATCTCGCCGACCCAGCGCCGCACGTGCGCCCGCGTTCCAACAGGCAGCGCGCGGTAGAGCACGAACACGAGATCGGTGCGGCTGGCGAGCCGGACGTGCGCCGCGTCGCCGCCGAGCGTGGCGAGCTTCGAGGGAAACGCATCGGCGGCGGCCGCGTCGTCGAAGCAGCGCAGCAGCTCGTCGAGCAGATTCGCCTTGTCCGCGGCGGGCATCTCGGGCTCGTCCTCGAGCGTGTCGGCGATCCGGCAGAGCAGATAGGCCGCGAGCACCGACCGGCCCAGCGCGCCGGGGAGCACCCGGATGCTCAGCGCGAACGTCCTCGAGACCGCCGGCAAGATCTCGCGCGCGAAGCGGTCGGCTTCGGCCGCACGGAGGTCGTCTCGCGCGGTCCGCGCTTCCATTGGTGAGTCGCTCACGTCCGTTAGACTTCTCGACACCATCGAAAGATACCCCAGCACCCGAGCCATGCCACTCACGCCAGCGTCGCACGGATTCCGCGGAGCATTCCGCGAGGACTTGCCAGCGCGCGCCGTCTACAGCGAGGCGGCGGGAATCGCGCGCGTCCTCCCTCGGGCAGTCGCGATGCCGGTGGATGCCGACGACGCGGCGGTGCTCGTGCGGTGGGCCGCGGAGCACGATGTCCCGCTCATCCCGCGTGGCTCGGGCAGCAGCATGTCCGGTGGAGCCGTGGGCGACGGCGTCATCGTCGACATGAGCCGTCTCGACGGGATCTTCGCGCCGGACGCGGCGCGCCGCACGATTCGCTGCGGGCCGGGCGCCGTTCGCAACGCGATCGATGCCGCGGCTCGGATGGCCGGCCTGCGGTTCCCCGTCGATCCGTCGAGTGGCGCGTTCTGCACGGTGGGCGGGATGGCGTCGACGAACGCCGCGGGCGCGCACACGCTGAAGTACGGCTCCACGCGCCCCTGGGTCGAGGCGCTCGACTGCATCTTCGCCGACGGCTCACGCGGCGAGCTGCGGCGCGGCGTGCCTGCACCGGCGCTCCACATCGTGCAGCGCGCGCTGACCGAGCTGGCTCCGGTGGTCGCCGAGGAGCGCGCGGCGCCATCGCGGCACACCGGCGTGCGCAAGGAATCGTCGGGCTACGGGCTCGCGGACTTCGCCGACTCGGGAGAGCTCGTCGACCTCATCGCCGGAAGCGAGGGAACGCTGGCGCTCATCGTCGGCCTCGAGCTCCGGCTCGCGCCGCTGCTGCCGTACTCGGCGAGCGTGCTCGGCGCGTTCTCATCGCTCGAGGCCGCGGTCGTCGGCGCGGACGCCGCACGGCGTACGGGAGCGATCGCGTGCGAGGCGCTCGACCGCAGCTTCCTGGACGTCGCGCGACGCGGTGGGGCACCGGTGCCGGTGTCGGAGAGCGCGGAGTCCGTGTTGCTCGCCGAGGTCGAGGCCAGCACGCACGAGGAGGCGACTGCGCTCGCGCGCGCGATCGAGGTGGAGTTCCGCGCCGCGGGGGCGACGGAGATCATGCTCGCGCTCGATGAGGCGACGGAGCACTCTCTGTGGGAGATCCGACACTCCGCGAGCCCGATCCTCAATCACCTCGATCCGTCGCTCACGTCGATGCAGCTGATCGAGGATGGCTGCGTGCCCCCTGACCGAATGCCCGAGTACGTGCGCGGCGTGCGCGCGGCGCTGGCTCGCCAGGAGACGCGCGGCGTGATCTTCGGCCACGCGGGCGACGCGCACATGCACGTGAACACCCTCGTCGAGGTTGGCCGCCCCGATTGGCGCGCGCGGGTAGAGGCGCTGCTGGACGAGGTGACCGCGCTGATCGCGCGACTGGGCGGAACACTCGCGGGCGAGCACGGGGACGGCCGTCTGCGCGCGCCGCTGCTCGACCGGGTGTGGTCGCCCGAGAGCATCGCGCACTTCGCCGCGGTGAAGCACGCGTTCGACCCGCGCGGCATCCTGAATCCGGGCGCGAAGGTGGCGAGCCCCGGCGCACGTGCCGTGACGGACGTGAAGTACGACCCGACGCTCCCGCCGCTGCCCGACGCCGCTCGCACCGTGCTCGTGCGCGTCGAGCGCGAGCGCGCGTACGCGCGCTCGAGGCTCTCGATGCTCGATGAAGTGGAAGCGAACGCACGAATGGACGCCCGCGCCGGCGGCGCCTAGCTTTCGCCGCCATCCTCCTCTCACCGCCGCACCCCGCCTCATGACCGCAGCCGCTCCCGCCGCCACGTCACGCCTCTACTACGAGCCGAAGATCACCATCCTCGCTCGGCCCGCGTTCACCACCCCCGAGCACCTCGGCGTGAACTGGATCGGCGAGAGCACCGACGGCGAGCGGCTCGCGGAGTTCGCCGGCCGCCTGTGCTACATGAGCCAGCACAATCCGGCGAGCCGCACGACGCGCGACTACCTGGAGAACATCAAGAAGCAGGGACACGGGAGCGTCCTGGAGCACGCCAACTACTCGCTCCTGCTCGAGGGAATCAGCCGCTCGCTCACGCACGAGCTGGTCCGCCACCGGGCGGGCTTCGCCTACTCGCAGCTCTCGCAGCGCTACGTGGACGAGAGCGAGGCGTGCTTCGTGGTGCCGCCCGCGGTGGCCGGCGACGAGACGCTCGAGGGCGCGTGGCGCACGCAGATCGAGAGCGCGCAGACGGCGTACGTCGCGCTTGTCGCGCAGCTCATGGAGCGCTACGGCTGGGTGACGGACAAGATCCACCGCCGGAAGATGGCCCGCGAGGCGGCCCGCGGCGTGCTGCCCAACTCCACCGAGACGAAGATCGTCGTCACCGGAAACGCCCGCGCGTGGCGCACGATGCTCGAGCTTCGCTCGAGCGAAGGGGCCGAGCTCGAGATTCGCCGCATGGCGATCGCGGTGCTGCGCGTGCTGCAGCAGGAGGCACCCGCGTTCTTCTCGGACTTCGAGATCTACGTCGCCGACGATCGGCGCGAGGCCGCCCGCATCTCGTATCACAAGGTCTGACGCAGACGCGCGCGGAATTTTTTCCGCATTGCGGAATTTCTCATTGCGCGAGAAATCCTGTGTCCCTATCTTCGCCGCACTTCTCCGGTGGCGTGCGACTTGCCCGCGTGCGCGTACGTAAGAGAGTGAGCCGCGCCCGCGCGAGCGGGATTCCACAGCAGGGACGGGATGACGCGTATCGGTTTCGCGTACAACCAGAAGCCCGAGCCCGAGGCAGCCGCAGAAGCCACGGAGGTCTCGCGCCCGGACGAGGAGCCGCCCAGTAGCGGCGGCCGCGTCGAGTCGGCGACCGCGACGCTTCTCGCGCCGGCGCCCGACGACGAGTTCGCCGAGTGGGACTCGGCCGACACGATCGACGCCGTCGCCCGCGCGCTGGCCCACTACGGCGACGTGATCCGCCTCGAGGCACGCGAGGATTTCCCGCAACGGCTGCGCGACGAGCGTCCCGACATCGTCTTCAACATCGCCGAGGGACTGCGCGGGCCGAACCGCGAGGCGCACGTGCCGGCGATCTGCGAGTTCTACGGGATCCCGTACTCGGGAAGCGACCCGTTCACGCTCGCCCTCTGCCTCGACAAGGCGCGCACCAAGGAGATCCTCCGCGCGAACGGAGTGCCGACCGCCGACTGGGCGCTCGTGCGCGAGACCTCCGACATCGAGCGCGTCGCGTCGCGGGGCTGGGCGTATCCGCTGTTCGCGAAGCCGGTCCACGAGGGCTCGTCCAAGGGGATCACCGAGCGGAACCTCGCCGCCGACGCGGCCTCGCTCCGCTCCGTCGTCGCCGAGTTGCTCGAGCGCTACGCGCAGCCGGTGCTCGTCGAGACGTTCCTGCCGGGCGCCGAGTTCACCTGCGGCGTCCTGGGCAACGGCGCGCACGCGCGCGTGCTGCCGATCGTCGGAATGAACTTCGACTCGCTCCCCGCCGGCGCGTTGCCGATCTACGGCTTCGAGGCGAAGTGGCTCTGGGATCGTCCGGAGAATCCGCTCGACATCTTCTCGTGCCCCGCCCGCGTGAGCGACGAGCTGCGCGCGGAGATCGAGGACGTCGTGCTCCGCGCGTACGCCGTGCTCGGCTGCCGTGACTGGTCGCGCGTGGACGTCCGCCTCGACGCGGCGGGACGCGCGAACATCGTCGAGATCAATCCGCTGCCCGGCATCCTGCCCGACGCGGCCGACAACTCGTGCCTCCCCAAGGCGGCGCGTGCGGCGGGGATCGGCTACGATGCGCTGATCGGCGCGTGCCTCGAGGCCGCCGCGGCGCGGCAGGGCGTGGCGCTCGGGAGAGCGGCGTGAAGATCGCCATCCTCTTCGACGGCGCGAGCGCGTTCGCCCTGGCCGCCGACCAGGCGATCCTCGGCACGGTCGACGCGGTGTCCGCGTCGCTGAGCGCCGAGGGAAACACGGTGGTCCGCATCCCGGTGCAGCCGGACGCGCGCTGGATCGACAAGCTGCGCCGCGCGCACGTCGACTTCGTGTTCAACCTCTGCGAATCGATCGACGGCGTGGCCGCGCTGGAGCCGGCCGTGATCTCCGTGCTCGAGCTGCTCGGCCTTCCATTCAGCGGCAGCTCGAGCTGGACGACCTCGCTCTGCCTCCGCAAGCACCTCGTGAACGCCGCGCTCGATCGCGCTGGGCTGCCCGTCCCCAAGTTCGCCGTCGTCCGCGCCGGCAGCTCCATCCCGTCGGTCGGCTTCCCGGCCATCTGCAAGCCCGCCGCCGAGGACGCGTCGATCGGTGTGGAGCAGCGCTCGGTCGTGCGCACCAGCCGAGCGCTCGCCGAACGCGTGAGCTCGATGCTCGAGCGCTGGGACGAGATCATCGTGCAGCGCTACGTCGAGGGGCGCGAGGTGAACGTCGGCATTCTCGGCGACGCCGTGCTGCCGATCGCCGAGATCGATTTCGGTCGCATGCCCAAGGGGATGTGGCGCATCGTCACGTACAAGTCCAAGTGGGAAGACGGCTCGGAGGAGGACCTCGGCTCCGCACCGCGCTGTCCCGCGCGGCTCCCCGCGACCGTCGCCGCGCAGCTTCGGAAGATCGCGATCGCGAGCTGGCGCATCGTCGGCGGCGCGGGCTACGGCCGCGTGGACCTGCGAATCGACGAACGTGGCCGTCCGTGGATCCTCGAGGTGAACGCCAATCCGGACATCGCGCCCGACGCGGGACTCGCCCGCATGGCGCGGGTGGCGGGCATCGACTACGGCGCGCTCGTGCGCCGCGCGTGCGAGCTCGGGCTCCAGCGCGCGCGTGACGGCGGGTCGACCGCAGAGCGATGGGCCCTGGCGCAGCGGCTCTCGGGCGTCGCCCCGGCGAGCGCGGAGCCCGACCTCTTCCCTGCGGGAGAAGCGTAGCGTGGACCTCCGGCTCGGGAAGCTGCGGCCTCACGATCGCGAGCGCATCGCCGAGCTACTGGTGTCGACCCGCGTCTTCTCGCGCGACGAGATCGCGGTCGCGCTCGAGCTGTTCGACGTCGGGATTCACAAACAGGAACGCGCGGGCGCAGATGATGCGAACGTGCCCGACTACGAGTTCACCGGTGCCTTCGAGGGCGAGCGAGTGCTCGGCTACGCCTGCGTCGGTCCCACGCCCGCGACGGAAGGAACGTTCGACCTGTACTGGCTGGCAGTCGACCCCGCGGCACAGGGCAAGGGAATCGGGCGCGCGCTGGTGCGCGGAGTGGAGCGCGACCTGCGCGCGCGAGGAGCGAGACTGTTGCTCGTGGAGACCTCCTCGCGTCCCGACTACGAGAACACGCGAGCGTTCTACGCTCGGTGCGGATACACCGAAGCCGCACGGATTCGAGACTTCTACGCCCCGGCCGACGACCGGATCATGTTGACCACACGTCTGACCAGCATCACCACACGAGAGCGCGGAGCAGCGACGCGATGAGCGACTGGCAGAAGATCCTGCGCGACGAGAGCATCAGCACGCTCGAGGAGCTCAAGGCCTACGTGGCCGACCGGTTCGGCGCCGACGCCGCGGAGCGGGAGATCGACGTCGCCGCGCTGGCGCCGGCGTTCGACAACTTCCAGATGCGGATCACCCGTGAGTCGCTCTCGCAGATCAAGGAGGTCGGTGACGCGAACTGGAACCAGTTCATCCCGACCGTCCAGGAGCTCGAGATCGTCGACGGCGTGATCGACTCGCTCGACGAGGACGGCGACTCGCCGGTGCCGAACATCACGCACCGCTATCCCGACCGCGCCCTCTTCCTCGTGAGCCCCGTGTGCGCGAGCTACTGCCGCTTCTGCACGCGGCGGCGCAAGGTGGGCGACCCCGAGAAGATCTCGCTGCGCGAGTACGAGTCGGCGTTCCAGTATCTGGCGCAGCACACCGAGATCCGCGACGTGATCCTGTCGGGCGGCGACCCGATGATGCTCTCCGACCAGCGACTGGAGTACATCTTCCAGCGGCTGCGCGCGATCCCGCACATCGAGATCATCCGGCTCGGCAGCCGGATCACGTCGCATCTCCCGGAGCGCGTCACCCCCGAGTTCTGCGAGATGGTGCAGAAGTACCATCCCATCTTCATGAACACGCACTTCAACCATCCAAGCGAGCTCACGCCGGCCGCCGTCGCCGCACTCGACCGGCTGAGCCGCGCCGGCATCTCGCTCGGATGCCAGACCGTGCTGCTCCGCGGGGTGAACGACGACCCCAAGGTGATGATGAAGCTGATGCACGAGCTGCTGAAGGCGCGCGTGCGCCCCTACTACATCTACATGGCCGACCAGGTCGCGGGCGGCGAGCACTTCCGCACGACGGTGCAGAAGGGGCTCGAGATCATCCAGGCGCTCCGCGGCTGGACGTCCGGCCTCGCGGTGCCGCAGTTCGTGATCGACGCACCAGGCGGCGGCGGCAAGGTGCCGCTCCTGCCGGAGTACGTGGAGGAGATCACGGACGACGAAGTGATCTTCCGCAACTACGAGGGGAAGCGGTTCAGCTACAAGCAGCCGCGACAGACGACGGTGCCCGACGCCGCGCCCGGCATCGCCGCCGAGTCGAACGACGTGGTGCCGATCGGAGCGGGCAAGGAAGCGAAGAAGAAGCGCGCCGCCCGCGGGAGAAAGTCGGCGAACGGGTAGCGCGGCGCTTCGCGCCGCGCGTTCGTCAGTCGTCGGTTCGTCGGTTCGTCTTTTCTCGGTCGGCCTCGTGCCGCAGCAGCCTCCCGAGGCCGGCCGTCGAACCGAAAACCGAAGCAGCGACTAGCTGCTCAACCGGCTCTTCACCAATGCGAGCGCCTCGGGCGCGATCGCGTAGGTGTGCGCCGCGGTGGGATAGCGGCCGGCTCGGACGTCGTCGGCCCAGCGGCGTGCGCCCTCCTCGAGCATCGCGCGCCCCTGGGCGTACTGCTGAACGAACCTCGCGACGTGTCCCTCGGTCAAGCCGAGGAGATCGTGGTAGACGAGCACTTGCCCGTTCGTCCCCGCGCCCGCGCCGATGCCGATCACGGGGATCGAGACGCGCGATGTGATCAGCGCGGTGACGTCCGCGGGCACGGCCTCCACGATCAGCGCCGCGCAGCCCGCCTCGGCGAGCGCCTGTGCGTCGGCGATGATGCGCAGCGCCTGCTCCGCATCGCGTCCCTGCGCGCGATAGCCATCGGGCGTCACGACCGACTGCGGGAGCAGACCGACGTGACCAACGACCGGAATTCCGGCGTCGATGATCGCGCGCACTCGTGAGACCATCTCACCCGCGCCCTCGAGCTTCACCGCATCGCAGCCGCCCTCGGTCACGAACCGCCGTGCCGTCGCGACGGCGGTCGCGTCGCTCGGCTCGTAGCTCCCGAAGGGAAGATCTCCGATGAACGGGATCCCCTCGACGCCGCGCCGCGCGGCGCGCGTGAGCACCAGCAGCTCATCCACGGTGATGTCGCGCGTCGTCGTGTATCCGAGCAGCGTGTTCGCGGCCGAGTCGCCGACGAGCACGACGTCCACGCCCGCCGCCATCGCGACGCGGGCGCTGGGATAGTCGTACGCGGTGAGCATGACGATCGGCACGCCGCGCTCTCGCGCAGCGGCCAGCGTCGGGAGCGCGCCCGGTCCGGACGCGGAGGTGGCATTCGCGAGCGGGGCCCTGCTCATGAAGTGGCTCCGGGTGTGACGATCACGTTGTCGATCAGCCGCACGGCACCGACCGTCGCGGCGATGGCGACGAGCGTCTCGCCGGTGATGCTCGTCACCGGCTCGAGCGTCTCGGCCGAGACGGCGGCGAAGTACTCGGGCTCGATTCTGGACTCGGCGAGGATCGGCGCACCGGCGGCGATCGCGCGGGACGCGTCGCGCTCGCCGCGCGCGACCGCCGCCTCGACGGCGCGCAGCGCACCCGAGATTGCCGGAGCGCGGCGCCGCGCCTCGGCGTCGAGACGCACGTTCCGGCTCGACATCGCCAGTCCGTCCGGCTCGCGAACGGTCGGATGAATCTCGATCCGCACGGGGAGATCCAGGTCGCGGACGAGCCGGCGGATGACGAGCGCCTGCTGCGCATCTTTCTGGCCGAAGTACGCGTCGTCCGGCTGCGCCATGTTCAACAGCTTCGTCACGACCGTGGCGACGCCGCGAAAGTGCTTCGGTCCCCGCATCGCCCCCTCGAGCGGCTCCGACAGCCCCGCCACCTCGATCGTCGTGGCGAAGCCGGGCGGATACACCTCCTGGACCGGAGGAGCGAACAGCACGTCGACGCCAGCGTCGCGAAGCAGCGCCGCGTCGCCCTCCTCGTCGCGAGGATAGCGCTCGAGGTCCGCCGGATCGTTGAACTGCGTGGGATTCACGAAGACCGACGCGACGACGAAGCCTGTCTGCTGGTGCGCGCGCCGCATCAGGGCGAGATGTCCGTCGTGCAACGCGCCCATGGTGGGCACGAGGGCGATCCGCGCGCCCCCCACTCTCGCCGACTTCACGACCGATCGCAGCTCGGCCACCGTGCGCACGACCTTCATGCCGCGTCGGTCGCGGGTGGTCGCGCCAGCTCGCGCGTCGCATCCGCGAGCGCGTCCCAGAGCGGGATGAGGTCGGGCGCCGCATCGGCGACCGCCTCGCGCTGCCGCGCCGCGGTCACGAGATCGCCGCGCGCGATCGGTCCGGTGAGCGCGGCGCGTGCGCCCTGCAGCGCCCAATTCTCCACGCTTGCCCTCACGAGTGGAACGAGCGCCGCTCGCTCCAGTCCGACGATCTGGCCCAGCCGCTCGGCCGCGCCTTCGAGCGTGATCAGAAAGTTCGACGCCGCCGACGCCGCCGCGTGGTAGAGCGCGCGCTGTTCGGCCGCGATGACGATCGCGCGCATGCCGAGCCGGTCGGCGAGCGCGCGCGCGGCGGCGAGGGCGGTGGCGGTGCTCGCGTCGATCGCGCAGTAGGCGCCGGCGAACGGCGCGCCCGCGCCGATGACGCTCAGGAGTGGGTGCATCGAGAACCGCTCGTGCGGGGCGAGCAGATCGAGCGGTGCCGAGGCGCTCACGTGCCCGACGAGTGGACCGGGCAGGATCAGCGCGCTCGCCGCCTGGATCTCGCGGTCGGGCACGCAGAGGAGCACGATGGCCGCGTCCTCGACCGTCTCGCCTCGACCGAGCGGGCCGACGACGTCGACTCCCGCGCTCTCGAGTGCCGACGCGAGCGCGGTTCCCATCCGTCCGCGCCCGACGATGCAGCACGGGCCCGATGGGAGCTCGGGGGGGTCGGTCGGCACGTTGGACTCCATGCGCGGAATATAGAGAGGCGGTTGATCGGTGGAGCGGTTGGTCGGTGGGGCGGGTGGTCGGTGAAGCGGTTG
>DASYMZ010000086.1:0-26528 GCA_036008805.1 Gemmatimonadaceae bacterium
GCGACGCCGGATGGAGACGATCATTCCGCCGACGCCGAAGAACACGGCGTTCCTCTCGAAGACGGCAGCGGCCCGCACGCGGTTCGCCGGCTACGGCGCGCGAATGGAAGACGAGTACTTCACGACGCCGAATGGGCCGACGCTCGTGACGAACTGGCCGCGCGAGATCGCCGAGGTGGAAGCGAGGACGATGAAGCTTCGGGCGCATGCGCCCCCGCACGACGAGGCGGTGCTGAGGCGATATCCGCGGGCGAGAGTGCTCCAGTAGTCGATGCTCGGCGCGGACCTGGGACGGACTCCTGGGGACGGGGTCGCGACCCCGTCCCCAGGAGTCCGTCCCCAGGAGTCCGTCCCCAGGAGTCCGTCCCCGGGAGTCCGTCCCCGAGTGCCGAGCTTACATCCGGTACAGATAGCTCGCCTTCACGTAGAACACGTCGTCCGTCCTGGACAGCCCGCCGAGCGCGAGTGAGCTCGGGAACCGGAACGAGCGTGGCTCGTCACGCAGGTCGGCGTAACCGGCGCCGTAGCCGGCGAAGAGCACCGTGCCCGGAACGGGCCGGTACGACACGAGGAAGTCGGAGCGGAAGCTGCCGTCGGTGAACGCGGGACTGAGCGCGCCATTCACGAGCAGCGGCTTGTTCGTTCGCCCGTCGTCGCGCAGCGCGTCCTGCGAGTTGCTCACGTACTCCCCGACGAGGCGCACGAACAGCGGCCGCGCGATCTGGTATTCCATCTTGAGACGCGGAATCCTCGACTCGCCGACGAGCGTGTGATCGGTCTGCCGCACGAAGCGCTGCTTCGCGTACTGCAGGCCGAGTCGCAGCCGATCGGTCGGGCGCGCATCCACGTTCAGCGTCGCGAAGACGATGTCGGCCGGCGCCCACTCGAAGAAGTTCTCGTCGCTCCCCCACAGGTAGAACGCCGACGCCGAGAGGTGCTGCCACTGCGGCGTGTTGAGCGAGAAGGCGATGTCGCGATTGCCGATGCGCGGTGAGCCGGTGAACGCGGCGGTGTCGCCCGGACCGATCAGCACGCGGTACGGCGCGTACAGCGCGGGATCGAAGCCGAAGGTCTCCGACATCACCGTCGCATCCGCGCTCCATCCTCCGGCCGCCGTGACGGCGAGCCGATTGTGGAACTTCTTGTCCTGCGCCTCGCCCTGCCGCACGAACGCGCTGTAGCGCCACGTGTAGTAGAGCGCCGGGTTGTAGGTGATGGACTCGATGAACCGTCCCGGCGCGAGATAGTGCGTGTACCACTGGTCGAGGAGACCCTGGGTGATGCCGCCGCGGCCGATGAATCCGCTCTGGGTGCGGAACCGCTCGTCGACCGCATCGAGCGCATAGCGAAACTTGAACGATTTCCCATTGCGGCTCACTACGGTGTTCCACAAGGGAGCCGACGTCGCCGGCCCGCTCGGGCTGAGCTTCGTGTAGCTCTGTGCGTACTGCGCCTGCGCGCTGTAGACGTTCGCGAACACGCGGCGCGCGTCGAACGAGGCGACGCGATTGTAGCGCGAGCCCTCGGTGCGGTCGGTGAGCGTGAGACCCATCTTGGCGTGCGCGCCGAAGTCGCGCGCCGCGCGAGCGATGGTGTACACGGGATGCGTCTCGCCATCGCTCGATCCGGCGAGACCGTCCACCGCGCTCAACACGCCGAGACTGACACCATTCACCTTCCCGGTGAGCTTCCCGGCCGCGACTGGCTGCACGATGCGCCGCGTGTAGACGAGATTCTTCGACGTCGCGAAGTACTCGGTGCCATCGAGGAAGAACGGACGCTTCTCGGCGAAGAACAACGCCTGCCGCGGATCGAACTGGAGCTGACCCTCGTCCGACTCGATCTGCGAGAAGTCGGGATTGACCGTGCCGTTCAGGGTGAAGTTGTTGGTGAGCCCCCACCGGATGTTCGCGCCGACCTTCGGACGCTCCGCGGCGTAGCTCCATGTGTGGCCCACCACGGCTGGCGCGCCGGTCGTGCGTTGGGTGACCTCGGGGCTGACGTCGAGCACGAGGCCGCTCCGCAGGTTGGTGAGCCCTTCGAGCGTTCCCGACTGACCGAGGAACGACGCATTCGCGCGGCGTGCCGGCGCCCAACTGTCCTCTCGTGCCGAGTGCTGCACGACGCGCACGACGTTGAACCCCCACGTCTGAACGTCGGCGTTCTGATACTTGATGCTCTTGAAGGGGACGCGGAACTCCAGCTCGTACCCATACGACGTGATGCGTCCCTTCGATTGGAAGACGAAGTCGGGGCTCAGATCCGGAAGCTCTCGGCTTCCCGCTCCAGTCGACCCTCCGCCGCGCGCCTGGTTGTTCTCGACTAGGGTACCGTCCATCTGCACGCCGAGCGGATTGACGCCCAGTACCACTGCCTGCCGTCCGTCGTGGAAGGTGCCGAGCAGCAGCTCGATGCGATCGTCGCTGAAGATCTTGTCGCGGTCGCCGAGCGCGGAGCGCGGAGCGCCGTGCGGCTCGTACGCGCGAATGCCGAAGTGGATCGCGGTGGCGGAGTACCAGACCAGTACCTGAGTGGAGTCTTCCGCGGGCACGTCGTCGCGCGGCGAGAACTGCGAGAATCCGGTGAGGAGCGTCGCCTCCTTCCACTGCGCTTCGTCGAGCGTGCCGTCCATGCGCATGCCGAGCTCCTCGAGCCGCGGCGGCTTCACGGCGAGCTGATTCTGTCGGCCGTTGAGCGTCTCGCCCGGAGGAGTGTCGGCGGTGGGCGGACTGGCGAGCGCGCCAAGGAGGACGACGGAGTTGACGAAGCTGAGCGGGAACATCGACGTGGCGGGAGGGTTGTGAGGCTCGCGGTGGGGCGGGAGATTGATCGCACACCCTCATCGCGGCGCCCAACGCGAGCGCAATCGAAGCTATCGGCGGGCATCGTATGGCACTTGAACGACTTTGCTCCGACTCGACTCCGTCCCTACGACTCCGTCCCACCGACCCCGTCCCTGCTCCTCGGCTGATGGATCGCGATAGGCTGGGCCGACGCTCATGAACGTGCTGCTCGTCGACGACGAGCCGCCGGCGCGCCGCCGGATGCGCCGGCTGCTGGCCGACGCGGACGACGTGACGGTCGTCGCGGAGTGCGGCTCGGGCGCGAGCGCGCTCGAGGCGCTGCGCACGCATCGGGTCGACCTCGTCTTTCTCGACATCAACATGCCGGGGGTCGACGGGTTCGTCGTCGCGGAGGCGCTGACCGGCGCCGAGTCGCCGCTGCTGGTGTTCGTGACGGCGCACGACAGCCACGCGATTCGCGCGTTCGAGGCGCGGGCGCTCGACTATCTGCTCAAGCCGGTGCGACCGGAGCGCCTCGCCGCGACGCTCGGCCGCGCGCGAGAATCGCTGGCCGCGCGCCGCTCGGCCGCGTACGCCCAGCAACTGCGCAGCGTCATCGCGCAGCTCGATCACGAGACGGCGGCGGCACCAGTCGGATCAGCGGCGGGCGCGCCGTCGGCCGAGCGCATCGAAGTGCGGGAGGGCGAGCGAGTGCGATACATCGACGCGGCGGACGTGCGCTGGCTGGAGGCTCATGGAGCGTACGTGCGTCTGCACACCAGCCGCGGCAGCTATGAGACCCGCGACACCCTGGCGCGGCTCGAAGCGTCGCTCGATCCGCGGCGATTCGCGCGCATTCACAGGTCGTATCTCGTGAACGTCGCGCAGGTGCGCGAGCTCAAGCCCTGGTTCGGAGGCGACGCCGTGCTCGTGCTGCTCGACGGACAGGAATTGAAGGTGTCGCGGACCTACCGCGCCCAGCTCAAGCAGCGGCTGAACGCGGTGTAGGCGGCGCGTGGAGCGGCCACCTACGCCACGCGCGGCATGCCGACGCGATGCGTGCCGGCGCGCTGCGTGCCGTAGGTCTTCGCGTACTGTCCGGGTGGAACGCCGACGACACGCTTGAAGCGGCGCGTGAGGTGGCTCTGGTCGCTGAAGCCCGTCGCGAAGGCGATCCGCGAGATCGGGTCGCCGCGCTGCAGCATCTCACGCGCGCGGTTCACCCGCACCAGCTCGAGATACATGTACGGCGGCAATCCATAGCGAGCGCGGAACTGCCGGCTCAGATGGAACGGGCTCACGCCGCTGAGCGCGGCGAGCTCGGTGAGGGTGACCGTCTTGGCGAAGTGCTCCTCGAGGTAGTCGCGCACGCAGCTCACCGACGCGGCGCGTTGCGACTCCGGGACGCTTCGCGCGGCGCCGGAGGCGTGACGCTCCTGCAGGAGGTGCAGCACGTCCGCCATCGCGGTCTGTCCACGCAGCGGCTCCACTCCGGCCTCGAGCGCACGGTGCAGCGCGACGACGCGCGCCGCCAGATCGCGGTCGGCCACCGACGGTCCTTCGAACACGAAGTGGTCGAGCGACACGAAGTTCTCGATCAGGTCGAGCGGAAGATAGAGCATGCGATACGACCAGCCCGCCGGCGACGCGGCCTCGCCGGTATGCACCTCTCGCGCGGGGATCACCACGACGTCGCCGGCGTGCTGCGTGACGGCGCGTCCGCGATAGCGGATCATGCTCGCCCCCACCTCGATCGCGCCGAGCGAGAAGGTCTCATGCAAGTGTGGCGCGAAGCGTTGGCGCGTGTAGGTTCCCTGCAGGATCTCGAACGGCGTATCCCATCGGACGACGGTGATTCGCGCCGACTCCTCTTCCTGTTTCATCGTGGGCACCTGGGTGGTGAAGGGGTGCATCCGGGGCTCACGCCCGCGCGCGCAGCGACTCAAGTATCCAGCACGATTCCCGGGGTCCTAGGGCGGTGTGACGAGCCGCTAGTTTCGCGGGACGAGAGGCTCTCCATGCGTTCCCAGCCGTCATCCAGCTCGTTCGTCCGGACGCTTCCCGGAGTGGTGGCGGCAGGCTGCGTGTTCGCGCTGGCGCACGCGGCGCTGATCGGCGTGGAGAAGGACGTGCCGTTCGCTCGCGCGCTGGCGTTCGCGGGCACCAACGCGGTGCTGTGGTTCCTCGTCGCTCCGGCCGTGATGCTCGCCGCGCGCACGTTCGGCCGCGGCAGCGGCGCCAGCGCGATCGCATGGCAGATCGGGGTGGGCATCGCGTGTGCGCCTGCGTTCGGGATGCTGCAGGGCAGCGTCGCGATCGCCGCGGGGCTGCGCACGCCGGTCTCGTCGACCGCCTCGGCGTTCTACTACCTGGATCTCAACGTTGCCGTGCTCGTGCTGGCCGCGGTGGCGATCGAGTTGTATGGCAGCCGGCTCGCACTCGCCGTGCATGCGCGCCGTCATCTCGCGCTCGAGGCTCGGCTGCTCGAGGTGCGGCACGACCTGCTGACACTACAGCTCCAGCCGCACTTCCTGTTCAACGCGTTGAACTCGGTCGCCGATCTCGTGCGTGAAGCACCGGCCGACGGCGCGCGCGTGCTGCGCAACCTTCGCACGCTCTTCCTCGCGACGACGCAGCGGTCGTCGCAGGCCGCGGTGACGTTGGCCGAAGAGCTCGAGGTGGTGGACGCGTACATCGGCGTGGCTCGTGCGCGTCACGCCGAGACGCTCGCGGTGTCGCGCGACATCGAGGAGGGCGCGCTTGCCGCGTCGGTGCCGCCGCTGTCGCTGCAGCCGCTGGTGGAGAACGCGATCCAGTTCGCGTTGATGGCCGACGGCGGAGCGCGGGCCGTCTCGCTGCGAGCGAGAGTCGAGGCTGGCCGGCTGCGCGTGGAGGTGACGAACACGCACGCGGGACGGGAGCGGTCCACTCCCGGACTCGGCATCGGGCTGCGCAACACGCGCGAGCGGTTGGGGCATCTGTTCGGCACGAGCTTTTCGCTCGCGCTCTCGGTCGACGCGGACGTCGCCGTGGCGACGCTCGACGTTCCATTCGTCCCGATGCCAGCGGATCGCGGCGACGACGTGACCGCGGTGCAGCTCCCGACGGGTGAGTTCGCGATCGTGACGGCGCCTGGCCCGATCTCGACGGTGCGCCGGCGCCGGCTCGCACGCGTCCCCGCCCCGGTGCTGATCGCCGGATTCTGGCTGATGGCGTGGGTGTTCTGGGCGTTCCAGATGCACTTCTATCGACTCGCGCGCGGGATCACCGGTCGGCCGATCTTCGGATCGGGGGTCGCCGACCTCGTGTCGGCCGTGTCGTGGATGGCGTTGACGCCGATCGCGCTCGCGCTCGGCCAGCGCTTCCCGGTGAGCGGAGCGCGGTGGCGCCGAGCTCTGCTTCTGCACGTGCTGGCCGCCCTCGCGAGCTCGGCGCTCAACATCTGGATCATCTCCGTCTCGTTCGGTAGTGGAGGGCTCCCGGTGAACAACGTGCTCAATCAGGCGGTGGTGAACTTCGCGATCTACTCACTCCTGGTGGCATGGACGCATGCGAACCAGGTGGCGCGCTGGTTCGACGAGCGGCAGACGGCGACTCGGCGGCTGGAGGCCGAGCTCGCACGCGCGCGGTGGAACGCGATGGAGCTCAAGCTTCCGCCCGAGTCGATCGCGGACGAGCTGGAGCGGCTCGCGGCGCTGGTCGAGGTCGATCCGCGTGAAGCGGAGGAAAAGGTGCTGGACATGGCGGACGCGTTGCGGCGGATGCTGGAGCACGACGCGGACGCGGTGCTGAGCAGTTAGACCGGTTCTGGCAGAGCTGTCGGTACTCGGTACTCGGTACCGTACGCTCGTACCTTCGTACGGCGTACGGCGACCGACATCCGACCAATCCTCAATGATTGGACGCACTTGGATGGGGTCTGTCCGTGGCGCTGCGACGGTCAGAGCCGATATCCACGGACGGCCATCCACGAATCGGAATGGCCCGTATGCCAATCCGAGTATTCAGAGTACGTCAGTCGTCCGACCGTTCACGCCGTTGTAGTCCAGCCCCGCGCCTCCCTCCATTCCACCCTCCCCTCCCCGGTGATATCATCCGGGACGAAATCAGGGGGCCGGGTGGGATTCGGTTCCGGGAGAACCATCGGGATGATGTCATCGCTCATTCGTGGCCGCGCGGCGGCGTTGCTCGCCCTGGTCGCGACGACCGCCTGTGCCGGCACGCTCGCGGTCGGTCAGAGCTCTGCCCCCGCACCAGCGGCGGGACCGGCCAGCCCGCGGGCGGCCACGAGCGCCACCGCTTCGCGCCCCGCGGCCAACCCCGCCGACGTGCAGTTCGTGAGCGGGATGATCTCCCACCACGCGCAGGCACTCGTGATGGCGGGCTGGGCACCGAGCCACGGCGCCAGCCCCGCGGTCGCCACCCTCGCCGAACGGATCCTGGCAGGCCAGAAGGACGAGATCGTCACCATGCAGACATGGATGCGCGATCACGGGCTTCCGGTGCCCGAGGCGAAGCCGGGACCCATGACGATGACGATGAACGGCATGACCCACCAGATGCTGATGCCGGGCATGCTCACCGACGACCAGATGAAGGCGCTCGACGCGGCGCGAGGGAGAGAGTTCGACCGGCTCTTCCTCACCTTCATGATCCAGCATCACACCGGCGCCGTGACGATGGTGCAGGACCTGTTCGGCACGAACGGCGCCGCGCAGGAGCAATCGATCTACAAGCTGGCGTCCGACGTCAGCGCCGATCAGACCACCGAGATCGAGCGCATGCAGCGGATGCTCGCTCCCTACCTCCAGAAGTGACGCGCGCGGAGCGTCGACGCTCCGCGCCGCAGTGGCAGCACCACCTCACCCAGACGAGCCCCGACATGGCCTTCGATCTCTCCGCTTCACGTGCCGCGCGAGCGGCAGCCGGCCGCCACGCGGCGCCGCTGCTTCTCGCCGGTCTGTCCCTCATCTCGGCGTGCGCGCAATCGACGGGCGCGACGTCGGGCGGACCGGCGCCCAGCACGGGCGCGATGTCGGCCCAGGCGCCGAGCCCCGATCCGCGCGTCGGGCTGCGCGCGGGGCTGATGGACGCGGGCGAGGCCGCGTGGAACCTGCGCGTCGTCTCCAAGACGCCGCCGTCGGAGAAGTTCCTCGGCGGCATCAACTCCGATCTCGCGTTCACGAAGAACTACGTCATCCAGGGCAGCTTCAACGGCTATCAGGTGTGGGACATCTCCAACCCACGCTCGCCGGCGCTGCGCACCGCGTACTACTGCCCGGCGTCGCAGAGCGACGTGTCGGTGTACAAGAACCTGTTGTTCGTCTCCGGTGAGGATCTCACCGCCCGCATCGATTGCGGGGCGGGCGGCGTTCCGGAAGCCGTGAGCAAGGATCGCCTGCGCGGCATCCGCATCTTCGACATCACGGACATCGCGCATCCGCGCAACGTCGGCAACGTGCAGACGTGCCGCGGCTCGCACACGCATACCGTGCTCGTCGATCCTAAGGACTCGGCGAACGTCTACGTCTACATCTCGGGCTCGTCGCAGGTACGCTCCGAGCAGGAGCTGCCAGGCTGCGTGGCGGCGACGCCGGACAAGGACCCCAACTCGGCGCTGTTCCGCATCGAAGTCATCAAGGTGCCGGTTGCGCATCCCGAGCAGGCGGCGATCGTGAGCTCGCCGCGCATCTTCCAGGACCTCGTCGCGCCGGCGCGGCACGGGGAGTCACCAGTGGACCTCGCGGCAGCCAAGCGGAGAGCGGATTCGGCGCGGGCGGTCGGCGGCTTCATCGCGAAGATCCAGGGCGAGGACGTCGTGCTCGGGAATGGCTTCGTGAAGACGCGGATCGACAGCATCGTGAAGTCGCGCGGCGGCACCACTGCGACGGCCGCGGACAGCACGGCGCTTCGCACGGCGCTTCCGTCGATCATCGCGGCGCTCGTCGGGCCGGAAGCGAAGGCCGGCGTACCGCAGCCTGGGCCGACGCAGTGCCACGACATCACCGTCTATCCGGCCATCGGACTCGCGGGTGGCGCGTGCGGAGGCTACGGGCTGCTGCTCGACATTCGCGATCCAGCGCACCCGACGCGCATCGGCGCGGCGGCGGACTCGAACTTCTCGTACTGGCATTCCGCCACGTTCAACAACGACGGCACGAAGATCCTCTTCTCCGACGAGTGGGGCGGCGGCATGCAGCCGAAGTGCCGCACGACGGACAAGCCCGAATGGGGCGCGGACGCGATCTTCACGCTCGTGAACGGCAAGATGGAGTTCCAGAGCTACTACAAGCTTCCCGCGCCGCAGACCTCGTCCGAGAACTGCGTCGCGCACAACGGCTCGCTCATCCCGATTCCGGGACGCGACGTGATGGTGCAGGCGTGGTATCAGGGCGGCATCTCCCTGTTCGACTGGACGGACGCCGCGCATCCGAAGGAGATCGGCTATCACGATCGCGGTCCGGTCGACGCGTCCAAGCTCTCACTCGGCGGCTCGTGGTCGGTGTACTGGTACAATGGTCTGATCGTGAGCTCCGAGATCCAGCGCGGGCTCGACATCTTCGAGCTGGTGCCGAGCGCGTTCATCTCGCAGAACGAGATCGACGCAGCCAAGACGGTGCACCTGGACTACCTGAACACGCAGGGCCAGCCGCACATCGCGTGGCCGCCGAGCTTCGCGCTCGCGCGGGCGTACGCCGACCAGCTCGCGCGCAACGACGGGCTCGCCCCGGCGCGGCTGACCGCGGTGCGCCAGGCGTTGTCGAGCGCGGAGAGCGCATCGGGGGCGCAGCGCAAGTCGGCGCTGACGCAGCTCGCGTCGCAGCTCGACAGCGACGTCGGCTCGGCCAGCGACAAGGTGAAGGTTCGGATGCTGGAAGGTGCGGTCCGCGATCTCGCGACGATCACGCAATAGCACCGCTGCACGAAGAACCGGCGCGCCTCTGACAGAGGCGCGCCGGTTCTTTTCGTTCTAGGGAACCGACCGGCTCGCGACTACGGCGTGGCGCGCGCGTCCGGTGCCATCGACAGCCGGAACGTCGCACGCCGATTCGACGCTTCTCCCGCGACGCCCGCGCTGTTCGCGAGCTGGCGCCGCTCTCCCTTCGACTCGATGACGAGTCGATCGGCGGCGATGCCCTTCGATACCAGATACGCCTTCGCCGCGCTCGCCCGGCGTGCGCCGAGCGCCATGTTGTAGGCGTCGGTGCCAGTCACGTCGGTGTAGCCGAGCAGGACGACGGTCATCGCCGGGTTGGCGCGGAACAGCTCCGCCTTCTCGTCGAGGATCGCCTTCGCCGAATCCGTCAGCACGGACTTGTCGAACGCGAAGTGGATCTTCGCTTCCATCGTCGCGGAGTCGCGCACCGACACGCGCGGTGGCGCCGTGCGCAGCGAGTCGCGCAGCGCCTGCAACGCGCGGTCACGCTCACGAAGCCGCGCCGTCTCCGCCGCGCTCACCGAATCGCGCGCGACGATGATCTGCGCCGGAGCGGCGACCGTGACGGCGCGGATGCGGGTCGTGGGCCGCCGATACACGCTGAGACCCGCGCGCACGCTGCGATACGACTTCCAGTCCTGATTGGCCAGCCAGTCCCACACGCCGTCCACGCGGAACGACATGTTGTCGTTGAGCGCGAGCTTCGCGCCGACGAGCGCGTCCACGCCGTACGAGTGCATGAAGTTGGTCTCGGTGCCCACGCCGGCGCCGGCGCCGATGAGCAGCGAGAGTGCGCCCGTCTTCACGGGTGCAGCGACCAACCGGCCCGAGAGCACACCGACGTTGACGCTCTTCAGGCCGTTCGGGCGACTCGCGCGCATCTCGGCGTTCTCGAACTCGATGGCCCATCGGGGATCGAGGAAGATGCCGACGCGTCCACCGCCCCCGTAGCCCGACTTGAGCAACAGCTCCTGATCGAACGAGGCGGCGCTGCCGAACGCGCCGAACTCCACGGTACCTCGCTCCTGCGCCGCGAGGGGCGCAGCCCACGCCAACGCGAACATTCCTGCGACTACGACTCTGATCGACATGCGAATCTCCAGTAGGACTTCATGGCCGTAGCGGTGCCAGGGCCGGACGGTCGTCCGGCCCTGGTGCCCGCCGGCGCTATGGCAGCGTGATGACGTTGTTCGTGCCGAGCGTGACGGCGCCGTTGCGTGCGAGCGCGCGTCCGATCAGGGTCGCGTTGTCCACGAGCGTGATGCTCGTGAGCGAGACGATGTTGCCCTGCCAGTGCGACGACGTACCGATCGTCGCCGACGAGCCGACCTGCCACCAGACGTTCGCGGCCGTCGCGCCATTGATCAGCACGATGTTGCCGGCCGTCGTCAGTGACGTTCCCGCCTGGAAGACGAACTGCGCGTTCGGGTCTCCACCGCCGTCGAGCGTCAGCGTGCCCGTGACGCCGATCCCGCTCGCGGTGCAGTAGACGCCGGCCGCCTTGGTGGTGCCGCCGAGGTTTCCGACGATGGCATTCGAAGGCGAGCACGGGAGACCGGCGAGCGTGTTGTAGGCCTGCGTGAGATCCACCTGGGCCTTCGCGGCGACCGCGTCGCCCAGATGCTTCACGCCGGTGATGACGCAGGGACCGAAGCCCGTGAGGGTGCTGCCGGCACTGATGCTGACGTCAGCGCTGACGAGCCCGTTCGAGACGCAGGTGACCGCGGTGCCGGCCATGATACCGTTCGGGGCCGCCGTACCCAGATCGATGAGTGAAGGACTCCCTGGCGGAATGACCGGCGGATTGACCGGCGGGATGACCGGCGGAAGCACCGCCACGACGTTGACCGTCGCCGAGCCGGAGATCGAGCCGCTCGTTGCCTTGACGGTGTTGGGGAATGCTCCCGTGACCGTGCCGGCGATGAACTGACCGGAGGTGGCGCCGATCGTGCCGCCGCCGTTCACGACCGTCCACGACGGGGTGATGGCGACGACGTTGCCTGCCGCATCGCGACCGGCGGCGGTGAACTGCCGCGTGGCTCCAACCAGAAGCGTATCCGGGTTCGGCGTCACGGTGATGGACGCGAGGGGGCCCGCCGTCACGACGACGGTCGCGAACCCCGACACGCCGCCCGCGCTGGCGCGCACGGTGTTCGTGTACGTGCCCAGCGCCGAGCCGGCGGTGAACAGTCCGGTGGTGGAGTCGATCGTGCCGCCCGCGGCGACGATGGCCCACGTCGGCGTGATCGCCACGACGTTGCCCGAGGAATCCTTACCGGTCGCGATGAACTGCCTCGTCGTGCCGACACCGAGTGAGTCGGGGTTCGGCGTGACCGTGATGCTGGCGAGCGGACCGACGGTGACGATGACCGTCGCCGTCGCGGAGAGCGTTCCGCTCGTCGCCTTCACGGTGCTGGCGAAGGTGCCCGCGGTCGGGCCGGCGGTGAACATCCCCGTGGGAGAGATCGAGCCGCCACCGGCGACCACCGACCAGGTGGCGTTCGCCGCTACCGCTCTGCCGTCGAAGTCCGAGCCCGTCGCGACGAACTGCTGCGTCCCGTTGGCGCGGAGGCTCTGCGGGTTCGGCGAGACACTCAGCGCGGACAGCGACCCTGGCTGGCTGACGCCGTGCACGTCGCACGCGGTGCCGAAGAGACCCGCGCTCGCCATCGCGATGAGCGCGGGTGCGATGCGGGCTCGTCGAGCGACCGCACGCGTGAAGCGTACTGCTCTGACACTGAACATTGAATGCTCCTCACCTTGTACATGTGAACGCGAGCGCGCACGGACGCGCGTGCTCGCGAAGCTCTCGAGCGAATCGAGTGGTATGTGTTCGAAGCTGTCGGCGGATGCATGGCGCATCGCGCGACGGTCGGGGCAGGCCCGCGAAGCTGTCGGCCGGATGTGGTCACGGTCAGCTCGCGAACATCTCGTGGCTGCACGACCGCACGACCGCGAATGCGGTGCACGGACGCCGGAATGCGGACATCGCACCCGGTAGGGCGACACGGCGTGGTTAGATCGCCGCGACCTCGCCGTCCGCCCTTCGGGGCGTTCAGCGTGGGGCGCCTGCTCGAGAAGCTGCCCGCGCGACCCTCCGGCCGCCGCGACGCACGATCCCGATGGCTTCCAGTGTCGACATCCTGATCGCGCGGGACAAGGCTGCAGCGGGGATGGGACTTTACGCCCCGATCGCTTCCGCTACCCGGGACTTTCTGGCTTCTCGTCGGCCGGAGCGGCGAACGCGCTCGTCTCCGGCCCCACCCGCTCCGACGAGAGCGGCGGCAGCGCGCGCTCGATGCCCGCGCGACTGCGCTCGAACTGCGGTGGGAGCATGAGCTGCTCGCCGAGCGTCTCGATCGGCTCGTCGATGAGGAAGCCGGGCGCGGACGTCGCCAGCTCGAACAACACGCCGCCCGGCTCACTGAAGTACACGGAGTGGAAGTACATCCGGTCGATCACCGGCGTCGGCCGCAGACCGATCTCTTCGAGTCGCTCGCGAACGGCGAGCTCGCTCGGGTCGCTCTCCACCTCGAACGCGACATGGTGCACGGTACCCGCGCCGCTCGTGGATGCGAGGAATCCACCGACCGCGCGCACGTCGACGATGCAGCCGGGCGCTCCCGTGCCGACGACGTAGCGGCGCGTGGTCTCGTCTTCTCGCAGCGGCTGGAAGCCGAGCGAGTCGACGAGCACTCGTTCGGTGGGCTCGTGCTCGTGGACCCAGAGCGTCACGGAGTGGAAGCCACGAATGGCGTGATCCTCCGCGACGCCCGCTGCCCTGCCCCATGGCCGGCGCCCCTCGGCCGCCGCATGACCGACGATCTCGAGCGCGGTGCCGTCGTGATCACGCAGCGCGATGACACGCTCCTGATCGCCGTCGGGACCGCGCTTCACCATCGCATCGTGCTCGATGCCGAGCCGCACGAGGCGCTCCATCCAGAAGCCGATCGCGGAGGGCAGCACCGAGAACGAAGTGACCGCGGCCTGTCCGACTCCGCGCTGGCCGCGGAATGAACCCGGCCACGGGAAGAACGTCATGATGCTCCCCGGCGAGCCCACCTCGTCACCGTAGTACAGATGATAGGTGCTCGGATCGTCGAAGTTCACGGTGCGCTTGACGAGGCGGAGGCCGAGCACGCCCGAGTAGAACTCGAGATTGCGCTGCGGCTCGCTCGCGATGCCGGTGACGTGATGGATGCCGAGGACCGGGCTGTCGGGCATGGGTGAAGTGTAGCGGGTCTGGTTCACGGCGCTGATCCGTTCGTCGGTTTGTCGGCTTGTCGGTTTACGGCCGGCCTCGGGACGCAATAGCTTCCCGAGGCCGGCTGAAAACTGACAAACCGTTCACCGACGAACCGCGCGAGCGCGCTCCGCGCGCCCCCATGCCCCACTTCCAGCCCGTCCTCGTCGCGCTCGCCGTCGCCGCGCTCGTGGTTGCGCTCACCGCGCTCGCGCGACGGCTGCCTGTGCCGACGCCGATCCTCCAGGTGATCGCTGGACTCGTCGTCGGGCTGGTGCCGGGCATCGTGATCCCCGATCTCGATCCGGATCTCGTCTTCTTCGTCTTCCTGCCGCCGATCTTGTGGGGCGCGGCGATGTTCACCTCGGTGCGCGACTTCAAGCGTAACCTCGGGCCCATCGGCACCCTCGCGATCGGGCTCGTGCTCGCGACGACGGCAGCGGTGGCGTTCGCGGCGCGCGCGCTCTTTCCAGGCATCCCGTGGCCGGTCGCGATCGCGCTCGGCGCGATCGTCTCGCCACCCGATGCGGTCGCGGCGACGGCGATCGTCTCGCGGCTGCCCGTCCCGCGCCGCGTCATCACCGTGCTCGAGGGCGAGAGTCTCGTCAACGACGCCTCGGCGCTCGTGCTCTATCGCACCGCGGTGGCGGCGGCGGTGACGGGGAGCTTCAGCTGGGGCGAGTCGATCGTGCGCTTCTTCATCGACGCGGGAGTCGGCAGTCTCGTCGGGTTGCTCGTGGCGTGGCTGATCGTGCAGGCGATCCGCTCGACGAAGGATGCACTCGCCGAGTCGCTGCTCACGCTCGCGGGACCGTACGTCGCCTGGGTGACGGCGGAGTCGCTGCACGTCTCGGCGGTGCTCGCGTGCGTCGCGGGGGGCGTCTACCTGCAGCAGCATCTCTCGACCGCGGTCGGACCAACGTCTCGGCTGCAGACGCGCACGGTGTGGGACCTCGTGCTCTTCCTGCTCAACGCGCTGATCTTCCTCCTGCTCGGCGCACAGGTGGGACCGATGCTCGCCGTGATCCCCGACGGTGGGCTCGGCACGGTGATTCGGAGCGGAGTCGTCATCACGCTCGTGGCCATCGTCGTGCGGCTGGTCTGGGTGCCGCTCGTGACGCTGTCGCAGCGACTGACCGCCGAGCAGCGGCGACGCTCCCCTCCTCCCCGGTGGAAGGCGCTCTTCCTCGTGTCGTGGACGAGCATGCGCGGCGTGGTGTCGCTGGCCACCGCGCTCGCGTTGCCGCGCGTGCTCGGCAACGGCGCGCCCTTTCCGCACCGCACGGAGATCATCCTCACGACGATGTGCGTGATCGTGCTGACGCTGCTTCTGCAGGGACTGTCGCTCGCGCCGATGATCCGCGCCTTCCGATTCGAGCCGGAGAAGCAGCATCACCAGGAGGAGCGCCTCGCGCGACGTGAGGCGACGCGGCGTGGCGCGGAGGCACTGGAAGATCTCTCGCGCGAAGACTGGGTGGACCAGCGCGACGTCGAGGCGCTGCGCTCCGAGGTGCGCGACCGGGTGCTGCAGACCGAGCAGCACGGCGGCAGCTTCGAGGGGCGCCGCCGGCTGCGGCTGGGGATGATCGACGCCGAGCGGCGGATGCTGATCCGGCTGCGGAACGAGGACGCGATCTCGGACGAGGTGCTGCGGGCGTTGGAGCAGGAGCTGGATCTGGAGGCGATCCGCGCGGGGGCGGGGGAGGCGCGGTAGGCGGGGATCGGTTGCTGCTCCATGTCGCCGAACTGCAACGACGTGTACGCGGGGGGCGACTGACGTACTCTGGACACTCGGATTGGCATACTGGCCATTCCTATTCGTGGACGGCTGTCCGGGGATATCGGCTCTGACCGTCGCAGCGCCATGGGCCTGCACCCAGCAGACTTCTTTGAAGGGTCAGGCCCGTGTATGACCGGTGCTTGGCTGCAGGCTTCTTCAGCGGGTCTGACCCCTCGATCGCCGGGGCAGTCCGTCTCCTTGCCCCGTGTCCTGGCTGCCGTAGCTTTGCGCATCAGTTCCCTCTTTCGGCGGAGTGTGCTCCATGTGGAAGGAGTTCAAGTCGTTCATCATGCGCGGCAACGTGATGGATCTCGCGGTCGGCGTGATCATCGGCGCGTCGTTCGGCGCGGTGGTCAAGTCGCTGGTGGACGACGTGATCATGCCGCCGATCGGGATCGCGACGGGCGGCGTGGACTTCGCCAACAAGTACGCGCTGCTCAAGGCCGGTGCGAAGGCGCCGCCGCCGTATGCCTCACTGGCGGCGGCGAAAGACGCGGGCGCGGTGACGCTGAACTACGGCGCGTTCATCAACACCCTGATCACCTTTCTCATCGTCGCGCTGGCGGTGTTCATCATCGTGCGCGCGGTGAACCGGATGTACCGGAAGCCTGCCGAGGCCACGCCCACCACGCGTCCCTGCCCGTTCTGCCTGCTGACTGTCGCGCTCGCGGCGACGCGGTGCCCGCACTGCACCTCGGAGCTGGTGAGCGTGCACATCTGATGCAGATGCGCGGCGCGTCGCCTTGACGCCGCGCACTCGCACCGCGAGAGTTCGGAGGCGCCTCGGAGCGCCTCCGGTCCGCGGGAAGGGATGGTCCCATCCGATCGCTGCTGCACCCGCACGACTACATCGCCCTCTTTTCAGGCCCACCACGCGGACACGGGCCATCATGAAAGGAGGAGTCATGTCCGTATTGCGCCCGCTGCCGCCGAGGCCAAGCCTCGAGTTCGAGCACAAAGAGGCGAAAGCCCTGCTCCGCCGTCTGCGCGCCGGCGACCCCAATGCCATCGCGCGCGTGCGCGCTCGGCATCCGGACTTCGATGCGTCGGATCCCACGCGCGCGAAGCTCGCCGACGCGCAGCTCACGATCGCGCGCGAGTACGGGTTCGCGAGCTGGCCGCGGCTGGTGAGATGGTTCGGCGACGTCGAGCGGCCGCGACATGGTGGTGGCTACCTGCACGAGCTTTCTCTCTACGATGGGATGGCGCGCTCGCTGGTCGCCGAGCATCGCGACCGACGGACGTGGACCGCTCGACTGCTCTCGGCGTACGTGCCGCGCTTCTTCGGCATGCGCATGCACGACGTCTTCGCGATGGAGGTGAGCGAGGACGACGCACGCCTCGCGATCGCGCGGAGCAACGGCATGCCGAGCTGGGAGGCGCTGGTCGAGCGAACGGAGGCTGACGTCCGACAGAGAGCGCTGATGGAGTCGGATCCGATGCGCGACGCGTGGAGGGCCATGCGTGAGGCCGATCTCGACGCGCTCCAGCGCGTCGTCGGCGAGCATCCGGAGCTGCTCGCGCCTTCCGTATACGACGAGATCAAGGGTCGCAATCTGCTCGCCAGCGCGCTCAATCACGAGCGTCGGCTCGGCCGCGAAGCGATGAGGCCGATCGTCGACTGGCTGGTGGCCAACGGCCTCGACCTGCAACTCGTGCTCGATCGGAAGCTGTGCGGCGAGATGGGAATGGAGCCCGATACCGTTCGCTGGCTGCTCGAGCGCGGCGCGGATCCGAACTGGATCGCACCGAGTGGCATCCCCGTGCTCGAGCACGCGCTGCTGCGCTACTGGAATGGCGAGGCGGTGGACGTGCTCGCGGCCCATGCGAAGCCGCGTCACGCGCTGTGGATCGCCGCGGGACTCGGCGACGTCGACGGCGTGCGTCGCTGCCTCGACAAGCATGGTCGGCCGACCGCCGCGGCGCGACGAATTCGAGCAGACTTCGACGCGGTGGGCGCACACAGCCTGGCGGCGCTTCCGGATCCGGACGACGAGGAGCTCCTCGTCGAGGCCCTCCTCATCGCGATGCTCAATGGCCGCGCGCAGGTGATCGAGTACATGGCGTCGCGTGGAGCACCGGTGAACAGTCTGGTATTCGGGACGCCTCTGATCAACTGGGCGGTCGGCAGCGGCTGGCGCGAGGTGTCGGAGAGCCTGGTGCGTTCTGGCGCGGATCTCGACCTGCGCGGCTGGCGCTCGGACTCGACTGCGCGCGAGGTCGCCCGCGGGAGCTTCGAGGCTGCGCCCGACGATCCGATCCGACGAGACATTGTCGTGCTGTGCGGCATGGACCCCGATGTCGTGCTCGCCGAGTGGAACACGCGGCCAATCGACGAGGCGCCAACCGTTCATCCGATGCTGAAATACGCGATGGAGCTGTCAGTGGACGACGCGCTCCGCCTCGGGCAGACGGAGGTGCATCCGGAGAACCTCCTGATGGGGCTCGCGCGATGCGACGACCCGCCGCTCTCGTATCTCCACGACACCGTGCCCATGGACATCGCGCGCTTTCGCGCCGACATGGGAGATCGCGTTCGTTCGCGTGACGATCTCGTCGCGCAGCGCGACCTTCCGCTGCGAGACGACGGACGCGTCATCGTCGAGGCGGCGTTCGCGCTGGCGGCCGAGCGAAGACGCAGCGGGGTGCTCCCGTATCATCTCCTACTCGCTCTCGTTCGCGAGGAGGACAGCCCACTCGCCACGCTGCTCAGAAGCTACGGCGCGGACGTCGTGCGACTCAGGGCCCAGCTCGAGACGTTGCTCTGAGCGTCAGCGCGAAACGGAGCTCGCCGCGTTCTCCAGCGCGGCGGGCCTTCTCGTCGCTCCGTCTTCCAGCGGCTCGGTCCTGCTCAACCGCTCGACGTCGATCGCGATCATACCGTCCGGACCGTTCGCGAAGATGCTCGCGAACTTCACGTCCCACCGCACCTCGTCCCAGAGGTACGAGCTCCGCGTCGATACGCGCGTGGAGAAGGTCTCCTCGAGCGCGTTGACGAAGATCAGGAACTCGGCCTGTGACGCGGCGAGCGCCTCGGGGGTGATGCCGGCCAATGGACTGTCGGCGGTGATCGGATGCACCACGGTCCAGTGCAGCGTGAAGAACTCGACGGAGTTCCGCTCCAGCGCGAGCTCGTGGAAGTTGCGCTCGCGCGAGCCGTTGAAGTCCTCGAACCACGCGAGGTTCACGCGCACCTGCACGTCGCTCAGCTCACCCGGCTGCAGGTTCACGATGCGGAACATGAAGGCGCGGCCGCCCTCGTACGGCGCGATCACCGCCGACTCGCTGAACGCGAGGCGCATGCGCGGCCGCGTCAGCCTCGCGATGAGCAGCCCGAACGCGAGCACCAGCGTGATCGGCCCGAGAAAAGACTCGAAGTTGACGAGCCAGTGCGCGGTTGCGCCGTACACGTACATCGGCGCCGTGCCAGTCGTCGTGAACACGCCGACGCTGAAGCTGAACGCGCGCAGGAAGGGATCATCGAGGCCAAGCTGCTCGGCGCCGCGCAGCGTGCCCTCGCCAATCGCGAGATAGGCCAGCGCGAAGCAGCCGTTGATGAGCAGCAGCACGCCGGCCATCCACGCGAAGAAGGCGGGCCAGCTCGCCTCGAGCGCGGCGAGGTACGCGCGTGCCGTGCGCTGCGCGCCCAGCCCGTACTTCTTGCTGTTCGGCCGGCCGTCGCGATTGAGAAAGCGCCCTCGCACCGCCTGCGCGACGACGTGGCCGAAGCCGAGGTCGGTGGGTTGGGTCAGCGGCGGCCGGGCGCCCCGATCCTGCGAAGGCGGTGAAGTCATGTCCGGTTCGTTCAGGGCAGCCAGGTCGTGAACGCCGACGCGGGCTCACGCTGCTTCGGAGGCGGGACTTCGGCAGGTTCGCCGACGTTGATCATGGCCACGACGCGCTCGCCCTCCCTCACGCCCATCGCGGCACGCGCGGCGGCGTCGTTCATCACCGCGCCCGACTTGATGTGCGTCCCCAGTCCGATCGCGGTCGCGGCGAGCGCGAGGTTCTGCACCGCCATCATCGTCGCCGCGTAGTCCTCCTCGGCGATCTCGGGATTGTCGCTGTTCACGACGGCGGCGACGATCATCCCGGGCAGTGCGCGGTGCTCCGACGCAACCGTCTCGCGCATCGCCTTCGCGGCGGCGGGATCCTCGATCTTCTTCGCTTTCCGGCCGCCGAGCACCAGGCCGAACTCGTAGCGCGCCTCGGGGCCGAGCACGTAGAAGCGCCAGGGCTGGGTGAGACGGTGATTCGGCGCGGCAGTCGCCGCCTCGAGCAGCGTCTCGATGTACTCGCGCGGGACGGGCCGGTCGGTGAAGCGGCGGATGGAGCGGCGGTCGCGAATGGCGTCTGAGGTATGCATGAAGGGGAAGATACCACGCGGAGGAGAGGCTGGTGCGAACTACCAGCGTGGAAATCGGACCCGTCGCTAGGTCCCCCGACTCGAGACTCGCTACGACGTCCCGCTACCGCTGCTCGCTACCACCTACAGGCGGGCGGCAGTGGTAGTCCCTCACTGCGGGTCCACCATCTCCTCCTTCTTCGCGAAGTCGTACAGCGTCACCCGCCGGAGGTGGTAGTACGACGTCCAGTAGTTCCGCAGCGCCTGGACGTTGGCCAGCACGGCGGCATCCTTCTCGTTCTGGGCGATGTACAACGCGTCGTTGGTGATCTTGCCGATCGAGTAGCGGTTGCGCGCCACCTCGAACTGTCGGTCGGCCACCGTGTCGGCCTTCGCGGCGATCAGCACGTTGCGCTGAGCCTGCTGAACGGCGTACGCCGAGAAGCGTGCGTCCTCCTCGAGCGCGTCGCGACGGCTCTTGTTGTTCGCGCCCACGCGGTTGATGTTCGCCTTCGCCTGCTCGACGTCGGCATGGCCGGCACCCCATTGAAGCATGGGCAGGTTGATGCCGACGGTGAGCGCCTGCTTGCCGAGCGGACTCTCGTACGCCTGCCCGAACCCCTGCGCGGTCTGGTTGAAGCCCACGCTCGCGGCGACCTGCGCATTGAACCGGTTGTTCGCCCTGGCGAGGCCTTCGCCGCGCTTCGCCTGCACGGCGTCGAGCTGGTTGAGCTCCATCGTGCTCGAGTTCTTGAGCGCCTGCTTCACGGCGACGTCGGGGTCGGCGTCGATGATCGGGATCGAGTCGGGCGTGACGATCGCGAGGGGCCGCCCCTCCGGATAGGCGATCAGCCGTCGCAGCGCGGCCTCGGCCCGATCGCGCGCGAGCCGAGCGTCGTCCACCGCGGCGCGCGCGCGCAGCAGGGCGAGCTCGCTCTTGAGCAGATCGTTCTCACCGATCTTGCCGACCTCGTACCGCCCCTTGTTGAGCGTGAACAGCGTGTCGTTCACCGCGACGTTCTTCGACGCGTTCGCCAGCGTGACCTGCTGTGCGTACAGGTTGAAGAAGGCGTCGGCCGTGTTGCCCGCCACGTCCTCTCGTGCCTCGAGATAGCCGCGCTCGGCCAACCGGAAGCTCGCTGCCTCCACCCGCTCGTCCCACACCACCGTGCGCGGCCGGAACAGATCCTGGCGCAGGCTCACGACGATCGGCGACGTCTGATAGAACTTGGTGTTCTGCGACCCGAACTGGTCGATGCGGCTCACCTGCGAGCCGACGGAGATCGTGCCGCCGGTGAGCGGGATCGCCTGGCTGAAGCCGAGCGTGAGCGAGGACTGATTCTGCGACTGGCCGATGAACTGGGTCGACCCGTCTGGCAGCGTGATCGGGTTGATGCCGTGGTTCAGGTTGGCCGCGTCACCGTTGAGAAAGAGCTGCGGCAACAGGCGCGCATTGAACGCCCGGTCGCGCCAGCGCGCGACGTCGCGGCCGCTGCGCGCGACCTGTGCGAGCGGCCCCTGTTGCTGCGCCATCGCGATGGCGTCCTGCAGGGTGAGCGCGTTCGGGTTGGGTGCCGGCGCGCCCTGCGCGAGGAGCGAGAGCGGGCACGCGAGCGCGAGCAGCAGAGCGAGGTGACGCGAGCGCATGAGATTTTTCGGCTCGAGAGCAGTGGCGGCGACGGCCGCCCGTGGGGCAACGGGCCTGCTACTCGTACCGCAGGCAGACGATGGGATCCTGCTTCGCCGCGTTCGACGCGGGCACGATCCCGAAGACGAGGCCGACGGCGACGCTGACGCCGAACGCGAGAACGACCGAGAGCCCTGAGACGATTGTGCTGATGTGCGCGATGCGCTCGATCATCGAGGCAAAGACGACGCCGAGGATGATGCCGGCCACGCCGCCGGCCACGCTGATCATCACCGCCTCGGTCAGGAATTGCGCCATGATCTCGCCCTGCGTCGCGCCCATCGCGCGCCGCACGCCGATCTCCTTGATGCGCTCGAGGATCGACGCGAGCATGATGTTCATGATCCCGATCCCGCCGACGACGAGCGAGATGGACGCGATGGCGCCGAGGACGATGTTGAAGATGTTCTTGGTGCGCTGCTCCTGCTTGAGCAGCAGCTCGGGCACGGTGATCTCGAAGTCGGTCACGTCGTTGTGGCGGCGCTGGAGCATCCGGCGGACGACCTCCGACACCGCGGTCACGTCGGTGGACTTCGTCACCTGCACGACCACCTTGTCGAGCTGGTGATAGTTCTTCTTCTCGGTGCGCTGGTCTTCGGTCTGCGACGAGTCCGCGGAGTTGTCCTGGTTCGCCGCGACCTCCATGTCGCTCTGCGTCACCTCGCTCCGATTGCGGAAGCGCAGCAGCATCGTGGGGAGGGGGACGTAGACGTCCATGTCGGCGTCGCGGATGCCGAGCCGCTTGGCCGACTCGCTCGAGACTTTCCGGTCCTGGAGCACGCCGACGATCGTGAGCCACTCGTTGCCCACCTTGATCGGGTGGCCGAGCGGATCTTCCGTCGTGAAGAAGCGCGACTTCACTCCCTGCCCGATCACGGCCACCGGCGTGGCCCGCGCGAAGTGCAGATTCGCGAAGCCCGCGCCTTCGGCGAGCTGCATGTTCATCACGTCGAAGTAGCTCGGGTCGACCCCGACGATCTTGCCCGAGCGGTGATGCCCCTCGCGGGTGATCACGCTGTTCACGACGACCTCGCTGCTGGTCGCGCCGACGGCGGGGATCGCGGCCTTGATCGCCTGCGCGTCGAGGTAGCTCAGCCCGGGCGAGAACTTCTTCGACTGCTTCTTGCCGTCGTCCTTCTCGACCTTTCCTTCCTTCTGCTCCACGATCGGCGTGACGACCACGTTGTTGGCGCCGAGGAGCTTCATCTGCGCGAGGATCTCCTGCTCCGCGCCATTGCCGATCGCGAGCATCGCGATGACCGACGCGACGCCGAACAGGATGCCGAGCGAGGTGAGGCTCGCCCGCAGCTTGTTGTGCACCACCGCCTCCGCCGCGATGCCCGAGCTGAACACCACGTGCGCGAGCAGCGCGCGCGCACGCGTGGAGAGCGCCGCCGCCGACGTGGGTAGCGGGATCGACGTCATGCGCTCACGCCTTCGCCTTCGCGGCCGGCGCGGGAGCTGCCGGCACGGGCGCGGGAGCGGGACCTGTCGGCGCGGCCTTCGCCGGAGTCTTCTTGCCGAGCGCCGTGTCGCCGCCCGCGACTGGCGCGGTGACGGGCTGGAGCCCCTTGATGATCTCGGTGCTGATCCCCGTCTTGTCCGAGGGTGGCGTGAGCAGCACCTGCTCGCCCGCCGACAGCCCGCGCTTCACGACGATCTCGTTGTCGTTCATCGCGCCCGTCTCGACCATCTGCCGCACCGTGGCACGGCCGCTCTTCTTGAACACGTACGAGAAGCCGCCTTCGTTCACCACCGACTCGAGCGGCACCGACAGCACCTTCGGCACCGTCGCCGTGACGATCGCGTTGGCGGTCGTCATCCCCGGCCGCAGCGTGGTGTCCGGCGTGGCGATGTCGATCTTCACCTCGAACACCTTCGAGTCCTGGTTGGGACGCTGCTCGCCGACGTTCGCGATGTGCGTCACCGTTCCCGCGAGCTTCTTCGACGGATCAGCGTCGAGCGAGATGTCGACCTTCTGCCCGAGCGAGAGCTTCCGGACGTCCACCTCGTTGACGTAGGTGTCCGACTCCATCTGGGTGAGATCGGGAAGCGTGGCGACGGTGGACTCCCACGCGTTCCACATGGAGCCGACTCCCTTCTTCTTGCCGTTCCATTCGCGCACGTAGATGACCATGCCCGGCGCCGGCGCGCGCACCGAGAAGTTGTCGCGCACGAGCTGGAGATTCTTCAGGTTGTTCTCCTGCCGGCCGAGATCCGCGCCGACCGACGACATCTTCGCCATCGCCTGCTTGGTCTTGGTGAGCAGGTTGCGCTTGGACTGCTCGAGCGCGCGCTGCGCCTTCTCGTAGTCGATCTCGGCTTGCCGCTTGATCGTCGGCGCCTCGTACTTGGCCTGCTCGCGCGCGAGCTTCTTCTCCTCGAGGGCGAACTCGGCGGTGCGCACGTCCTCGCGCGCCTGCGCGAGGTTGAGCGCGGAGTCGAGCTGCGCGCTCGTGAAGTCGGCCTGCGCCTTCTGCAGGCTGAGCGTCACGTCGGCGATCTTGGCGGCGACGGGCTGCTTGTCGAGCTCCGCGATCACGTCCCCCTCCTTCACCACCGATCCTTCGGGAACGATCGAGGAGATCTTCGTCTGGTAGACCTGGACGCTCTGCGCGGTGGCTGGTCCGCTCACCTGGACGAACTTCCTCGCGCGCAGCTCACCGGTGGTCGTGACGACGACGCGGAAGTCGCCGAGCTTCACGGGAGCGGTGAGAGAGGCTTCCGCGGCGGACGCACTGCCCGGCCACTTCATCCACGCGACGGACACGACGAGAGCGACCGCGGCGACGACGAGCGGCAGCCAGTGCTTGCGAAGCTGTTGCATCGCGGACTCACACGAGAGAGTGAACGAACGGGCGACGACGGCCACCTACCTTAGACGCGCCGGAACCACCTGGCAATGCGGCCTTCATTACGAAATCATGAACTGTCGCGCCGGCAGTCGCGGTCACGAATCTCGGAACGTCCGATCGCCGAGTGCCGGCCATTGGACACCACGAGCTCGCCAAACGTTGACACCGCCGAGGCGGAGTGCTTGGGTGCGCATCGGCCGGGCCCGGCTCGCGCATTGCATCGGGAGGATGCCGCCAGACGGCCATTCCTTACGATTTTGGAGACGAGAGATGATTCAGCCGGCCAGCGCTCCCCGGGACGACGATCGCGACGTCGCCCGCGTGACCCAGGACATCGCGGGCCGGCTGCGGCAGCGCGGCGTCGCGGTCCACGACGACGAGACGCCAGAGGAGATCGTGCGCCTGCTCGAGGCGGTCGAGGCGTTCGAGCGGGCCGTCGAGTCGAGAGGGGGCGATCTGATGGTCGACGAGCCGCCGGATCGCAGCGCCGAACAGCCGGATGATCCGGCCTTTCTCCTTCCGTCACGCGCGGCCGACGAATCGGCGTCGGCGTATCTGGAGCGGTTGAGCGCGGCAACCGAGATGGTCAGGCGCCGCCCGCGCAATCCATAGGGGAATCTTGGCGATCTAGCTCGGAGGTCCTTCGAGCAGATCGGAGCGCGGTGGCGTCCATGGGGTCAGATGCGCCGGGCACGCGTGCTCACTCGGCGGGCGCAGCAGCATCGTCGTGAAGCCGCCATCGGCGCCGCCATATCTCGAGTCGCCGATGGCGTATGGCTGCAGCTCGGGGGCTCGTCCGAACTGCAGCCACGCGCGCGTCCAGCAGTCGCGCCGATAGCGGTCGCGCAGCGCCGCGAGCGCCTGCCGCGCTGGCTGGTCCCAGGCCTGCGCCGACGCGCGCTTTCCGCAGCCCGACGTCCCGACCGCCGACGTGGTACCTGCCGTCGTCACGAGCGAGCCGGCCGTCTCGTCGGCCGCGAGCAGCAACATGCTCCAGCAGAGAGGGTTCGCCGGCTCGGGACTCAGCACGAGGTCGATCACCCGCGCGCTCGGCGCCGGGCGCTGCGCCGAGATCACACGCTCGCGAATGCGCGATCGCACTCCGAACATCGCGGCGACGTAGAGCGCCGTGAGCGCGAGCGCCGATGCGGCGCGCCGACGCGGAGCCCAGTGGAGCATGACCAGCACCATCACGACCGCGCTCGCGACGAGCGCACCGGCCGCGACGACCGGCACGACGCGACGCCACGCCGCGACCGCGACGATGACGACGAGCCCCGCGCCGAGCAGCGCGCCGGCGCGCCGCTGCTGCATGTTCAGCGCGACCGACACGCCGAGCAGCAGCCAGAGCCAGGGATCGGCGATGAAGATCGCGTCGCCGTAGATCCACCGTGAGTCGAATGGCCAGAACGGATGCACGCCGTAGCTGTTCCAGGAATCGAGCACGAGATGGCTCACGAGCGCGACGACGACGAGCGCCCACCACCGCGCGCGCACGGGCGCGATCGTGCGTTGCACCACGGGAACGAGCGCGGCCGCGCCGAACAGCAGTGCGAGCGCGACCAGTCCGCCGATCGTGTGGGTGTGTCCGCGATGATGGAGCAGACTGCCGAGGGGCGCGGGGGTGATCCGCGTGTAGAGCAGATCCGCATCGGGCAGATTCGCGGCGAGCACACCCGTGATGAAGAAGGTGCGTCGCTGCGCGCGGCTCGCGCCGCCGGGAAGCGCGAGCTCGGCGAGCGTGGCGCCGACGAGAGAGTGGGTGAGGTTTTCCACGGCGGGGAAGATAAGTCGGGCAAGGCAGGGGGACGGGCAGGGGGACGGACTCCTGGGGACGGAGTCGCGAGTCCGTCCCCTGGAGTCCGTCCCCAGGAGTCCGTCCCCAGGAGTCCGTCCCC